>CAMYMG010000035.1 GCA_947259295.1 uncultured Rhizobiaceae bacterium
CCAGCCTGGTGCTCCTTCAAAATGCCGATGATCTGTTCGTCAGAAAATCTCGATCGCTTCATTGCCTGTCTCCTCATACGAGGAACAGCCTAACCTCAAAGCGAGGACAATTCAGGGGAGCACGTCACGACCCTTATATATATTTAAAATTCAGAATTAATTCACTATAATTTCTGCTATTTATTTATTCTTGCTTGAAAATGTAAATATATCTTATGTGTTAATCAGAATTCTCACTTATTTTATGCTTCCGGACCGTTTCCGGACCGATAAACGGTACATGAAGTGAACAAACCGCAATGAAACTGGCCGACTTTCATTGAATTCGTTGAGTTTTATTGAACCCTCGTTCTTCGGGACGACGGGGTCGCAGGTTCGAATCCTGCCACTCTGACCAGAAAATTCTCGAAATTGCAGTCAATCAGGTGATCAGCCGCCTGGCGTCGGCGCCCTCGTCAAGCCGCCATCATGCCGGCCACCACCTTCGCTGTCTCGGGATCGGCGGGAAAGAAGGCTTCGATCGTCACTTCGGACAGGGTCACGTCTACGGCCATTCCGAATATCGTTGTCGTACTTATGAAGGACAGCGGTCCCTCATCGCTCTTCAGCATGAGGGGCACTGCGATCTCGCTGCTGGCGGGCGAGACTGCGCCGTGTTTGCCCCCCTGTCTCGGCGCAGGGTAGGACTTCAGTTCGTCGAGCGGGGCGGCAAGGCGCGGATCGGCCGAGACGTCTATTTCATGCGCGAGGCGGGCCAGAATGTGGGCGCGCCATGTCCCGAAATTGAGAATACGGCTTGCGAGCCCGTCCGGATGCAGGCTCAGACGCAGCACGTTGACCTCGCCCGCAAGCAGATGATCCGCGACGCCGGCAAGCAGTACGCCGACTGCCCGGTTGGCCGACAAGAGCGTCCAGTGCCGGTCGATCGCGAGCGCAGGATGCGGCTCGTGACCTTGAAGTATTCCTTCGATCGCGGCGCGGGCAGCGTCGAGTTCCGGTGCGTCCAGCGGCTGCTCGCGATAGACAGGCGCGAAACCGGCAGCCGTCAGGATAACGTTGCGCTCACGCAGCGGTACGGAAAGCCGTTCGGCAAGGTGCAGAACCATCTCGCGACTCGGCTGCGCGCGACCCGATTCAACAAAACTCAGATGTCGCTGCGATATCTCGGCGTCTAGGGCGAGCGCGAGTTGGCTCAGCCGGCGCCGCTGGCGCCAGTTGCGCAGGATTTGCCCGGCCGATTGTTGCTCTCCTTGCATGCACGAAAGCTAGCAGGCGGCGCGGAACCACGGCAATTACCTCGCACGTAATCGACGCGGGTTCCGAAACCCTCAAGGATCGTGGCGCCCTCCGGATCAACCTGCGGGCGATCGACCTCGAAAGGAACAGCGTCATGAACAGCCCCAGACTCAACACCCTGCTGACGATCGATGCGGCCACATGCGCCGCTATGGGGAGCGCACTCCTCGTCGGTTCTGGGACCGTCGCGGCGCTCACGGAGATACCTCAGGCGCTGCTGTTCTGGGCCGGAGCCAGCCTGCTGCCGATTGCTATCTTCATGGCGCTCTTCGGGCGTGCCGAACCAGTCCCGGGCTGGGCGGCAAAGCTCATCGTGCTCGGCAACCTAGCCTGGATACTGGCCAGCCTGTTGCTGCCGGCGTCCGGCATCATCGTCCCCAATGCGCTCGGCTGGACATTCCTTGTCGGGCAGGCCGGCGTGGTCGCAATCCTGACTCGCCTCGAATTTGGCGCTTCGCGCGGGCGAACCATCGCTGCCTGACGGGTAAACAAGTATAAGGATCCTCACATGACCAGCTATGCCATCGGTCATCTTCACAATGTCACTATGGGCGACGCTATCGTGGCCTATCTCGAAGCCATCGACTCAACGCTTGCCCCCTATGATGGCCATTTCGTCATCCATGGCGGTGCCAAGGAGAAACTGGAAGGTCCCTGTCGCGGCGACCTGATCGTCATCGCCTTTCCAGGCCGCGAGGCGGCGCACGCCTGGTACCGGTCGCCAGCCTATCAGGCGATCCTTCCCCTGCGCAGGCACAATGCGCAAGGCGATGTCTTCCTGATCGACGGCGTCGGCCGCGACCACCGTGCGACCGACATCCTGCCGGCGAAGTTCAGGCGCTCCGCCTGAACCGGGTCTGGTCGAGTGCTGCCGCCATCAGTTCCTGCGTGTAGGTCTCGCGCGGTCGCTCGAAGATCGTCTCGGTTGGCCCTTCCTCGACGATCCGGCCCTGCTTCATCACCACGATGTAGTCGGCCATGGCGCGCACCACGGCCAGGTCGTGGCTGATGAACAGGTAGGAGAGGTCATGCGCCGCCTGCAGATCGCGTAAAAGGTCGACGATCTGCTTCTGCACCGAGCGGTCCAGCGCCGAGGTCGGCTCGTCGAGCACGACGATCTTCGGCTTCAGGATGATGGCGCGGGCGATCGCGATGCGCTGGCGCTGGCCGCCCGAGAATTCATGCGCGTAGCGGTTGCGCATGGCCGGGTCGAGGCCGACCTCGCGCAGCGCCTCGACGGCGCGCGCGTCGCGCTCGGCATAGCTGAGCGACGGCTCGTGCACCAGGAGCCCCTCGGTGATCACCTGGCCGATCGTCATGCGCGGCGACAGCGAGCCGAACGGATCCTGGAACACCAGCTGCAGCTCGCGGCGCAGCGGCCGCATCGCCTCGCGGTCGAGCGGCGCTATGTCGCGCCCGTCGAAGCGGATGACGCCCTCGCTCGGCAGAAGGCGCAGCAGGGCGCGCCCGAGCGTCGACTTGCCGGAGCCGGATTCGCCGACGACGCCGATCGTCTGGCCCTTCTTAAGCGCCAGCGAGATGTGGTTGACGGCGCGCAGCAGCAGCGGCTGGCCCTGCAGGAACCCGCCGCCGATCTTGAACGTCACCTCGACGTTTCTGCCCTCGAGTAGCACCGGAGCGGATTGCGACGGCGCCGCCTTCCGGCCCGTCGGCTCCGCCTCCAAGAGCATCCTGGTGTACTCGTGACGGGGCGCGGTGAAGAGCACGTCCGTTGCGCCCTCCTCGACGATCTCGCCCTGTCGCATGACATAGACGCGGTCGGCCAGGCGGCGCACGATGCCAAGATCATGCGTGATGAAGACGATCGCCATGCCAAGCGTCTGCTGCAGCTCGGCCAGAAGCGTCAGGATCTGCGCCTGCACCGTCACGTCGAGCGCCGTCGTCGGCTCGTCGGCAATCAGGATGTCGGGATCGTTGGCGAGCGCCATGGCGATCATCACGCGCTGACGCTGCCCGCCCGACATTTCGTAGGGATAGGATTTCAGGCGCCGCTCGGGTTCAGGGATCTTCACCAGCTCGAGCAGCCTGAGCGCCTCCTTGCGCGCATCGGCGTGCGACAGTTTCCGGTGCCGCCTGATCGGCTCGATCAGCTGGTTGCCGATCGTGTAGAGCGGATCGAGCGACGTCATCGGCTCCTGGAAGATCATGGTGATCTTGCTGCCGCGGATGCCGTCCATGCCGGAGCGGTCGAGTTCGAGGAGGTTCTGGCCGCGGTAGTCGACATGGCCGCTGGCACGGCCGTTGGAGGCCAGGAGCCGCATCGCCGCCATCATGGTCTGGCTCTTGCCCGAGCCGGATTCGCCGACAATGGCAACCGTCTCGCCCGCATCGACATGCAGGCTGATGCCTTTCACCGCCTCGACCGTTCCGTCGAGCGTGTCGAAGCCGACATGCAGGTCCTTGACCGACAGAATGGTTTGCCCGGCCATGTCAGCGGTCCTTCGGATCGAGAGCGTCGCGCAGGCCGTCGCCGACGAAATTCAGCGCAAACAGGGTCGAGACGAGGAAGAAGGCTGGATAGATCAGCATCCAGTTGGCCGAACCGATGTTCTTGGCGCCGGCCGAGATCAGCACGCCCCAGCTCGTCATCGGCTCCTGCACGCCGAGCCCCAGGAAGGACAGGAAGCTCTCCAGGATGATCACCTGCGGCACCAGCAGCGTCATGTAGATGACGACGACGCCGAGCAGGTTGGGCACGATGTGGCGCTGCAGGATGCCGCGCCGCGTGACGCCGAGCGCCTCGGCCGCCTGGACGTATTCCTGGCGCCTGATCGACAGCGCCTGGCCGCGCACGATGCGCGCCATGTCGAGCCACAGCACAGCGCCGACCGCCAAAAACATCAGCACGAAGTTGCGGCCGAAGAACACCACCAGCATAATGACGAAGAAAATGAAGGGCAGCGAATAGAGCACGTCGACGATGCGCATCATCACCTCGTCGGTCTTGCCTCCGATGAAGCCGGCCGTCGCGCCATAGACGACGCCGATGGCGACCGCCACCACACCGGCGAGCAGGCCGATGGCGAGCGATATCCGCCCCGCCATCAGCGTTCGAGACAGCAGGTCGCGGCCGATATTGTCGGTGCCGAAGAAGAAATACTGCTGCTTGATCGCCGCGCTCATCACCATTTCCAGCCCGTCGGGCGCCACGCTCTCGACCCTGGCATCGTCGAACGTGTCGGAGCGGTCGAGATAGCGGATGTTGCGCTCGTCGAGCTTCTTCGAGGCGGCCACCGTGACCGTGATACGGTCGCCGTCCTGCTCCCAGGACTTAAGGTCGGCCCGCATCCGCTTGACCGCGTCCCCGAGCGCCGTCTCGACCATGTCGGACTTGGGATAAGCGCTAATACTCGGCGGCGTGCGCACATAGTCCGGATAGACGGTTGTGTAGAGGTGCGGCACGAAATACGGGCCGACGACGCAGAGCACCGTCACGAGGGCCAGGTAACACAGGCTGACCATCGCCGCCTTGTTGGCCTTGAGCCGGGCCCAGGCGTCGCCCCAGAAGGAGCGCCCCTGTACAGGTGTTGCCGTGATCGCCGCGTCAGTCATAGCGGACCCTCGGGTCGACGACCGCGTAGAGGATGTCGACGACCAGATTGAAGACGATGGTGAAGACGGCGATGACGACCACCGTGCCCATCACCAGCGTGTAGTCGCGGTTCAGTGCCGCATCGACGAAATAGCGGCCGACGCCCGGAATGGAGAAGATCGTCTCGACGATGACGGAGCCGGTCAGAAGGGCGGCGGCCGCCGGACCGGCATAGGAGATGATCGGCAAGACAGCGCCGCGCAGCGCATGCTTGACCACCACCGACCAGCGCGACAGCCCAAGCGCGCGCGCGGTGCGGATGTGGTGCGCGCGCAGCGCCTCGATCATCGAGCCGCGCATCAGCCGCGCCACGATGGCGATCTGTGGCAGCGACAGGGTGAGAACAGGGCCAATCTTGTTGAGCAGCGCGCCGTCGTTCCAGCCGCCGATCGGCAGCAGGTTCCAGGTCAGGCCGAAGAGCAGCTGTATCACCGGCGCGATGACGAAGCTCGGAATGGTGCTGCCGGCGGTCGCGGTGGCGATCACGGCGTAGTCGCCGGCCTTGTTCTGGTTGAGCGCGGCGACGATGCCAAGCGTGCCGCCGACCAGAAGCGCCAGCGTCAGCGCCGCGGCGCCAAGCTGGATCGAGATCGGCAGGCCATTGGCGAAGAGTTCGCCGACCGTGAAGTCCGGCAGGTTGTAGCTCGGGCCGAAATTGCCGTGCAGCAGATTGTTCAAGTAGTGCACGTATTGCAGCCAGATCGGGTCATCGAGACCGAACTGCGCTTCGAGGTTGGCCTTGATCTCGGGGCTCAGCCCGCGCTCCTGGTTGAAGGGACCGCCAGGCGCCACGCGGATGAGAAAGAACGCAAGCGTGACGATGACGAATAGCGTCGGGATGGCGGTCAGAAGCCGCCGGAACACGTAAATCGGCATGTGGATCTTTTCCTGTCCTGAAATGCCGCCGCCTCCCGGTTGATGCGGGAGGCGGCGGGACGGTCCAGGATCAGTCCTTGCTGATGAAACGCGTCGGGTGACGGTCCATGACATTCTCCTCGAAGCCATGGATCTTGTCGGAGACTAGGTTCTTGTAGCTGTAGTAAAGCAGCGGGATGTTGCCGAGTTCGTCGACCAGTACGCGCTCCGCCTCGGCCAGCAGCTTCATGCGCTCTTCCGGCTTGCCGCCAGCTGCCGCCGCCTGCTTCATCAATTCCTCGTATTTCGGATTGTTGAAGTCGGAGTAGTTGTTGCCGCTCGCCGCCACCGAGATGCCGAGGAAGGTCTCGGGATCCTTGTAGTCGGCGATCCAGCCGGCGCGGGCAACGTCGAAATCGCCCTTCTGCTCGAGGAAGCCGTAGTGCGTCTTGGTATCGGTATTGAGCAGGGTCACCTCGACGCCGAGCGGCTTCAGCTGCTCCTGGATCGCGACGGCGGTGTTCTTGTGGTTCTCCGAGGTGTTGTAGCGGATCTCCATCTTCAGCGGATTCTCGGGCGTATAGCCGAGCTTCTCGAGGATTTCCTTGGCCTTGTCCTCGCGGTCGATCTGCGACATGTCGGCATAGGAGGCGATCGCCGACTCGTAGCCGGTGATGCCCGGAGGCACCATCGAGTAGCCCGGCAGCATAGAGTTCTGCCACACCTTCTCGGCGATGAAGTCGCGGTCGATGGCCATCGAGATGGCGTTGCGCAGCTCGACATTGTCCCACGGCGCCTTGGTCGTCTTGACGGCGTAGTAGTAGGTGCCGAGATAGGGTCCGATGCGCAGCTGCTCGCCGAACTTCGCCTGCAGGTCGGCAAGCTGCTCGGTCGGGATGTCGTCATTGGTGTCGAGTTCGCCGGCCTCGAAGCGCTTCACGGCGGTCGAGCGGTCCTCGGTCGGGAAGTAGTTGACGACGTCGATCTTCACATTGTCGGCGTCGTAGAATTTCGGGTTCTTGACCAACTTGATATGGTCGTTGGGCACGAATTCGGCGAGCGTATAGGCGCCGTTCGAGACAAGGTTGCCGGCCTTGATCCATTCCGCGCCCATGCTCTCGATCGCCTTGCGGTTGACCGGATAGGCCGCCTGGTGGGTCAGCATCTCGATGAAATAAGGCGTCGGCGACTTCAGCGTCACCTCGAAGGTGTTGGCGTCGACTGCCTTCACGGCAAGCTCTTCGGGCTTCATCTTGCCGGTGTTCACTTCCTCGGCGTTCTTGATGACATAGAGCATCGAGGCGTATTCGGCGGCGGTTGCCGGATCCTGCAAGCGCTGGAAGGAATAGACGAAGTCGTCGGCGGTGACGGGGCTACCGTCGGACCAGACGGCACCTTCGCGCAGCTTGAACGTATAGACAGTACCGTCGTCCGAGACGGTCCAGCTTTCCGCCGCACCCGGAATGGTCTCGGAATTCTGATCCTCGGTCACCAAACCCAGGAACAGGTCGCGCAGAATGTGCGCCTCGTAGACGGTCGACGTCTTGTGCGGATCGAGCGATTCCGGATCGGCCGAATTGCCGCGGTTGTAAACAGTCTCCGACATGGCAGGCGCAACAAAAACACCGCCTGCCAGGAGTAGACTGGAGGCGAACACCGTCGCCCTGAGCAGCCTGTCCAGCATTTCAAGTTCTCCTCTTTGGCGTGTCCCCCTCAGGACACTGCCGGTTGTGGGTTGACGCCCGAAAGCCGGCCCCGCCGGGATTCTAGGGCGAACCGTTCAGCAAAAGCCGACGGCCATGAAGGCGACACTAGACATGTGTATTTGCAAATTCAACACGCTGCTGCGTGACGCAAGGTAGTGGGCAATAATTCCTGCACGAATGCTCTTCGGCTACTGAAAGTCGGCCCCGCCGCGACTTCCCTTTTTTCGGCTTCTCTCAGCCGAGGGGCCGGCCGACGAAGACGCCGAGCGGCGCCAGCGTCAGGGCTCCATGCGCCGTGTGTCCCTCGCCATTCAGCAATATCTCGAGCGTGCCGATCCCGGGCGGCAATATCCAGTCGACGTCCGAGCCGCCAAAGTTGAAGGCGCAGACGAGACGCTCCCCGTCCGCCTCGCGCACGAACGCCAGAACATCCTCGGGCGCATCCACAAATTCGATGGAGCCATGCCGCAATGCCGGGTGGCGCTTGCGGAACGCCAGCACCTCGCGGTAGCGCGCGAGCACCGAGTGCGGATCAGCCTCCTCGACGTCCACCGCGCGTGCCCGGTGCTCCGGCGGTATCGGCAGCCAGGGCTTTGCCGTCGAGAAACCGGCATTCTCTGCCCCCGCTTCCCAGGGCATTGGCGTTCGGCTGCCGTCCCTGCCCTTGAAGCCCGGCCAGAAGCGGATGCCGAATGGATCGCGCAGATCCTCAAAGGCTATTTCCGCCTCGGTCAGGCCGAGCTCCTCGCCCTGGTAGAGGCAGATCGAACCGCGCAGGCAGGCAAGCAGCGCGATCGAGAAACGCGCCACCGCATCGGCGTCGCCGCCCGGCGGCGTCCAGCGCGAGACATGGCGCACCACGTCGTGGTTGGAGAAGGCCCAGCAGACCCAGCCGTCGGCGACGGCCGCCTCAAAGGCCTCGACGCAGCCGCGCACATGGGCGGCCGAGAATTTCGGTCCGAGCAGATCGAAGGTGTAGCACATGTGCAGCCTGTCGCCGCCCCGCGTATAGGCGGCCACCGTCTGCAGCGACCTGTCTTCGTCGCCGACCTCGCCGACCGAGGCGCGCGCCTCAAATTCGTTGAGCAAGGCGCGGAACCGCTTCAGGAATTCCAGGGTTTCGGGCTGCGTTTTGTCGAAGAGATGCGACTGGAAAAGGTAGGGGTTCGTCTCGTCGATCGTGCCGGCGACGCTTTCGGCGAGCGGCGGGTTGTCGCGCAGCCATCTGTCGTGCGCGTAATAGTTCACCGTATCGAGCCGGAACCCGTCGACACCGCGCTCGAGCCAGAAGCGCATCGCGTCGAGCAACGCTTCCTGAACGTCGGGGTTGTGGAAATTGAGGTCCGGCTGCGCGGCGAGGAAATTGTGCAGATAGTATTGCCGGCGGGTGGAATCCCACTCCCAGGCCGGCCCGCCGAATACCGACAGCCAGTTGTTGGGTGCGGTGCCGTCCGGCTTCGGATCGGCCCAGACATACCAGTCGGCGCGCGGGTTGCTGCGATCGGCACGGCTATCGATGAACCATGGATGCTTGTCGGACGTGTGCGACAGCACCTGGTCGATGATCAGCTTCAGCCCGTGGCGATGCAGTTCGGCGACCAGCGCGTCGAAATCCTCCAGCGTCCCGAAGGTCGAGTCCACCGCCTTGTAGTCCGAGACGTCGTAGCCCATGTCGGCCATCGGCGACTTAAAGAAGGGCGACAGCCAGACCGCGTCGACGCCGAGCGCTGCGATGTGGCCGACCCGCCGCGTCACGCCTTTGAGGTCGCCCGTGCCATTGCCCGTGCTGTCCTGGAAGGAGCGCGGATAGACCTGGTAGAGGGCGCATCCGCGCCACCAGTCGCTGTCCGGTCCCTGCTCGTCCATCACAGCACCTCCGTCATTCTTGCTGCTTCTCGACGGCGAAGCCGAGGCTACGGCCCGCCACCTGCCAGCCGCCCTGCCCGTCCGTGTCGGCAGGCATCAGCCGTTCCCATGCATGGCCGGCGCGTTCAGGCAAGGCGAAAGGCACCTCCTCGCGGTCCCCGTTGATCATGACGGCGACGCGTTTCGCCTTGCCGCCCGTGTTGCCGAGAACCATGGCGAGCCGCCGCCTTGCCGGGTCTTCCCAGAGTTCCGCCGTCATCGCCGCGCCGGTCTCGCTCAGCCATTCGACGTCGGCCACTTCCGCGCCAGGCGTTCGCTCGCCGGTCAGGAAGTGCGTATCCGTCAGCGCCGGCATCGACCGGCGCATCGCCGACAGCGACGCGACGAAATCCTCCAACCCTACATCCCGCCCGGCCCAATCGAGCCAGGTGATGTCGTTGTCCTGCGCATAGGCATTGTTGTTGCCGCGCTGGGTGCGGCCGAACTCGTCGCCCGCCGTCAGCATGATCGTGCCACGCGAGGCAAACAGCGTGGCGAGCAGCGCCCTCACATCGTTGCTGCGTTTGCCAGCGACCTGCGGGTCGTCGGTTTCGCCTTCCACGCCGTTGTTCCAGGACAGGTTCTCGTTGTGCCCGTCGCGGTTCTGCTCGCCATTCGCCTCATTGTGCTTGCGCTCGTAGCTGACGAGGTCGGCAAGGGTTGTCCCGTCATGCGCGGCGATGAAGTTGACGCTCCTGGTCCTGTCCGGAGCATCCTGGCGAAACACGTCCGAAGACCCCGCAAGCCGCGTCGCCAGCGCGCCGATCATGCCGTGGTCGCCACGCCAGAAGCGCCTTGTTTCGTCACGATACTTGTCGTTCCATTCCTCGAACCTGGATGGAAAATTGCCGAGCTGGTAGCCGCCATGGCCGATATCCCACGGCTCGGCGATCATCACCCGGTCCTTCAGCACCGGGTCCTCCTGAATGGCTTGCAGCAGCCTTGCCTTGCGATCGAAGCCCTGGCCGGTCCGCCCGAGCACCGGGGCCAGGTCGAAGCGGAATCCGTCGACGCCGGTGTTGGCGACGAAATGGCGCAAGGCATCGAGCACCAGTTCCTCGACGATCGGATGGTCGCAGGCCAGTGTGTTGCCCGTGCCCGTATCGTTGACCAGATGGACCGGGTTCTCACCATGGTGGCGATAGTAGGCGAGACTGTCGAGCCCGCGCATCGACAGGGTTGGCCCCTCCGCGTCGCTCTCGCCCGTATGGTTGAAGACCAGGTCGAGGATGGTGCCGATGCCGGCATCGCGCAGGGCCGCCACCGTTTCGCGCAGTTCGGCGACGCCGCCCGGCGCCAGCCGCGGGTCGAGCGCCATCAACGTCACAGGGTTGTAGCCCCAGCTGTTGGTCAGACCGAGAGGCGGCAGATGACGCTCGTCGATCCAGGCTGTTACCGGCATCAGTTCGACCGCCGAAACGCCAATTTTCTTGAGATGTCCGATCACCGCCGGATGCGCCAGCGCGCCAATGGTTCCCCGAACCTTCTCATGGATCCCGGGGTGGCGCATGGTGAAGGCGCGCACCGGCACCTCGTAGATCAAGCCACCGGGCTGGAACAATGGGGGCGCTGCCGGCACTGGCTCTGCCGGGGCAACCGCGATCGCCTTCGGCACCAGCCTGGCCGTATCGCCGCCCTCGCCGCGAGGGCGCGAGAACTCATCACTGTAGGCGAACGGCCGGTCGATCTCGACGGCATAGGGGTCGACGAGGAGCTTTTCGAGGTCGAACCACAGGCCGCGCTCCGGCTCATAGGGCCCGTCGGCGCGGAAGCCGTAGCGTGTGCCGGCCTTCAGGTCCGGCACTGTCAGCGCGAACACGCCATCGCCCTCGCCCGCCAGTTCCAGCCGCTCGGTCTCCTCCTCGCCATCGGCGTCGAAGAGACAGACCCAGACCCGCTCGGCGGCCCCGGACCAGGCGGCAAAGCGTATGCCGTCCTTGCCGACCCGCGCGCCGAAACGCGGGCCGTCCGTCTCTCGCCTCGGCGGCATCAGGTGATGACGCTTGGCGCGTCGCGCCCGGTATGGCCGCGGATGCCGGCAATGTCGTCGGCGGCACCGATCAGGTCGGCCAGAGCTTCCTGGGTGTCGATGTCGTGGCGGGCGGGATCGGGCTCGTAGCGTTCGACGTAGAGCCGCAGCGTGGCGCCGGACGTGCCGGTGCCGGAGAGCCGAAGCACGACGCGAGAGCCGCCCTCGAACAGGATGCGGATGCCTTGGTGTTCGCTCACCGAGCCATCGACTGGATCGTGGTAGGCGAAATCGTCGGCCGCCGCGATGGTCATGCCGCGCACCCTGGTGCCTGGCAGCGCGTCGAGTTTGGCGCGCAATTCGCCGACCAGCGCGTTGGCGCGATCCGTTGCGACCTCTTCGTAGTCGTGGCGCGAATAGTAGTTGCGGCCGTAGGTCGTCCAGTGCTTCGTCACGATATCCTTAGCGCTTTCGCCGCGCACCGCCAGAATGTTCAGCCAGAGCAGCACGGCCCACAGCCCGTCCTTCTCGCGCACATGGTCGGAGCCGGTTCCCGCACTCTCCTCACCGCAGATCGTCGCCATGCCGGCATCGAGCAGGTTGCCGAAGAACTTCCAGCCGGTCGGCGTCTCGTACATGCCGACGCCCATCTTCTCAGCCACGCGGTCGGCCGCCCCGCTGGTCGGCATCGAGCGGGCAATGCCCTTCAGCCCGTCCTGGTAGCCTGGCGCCAGGTGGGCGTTGGCGGCAAGCATCGCCAGCGAATCCGACGGCGTGATGAAGATGCCCTTGCCGATGATGAGATTGCGGTCGCCGTCGCCGTCGGACGCGGCGCCGAAATCGGGCGCGTCCGGCCCCATCATCTCGTCATAGAGGTGCTTGGCATGGACGAGGTTGGGATCGGGATGGTGGCCGCCGAAATCCGGCAGCGGGTGATAGTTACGCGCGGTGCCATCCGGTGCGCCAAGGCGATTTTCCAGGATTTCCTTGGCATAGGGACCGGTCACCGCATGCATGGCGTCGAAGCGCATGCGAAAACCACCGGCGAACATTCTCCGGATCGCATCGAAGTCGAACAGGCTTTCCATCAACGCGGCGTAGTCGGTCACCGGATCGACGATCTCGACCGTCATGCCGCCAGCTTCGGTGGTTGCGATCGTGTCGATGTCGACCGGGTCGAAATCGGCGATCCTGTAGCTGCTGATCTTCCTGGTGTTGGCGAAGATCGCATCGGTCAGCTTCTCCGGGGCCGGACCGCCATTGTCGGCGTTGTACTTGATGCCGAAATCCTCGTGCGGCCCGCCGGGATTGTGGCTGGCCGACAGGATGATGCCGCCGAAGGCCTTGCGTTTCCGGATCAGATGCGAGGCGGCCGGAGTCGACAATATGCCGCCCTTGCCGACCACGACGCGGCCGAAGCCGTTGGCGGCGGCCATGCGGATGGCAATCTGGATGACCTCGCGGTTGAAGTAGCGGCCGTCGCCGCCGATCACCAGTTCCTTGCCGGCAAAACCTTCCAGCGCATCGAAGATCGACTGGATGAAGTTCTCGGCATAGTTCTTCTGCTGGAAGACCGGCACCTTCTTGCGAAGGCCGGACGTGCCGGGCTTCTGGTCGTCATAGGGCGTGGTTTCGACGGTCCGGGTCATGTCAGACGGGCTTCCTTGCAACGAGCGAACGATAGAGGTCGGCATATTTGCGGGCGCTGCGGTCCCAGGAGACATCCGCCTTCATGCCCTGGCGCTGGATCGAGGCCCACACATCGGGCGTCGCATAGGCGGCCGTCGCCCGCGCCACGGCGTGCATGAAGGAACCGGCATCGGCAGGTTCGAACTGGAAGCCGGTGGCGACGCCGGCCGACAGCGCCGCCTCGTTGGCGTCGATCACCGTGTCGGCAAGTCCGCCGGTGCGTGCCACGATCGGCACGCAGCCATAGCGCAGGCCGTAAAGCTGCGTCAGGCCGCAGGGCTCGAAGCGTGAGGGGATGACGATGGCGTCGCAGCCTGCCTGCATCAGATGCGACAGGCTTTCGTCGTAACCGATCACCACGCCGACGCGACCGCGGTGGCGCGCGGCACCCGCCAGAAGTGCGCCCTCGAACGCCGAGTCGCCGGAACCCAGTATCGCCAGCCGCGCGCCCTCCGCGACCACCTGGTCGAGCGTGCCGACCAGCATGTCCATGCCCTTTTGCCAGGTCAGCCGGCTGATGACGCAGAGGATCGGACTGTCGTCGTGCTCGAGGCTGAAGCGCTTCTCGACCGCCAGCTTGTTGGCCTGGCGGGCGGCCAGCGTGTCGGCAGAAAAATTCGCCGTGAGATATTTGTCGGTCGCGGGGTTCCAGGTGTCGGTGTCGATGCCGTTGACGATGCCGTAGAGATCGCTGGCGCGCATGTTGACCAGGCCGTCCAGCCCCATGCCGAATTCCGGCGATCGGATTTCCTGCGCGTAGGTCGGACTCACCGTGGTGATCGCCCAGGCGGCCTGCAGGCCAGCCTTGAGGAACCCGACACCGCCATAATATTCGACGCCCTCAAGGCTCATCGCCGCCGCCGGCAGTCCGAGTTCGGCAAAGATGCTCGAGCCGAACTGGCCCTGGAAGGCGAGATTGTGAACCGTCAGCGCCGACGGCGTCGTCACCGCCGCGCCGTAGCGCATATAGGCCAGCGTCATCGCCGACTGCCAGTCATGCGCATGGACCACGTCCGGCACATAACCCTTGATGACCCCTGCCGCGATATCGGCGCCAACCTGGCTCAGTGCCGCAAAACGGCGCCAGTTGTCCGGGAAGTCCGATCCTGTCGCATCACCGTACGGACCGCCGGTCCGGTCGAAGAGATGCGGCGCATCGAGCACGAGCAGGTCCAGCCCCGCCACCTTGGCGCCGTAAACGGTCGCCCTGCCGCCCTGGAGCGCGGCATATTTATGCAGCGGCCGGCCTCTCCGAAATGCCTTCATCACGGCCGGATAGCCGGGGATCAGGGTACGAGTCGAAATTCCCTGCCCCGCCATGGCAAGCGGCAGCGCGCCGGTCACGTCGGCCAGCCCGCCGGTCTTGATCAGCGGATAGATTTCCGGTGCAACCGCCAGTACCTTCATCAGGCTTCCTGCATCCTGGTCTAGAGCTCCAGCCTGTCGATCATGTCCTGGGTGATCAGGCAGATGCCCTTCTCCGACACCCGGAAGCGCTTGGCGTCGAGGATCGGGTCCTCGCCGACCACCATGCCCTCCGGAATTCTCACCCCGTGGTCGATCACCACGCGCTTCAGCCGCGCACTGCGCCCGACATAGCAGTCGGGCAACATCACCACGTCTTCGAGCACGGAGAAAGAGTTGATGCGCGCGCCGGTGAAGATCAGGCTGCGCTTGAGCGATGCACCGGACACGATGCAGTCGCCGGCGACCAGTGACGACACGGCCGAGCCCCGCCTGCCATCCTCGTCATGCACGAACTTTGCCGGCGGCTTCAGCTCGGCATAGGTCCAGATCGGCCAGTCGCGGTCGTAGAGGTCGAGTTCGGGCGTAATGTCCGTCAGGTCGATATTGGCTTCCCAGTATGCATCGACCGTGCCGACGTCGCGCCAGTAGGCCTCGTTCTCGGAGGTTGCCCGTACGCAGGACTTGTTGAAGCGGTGGGCGATCGCCTTCCCGTGCTCGACGATATAGGGGATGATGTCCTTGCCGAAATCGCGCGTCGACTCCGGCTCGGCGGCATCGCGCCTCAGTTGCTCCATGAGAAACTTCGTGCGGAACACGTAGATGCCCATAGAGGCCAGCGCGAATTCCGGCTTGTCGGGAATGCCGGGCGGGTCGGCGGGCTTCTCGATGAAGGAGATAATGTTGTCCTTGCCGTCGACATGCATGACACCGAAGCCGGTCGCCTCCATGCGCGGCACTTCCAGGCAGCCGACCGTCACGTCGGCATTGGCGTCGACATGCTGGCGCAGCATCAGTTCGTAATCCATCTTGTAGATGTGGTCGCCGGCCAGGATCACCATGTATTCGGGACCGTAGTCCTCGATGATGTCGATGTTCTGGTAGACCGCGTCTGCCGTGCCCTCGTACCACTGCGTCTCGGAGACGCGCTGGCTCGCCGGCAAAATGTCGAAGCTCTCGTTTCGCTCCGGTCGCAGGAAGTTCCAGCCGCGCTGCAGGTGGCGGATCAGCGAATGCGCCTTGTACTGCGTGGCGACGCCGAGCCGGCGGATGCCGGAATTCAGCGCATTGGACAGCGCGAAGTCGATGATGCGCGTCTTGCCGCCGAAATAGACCGCCGGCTTGGCGCGCCGGTCGGTCAGTTCCTTCAGCCGGCTGCCGCGGCCGCCCGCCAGCACATAGGCCATGGCGTCACGCGCCAGGGGTTGCGTTCTGTTTCTGGCCTCCACCATTTTCTCCTCCCCGTTACTCATTCGCCCACAAACTCGAGCATGATCGTCGAAAGCGGCGGCAGCAGCATTGTTCCTACCGTGCCGCCGTCCTCGCCCGGCGTCGCCTGCACGGTGCCGCCATTGCCTTTGCCCGAGCCGCCATAGTCGGCGGCATCGCTGTTCATGATCTCGCGCCACCGTCCGGCAGAAGGCAGCGGCACGCGGTAGTCCTCGCGCGGCGCCGGCGTGAAATTGGAAATGATTGCGATCGGGTTCTCGCCCGGTGCGCTGCGCAACCAGGCAAAGACCGAGTTGTCCTTGTCGTCGGCGATCAGCCAGGTAAATCCCTCGGGCTCGCAGTCGCGCGCATGCAGTGCCGGGCGCGAGCGGTAGAGATAGTTGAGGTCGCGCACCAACTGGCGCACACCCTGGTGCGGTGCCTGGTCGATCAGCCACCAGTCGAGAGCGCGCTCCTCGTTCCATTCGCGCCGCTGTGCGAATTCCTGCCCCATGAACAGAAGCTTCTTGCCGGGATAGCCCCACATGAAGGCGTAGTAGGCGCGCAGGTTGGCGAATTTCTGCCACTCGTCGCCGGCCATCTTCGTCAGCAGCGTGCCCTTGCCGTGCACCACCTCGTCATGGCTGAGCGGCAGCACGAAATTCTCGGAGAAGGCGTAGAGCAGGCCGAAGGTCAGGTCGTTGTGGTGATGCTTGCGGTGGATCGGGTCCCGCGCGAAATATTCGAGCGTGTCGTGCATGAAGCCCATGTTCCACTTGAAGCCGAAGCCGAGCCCGCCCTCGTGGACCGGCTGCGACACTTTCGGCCAGGAAGTCGATTCCTCGGCGATCGTCATGACGCCCGGATGGTGGCCGTACACCTCCTTGTTCATCTTCTGCAGGAAGCTCACCGCCTCGAGGTTCTCGCGGCCGCCCTTCTCATTGGGAATCCACTCGCCCTGCTTGCGCGAATAGTCGAGGTAGAGCATCGAGGCCACGGCATCGACGCGCAGCCCGTCGATGTGGAACTTCTCGGCCCAGTAGAGCGCGTTGTTGACGAGGAAGGAGATCACCTCGCGACGGCCGAAATTGTAGATCGCCGTATTCCAGTCGGGGTGGAAACCCTTTCGCGGGTCGGCATGCTCGTAGAGCGCCGTGCCGTCGAACATCGCCAGCCCGTGCGCGTCGACCGGGAAATGCGCCGGTACCCAGTCGAGGATGACGCCGATCCCGGCCCGGTGCGCGCCGTCGACGAAGCGGGCAAAACCCTCCGGCTCGCCGAAGCGCGCGCTCGGCGCGTAGAGCCCGGTCGTCTGGTAGCCCCATGACGGATCATAGGGATGTTCGGAGATCGGCATGAATTCGATATGGGTGAAGCCGCAATCCACCACGTAGGGGATCAGCCGGTCGGCCATCTCGTCCCAGGACAGGAAGCTGCCGTCGTCGCGGCGCTGCCAGGACCCGGCATGCACCTCGAGAGTCGAGATCGGCTCGCGCCGCTTGTCGGTCTTGCGCCAATAGGCGCGGTGCTTGTCGTCGCCCCATTCATGCGACAGCGGTGCCGCGGTGATCGAAGCCGTCGCCGGTCGCAGTTCGGAACGCGTCGCATAGGGGTCGGCCTTCAGCGGCACGACCTTTCCCTGGGCGCCGACGATTTCGTATTTGTAGGCGCTGCCCGGTGCAAGGTCCGGGATGAAGACCTCCCAGATGCCGGTGTCCGTGCGGTTGCGCATCGTGTGGCGTCGACCGTCCCAGTCGTTGAAATCGCCGACCACCGATACGCGCTTTGCGTTGGGCGCCCAGACGGCGAAGTTGAAGCCGGTTGCGCCCTCGTGTTCGAGCTGATGCGCGCCGAGCTTGTCGAAGAGCCTGAGATGCGAGCCCTCGGCAATATAGTAATCGTCAAGCGGCCCGAGCACCGGACCGAAGGAATAGGGGTCGGTAAGCCACCAGTCGCCGCCGGCGTTGCGCGCATGGTAACGCAGCGGCTGGCGCTTGCGGATGTTGAGCTTGCCCTCGAAGAAGCCGGCATCGTGACGCCGCGCCAGCGTGCCCGCCTCCTTGCCGGCAAGCGTATAGGCGGTCACCGTATCGGCATGCGGCACGAAGCAGCGTGCCACAAAGCCGCCTGTCCCCTCATGCACCCCGAGCACGGAAAAAGGGTTGCCGTGAGCACCCGCGACGATTGCGTCGATGTCGCTGCCGGCGGCCTCTCCGGGACCATCCTTGCTCGCCGAAGCGCGGGGCTTCCTCATGGTGCAGATTTCCTCCCTCGGGTTTGAAGCGGTCTTTTCGCCGCCTTTTCGCAATTCACGTCACACCGGAACGTTCCAGATTTCCTTGGCGTACTGCCGGATCGTGCGATCCGACGAGAACCAGCCCATGCGCGCCACATTGTGGATGGCCTTCGCGTACCAGTCCGCGCTGTCTTGCCAGACCTTGTCGACGTCGCGCTGGGCTGCCGCGTAGGAATCGAAATCGGCGGCGACCATGAACCAGTCGTGCTGGTAGAGCCCGTCGATCAGTTCGGCGTAGCGGGTCGGATCGTCGGGCGAAAACACACCGGTGGCGATGGCCGACAGGGCCTGGGACAGCTCCGGCGACGCATCGATTACCGCCTTGGGGTCGTAGCCATTGTTGCGCCGTTCGGCGACTTCCTCGGTCTTCAGGCCGAAGATGAAAATGTTGTCGTCGCCGACGCATTCCTTCATCTCGACATTTGCGCCGTCGAGCGTGCCGATCGTCAGCGCGCCGTTCAGCGCGAACTTCATGTTGCCCGTGCCCGACGCCTCCATGCCTGCCGTCGAGATCTGCTCCGACAGATCCGCTGCCGGCATCATGATCTCGGCCAGGCTGACATTGTAGTTCGGGATGAACACCATCTTCAGCAGGCCGCGCACCGAGGGGTCGCGGTTGATGACCTTCGCCACGTCGTTGGCCAGCTTGATGATCAGCTTGGCGTTGTGGTAGCTCGGCGCCGCCTTGCCGCCGAAGAACTTCACCCGCGGCACCCAGTCACGCTCGGGATGCGATCTTATCTGATCGTAAAGCGCCACCGCCTCGACAATGTTCAGCAGCTGGCGCTTGTATTCGTGGATACGCTTGATCTGGATGTCGAACATCGCCGACGGGTCGAGCTTGATGCCGAGGCGCGCCGCGACGAGATTCGACAGGCGCTCCTTGTTGCCCCGCTTGACGGCGGCGAACCTCTCGCGGAACGACGCGTCGCCGGCAAAGTCGTCGAGATGTTTCAGCTCGTTGACGTCGTCGAGGAACTTGTCGCCGATGGTCTCGCGGGCCAGCCGCGTCAGTCCGGGATTGCACTGGATCAGCCAGCGCCGCGGCGTGATGCCGTTGGTCTTGTTGTTGATGCGGTCGGGATAGAGCTTGTGGAGGTCGGCGAAGATCGTTTCCTTCATCAGCTCCGTGTGCAAGGCCGACACGCCGTTGATGCTGTGCGAGCCGACAAAGGCCAGATTGCCCATGCGCACGCGGCGGTCGCCGTCCTCCTGGATCAGCGAGATGCGCCGCACCTGCTCGTCGGTGAACTTCTTGGCAAGGCGCACTTCCTGCAGCACCTGTGCGTTGATCGCGTAGATGATCTGCATGTGGCGCGGCAGCAGCCGTTCGAACAGCGGAACCGGCCAGCTTTCGAGCGCCTCGGGCAGCAGCGTGTGGTTGGTATAGGCAAAGGTCTTCTTGGTGATGTCCCAGGCCTGGTCGAAATCGACGCCGTGCACATCCATCAGGAGCCGCATCAGTTCCGGAACGGCGACGGCCGGGTGCGTGTCGTTGAGGTGGATCGCCGCCTGGTCGGCAAGGGTCTCCACGGTGCCGAACTGGCTGAGATGGCGCTGCAGGATGTCCTGCAGCGAGGCGGTCGAGAAGAAGTATTCCTGCCTGAGCCGCAGCTCCTGCCCGGCCTGGTGCGAATCGGCCGGGTAGAGCACCCGCGCCAGCGATTCCGCCTTGTTGCTCTCGCGCAGCGCGCCGATATGGTCACCAGCGTTGAAGGCATCGAGCAGGATCGGATCGATCGCCATCGACGACCACAAGCGCAGCGTGTTGACGCGCTTGCCGCGCCAGCCCACCACCGGCGTGTCATAGGCGACGGCCAGTATGCGCTCGAGCGGCTTCCAGACGTGCCGTTCAAGCTGCCCCTGTCCCGACGTCATCGATTCGACATGGCCGCCGAAGCCGACCTCGAAGGAGCGTTCGCGGCGTTCGAACTCCCACGGATTGCCGTGGTCGAGCCAGTTTTCCGGCAGTTCGACCTGCCAGCCGTCGGAAATCTCTTGGCGGAACATGCCGTTGGCGTAGCGGATACCATAGCCATGGGTCGGAATGTCGACCGTCGCCATCGATTCCATGAAGCAGGCCGCGAGCCGTCCGAGACCGCCATTGCCGAGCGCGGCATCGGGCTCGAGCCCGGCGATCACGTCGAGTTCGACGCCGAGCGACTCGAGCGCCTGGCGCATGGAGTCCAGCAGGCCGAGATTGGAGAAGGCGTCGCGCATCAGGCGGCCGATCAGGAACTCCAGCGACAGGTAATAGACGCGTTTTTCCTTGAGATCGTAGGTCTCCTTCGTCGACTCGACCCAGTGATCGATGATGCGGTCGCGCACCACCTTGATCGACGCGGTCAGCCAGTCGTGCGGCGTGGCGACCGTCGCGTCCTTGCCGACCCGGTATTTCAGGGCCTTGAGGATTTCGGACGATAGGGTCTCAGGATCGGAATTTTCCAGGATGGGTTGCGGGAGTTCGGATGTCATAGCGCGCGTCATGTCGCCCCTATAGTTTTCTGTACCGCCCGCAACGCAGACAGTTCCCGGCAATCCTCCCAACTCGATGCTAGCGGTTCCCGGGCGTTTTTCAAACGAATATGCGCCACGCCCGGAATTTCCGTCGTTCCCTCAAAGGTGTCACGCCGCCTTCGCAGTCTCGGGCGGTTCCTTGGCGCCGGTCATGAAGGCGACAGCATCGGACATCGAGTATTCCTTCGGATCGATGACCAGCAGGCGGCGGCCGAGCCGATGGATATGGATGCGATCGGCGACCTCGAAGACATGGGGCATGTTGTGCGAGATCAGCACGATCGGCAGTCCGCGCTTCTTCACGTCGAGGATGAGTTCCAGCACGCGGCGCGATTCCTTGACACCGAGGGCAGCCGTCGGCTCGTCCATGATGATCATCTTCGAGCCGAAGGCGGCCGCCCGCGCCACCGCCACGCCCTGGCGTTGCCCGCCGGACAGGGTCTCGACGGCCTGGCCGATGTTCTGGATCGTCATCAGGCCGAGTTCGGTCAGCTTTTCGCGGGCGCGCTGCTCCATCGCAGGCCGGTCGAGCATGCGCAGCCAGTCGCCCAGGAATCCCGGCCGGCGGATTTCGCGGCCGAGGAACATGTTGTCGGCGATCGACAGCGCCGGCGACAGGGCGAGGTTCTGGTAGACGGTCTCGATGCCCGCCGCCCTCGCCTCGATCGGCGACCTGAAGCGGACCGGCTTGCCGTCGAGCCGGATCTCACCTTCGTCCGGAATGACGGCGCCCGAAATCGCCTTGATCAGCGTCGACTTGCCGGCGCCATTGTCGCCGATGACGGCGAGTATCTCGCCGGGATAGAGGTCGAAGTCTGCGCGGTCGAGCGCGGTTACCCGGCCATAGCGCTTGACCAGACCACGGGCGGTGAGGATGGGTTCCTTGGCCATCAGCCTGCAACCTTTCTGATCCATTGGTCGATCGCCACGGCGCCGATGATGAGCACGCCGATCAGGAGATAGGTCCACTGCGGATCGGTGCCGATCAGGCGCAGCCCGAGCGAGAAAACGCCGACGATGAGGGCTCCGAAGAGCATGCCCAGAATGGAGCCACGGCCGCCGAACAACGAGATTCCGCCGATCACGACCGCTGTTATCGATTCGATGTTGGTGAACTGGCCGGATGTCGGCGACACCGAGCCCAGTCGGCCAATCAGGACCCATCCGGCGAGCGCGCAGACAAGGCCGGAGATGACATAGACCGAAATCAGCATGCGACTGACATTGACGCCCGACAGGTCCGCGGCATCCGGATCGTCGCCTACGGCATAGACATGCCGGCCCCAGGCAGTGTGGTTCAGCACGTACCAGAGAAACGCGACCAGCAGGATCATCATGATGACGCCGTAGGTGAAGACGGCGCCACCGATCCGGATGTTGGCGCCGAAGAGCTGCAACAATGGCGCCTGTGCCTCGATGTCCTGCGAGCGGATCGTCTCGTTCGCCGAGTAAAGGAAATTGGTTGCCAGCACGATCTGCCAGGTGCCGAGCGTTACGATGAAGGGCGGCAGCTTCATCTTGGCAACAAGCACCCCGTTGAGGAAGCCGCAGGCCGCGCCGACGCCGAAGCCGCACAGGATCGCGACCGGTGCCGGAAGACCGTAGCGGAAGGTGAACTGCCCCATCACGACCGAGGAAAGCACCATTATGGCGCCGACCGACAGGTCGATGCCGGCCGTCAGGATAACCAGCGTCTGGGCCGCGCCAACGATGCCGACAATCGCCACCTGCTGGAGGATCAGGGTCAGCGTGAATGCGGAGAAGAACTTGCCGCCGATGACAACGGCAAAGACGACGACTGAGGTGATGAGCACGATGAGCGGCACAGCCGCCGGGCTGGAATGCAGGAAATGCTGGATCTTCTCCAGCGGCGAACGATCATGCCCGCCGAACTGGGCGACCGACATATCGCTGGACGACAGTGTGCTTTCGAATTCCTGCGGCTGCCGTGCACCGGTCGGAGCATCGCTCATCGTATCCTCCCCGAAGTCTTTTTGTTCTTCGCAATGGAGGGCGACCGAAGCCGCCCTCCGTCAGCAACACTGTTTGCCTGTCAGGCCGTCAAATCAACCCCAGCACTTGTCCGTGCCGGCCTTAGTGTCGATCGACTCGACGCCTTCCGCCGGCTTGTCGGTGACAAGTGCGGCGCCGGTGTCGAAGAAGTCCTTGCCTTCTGAAGGCGACGGCTTCTCGCCGGTGTCGGCAAACTTTTTGATCGCCTCGATGCCCATCGACGCCATCAGAAGCGGATATTGCTGCGAGGTCGCGCCGATGACCCCTTCGGCCACGTTCTTCACGCCTGGGCAGCCGCCGTCGACCGACACGATCAGCACGTTGCCTTCCATCCCGACAGCCTTCAGCGCCTCGTACGCGCCGGCCGCGGCAGGCTCGTTGATGGTGTAAACGACATTGATGCCGGGGTCCTTCTGCAGACAATTCTCCATCGCCGTGCGGCCGCCCTCTTCATTGCCGTTGGTGATGTCGTGGCAGACGTTGCGCGGATCGTCCTCGTCGCCGATCTTGTTGACGTCCTTGGTGTCGATGCCGAAGCCGCTCATAAAGCCCTGGTCGCGCAAAACGTCGACCGTCGGCTGGCTCGGGTTGAGGTCGAGATAGGCGATCTTGGCATCCTTGGCGGCGTCGCCGAGCGTTGCCTTCGCCCACGAGCCGATCAGTTCACCGGCCTTGAAGTTGTCGGTGGCGAAGGTGGCGTCTGCTGCGTCGATGGGCTCGAGCGGCGTGTCGAGCGCGATCACCAGAATGCCCGCATCGCGTGCCTTCTTCACGGAATCGACGATGGCCTTTGAATCGGAAGGCACCAGCAGGATGCCCTTGGCGCCGTCGGCGATGCAGGATTCGATTGCCGCCACCTGGCTCTCATTGTCGCCGTCGATCTTGCCGGCATAGGACTTCAGGTTGATGCCGAGCTCGTCTGCCTTGGCCGTCGCACCTTCCTTCATCTTCACGAAGAAGGGATTGGTGTCGGTCTTGGTGATCAGGCAGGCGTTGACATCGGCGGCCGATGCGGATGCGGTGAAGGCCATGAATGCGGCTGCGGCAGCGCCGAATACGGTCGATTTCAGAAGTGCTGTCTTGGTCACGTGTCTTCCTCCCGGTGAAAAACTGCGGAGCCGGCCAATCGGCTTCCGACCAACGCCCGGACGATTTGTCCGGTCGCTTGACCTCACAAAACATCAAAGGGAAAAGCGAGTCAATAATAAATAAATCACTCTTATTTATTATTGACAGAGGTCATGCCGGCCCGCATGCTGGCACAAAACAACAGGCCATTTGGGGAGGATGCAAGCGGTGGAAACCGGCACGACCAGGCACGGTTTGACGGAGCCGGCGGAACGCCATTTCCATCGCGGCACCAACCAGAGCGGCATGCGCGACCGCAACGAGCGCCTCGTGCTTTCACTGGTCCGCCAGCACGGCAGCCTCGCCAAGACCGAGATTGCGCGCATGACCGGACTGTCGGCTCAGACCGTCTCCGTCATCATGCGCGAACTGGAAGACGAAGGACTTCTTTTGCGCATGGATCCGGTGCGCGGAAAGGTCGGTCAGCCGTCCGTGCCGATGGCGCTTAACCCGGACGGCGCCTACTTCCTCGGGCTCAAGATCGGGCGGCGAAGCGCCGAACTCGTGCTGATCGATTTCCTCGGCAGTGTACGGGCGATGCTGCGCAATTCCTACCGCTACCCGGCGCCCCGCGACACGGTCGACTTCGTCACGGACGGCATCAAGCGGATCCGGGCAGGTCTCGATTCCGGCCAGGACGCACGCATTGCAGGGCTTGGCATCGCCATGCCGTTCGAACTGTGGAACTGGGCCGACACCGCAGGCGCGCCGAGCGACATCATGGCCCAGTGGCGCAACCGCGACATGCGCGCCGATATCCAGGCGCAGTGCAAGTTCCCCGTTTACCTGCAGAACGATGCGACCGCGGCCTGCGGCGCCGAACTGGTGTTCGGCCAGACCGGCAAGCTGCGCGACTTCATCTATTTCTACATCGGCGCTTTTGCCGGCGGCGGGGTGGTCCTCAATGGCGGCCTATACGGTGGGCCGACCGGCAATGCCGGTGCAGTAGGGTCTATGCCGGTGCCCGGCGCCGACGGACGCCCGGTACAGTTGATCGACGTCGCCTCGCTTGCGATCCTCGAAAAATCGCTCAATGTGCGCGGCATCGACGCGACGTATCTGTGGACCCACCCCGAGGAGTGGAGCGGCGAGGCACCCGAATTCGAGGCCTGGTTCGACGTCGCCGGCCGGGCGCTTGCCTATGCGATCGTCTCGGCCTCTGCCGTCATAGACTTCGAGGCCGCCATCATCGACGGCTGGATGCCAGCCCCTGCCCGGCAAAGGCTCGTGAAATCGGTGCAGCGGGCGCTAGCCGACATCGACGTCGAGGGGTTGCGTGTCCCGTCGGTTCTCGAAGGAACGGTGGGCATCCACGCCCGCGCACTCGGCGGTGCAAGCCTGCCGCTCTCGGAACGGTTCCTGATCGGCGCCACCGAGCGGCCAAAGGGACTTTGATGTTTTCGATAGCCTTGGCGCTTCTGTCTGATCCTGAATTCCGGGCGAGGCTGCGCGTCATTCGCGAAGTCGGCGGCCACCGCCAAGTATGTCCGCAGAGGGTCAGTGCGGCCTCTGCGGTTGTTGCGGGAGGCGCAGCGCGCCTGTATGCCAAAGGCATCGTCCGCGAGGGCGTCGGCCTTTCAACGGAGCGCACCCGACCATGATCATCTGCTGCGGCGAAGCCCTGATCGACATGCTGCCGCGTACGGCGACCACGGGCGAGCCGGCGCTGGCGCCCTATTCCGGCGGCGCCGTGTTCAACTCGGCGATCGCGCTCGGCCGTCTCGGTGTGCCCGTCGAGTTCTTCTGCGGCCTGTCATCCGACCTGTTCGGCGAGCAGCTGCGCGCGTCGCTTGCGGCCAGCAAGGTCGGGTCGCGCTTCGCCCCGATCTCCGCCCGCCCAACGACGCTCGCCTTCGTGCATCTCGTCGATGGCCATGCCAGCTATGTCTTCTACGACGAGAACACCGCGGGCCGCATGCTGTCGATGGATGATCTGCCCGAACTCGGGCCCGAGGTCGATGCCATGCTGTTCGGCGCAATCAGCCTCATTTCCGAACCGTGCGGCTCGACATACGAGGCGCTGATGGCGCGCGAGTGCGGCAGCCGCGTCACCATGTTCGACCCCAACATCCGCCCCGCCTTCATCCCGGACCGCGAAAAGCACCTTGCCCGCATGAACCGCATGGTAGCGATGGCAGACATCGTCAAACTCTCCGACGAGGATCTGAAATGGTTCGGCGAGACCGGCAGCGTCGACGACATCGTGGCCGCATGGCTGCAGCGCGGCCCGAAGCTGATCGTCGTCACACGCGGCAGCCAGGGCGCCACCGGCTACACGAAGAACCACAGCGTCACTGTCACGCCGAAGCCGGTGACCGTCGTCGACACGGTCGGCGCGGGCGACACGTTCAATGCCGGCATCCTCGCCTCGCTGCACGACCAGGGCCTGCTCTCCAAGACCGCCCTCGCCGAGCTCTCGCAAGACGCCGTTCGAAACGCACTGACGCTCGGCGCAGCGGCAGCTGCGGTCACCGTCTCGCGCGCCGGTGCGAACCCGCCCTGGAAGACAGAACTAGCCTGAAGCGCGGCTTTCGCCGATCACATTATGTTTCTGAACATTGGCCGGCTTGCATGTTTTCGGGGTGTAACGCGCCAATTGCCGGGTTTTCGGCCATTTCCGGCCTCGGGCGCCTTTATCGGCTGGTAACGCGGCCGCCTGCAATGCGCGCTTTCGGGCCCGTCCCGATGCTTTCGAGCCGAAAACAACTCTGCTATCAGCCCTGCCATACCGACAAACATCCGGGTGAGGCATGCAGTTTATCGATCTTGGCGCGCAACGCGAGCGCATCGGCGACCGCCTTACGGCGGCAATCCACCAGGTAGTCGCGGATGGCCGCTACATTCTCGGGCCGCAGGTCGCGGAACTCGAGCAGAAGCTCGCCGCCTATGTCGGCACCAGGCATTGTATCGCCTGTGCCAACGGAACCGATGCGCTGCTGCTGCCGCTGCTTGCGTCCGGCATCGGTCCCGGCGACGCCGTCTTCGTGCCGAGCTTCACCTTCGCGGCCACCGCCGAGGTCGTGGCGCTGGCCAAGGCCGAGCCGGTCTTCGTTGATGTCGAGCCAGACACCTACAACATGGATGTCGCCAGCCTCGAAGCGGCAATCGCCATGATCAAGGCCGAGGGCCGACTGACGCCCCGCGCCATCATCCCCGTCGATCTCTTCGGCATTGCCGCCGACTACGAGGCGATCGACGCCGTTGCGAAGCGCGAGAATCTCATCGTCATCGAGGATGCCGCCCAGGCAATCGGCGGCTCAACCGACGGGCGCATGTGCGGCTCGTTCGGTCTGGTCGCCTCGACCAGCTTCTACCCGGCCAAGCCGCTCGGCTGCTACGGCGACGGCGGCGCCATGTTCACCAACGATGATGCCTTCGCGGCAAAGCTTCGCTCCTTCGCCTTTCACGGCAAGGGCGAGACCCAATACGACAACGTCCATGTCGGCCTGAATTCCCGCCTCGACACGATCCAGGCCGCGATCCTCCTCGAGAAACTGGCCATCCTCGAAGACGAGATGGTGGCGCGCAAGCGCATCGGCGAACGCTATGCCGAAGGCCTCGGCGACGTCGTCAAGGCAGCGCGCGCACCGGAAGGCGACCGTTCAGCCTGGGCGCAGTACGCCATCGAGACGCCGAACCGCGATGCGCTCAAGGCGCATCTGCAGGAACAGGGCATTCCTTCGGTAATCTACTATGTGAAGCCGCTGCACCAGCAGGTCGCCTATCGCGACTTCCCCGTGGCACCGGGTGGCCTGCCCGTGTCGGAGGCGCTGCCCAACACCATCCTCTGCCTGCCCATGCACCCCTATCTGTCGACCGAAGACCAGGACCGCGTCATCGCGACGATCCGCAACTTCGTCGGCAGCAATTCGGCTAGCCTCGCCGCCGAATAGGCGGCGCTGCCAGACTGCTGGGCGCCTTCGCCTCCGGCTCAGTGGCCGGTGACGTTGCCGCGTGCGATGAAGTAGGGGTTGGCGAAGTCGGCATCGTCCGACTGGTTGCACTTGCCGTAGCCAAGCGGCTTACCGTCGAGCGTCGAGGTCGAACCGCCGGCAGCGCGCAGCACCGCGTCGCCCGCCGCCGTGTCCCACTCCATGGTGCGGCCGAAGCGCGGATAAATGTCGGCCTCGCCATTGGCCACCAGGCAGAACTTCAGCGACGATCCGACCGAGACGATCTCGGCTGCCTCGACCTTGCCGATGAAGTCATCGGTCTCGGGCGTGCGGTGCGAGCGGCTGGCGACAATGGTCAGCGGCGTCGCGCCGGTGCGCACGCCGATCCGGTGGCGGCGCGCGATTTCGCCCTTGGCGTCGAGGTCGATCAGTTCCGCGTTACCGGGCCGGCCCGAGAAGAAGCGGCCGGTGCACGGCGCATAGACCACGCCAATCTCGGGGATGCCATTGCGCACCAGCGCGATGTTGACGGTGAAGTCGGTGTTGCGGTTGACGAATTCCTTGGTCCCGTCGAGCGGATCGATCAGGAAGAACATGTTGCCGACGCTGCAGGGTGCGACGCCCGCCGCTGCCTCTTCCTCGGCAACGCAGGGAATCGACGGATAGGCCTCCCGCAGCCCGGCGAGGATGATCTCCTCGCTGCGCCGGTCGGCCTCGGTCACGGGCGAGGCGTCGGATTTGCGGTCGACCGAGCAGCCGGCACGAAAGACTTCCATGACCTTGCGACCAGCCGCCAGTGCCAGTTGCTCGAAGAGGCCGAGCATTGCCGCGTCGTCAGATACCGCCGCCTTGTTCATACTGCTGTTCCGCGATGTCGCGCTGGCGTAGCCATTCGTCGAGTGTTTCTACCATTGTTTCGGGCGACTTGCCGAGCGTTTTCAGGTGAATCTCCGGGTTTTCCGGTGCTTCGTACGGGGAATCGACGCCGGTGAAGTTCTTCAGCTTTCCGGAGAGCGCCTGCGCATAGAGTCCCTTCGGATCGCGCCTGGCGCATTCCTCGAAGGGCGTATCGACAAACACCTCGATGAATTCTCCACTCGGCATCAGTTCGCGCGCCATTCGTCTTTCCGCCCGGAAGGGCGAGATGAAGGAAACGATGACGATAAGCCCGGCATCGGCCATCAGCTTGGCCACTTCGGCCACGCGCCTGATGTTCTCGACGCGGTCCTCGTCGGTGAAGCCGAGGTCGCGGTTCAGCCCGTGCCGAACATTGTCGCCATCCAGTATATAGGTATGGCGGCCCGAGGCGTGCAGCTTCTTTTCCAGAAGGTTGGCGATCGTCGATTTTCCAGAGCCGGACAGGCCTGTGAACCAGAACACCGCCGGCCGCTGGTTCTTGGCCAGCGCGCGCTCCTTCTTGTCGACGTCGAGCGACTGCCAGTGGATGTTGTCGGCGCGCCGCAGCGCGTGCACGATCATGCCGGCGCCGACCGTGGCATTGGTGACGCGGTCGATCAGGATGAAGGCGCCGGTGGTGCGGTTTTCTACGAAGGTGTCGAAGGCAATCGGCGCCTGCACGGAAATGTTGCAGATGCCGACTTCGTTCATCTCAAGCGACTTCGCCGCCTCGCGGGCGAAATTGTTGACGTTGATGCGGCATTTCAGTTCGGTGACCGTTGCGCTCGTCTGGTCGGTCTCGGTGCGCAGCAGGTAGGAGCGGCCGGGCAGCAACGCTTGCTCGTTGAACCACACCAGGTTGGCTGCGAACTGGTCGGCGACATGCGGCCGGGCAGTCGGCGCCACCAGCATGTTGCCGCGCGAAATCTCGACCTCGTCGGCCAGCACCAGCGTTACCGCCTGGCCGGCGACAGCGCTCTTCAGGTCGCCGCCCTGCGTGACGATGCGCTTGATGCGCGACGCCTTGCCTGACTTGGCGACGACGACTTCATCGCCCTGCGACACGGAGCCGGACGCAACGGTCCCGGCAAAGCCGCGGAAATCGAGGTTAGGCCGGTTCACATACTGCACCGGAAAGCGGAACGGCATTTCGACGGCGGCATCGTCGACCACCACCGTCTCGAGATGCTCGACCAGCGTCGGGCCGGAGTACCAGGCGATCCTGTCCGAGCGCCGCACGACATTGTCGCCGTAGCGGGCCGACATCGGGATCGGCACGATCGAGGCAAAGCCGAGGTCTTTGGCGAACTCGGCGTAATTTGCGGTGATCCTGTCGAACACTGCCTGGTCGAAGTCGACGAGATCGATCTTGTTGACGGCCAGCACGATGTGGCGGATGCCGAGCAGCGAAGCGATGATCGAATGGCGCCTCGTCTGCGCCAGCACGCCCTGCCTGGCATCGACCAGCACGATGGCAAGATCGGCCGTTGAGGCGCCGGTCGCCATGTTGCGGGTGTATTGCTCGTGGCCCGGCGTGTCGGCGACGATGAACTTGCGCTTCGGCGTCGAGAAGAACCGGTAGGCGACATCGATGGTGATGCCCTGCTCGCGCTCGGCCTCCAGCCCGTCGACGAGCAGCGCGAAATCGACGTCCTCGCCGGTGGTGCCGTGCTTCTTCGAATCGCGCTCCAGCGTCGCCAGCTGGTCCTCGAAGATCTGCTTGGTGTCGGACAGCAGCCGGCCGATCAGCGTCGACTTGCCGTCATCGACGGAACCGCAGGTCAGGAAGCGCAGCAGCGACTTGCGCTCCTGCCCGGCCAGATAGTCGCGGACGCTGTCTGCCGCCTCGATGGTTTTCGTCATGATATGGCGCATTATCAGAAATATCCTTCGCGCTTCTTCTTTTCCATCGAGCCGGCCTCGTCGCGGTCGATGAGGCGGCCCTGGCGCTCGGAGGTGCGCGCGGTCAGCATCTCGCTGACGATGCCCTCCAAGGAATCGGCGTCGGAATCGATGGCGCCGGTGAGCGGGTAGCAGCCGAGTGTGCGGAACCGTACCATGCGGTTCTCGATCGTCTCGCCCGGCTTCAGCTTCATGCGCTCGTCGTCGCGCATGATCAGCATGCCGTCGCGCTCGACCACCGGGCGCTCCTTGGCAAAGTAGAGCGGCACGATCGGGATGTCCTCCTGCAGGATGTACTGCCAGATATCGAGCTCGGTCCAGTTGGAGAGCGGGAAGACGCGGATGGATTCGCCCTTGGCGACGCGGGTGTTGTAGATCTTCCACATTTCCGGGCGCTGGTTCTTCGGGTCCCAGACATGCTGCGCGTCGCGGAACGAGAAGATGCGCTCCTTGGCGCGCGACTTTTCCTCGTCGCGGCGCGCGCCGCCGAAGGCCGCGTCGAAGCCGTATTTATCGAGCGCCTGGCGCAGGCCAACCGTCTTCATGATGTGGGTATGGGTGTTCGACCCGGAATCGAACGGATTGATGCCGTCGCGCACGCCCTCTTCGTTGATGTGCACGATGAGGTCGAAGCCGAGCTTCCTGGCCATTTCATCGCGAAACTCGATCATCTCGCGGAACTTCCAGGTCGTGTCGACATGCAGGAAGGGAAAGGGCGGCTTTGCCGGATAGAATGCCTTCATGGCGAGGTGCATGAGGACGGACGAATCCTTGCCGACCGAATAGAGCATTACCGGCTTGGAGAATGTCGCCGCCACTTCGCGAAAGATATGGATCGCCTCGGCTTCGAGGCGGTCGAGATGTGTTAGCTTGGCAAGCATGGGAACCTTCGGAAATGCTGAAAGACCGCGCCGGGGTCGGAACGGGCCTCAATGTGTTGCCGGCAGTCTCTCACAAATCACCCACTTCTCAAGCAGCATGCATCCAAAGATAGGCCTATCCGGCACCGGTAATTTACGTCTGGTTGCCCGCAGCTAGAACATTCTACCGACCCGCGCCAGCCCATTCGAGGCCAGCGACCGGACCGCGTCGCGGCTCAGGCAGACCCGGTTTTATCCACGCCCGCTGAAGTTGACCTAGAATCCATCAGCGCTCCAACCCCGGAAAACCCACGATGGATCAGTCCGAAAATCTCCAGCTTCCCTACATCATGCCGTCGCAGGCACAGAAGCATGTGACCCACAACGAAGCCATCAGGGCGCTCGACGCACTCGTCCAACTGGCTGTCATCGACCGCGACCTCAGCGCGCCGCCGGGCTCGCCGGCCGACGGTGCCCGATATCTCGTCGCGTCGGGCGGCAGCAGCGCCTGGTCCGGCAAGGATGGCCAGGTCGCTGCCTGGCAGGACGGCGCCTGGGCCTTCCTCCAGCCGCGCACCGGCTGGCTCGCCTGGCTGGTCGACGAGGCGCGCCTGCTGCGCTTTGACGGCGCCGCCTGGGGCGATGCGGCCGTCAGCAGCGTCAATCCGGCGCCGCTCATCGGCGTCAACGCGACGGCCGATGCGACCAACCGGCTTGCCGTCAAGAGCCCGGCCTCGCTGTTCGACCATGCCGGCGACAGCCATCGCATGAAGATCAACAAGGCCGCCGCGGGCGACACGGCCGCGATGCTGTTCCAGACAGGCTACTCGGGACGCGCCGAGTTCGGGCTCACGGGCGACGACAACTGGCACGTCAAGGTGTCGCCGGACGGCTCGATTTGGACCGAGGCGCTGCGCGTCGACGCCTCGACCGGCCGCATCACCCTGCCGCCGGCGCTGGCGCTTGGCGACGACAACCAGCTGGTCGCCCGCATGCACATCCGCGAAAGGCTCGCCGCCAACCGCACCTACTATGTCCGCAGCGACGGATCGGACAGCAACAACGGTCTCGCCAACACGTCCGGCGGCGCGTTCCTGACCGCGCAGAAGGCGCTGGACGCCGTCTCGGCCCTCGACTGCTCGATATATGACGCAACGATCCAGCTCGGTGCCGGCACGCGCACCGCCGCGATGACATGGCGCGGACATGTCGGCAGCGGCACCGTTACGCTGCTCGGCGACACAACCACGCCGGCCAACGTGCTGTTCAGCACGACGAGCGCGACCTGCCTGACGCTGGCACCGTTCTCGCGCCTGACGATCTCGGGCATGAAGCTGCAGACGACTACGGGCGGCGACTGCGTCCGGCTGTCCCCGTTCAGCCAGCTCAGGATCGGCGCCGGCATCAATTTCGGCCCCTGCGCCGGCGCGCACATCGCCTGCTACCATGGCAATGTCGCCAACACCGACAACGCCTACACGATTTCGGGTGGGGCGATGCGGCATCTCAGCCTGATCGGCGCCTGTTTTGTCGAATATGCCAGCTTCACGCTGACGCTGAGCGGCACGCCAGCCTGGAGCAACGCCTTCATCTACGCGACCTCGGGCGCCCAGGTGACCATGCAAAGCGTCACGATGTCCGGAGCGGCAACCGGCAAGCGCTACGAACTGACGTTCAATGCGGGGCTGAACAGCTTCGGTGCCGGCAGCGCATCGACCTATTTCCCGGGCAATGCGAACGGCACAACGGCGTCTGGCGCACAGCAGGGGTAACGGCGCCCCCTAAAGTGGGACCGGCTAGTGGCGCCGGCCCGAAAAAACACCAGCCGGCGCGAGGCCGGCTGGGTAACTACAGTCTCAGCCGGTCAGCGCTTGCCCGGCAACAGCGACCAGACCGCCGGCACCAGCGCCGAAGCCAGCGCCACCTTGATCAGGTCGGCCGCGATGAACGGAACGACGCCGAACTGCCAGGCCTTGTCGGCGCCGATCAGCGTCGCCAGCCAGGCAAAGCCCATTGCCATCATGACCGCTTCGGCGACGAGCATGACGCCGAACAGCTTGAAGGGGTTGCGGTCGAAGCCGCGGTCGGCGGCCCAGCCGATGATCGCGGCCATGACGACGAAGCCGGCGAGATAGCCGCCAGTCGAGCCGATCATGTAGGCAAGCCCGATGCCCTTTTCAGGCGTGCTCTGGAAGACCGGGAAGCCCATCGCGCCCTCGGCCATGTAGAGCAGGAGCGTGGCGACGCCGAGGCGCATGCCGAAGCTGACGGCGATCAGCATGATGACCAGCGTCTGGAGCGACAGGTCGACCGGGCCGAGCACGACCTTGGTCTTGGCCGAAAGCGTCAGCGCCAGCGTGCCGAGCACTGCCATGCCGAACTGCATGGCCAGCCGTGCCGCGCCCTTTTCGGGCAGTGCCAGCGATACAAGGGGTCGTGCTGCAGTTGCGATCGCCATCGTCGTTCTCCGTTCGCTTGCCGCCGTCCGGCGGTTTGTCCGATTGTGTTTTCGGTATATGTGCTTCGCTGCGACGCGGCAAACGGTTTTGGACAGTTCTCACAGCGGGCCCCGATGACACTCGAATTCGATGCAAGCTTCACGCCCGAGCACGAGCACGGCGTCGAGGTCGCGCCCGGCGTGCTGCGCGTCACCGCCGACAATCCGGGGCCTTTCACCTTTCACGGCACCAATTCCTATCTGGTCGGCCGCGACAGCCTTGCGGTCATCGATCCCGGACCGGAGAGCGACGTCCACTACGAAGCGCTGCTGGCGGCGATTGCCGGCCGCCCGGTCAGCCATATCTTCGTCAGCCACACCCATCGCGACCACTCGCCCCTCGCCGCACGGCTCGCCCGGGAAACCGGCGCCATCGTCGCCGCCGAAGGTCCGCACCGCCCGGCCCGTCCGCTCCGGATCGGCGAGATCAACCCGCTCGACGCCAGCGCCGACATGGATTTCGTGCCCGACCTTGTGCTGCAGGACGATGCGCTGGTGTCGGGCGACGGCTGGGCGCTGCGTACCGTGCTGACGCCCGGCCACTGCGCCAACCACGCCGCCTTCGCGCTGGAGGGCACCGGCATCCTGTTTTCCGCCGACCACGTGATGGCGTGGTCGACATCCATCGTCGCGCCGCCCGACGGCAGCATGTCCGACTACATGGCCTCGCTCGACCGGCTTCTGGCACGCGACGACCGCATGCTGCTGCCTGGCCATGGCGGATCGGTGGGCAGCCCGCAGACATTCATGCGCGGGCTGAAAGCGCACCGCAAGATGCGCGAACGCGCCATCCTCGAGCGACTGCGGCAGGGCGACCGGTCGATCGCCGACATCGTCAGGAACATCTACACCGATACCGACCCGCGGCTGCATGGTGCCGCAGCACTCTCGGTGCTGGCGCATCTCGAGGACCTCGTCGCCCGGGGTGCCGCCGAAACCGACGGCGAGCCGTCAATCGGGGGGATCTTCCGAACGGTCTAGCGGCACGGCGGGCTCATCCGGCACCACCGGCTCGGGCTCCGGCGGGGCGACCGGTGCGGGCGCCGGCGGCTCCTCGACAGGCACCACCACCGTCAGATAGGCGATCTCGACGTCGAGATCGGACAGGAAGGCCTCGATGCGCCGCGCATTGTCGCCGAAGTCATGGCCGCCGTAGCGCGAGGCAGAACGCATGTCGACATAGGTCGAACTGCCCTCGTCGATCAGCCTGACAGCGACATCGTTCGGAAAGCCCAGCACCGGCGTCTTGGCCAGCGCCTCGATGGTTATCTCGGTCGCGTCGCTCGCAGCTGCGGGACGGTCCACAACCGCCCAGCCACGATCCTCGAGCACCCCTTCGACCGACTCGGCGACCTGGCCGATCGGCGCGCCGTAGCGCCGTCCGGTGGCGGCCGGATAGGAATCATGCTGCAGCTTGCGCCGCTCCGGTGTGTAGGGCTCGATGGCGTTCATGCCCGGCATGCGCGCGGCGGTTGCGGCCGCCATCACCGGCGGATCGTCGGTATCGGTGGAAATGTCGTTCAGCGCCGGCAGTGTCAGGGCCAGGTAGAGAAACACCGCGAAGGGCGCCAGCATGGCGCCGGCAACCAGTACGCAGGCGACGACGTTGCCGATGCCCTCTCCGCCATACGTCCACAATTGCACCAGTCCGCGCGTCGCAAAGGCGAGCGACAGCAGCGCCAGGCCCACGACCACCAGGAGTACCGGCACGAAATCGGGCGTGGCAAGCATCCCGTAGCGGTGCGACAGGCCGGCGACCAGGAAGACGATGACGGAAAACACGGCAATCCGGCGCCCAAGCGCCGCCGCACGCGAAACCGGCGCTTCGGTATAGTCAGCCATGCTCCAGTCGCCGCCCCGCTGTCTTAGTGCCGCGCGCTTCTTACCGGCTTTCGGGCGGCGGTTGAAGCCGAAATGCATGACGCCGGCTGCTCATTGCCCGGACGTGCCGCATGCTGCTCAGTGCAGCGGAAGCGAATAGTCCCGGAACTGGTCGCGCAGCGCCGTCTTCTTGATCTTGCCGGCGGCCGTGTGCGGGATCTCGTCGACGAAGGCGATGTCGTCGGGAAGCCACCACTTCGCCACCTTGTCCCGCATGAAGTCCAGTATATCCTGCTTCTGCGGCTCCTTGCCGGGCTTGCGCACCACCACCAGCAGCGGCCGCTCCGACCATTTCGGATGCGAAACGCCGATGACCGCCGCTTCCAGCACCTCCGGGTGGCCGACGGCGAGATTTTCGAGCTCGATGGTCGAGATCCACTCGCCGCCGGACTTGATGACGTCCTTGGCGCGGTCGGTGATCTGCATGTAGCCGCGCTCGTCGATATGGGCGACGTCGCCTGTGTCGAACCAGCCCTCGGCGTCAAACTGCTCTGCGCCAGCACCGCCGTAGTAGGCGCGCGCCACGGCGGGCCCGCGCACCTTCAGGCGGCCGAATGTCTGGCCGTCCCACGGCCGGTCGGCATTCTCGTCGTCGGTCACCCTCATCTCGACGCCGAAGGGCGCATGGCCCTGCTTCTGCTGGACGTCGAGGCGCGCGTCTCCCTCGAGATCCATGCATTCGGGCTTCAGCGTCGCCAGCGTGCCGAGCGGCGACATCTCGGTCATGCCCCAGGCGTGGATCACCTCGACATCGTAATTGTCCTGGAATTTCCGGGTGATGACGCGCGGACAGGCCGAGCCGCCGATCACCACCTTCTTCAGATGTGGCAGCGTCTCGCCGGTCTCCTCGAGATACTGCAAGAGCATCATCCACACCGTCGGCACGGCGGCCGAAAAGGTCACCTTCTCGGTGTTGAGCAGTTCGCAGATCGACGGGCCGTCCATCTTGCCACCGGGCATCACCAGCTTGGCGCCAACCATCGGCGCGCTATGCGCCAAACCCCAGGCATTGGCGTGGAACATCGGCACGACGGGCAGGATGACGTCGCGCGAGGAAATCCCCATGGCGTCAGGCATGCAGGCAATCATCGCGTGGAGCACGTTGGAGCGGTGGCTGTAGACGACGCCCTTCGGGTCGCCGGTCGTGCCGGAGGTGTAGCACATGCCCGAGGCAGCGCTTTCGTCGAGGTCCTTCCAGGCGAAATCGCCATCGGCCTCGGCCAGCCATTCCTCGTAGGCGACGACGTTGGGCAGCGCCGTTTCGGGCAGATGCGCCCGGTCGGTGAGCACGATCACCTTCTTCAGCGATGCGACCTGCGGCGCGATTCTTTCAAGGAGCGGCATGAAGGTCAGGTCGACGAAGATCGCCTGGTCCTCGGCATGGTTCATGATCCAGGCGATCTGTTCGGGAAAAAGGCGCGGATTGAGCGTGTGGTAGAGGCCGCCCATGCCCATGATGCCGTACCACGCCTCGACGTGCCGCGCTGTGTTCCAGGCGAGAGTCGCGATGCGGTCGCCGGTGGCGAAACCGTCGCGCTCGAGGCGCTGCGCCACCCTGAGTGCCCTCAACCGAGCCTCGGCATAGGTGGTGCGCACGATAGGCCCCTCCACCGAGCGGGAGACGATTTCGCGGTCGGGATGCTGCCTGGCCGCATGGTCAAGTATCTTGTGGCAAAGCAGCGGCCATTCCTGCATCAGTCCCAGCATAAATCATTCCTCCCTGGATTATGTTTTACGCAATAGTGATGCGATCGGTGAATTTGTCCAGTTGTCTGTGACCTTCCTCATCGGCAGCCGCCGACGCCACAATCCGGCCATCGTCGCTGTCGATGGTCTCTGGCAGCGGGGGGTTGATGAGATCGGCCAGAGGGTGACGTCATGGACGTGCATACAGCCAAGCAGAACGCTCCCGAATCCGCGCCAGAAGGCGTGATTCTTCTCCCGCCACCGCAGACCGAGTTGCGCGAAGCGCCCAAGCGCGTCGTTTCGGAAGGCGAATTCGAGACGGTCGTTCGCGGCGCGCTCGACGCGGTCGGCGGCACGCTGCTGTTCAAGATGACGATCGATGCCGAAGGCGCTGCCCACCACGCCGCCGCGGCTGCCGTCGGCACGGGCGAGACGCGCCAGTTCCTGCTCCTCACCCTGCCGGTGAACGGCGGCCGTCTGAAGGTCGAGACGACGGCGCGAAGTGCCAGTCCCCTCGCCGGCATCGCCGCGTCTTATGCCGGCCTGCTCGACGTCTTCAAGGCCGCCGCCTGAAGGGCTCCGATATTTCAATCGTGTAGCGGACTTCCGGCAGGGTGACCTTGCCGGCCCCGGAGGCGATGATAGCATCGCCCCATGCCATCCGCGCCGGACCGGCAATGACCCGGAGTCTGAGTGCCGACGATCGAACACTGGCCCATCAAGGCGCGCGGCCGGGCACTTGCCCCAGGCCAGCGCTCGGAGATCTGCATCTTCGACCTCGACCGCGGCGCCGCCTCTGTCCTGCTCGCGGTCGACGGCCTGATCGAGGCGCCGAACTGGACGCGCGACGGCCAAGGCCTGCTGGTCAATGCCGGCGGCGAACTATGGCTTGTCCGCATCGACGGCAGCGCCGCACTGACGAGGCTGGAATCGGGCGGCATCGACGATTTCAACAACGACCACGTTCTGTCGCCCGACAGCACGACGGTCTATGCGAGCAGCGACGACGGCCATATCTATGCGCTGCCGATTGCCGGCGGGGAGCCGCGCCGCGTTTCGGCCCCGCAGGAGCACCCGCACCATTGCTATCTGCACGGCATCTCGCCCGACGGCGCAACGCTCGCCTATGTCGCGGTCGAGCAGCGCGATGGCGCCAAGCGCATCAACATCTTCACCCTGCCGGCCGCAGGCGGCGAGTATCGGCGCCGGACCGACCTCGACCTGACGCATGACGGACCGGAATTTTCGCCCGACGGCGCCTGGATCTATTTCAATTCGGAGCGCGCCTCGCCCGGCCATGCGCAGTGCTTTCGCATGCGCCCCGACGGCTCCGGCATCGAGCAGCTGACGCATGACGAAAGGGTCAACTGGTTTCCGCACCCCTCGCCCAATGGCGCTTCCGTCGTCTATCTGAGCTACCCTTCAGGAACCCAGGGCCATCCGGCCGACCGGGATGTCATCCTGCGCCTGATGAACCCGGACGGCTCCAGCCAGCGCGACCTCGTCGCGCTGCACGGCGGACAGGGCACGATCAACGTCAACTCCTGGGCACCCGACAGCAGCCGCTTCGCCTATGTCGCCTACCCGACCGCCGGCTAGCCATCGCCGCCGACGAGACGCTGCGGCCCGAACAGGCGCGACCTTGCGGTCTGTCCTGAAACGGCGCCCGTACAGGTGCGCGAGATCCTGTCCTACGGTTTGACGGGGGCCAGGAGAGCAAGCAGGATTTCCAGGCTCGCCTTCACGCTGGAAAGGCCTTTTTCCGGGTGCAACTGGCCGTTTCCCTCCATGGCCAGAAGTCCGTGCGCGGTGGCAAAGATGAGACTGGCCAGTGTTTCGCTGGGAGCACCGGGCAGATTGCCGGCCTGCTGGCACTCTTGCGCGATCGAACGGAAATGGCCGAAGGTTTCGAGAGCCACGGTCTTGAGCTCGCCGCCGGCCGCTGCCGTTTCGGGATTGTTGAACAGAAGCCTGTATCGCGCCGGGCGCTGATGGCTGTAGTCGACGAAGAGGCGAAGCGCGGCCATCAGCTTGTCGATCGGCGGGCGAGGCGATTGCCGGATTGCCGCCATCTCTCTCGACAGATCTGTAAACGACACCGTCGCAACCGCCGCCAGCAAGGCACTGCGGTTGGCGAAGTGCTTGTAGGGCGCGTTGTGTGACAAGCCGGCAGCGTGGCCGACGGCGCGCAGCGTCACTGCCTCCTCCCCACCAGCGTCCAGCAGTTGGGCGGCGGCCTCGATCAGCCTCTTGTCAGTTGTGATGCCGATAAGCGCGTTTCCTCCGGCTGCAGTCTGGCCAGGGCTTCCATCTGGGCCCAGAGCCTCGTGGCCTTGTCTTCGTCATACGACAGAGTGGAGGATCGTGTCTCGATGAGTCTGCCGTCGTTCGACTGAAGATATTTGCCAGAACTGCCCCCAAAGGCAGGATCGGCGGCAAGGCGTGCCAGCGAGGCGCCGGAAAAGCCGACCGACCCCATGGTTACGCCCAGACGACGCGACAGCCATGTCATGAATCCGGTCTTAGCCAGCCACTGAACAGGCCCTGGCATGGCCCGGAGAAATCCGGTCTCGGGCGTGCTCCCCGGGTCGAAGGCAATGACCGCCACGGAGCTGCCGGATCTGCGAAGGCGGCGGTGCAGCTCATATGCATTGAGGATGTTGCAAAGCTTGGACGTCGAATAGCGCTTTCCCGCCGATATCGGCTTCGAGCCATTCTTTCCAGTGTTTGCGAGCAGCAGGGCATCGGGCTCCACGACGGCGCCGACCATCTTGCCGTCGATCGTATCGGGGTTGTGAGTGCCGCTGGCAGTGAAAATGATGCGCCCCGCAGGGGCCATGTGCGCTTCGAGCAGGCAGGCAAGCAGGAAATGGCCGAGGCAGTTGCCGGCGAATGTCACCTCATATCCGTCCTCCGAATATTTTAAGGGGCCATCGAAACGTCCGCCGGCATTGCAAAGCAGTGCGTCCAACGAAACCACCTCACCGGTGTCCAGCATGGAGGTGCATTGCGCGGCCGCTGCCCGCACCGATGCCAGCGACGATGTGTCGAGCGCAAGCGTGATGACTTTGACGCCTGCTTCCCGCCGCAGGTTTTCTGCGGCCTGCTCCATCTTTTCAGGGCTGCGGCCTGCCAGAACGAGATCCCATTTGTAGTGAGAGGCGATGTGTCGGGCACAGGAATAACCGATGCCGCTGTGGCCCCCGGTGATCAAAGCAGTTGGCATATCGAGAATCCCAGGTTGACATTGTCAACCTGTAGCCAATTGAGGTTGACACTGTCAACCTGGCGACTCCATCCAAAATGGCCGCAAAAATTCGATCTGTTCTATCGATCTGAACAAACCGCCGAGGATTGCCCGCCGCCTGAACGGACCTTACGAACAAGTCGCAGGTGGCTACGCAGTTGAATGAAACGCGCCGGTGTCATGGCAACACTCTAGAAGGCTGCCGGTCCTGTGGTGCTGATTGCGCGCGCTTAGGCCTGTTCGACCAGCTTCCTAATCAGCCAGGCGCCGGCCGGACCTGGCGGCGTGTCGGTCCTGTACATGGCCTGAAGAGGATAAAATCCGCCGCGAGTTTCGGGAATATTGAGACGAACTAGCCGCCCTTCGGCGATGTCCTGGCGAACCATGGGCTCGGGCATATGCCCCCAGCCTACCCCCGCCAGTAGCAGCGCGTGCTTTGCCCCCAAGTCTGACAGCGGCCAGGTCTCCGAGGCGAAGACGGCTATATCGAGGCCCTGTTGAAACGCCGCCCGAACCGTCAGGATCAATTGCCGGTGCTGTCTCGCCGCGCCAACAACCTCGCCGTCCGGACCAGCGAGGGGATGCGAAGGCGCCGCCACTGGAATCATCTCGACTTGGCCAACGGAAATGAGCTCCAGGCCAACGTCATCCGTATGCATCACCCCGCCGATCCCCAGCCGCGCAACGCCCCGCTGAACCAGCTGGGAGACTGCGCTTAAAGCCTCCAGACTCAGGCGCAACGTCACGGTGGGGAATTTCGCTTCAAATGCTTGCACCGCTTCGACGAGTCGTTCGGTTGGAAGCATGACGTCCACAACCAGGGTGAGATCTGCCTCTAGGCCCTGTCGGATACTGGCCACCCGGGCTTTGATGTCGTCCACGCCCGTGGTTACGGACCGCGCCTTGGCAAGGACTATCTCGCCGGCGTTCGTCAGCCTCGGCCTTCGCGCGTTTGTCCGGTCGAAGAGTTCAAGGCCGAGCTGCGCCTCCAGGGAGGCGACAGAATAGCTGATGGCAGAGGTGGCCCGATTGAGCCCGCGCCCCGCGGCCGCGAAGCTACCTTCGTCGACAACGGCGATGAGCACCCGCAGTTGGTCCAGCGAAGGCGTTCCGACAACCGACATGTTCAATCCGATAGAACAATTTGGCTGGTACTTTACGGCTATTTCGAACGATAGCCCAAGCGTAAATTCAGCAGCGTCGAGCCGATGCCGAGCCCGACGACCCGACTTCAGCGCCAACCTCGAGACCTTGCCGACCTGGTCGATGGTCTCCTTCGAAATGGAAAGACAATCGCCATGCATAAGAACGTCTTCACCCCCGAGAACTCCGCCATGTTGCTGATCGACCATCAGATCGGCACGATGGCTTGGACCCATTCCCACGATGCCAACCTGATGAAGCAAAATGCCATCAAACTGGCGCGGATCGGAAAGGCCGCAGGCATCCCCATCGTCCTGACCTCCAGCATGGAAGACCAGGTGCAGGGCCCGCTTATCTCGGAGTTGCAGGAAATCTTGCCGGAAGAATACGCGGCGCGCATCCGCCGCCCTGGCATCGTCAACGCCATGCATCACGACGGTTTCAACAAGGCCGTCAAAGCGACGGGCCGCAAGAAGCTTTTCGTGGCCGGCGTCACAACCGAGATCTGCATAACCTTTCCGGTCCTGCAAATGCTCGACGAAGGCTATCAGGTGCAGGTGTCCGCCGATGCTTCGGCTTCCTACACCAAGTACGGCGACGACATCGCATTGCGACGCATGGAACAGGCCGGTGCGGTCATCACGACAGTAGATATGATCGTCTCGGAACTGGCGGTCGACTGGACGAGCCCGCTTGGCGCCAAGCTGGTCCCGATCCTGGGTTACCGCTAACAGCTAAGACCGTCGGCAGCAAAACGCCCTCAAGGAGGTGGGGCAATCTGGCGCCCTCCTCCCGTGGCCTCTCCTGAAAAGGCCCGCGACACGCTCCAAGTCTCGCCGCAGGGATTGGAAGCCGTTCCATCTTCATCGACTCATTCGAGGCCGCCATGCGGATGGTGCGCTCCGGCGCGAACTCCGCGACCGGCCGGTTCATGCTTGGTCTATGGCGGAAATACGATGCCCTGACATAAGAGCCTCGCCCCCAAACCATCACTCAAAGGAGAGACCAATGCCTTGGCTGGTTGCGAGACGCCGCTGGCTTCGACCAGCTCATGATGCTCATCCTGGGTTGCTCCCCCAGCCTCGAATCTACGACTGATCAGCCTTCTGCGGCCGTGACCGCGAAACGCCCTGAAGGACGCCGAATCACTCCCACTCGATCGTGCCGGGCGGCTTCGAGGTGACGTCGTAGACGACGCGGTTGATGCCGCGGACCTCGTTGATGATGCGGGTAGCGGCGGCGCCGAGGAAGTTCATGTCGTAGTGGAAGAAGTCGGCGGTCATGCCGTCGACCGAGGTCACGGCGCGCAGCGCGCAGACGAATTCGTAGGTGCGCCCGTCGCCCATGACGCCGACCGTCTGCACCGGCAGCAGCACGGCGAATCCCTGCCAGATGGCGTCGTAGAGGCCGGCCTTGCGGATCTCGTCGAGATAGATGGCGTCCGCCTCTCGCAAAATGTCGAGCTTTTCGCGGGTGATGCCGCCCGGGCAGCGGATGGCGAGGCCCGGCCCCGGGAACGGGTGGCGGCCGATGAAATGGTCGGGCAGGCCGAGTTCGCGGCCGAGCGCCCTCACCTCGTCCTTGAACAGTTCGCGCAGCGGCTCGACGAGCTGCATGTTCATGCGCTCGGGCAGGCCGCCGACATTATGGTGCGACTTGATGGTGACGGAGGGGCCGCCGGAGAAGGATACGCTCTCGATGACGTCCGGATAGAGCGTGCCCTGGGCGAGGAAGTCGGCGCCGCCGATCTTCTTGGCCTCGCGTTCGAATACCTCGATGAAGAGCCGCCCGATCGTCTTGCGCTTGGTCTCAGGATCGCTCTCGCCCTCCAGCGCGTCGATGAACATGTCGGCGGCGTCGACGTGGACCAGCGGGATGTTGTAGTGGCCGCGGAACATCGCCACCACCTCCTCCGCCTCGTTCTTCCGCATCAGACCGTGGTCGACGAAGATGCAGGTCAGCTGGTCGCCGATCGCCTCGTGGATCAGCACGGCCGCGACCGACGAGTCGACGCCGCCCGACAGGCCGCAGATCACCTTGCCCGTGCCGACCTGCTTGCGGATCGCCTCCACCGCATGCTCGCGGTAGGCACGCATCGTCCAGTCGCCCTCGATGCCGGCAACCTTGTGCACGAAATTCTGCAGCAGCCTGGCGCCGTCCGGCGTGTGGATGACCTCGGGGTGGAACATGATGCCGTACATCTTGCGGTCTGGATCGCCGAAGATGGCGAAGGGCGCGCCCTCCGACTTGCCGAAGATGCGGAAGCCTTCCGGCAGCGAGATGACGCGGTCGCCGTGGCTCATCCAGACCTGGTGGCGCTGGCCGGGCGCCCAGAGGTCCTCGAACAGCGGACAGTCCTTCTCGATCTGCACGAAGGCGCGGCCGAACTCGCGGTGGTCGGAACTCTCTGCGACGCCGCCCATCTGCACGCACATCGTCATCTGGCCGTAGCAGATGCCGAGCACGGGAACGCCGGATGTGAAGACGATGTCGGGGGCGCGCGGGCTGCCGATGTCGGTCGTCGAGGCCGGTCCGCCGGACAGGATGACCGCCTTCGGCTTGATGCGCTTGAAGGCGGCTTCGGCCGACTGGAAGGGCACGATCTCGGAGAAGACGCCGGCTTCACGGATGCGCCGCGCAATCAGCTGCGTGACCTGGCTGCCGAAGTCGATGATCAGGACGGTATCGGGATGGGTGCTTTTCATGGCGGGCACATAAAGAAAAGAGTGAGTCGGCGCAATGGCTTGCGTGCGGGGGCGAACAGTTCGATTCAGGCGGCTGCGAAACCTGTGCAAGGCGCGCCATGTTCACGTAGCGCTTGAAGGCCGGCGCAAGGCCGCTCAGCGACCGAGCAGTCCGTCCCCGATCGCCGCCTCGAGACGGCGCACGGCCTCGGCCAGCTTCTCGTCGACCACGTGCAGATATTCGAGCCAGTCGCCGACATGTCCGACATCGGCATGGCCGTCCGAAATGCCGCGCAATCCGATGAGCGGCAGGCCGAATTTCTGGCAGGCGCGCAGGCAGGCAAAGGTCTCCATGTCGACCATGTCCTCGGCGATGGCGTCATAGGCGTTGCCGCCGATCACGCTTGCGCCGGTGGAGAGCGTAGCTTCCCTGACGCCCGGAATCCGGAGCGGCATGGCAACCGTCGCCGGCAGGTCGAGAAACGGCGTGACGCCCCTTTCGAAGCCGAAGGCCGAGGCATCCATGTCGCGGTAGCTGACCGAGACTGCCTGGTAGACTTCGGTCCGCTCAAGCCGCCGGCTGCCGGCCGAGCCGAGCGAGACGACGAGATCCGGCAACGTGCCCGAGGTCTTCAACTCGGCCAATGTCGCGGTTAGCGCGATGCCGGCCTCGACCGGTCCGACGCCAGTCATCAGCGGCTCGAAAAGCGTCTTCAGGTGCGGCCCGTATTCGGCATCCGCCGCCATGACGAAGAGCACCTGCTTGCCGCCAAGCGCGGTCGGCTGCGCCATGCTAGCCCTCGACGTCGCCGCGACCGACGATGGTCATCATCGTGCCAGTCATGGTGGCGATGAGCTTCGCCTCGTCATCCTCGCCGATGGCATAGGCCTGGCCGTCGGCGACGATAATGGTGCGGCCGGGCTTGGTCACCGAGCCGCGAAACAGGAAGCGCACGCCCCTGCCCGGTGCCAGGAGATTGACCTTGAACTCGATGGTCAGCACGGAGGCGTTTTCCGGCATCATCGAGAAGGCCGCGTAGCCGCAGGCAGAGTCGAGTGCGGTGGAGATAACGCCCGCGTGCAGGAAGCCGTGCTGCTGGGTCAGCGCGTCCGAGAACGGCATTTCGATCTCCACGATGCCGGGCGTTACGAGCGTGAGCTCGGCGCCGATCGTCTTCATGGCCTTCTGACGCGCAAAGGAATTGCGCACGCGCTCTTCATAGTCCGGATTCGGGACGAGTTTTGCGGTCGCCATTGCACTGTCCTGCCTTCGGGTCAGTTTATGACAAAGCACCGACTGTCACGCAATCAACAATTGCTGCACTGCAGCAGAAGGCGGCGACCTCTAATTGAGTAGCGAGATCGAAGCGTTGAGCAGCGTCGCGAAAGCCACCCACGCGGCATAGGGCACGAAAAGCAGCGCAGCCAGCCGATCCGGCTTCCAGCTGGCGGCGATGAAGACAAGCACGGTGACGAGGAGAGCGGCGACCACGATGAGCGCGGGGCCGATAAGTTCAAGCCCGAAGAAGACGGGCGACCAGAGAAAATTCAGCACCAGTTGCAGCCACCAGATGCTCATGAGCCTGCCACGCGGTTCGCGCAGCCAGACCCGCCATCCGGCGATTGCGATCAGGACATAGAGGAAGGTCCACGCCGGACCGAAGAGCCAGTTGGGCGGGTTGAACCATGGCTTTTGCAGGGCCTGATACCAGGGTCCGGGTGTGTTGAGCAGGCCGATCACCAGACCGCCGCCGACGACAAGCACCATGAAGCCGAGCAGCACCAGCGGTCGACGGATCATGGAATGGCCTTGCGTGCGGAAAACATCAGCGTCATCTGGCGCGGACGGCGCCGATATCAAGTCACCGGCGGCAATTCCGCCGTCTTCGGTTCCACTTTGGCCTCCGACTGGCTGCGATGTGCATGGTTGGCTTCGTTCATGCGCTCGAGCTTGCCGACCAGATTCTTGTTGAAGCTGACTTCTAGCGTCTGCCTGATGCCGGGGTTCTTGTCGGTCAGCACCCGCAACACGCCCGGGTCGAACACGCAGCAGCGCGTCTCGTTGGCCACCCGAACCGTTGCCGAAGCCGGCTTGCCGGTCAGGAAGCTCATCTCGCCGAGGAAATCACCCGGTCCGCAGACGCCAACGATGTTGCCGCCGCGCTCGACGCTTGCCGCGCCGCGCGCGATGAACACCAGCTGCGGCTTGGCCTCGCCTTCCTCGACGAGTATCTCGCCGGGCTCCTTGGTCTGCCAGCGTGCAAGCTTCAGCATGCGGGCGCGCAGATTGCCCTCCAGCGTCGGCATGACGGTGTCGATGAAGAACTTCTCGTCCTCGGTGGTCTTCCGTCTGCGGCTGGCGAGCAGGATGATGGCGAGCTGAACGACGTTCACCGTGGTGAAGATCGTCTCCCACATGGCGCTGATTTCGTCGGAGACGATGAAGCCGTAGTAGATGACGCCGGTTATGCCGCTGGCGATGGCGAACACGCGCAGCCAGCGCATGCTGCTCATCGAGACGGACAGGATAATCAGTATATAGTTGACGTGGCCGAACGCGTTGTCCGGGTTGGTCAGGTTGGTAAAGAACTCATCCATGCGGTTTCTCTGCCAATTCCGAAAGCCGGCCGCCCAATGGCCGGCCGTTTAGATGTCTATTCCAATCACGAGACCCTTGAAAGAAGGCAGAAGAAGAACCCGTCGGTCCCGCTGCGTGCCGGGGTGAGCGAGATGCCGCGCTGAGCATCGATGCGAACGGCATCGGCCTTGCCGGCAAATCTCGCATGCCAGAGCGCCTCATGGTCGACCGGCGCGAAATTCGGCGAGCGCGCGAGAAACGCATCGATCTGGTCGCCATTCTCGGCGGCGAAGACCGAGCAGGTGACGTAGGCCAGATGACCGCCAGGCTTTACGTAGGCGCTGGCGGCATCGAGGATCGCGGCCTGTTCGCCCACCCTCACCTCGAGCTGTCTCGGCGTGAGCCGCCATTTGGCGTCGGGCCTCCTGCGCCAGGTGCCGGAGCCGGTGCAGGGCGCGTCGATCAGCACGAGGTCCATCTGGCCGTTAAGCGGCGCCAGTTCCTGCTGCTTTGACAGAACCTGGACGTTGCGGGTCTCGGCGCGCCGGATGCGGTCGAAGATCGGCGCCAGCCTGGACTTGTCGGAATCATAGGCGAAGAGCTGGCCGCGGTTTTCCATCGTGGCGGAGAGCGCCAGCGTCTTGCCGCCGGCGCCGGCGCAATAGTCGAGAACTTGCATGCCCGCGGCGGCACCTGCGAGTTCGGCGGCGACCTGCGAACCCTCATCCTGCACCTCGAACCAGCCCTTCTGGAAGGCCGGTTCGATCTGGACATTGGGATGGCGGCCGGAGCCATCGATCGGCGGAATGCGGATGCCGTTCGGCGCGAGTTGCGATGCGGCGGCTCCGACGCCCGCCAGTTCGGAAAGGATGCGGTCGCGGTTGGCCTTCAGCGTGTTGACGCGCAGGTCGAGCGGCGGACGCGTCGAGAGTGCGCCGGCCTCTTCCACCCACGCGTCGCCGAAGGAGGCTTCCAGCAGCGGCGCGCACCAGTCGGGGCAGTCGGCGCGGATTCCGGCAGGCGCGTCTTCCAGCCGGCGTGATCCCAGTCCGGCCAGTTCCTCGTCGCCCAGCAGCGGCGGCGCGAACTTGTCGCCCCCCAGGGCCTCGTTCAGGGATTGCGGCGTCTGGTTCCATTCGAGAAGCAACGCCCCGAAGCCGATGGCGCGAGGCGTGTCGGCGCCAAGCAGCCAGCCTGCGGAGCGCTTGCGGCGGAGCGCGTCGTAGACGATGTTGCCGATGGCCGAACGATCGCCCGAGCCGGCGAAGCGATGGGAAACGCCCCAGTCCTTCAGGGCCTCGGCGACTGGCCGGTGGCGCCGTTCGATGTCTTCAAGCACGTCAATGGCTGCCGCGAGCCGTCCGCCTAGGCGCATGTTCTGGTTTCCCGATGTCGGTTGCCCGTATGGCGCCTAGCTATCGGGTGACGCGGATGGAAACAAGCTGGCAGGCGACCGGCCGCGTCGAATTACGCACCGGAATGAAAAAGGCGCGGATCGCTCCGCGCCTTTTCTTGTCTGAGCCCCGCTGATTGCGCGGGGACGGGATCAGCGCTGCAGGTCGAAGCGGTCGGCGTTCATCACCTTGGTCCAGGCCGCGACGAAGTCCTTGACGAACTTCTCCTTGGAATCGGCACAGGCATAGACCTCGGCGAAGGCGCGGAGCTGCGAGTGCGAGCCGAAGATCAGGTCGACGCGAGTCGCCGTCCACTTCGGGGCGCCGGTCTTGCGGTCGCGACCCTCATAGACACCTTCCTCGCCGGCTTCCTGCCACTGCGTATCCATGGTGAGCAGGTTGAGGAAGAAGTCGTTGGTCAGCATCCCCGGCGTCTCGGTCAGCACGCCATGCTTGGAGTTGCCGGCATTGGCGCCGAGCACCCGCAGGCCGCCGAGCAGCACCGTCATTTCGGGGGCCGTCAGCGTCAGCAGCTGCGCCCGGTCGACCAGTGCCTCCTCCGGCTGCATGAACTGCTTTCCGCTGAGATAGTTGCGGAAGCCGTCCGTGCGCGGCTCGAGCGCGGCGAAGGATTCGACGTCTGTCTGTTCCTGCGAGGCATCCATGCGGCCCGGCGTGAACGGCACCTTGACCGGCACACCGGCATCCCGCGCAGCCTTCTCGACCGCCGCAACACCGGCAAGCACGATCATGTCGGCGAGCGAAACCTTCTTTTCGCCGGTCTGGGCACCGTTGTATTCCTTCTGGATCGCCTCGAGCTTGACGAGAACGCGGGCCAGCTGGGTCAGCTGGTTGACCTCCCAGTCCTTCTGCGGGGCCAGGCGGATACGCGCGCCGTTGGCGCCGCCCCGCTTGTCGGAACGGCGGAAGGTCGAGGCCGAGGCCCAGGCGGTGGACACCAGTTCGGAGACCGACAGGCCTGTCGAGAGTATCTTCGACTTCAGATCGGCGATGTCCTGCTCGCTGACCAGTTCATGGTCGATCGCGGGGATCGGATCCTGCCAGATCAGTTCCTCATTCGGCACGAGCGGGCCGAGGTAGCGAACCCGCGGGCCCATGTCGCGGTGGGTCAGCTTGAACCAGGCGCGGGCGAAAGCATCGGCGAACTGCTCCGGATTCTGGTGGAAACGCCGAGAAATCTTCTCGTAGGCCGGGTCGAAGCGCAGCGCGAGGTCCGTGGTCAGCATCATGGGCCGACGGAACTTCGACGGATTGTGCGCGAAGGGGATCGATTCCGGCGCGTCCTTGGCCACCCACTGCTTGGCGCCTGCCGGGCTCTCGGTCAGTTCCCACTCGAAGCCGAACAGGTTCTCGAAGAAGTTGTTGCTCCACTGGACAGGCGTCTGCGACCAGGTGACTTCGGGCCCGCCACCGATGGTGTCGTCGCCGAAACCGGTGCCGTGGCCGCTCTTCCAGCCGAGGCCCTGGTCCTCGATCGCCGCACTGTCTGGGTCCGCGCCGATCAGCGACGGGTCGCCGGCACCGTGCGTCTTGCCGAAGGTGTGGCCGCCCGCGATCAGCGCAACGGTCTCCTCGTCGTCCATCGCCATGCGGCGGAAAGTCTCGCGGATGTCCCTCGCCGATGCGACCGGATCCGGATTGCCATTCGGGCCTTCCGGATTGACGTAGATGAGGCCCATCTGCACGGCAGCCAGCGGCTCCTGCAACTGACGTTCGCCGCTGTAGCGCTCGTCGCCCAGCCAGGTGCCCTCAGGCCCCCAATAGAGTTCTTCCGGTTCCCAGACATCGGCGCGGCCGCCGGCGAAACCGAACGTCTTGAAGCCCATGGATTCGAGCGCAACGTTGCCGGTCAGGATCATCAGGTCGGCCCAGGAGAGCTTGCGGCCGTATTTCTGCTTGATCGGCCAGATCAGACGGCGCGCCTTGTCGAGATTGACGTTGTCGGGCCATGAACTGAGCGGCGCAAAGCGCTGCTGTCCCGCGCCGGCCCCGCCACGGCCATCGGTGATGCGGTAGGTGCCGGCGGAATGCCAGGCCATGCGGATGAACAGGCCGCCATAGTGACCGAAATCGGCCGGCCACCAATCCTTGGAATCCGTCATCACGGCGCGCAGGTCGGCAATCACGGCGTCGAGGTCGAGGCTCTGGAACTCCCTGGCATAGTCGAAATCCTCGCCCATCGGATCGGAGAGACTCGAATTGCGATGCAGCATCTCGATGTCGAGCTGCTCGGGCCACCAGTCACGATTCCGCGGCTTGCGCGAGCCGCCACCGAACGGGCATTTGCCCGCGCCTTCGTCTGTCTTAGCGTCCATGGGTTTCTCCGATCGTGTCTGGAATCCGGTTCGATTTCTCGGTTGCGCGTTGGTGCCGGCTGGTCGTCGCCTAGGACCACTCGCAAGACCAGCAAGGCTGCGCACGGGGTCGCCCCCGCGACGGTCTCGCCACACTGGAATGGTTCCAGACTAGGCCGCCCGCGTCATAAAGACAAATTGCCTTTGCTGTTCACTGCGATAACCTGACCCTATGATCAGGATCACAATTCGACAGATGCAATATTTCGATGCGCTGGCGCAGACCCTGCATTTCGGGCGGGCTGCGGAGATCTCGGGCGTCAGCCAGCCGGCGCTGTCGGCGCAGATCGCCGAGATGGAGGAAAGGCTTGCCTGCCGCCTGTTCGAGCGCGGCGGAAAGTCGGTCCGGATGACCGACGAGGCCATTGCCCTGCAGCCGCGGATCGAGCGCATCCTTGCCGAGATTCGCGATGTCGAGGCGACCACCCGGCGCGGGCGGCTGGTGATGGAGGGGCGGTTCCGTCTCGGCATCATCCCGACCATTGCGCCCTACCTGCTGCCGCAGGTGCTGCCCGAACTCAGACGCCAGTTTCCGGACATGCGCCTGGAACTGCGCGAGGCCGTTACCGGGTCGCTGGTCGAGGATACCGCGACCGGCCGCATCGACGCCTTCGTCGCCGCCCTGCCGCTCGACTATCCAGGCCTGGTCGCGGAGGAACTTTTCGACGACCGCTTCTTCCTGGCGGTGCCGGCCGACGATGCCGGCTTCGATTCGCCGCCCGTGCCGCCGGAAAGCCCGGCGCTCGAGCGGCTGATGCTGCTTGAGGAAGGCCACTGCCTGCGCGAACAGGCGCTGGCCGTCTGCGGCAAGGTCAAGCCGGTGGCCATGGCGAGTTATGGCGCAACCAGCCTGACAACGCTGCTGCAGATGGTGGCGCATGGGCTCGGCGTAACACTGATCCCGGAAATGGCGATGTCGGCGAGCGCCAGCGCCAGCGGGCTGAAGGTCGTGCCCTTTGCCGAACCGATGCCGTCGCGCAGCGTCTGCCTGGCATGGCGCCGCAACAGCGCCCGCCATGAGGAATGCATGGAACTCGCCCGCATCATTCGCGGGCTGAAGCACACGCTGCTCGCCGCCGCCTGAACTCAGCCGAGGGCGGCGACGGCGCGTGAAATGCCGGCGAGCGCCGTCTCGTCCTTCGTGTCCCGCTCTCTCAGTGAGCGGACGAGACAGGCCTGCGAGCGCAGGATGACGCCATCCGACAGGATCTTCAGATGATTGGCGCGCAGCGTCGAGCCGGTGGTGGTGATGTCTACAATGACATCGGCAGAGCCCGCAGCCGGCGCACCCTCCGTGGCACCGAGGCTTTCGACGATGCGATAGACCTGGATGCCGTGCTTCTGGGAGAAGAACTGCTGCGTCAGGCGCCAGTACTTTGTCGCGATTCGGAGCCGCCGGCCGTGGCGCTGGCGGAAGTCGGCGGCGACGTCGTCGAGGTCGGCCATCGTCTCGACATCGAGCCAGGCGTCGGGCACCGCGACCACCACGTCGGCCTGGCCGAAGCCGAGCCGCGCGTCGATCGCCACCTTGCGGTCCCACTCGGCAAGGTTCTCGCGTACCAGGTCCTCGCCGGTGATGCCGAGATCGACACTGCCCTGGCCGAGTTCGCCGGCGATCTCCGAGGCCGACAGGAACGCTACCTCGATATCGTCGCGGCCCTCGATGCGGGCGCGGTATTTTCGGTCGTCGCCGGGCAGGCTGACGGCAAGGCCGGCGCGGGCCAGCACATCGAGCGCCTGGTCCTTGAGGCGACCTTTGGACGGGAGTGCGAGGGTGACGGTCATGGCGTGGCCCCGCGGTCGGTGCGGGCGATACCCCCACCCCTGTCCCCTCCCCACAAGGGGGAGGGAGACGATGATCGGGCGGCTTCGCTTGATGTCAGGCCGCTCGGAAGCAGGGTTGCCCCCTCACCCGGCTCGCTTCGCTCGCCACCCTCTCCCAGGAGGGGAGAGGAGATCGCGCCAAACGCCGGCCAGCTCTTCTCCCCGACGGGGAGAAGGTGGCCCGAAGGGCCGGATGAGGGGGCCCGCCCGGCGTCTCGATGCATCATGCCGCCTCTCCCCGCAACGCTTCGATACGGTCGAGCCAGACCGAGAAACCGACGCCGGGGATGGGCTTTTGCGCACCGAGCAGTGTCAGCAGCCGGTCGTAGCGGCCGCCGCCGGCCAGAGGGCGCTCGCTGTCGCCAGCCGAAATCTCGAAGACAAGGCCGGTGTAGTAGTCGAGCGGACGACCGAAGGCGGCGTCGTAGCGGATCTGTTGCGCCTCCAGCCCCTGCCGGGCGATCGCCTCGATGCGGGCGGAAAAGCCGGCCAGCGCCGAGCCGAGCGACAGGCCGGCCGATGCCGCGAAACGCTCCAGCGCATCCGCAGCGCGGTCGAGCGGCACGTCGATGGCGAGAAAGCTTTCCAGCGCCGCAAAGGCCTCCGCCGACAGGCGGACGCTGCGCAGTTCCGATTTCTCGACCAGCCGGCGGGCGATTTCTTCCGGCGTGCGGCCGGCCGAGGGCGACAGGCCGGACTCGGCCATCCCCGCGGCGATGTGGGCGGCGAGACCCTCGATATCACCTGCCGCGACCAGCGCTGCCTCGGCCTCCGGCAGCGCGGCGTTCTTCGGCGGATTGGCGAGGTCGGCGAGCGCTGCCTTTAGCATATCGGCCGAGCCGAAGGCGCGGGCCAACCGCATGCGCCAGCCGCGCGGCAGACCGAGCGCCGCCAGCACCGCCTCGAAGATGGTCTGGTCGCCGAGCGTGATGGCGAGGGTCCGGCCGGGCAGCGTCAGCGCCAGCAGCGCGTGGGCGTCGGCGAG
>CAMYMG010000036.1 GCA_947259295.1 uncultured Rhizobiaceae bacterium
CCGCCGGCCTGGGCCATGTCTGGCCTGCCGCCGCCGCCCTGCCCGCCGAGCGCGGCCGACGCGACCCGCACGAGGTCGACGGCGCTGAAGCGGCCGGTGAGATCTTCGGTGACCGCGACCACGACGCTTGCCTTGCCGTCCTCGCTTGCGCCGACGAAGACCACCACGCCCGAACCGAGCGAGGTCTTGCCGGCATCGGCGAGCGACTTCAGGTCCTTCGGCGCGACGCCGCTGACCAATTTGCCGATGAAGCCTACGCCGGCGACGGTTTCGCTCTCGGAAGAGCCGCCAGCACCGCCGCCGCCAAGCGCCAGCTTCTTGCGGGCGTCAGACAGTTCGCGCTCCAGCTTGCGGCGCTCGTCAAGCAACGCCTCGATGCGGCCCGGCACGTCGGCGGGAGCGACCTTGAGAACGGAGGCAGCGGCTTTCAGCCGCCGGTCCTGCTCGTCGAGATAGAGGCGCGCATCTTCGCCGGTCAGCGCCTCGATGCGCCGCACGCCGGCCGCGACCGCACCTTCATGCACCAGCCTCACAAGGCCGATGTCGCCGGTCGCCGACACATGGGTACCGCCGCAGAGCTCGACCGAATAAGGCTTGCCGGCCTTTTCACCTTCGAACCCGGTGCCCATCGACACGACCCGCACCTCGTCGCCATACTTTTCGCCGAACAGCGCCATGGCGCCCTCCGCGATCGCATCGTCGACGCTCATCAGGCGCGTGGAGACCGGGCTGTTCTGCACCACGATGGCGTTGGCCATGGCTTCGACGCGCTCAAGTTCCTCGGACGATATGGGCTTGGGATGGGAAAAATCGAAGCGCAGGCGCTCGGGCGCGACCAGCGAGCCCTTCTGCGCGACATGCGAACCAAGAATCTCGCGCAGCGCCTCGTGAACCAGATGCGTCGCCGAATGATTGGAGCGCAGCCGGGTGCGGCGCCGATGATCGACTTTCAGCTCGACCGGCACACCGGTCCTGACCAAGCCCTGCACGACCTTTCCCGAATGAACGAAGAGCCCGTCCGCCTTCTTCTGCGTATCGGTGACCTCGATGACAAAACCTTCACCGGAAATCGTGCCGGTGTCGCCCATCTGGCCACCGGACTCGCCGTAAAAGGGCGTCTGGTTGACGACGATCGCGACCGTGTCGCCCTCGCCGGCGCGCTCGACTTCCGCGCCATCCCGTACCAGCGCCTGCACGATGCCTTCGGCCTCCTCGGTGCCGTAACCGAGGAATTCCGTCGCGCCCACCTTCTCCTTGACCGAAAACCAGACGGTCTCGGTGGCCGCGTCGCCGGAGCCGGCCCAGGCCGCGCGGGCCTCGGCCTTCTGCCGCTCCATCGCCTCGTTGAACCCCTCGAGGTCGACCGAAACGCCGCGCTGGCGCAGCGCGTCCTGCGTCAGGTCGAGCGGAAAGCCGAACGTGTCGTAGAGCTTGAAGGCGGTGGCGCCGTCGAGGCGGTCGCCGCTCCCCAGCCCCTCGGACGCCTCTTCCAGCAGGCCGAGCCCGCGCGCCAGGGTCTTGCGGAACCGCTTCTCCTCGAGCTGCAGCGTCTCGGTGATCAGGCTCTCGCCGCGAACCAGTTCGGGATAGGCCTGGCCCATCTCCCGGACCAACGCCGGCACCAGGCGCCACATCAGCGGGTCGGCGGCGCCGAGCAGCTGGGCATGGCGCATGGCGCGCCGCATGATGCGGCGAAGCACGTAGCCGCGACCCTCGTTCGACGGCAGGACACCGTCGGCAATCAGGAAACTCGAGGCGCGCAGGTGGTCGGCGATGACGCGGTGGCTCGCGCGGTTCTTGCCCTCGGCCCGCACGCCGGTCGCATCCTCCGACGCGCGGATCAGCGCCTTGAAGAGGTCGATATCGTAGTTGTCGTGCTCACCCTGCAGCACGGCGGCGATGCGCTCCAGTCCCATGCCAGTGTCGATCGACGGACGCGGCAGGTCGACACGTTCCTCCTTGGTTACCTGCTCGTACTGCATGAAGACCAGGTTCCAGATCTCGATGAAGCGGTCGCCGTCCTCGTCAGGGCTGCCGGGAGGGCCGCCAGGGATCTCGTCGCCGTGGTCGTAGAAGATCTCCGAGCACGGGCCGCAGGGACCGGTGTCACCCATGGCCCAGAAATTGTCGCTGGTGGCGATGCGGATGATCTTGTCGTCCGGCAGGCCGGCGATCTTCTTCCAGAGCGCGGCGGCGTCATCGTCTGTATGATAAACCGTGACGAGCAGCTTGTCGGCGGCGAGACCGAATTCCCTGGTCAACAGGTTCCAGGCGAGCTCGATGGCGTTCTCCTTGAAATAGTCGCCGAAGGAAAAATTGCCGAGCATCTCGAAGAAGGTGTGGTGGCGCGCCGTATAGCCGACATTGTCGAGGTCGTTGTGCTTGCCGCCGGCGCGAACGCATTTCTGCGACGTCGCGGCGCGCGAATAGGACCGCTGCTCGAGCCCGGTGAAGACGTTCTTGAACTGCACCATGCCGGCATTGGTGAACATCAGCGTCGGATCGTTGCGCGGCACAAGCGGGCTTGACGCGACGGTCTCGTGGCCGTTCTTCCTGAAATAGTCGAGGAATGCCGACCGGATCTCGTTTACGCCACTCATACTGCCGCCTTCTGGTGAGCAACCGCCTGTAATCGGCGGGAAATTGGACAGCGCCTTTTAGCGGTCGCGCCCTACCCTGTCCAGAAACTCGACGCGCATGGAAAACCCGGCGGACGCGCCGACCGCGTCGGCCGCACGCGGGCTAGGGACGGGGCACCAAAAGCAGAACCGCCGGCACGAAGGCCGGCGGTTCAAGAAACGTTCGAAGCGACGCAATCGCCTACATGGCGCCGGCTTCGGCATCGTCCTCGTAGTCGTCGCGCGATCCCTCCTCAAGGAACTTCTCGGCGATCAGCCCGGCATTCTGCCGCAGCGCCAGTTCGATCTCGTTGGCCGTGTCGGGATTGTCGCGCAGGAACAGCTTGGCATTCTCGCGGCCCTGGCCGAGACGCTGCGAGTTGTAGGAGAACCAGGCGCCCGACTTCTCGACCACGCCGGCCTTGACGCCAAGGTCGACCAGTTCGCCGGTCTTCGACACGCCCTCGCCATACATGATGTCGAACTCGACCTGCTTGAAGGGCGGCGCCAGCTTGTTCTTGACCACCTTGACGCGCGTCTGGTTGCCGACCACCTCGTCGCGGTCCTTGACCGAGCCGATGCGGCGGATGTCGAGACGCACAGAGGCATAGAATTTCAGCGCGTTGCCGCCGGTCGTGGTTTCCGGCGAACCGAACATGACGCCGATCTTCATGCGGATCTGATTGATGAAGATGACCATCGTGTTGGAGCGCGAGATCGAGGCGGTCAGCTTGCGCAGCGCCTGGCTCATCAGCCGCGCCTGGGCGCCGGGCAGCGAATCGCCCATCTCGCCCTCGATTTCGGCGCGCGGCGTGAGCGCTGCAACCGAATCGACCACCAGAACGTCGACTGCGCCCGAACGCACCAGCGTGTCGCAGATTTCCAGCGCCTGCTCGCCGGTGTCCGGCTGCGAAATCAGCAGATTCTCCAGATCGACGCCGAGCTTGCGGCCATAGACCGGGTCGAGCGCATGTTCTGCATCGACGAAGGCGCAGATGCCGCCCTTCTTCTGGGCCTCGGCAACCGTGTGGAGCGCCAGCGTCGTCTTGCCCGAGCTTTCCGGCCCGTAAATCTCGATGATGCGGCCACGCGGCAGGCCGCCGACGCCGAGCGCGATGTCGAGGCCGAGCGACCCGGTCGGAATGGTTTCGATCTCGACGATCTTCTCGTTGGCGCCGAGACGCATGATCGAGCCCTTGCCGAAAGCGCGTTCGATCTGCGAAAGCGCAGCATCCAGGGCCTTTGTCTTGTCCACCGATTTATCCTCTACGAGCCGCAATGAATTCTGAGCCATGATATCACCCCTTGGTCGCCAATGAAGGCCGGATCGTCCGCTTCCGTCTCAAATATGTACCTGTTTTGTTCCGATTTTGCAATAGGGCACAACTTTTTGAAATTAAAAGGGATTTAAAATCTGTTCTATTTTCATTCCGTCCCGCGCAGCCAGGAATTGGACGCCCCGGCCGTGCCGGCCGCGTCGTTCGGCCGCGCAGTAGCGGTTCAGTCGTCCCGTGATTCGAAGCGGCCCGTTGTCCGGCGGCCAGGGCGGACCTATGGTCGTCGCCGAACGAAACGCCAGCGAGCCTGCCGGAAGCACCATGCCCTTGCCTGAGATCCTTGCGGTCGGCGGCGCCCATATAGACCGCCGCGGCCAGGCGAGCGGCGACTTCGTGCCGGGCGCCTCCAATCCCGGCGTCATGCGCGAGGAGGTTGGCGGCGGCGCCTTCAACGCGCTGCGTAGTGCCGTGCAGCGCGGCGTCAGCGGCAGCATGCTGTCGATGCGCGGCGGCGATACTGCGGGCGACGCCGTGGCGCGGGCCATCGCCGAGGCCGGCATCACAGACCTGTCGGCGGTGTTTCTCGACCGCGCGACGCCGAGCTACACGGCGCTGCTCGACCGCCATGGCGACGTCGTCGCCGCGCTGGCCGACATGGCGCTCTACGAACTCGCCTTCGTGAAGCAGATGCGCCGCTCCAAGATGCGCGAGGCGGTCGACAAGGGCGACGCTCTGCTCTGCGACGCCAACCTGCCGGCCGCCGCGCTCGAAAAGCTCATCCCGCTCGCCGCCGGCAAGCCGGCCTTTGCAATCGCCATCTCGCCGGCCAAGGTGGTGCGGCTCACCGGCATCCTGCCGTCGCTGACCTGTCTTTTCATGAATCCGCGCGAAGCGGCGGCGCTGGCCGGCGCGGAGGTCGCCAATACCCATGAGACGGTCGACCGGTTGCGCGCCCTGGGCCTCGCATCAGGCGTGGTCACACAGGGTCCGAAGGCGGTGCTCGGCTTCGACACGTCCGGCATTTTCGCCATCGACCCGCCTCAGCCGCGCCACGTCGCCGACGTCACCGGCGCCGGCGATGCGCTGGCCGGCGCGACGATGGCCGCCATGCTGCGCGGGCTGGAACTCAGGCATGCGGTGCGTGAGGGCATGGCGGCAGCGCTGCTCGCCATCGAAACGGCCGCCTGTGTGCCAAACCTTTCGACCGACGCTTTCGCCGCAGCGCTGGCCCTTGTGCCGCAGCCGGCCGAAATGCAATGACAGCGGCATTCTGGAGAAAGACATGACGCCAGCTTCCGCCCGCCCCTACGTGGATGTCCTGCCCGCTGTCGCCGCAGCCCTTGCCGGCGGCAAGCCGGTCGTGGCGCTCGAAAGCACCATCATCACGCACGGCATGCCCTACCCGCAAAACAGCGCGATGGCGGCCGAAGTCGAGCGCATCATCGCCGATGAAGGCGCTGTTCCCGCCACCATCGCGGTGATGGACGGGCGCATCCGCATCGGCCTTTCGGACGGCGAGCGGGAGTCCCTGGCCGTCACCGACGGCGCAATGAAGCTGTCGCGCGCCGACCTCGCCTATGCCGTTGCCGAGAAGCGCACCGGCGGCACCACGGTCGCCGCCACGATGATCGCCGCGCACATGGCGGGCATAAAGGTTTTCGCGACGGGCGGCATCGGCGGCGTCCACAAGGGCGCGGAAGCGAGCTTCGACATCTCGGCCGACCTCGACGAACTGGCGCGCACGCCGGTCATAGTGGTTTCAGCAGGCGCCAAGGCGATTCTGGATATCGAGAAAACGCTCGAAGTGCTTGAAACAAGAGGCGTTCCGGTTGTCGCCTATGGCTCGGACGTTATGCCCGCCTTCTGGTCGCGGCAGTCGCCCCATGCGGCGCCGCTGAGGCTCGACGATCCCAAGGCCGTGGCAAAATTCTTTGCCACGCGCGCAGCCCTCGGGCTGGCCGGCGGCATGCTGGTTGCTAATCCGGTGCCGGCGGACGAGGAGATCCCGGCGGAGCGAATGGCGGGATTCATCGAGGCAGCGCAGAATGCGGCGGTTGCGCAGCGGATTTCCGGCAAGGCAGTGACGCCGTTTCTCCTGGCGAAGCTGTTCGACCTGACCGAGGGTGCCAGCCTGAAGACAAACATCGCGCTGGTGGAGAACAATGCGCGGCTGGCCGCGCGCATCGCGCGCGCGCTCTAACAATTATTTTTCAGAGCGCAGACCCGCTTCGTAGGCCTTGCGCGCCCAAGCCGTCATTTCATCCGCATCGTCGAGCGCGCCGTCAGGCACCGTCCAGTAGGGCATGGCGACCGTCTTGCCGTGACGCGCATGGACATAGGTCCACTGCGTGCAGCCGGCGCTCTCGTAGTCGGGCGCAATGACCGCGTCGCCCTTCAGCATCAGTTCGCCGCGCAGTTCGAGGGCAAAGATCGTGCCCTCGAAATAGATGCCCTTGCCGCCGAACATGCGGCGGATGCTGACAGGTCCCAGACCGGCGAAAAGATCGGCAATGGCGTCGTGATCCATTGGCAGACTATGGCAGCAGACACCCGCCCTGTCATTGCCCGCACGATACCCCCGCCCTATCCTCCTGACAGACAGGGAGCACTGAAATGCCACTATTGCTGAAGGGGTCGTGCCGCTGCGGCGCGGTCGAATTCGAGGTCGAAAGCCACACGCCGGCACCGTTCATGCTTTGCTATTGCTCGATCTGCCGCAAACAGCAGGGCGGCGGCGGATATGCCATCAATCTCGGCGGCATTTCCAGCACGATGAAGGTGACGGGAAAGGAAAATCTCGGCGTCTATCGCGCCGAAATCGTCGACGAGGAACGCCCGCAGGGCGAAGTCTCGACGGGGGAGCGCAACTTCTGCACGAAATGTGGCGCCGCGCTCTGGCTGTACGACCCGACCTGGCCGGATCTCGTGCACCCCTTGGCCTCGGCCATCGACAGCGAACTGCCGGAGCCGAAGGAGCGCGTGCACATCATGCTGAGATACAAGCCGTCATGGGTAGAACCGGACATCCGCGACGGCGACAAGACCTTCGACCTCTATCCGGAAGAATCCATCGCTGACTGGCACAAGCGCACCGGAATGTGGGTCGAGTAACCTCCAACCTCACAAATGCATAAATCTGCTGCTGAACGCTGCATTTATCTGGTCGGGCGCAATGGAATTTCGAGCCAGACCTCTAAGACCCCGCGCCCCGGCAGTCGTTTGACCGACGTTGCCATATCGGGCACCGTGACTAAAACATTCAAGCCCGCATCCTTTAAAGCCTGATTATAATCGTCGCGCAGTAGTTCAGCAGCCAATCGGTCACTAGCGTAAAAGTATCGGATCTCGTGCTTGCCTGCAGCGGTTCCAATACGTTCCTCGCCCGGTACAGTCCAATTCCTTTCACGAAGCAAGTTAGACACCAGTTTTATGTCTTCTCGCGAACCGCCGGCGAATTGAACAAATACGGTTGAGGCGCCGCGAGGGTCTTTTGTGGTTGCCGTGGTTTGAGTTTCGACCGCGTCTTTTTGACTAACCGCTACCTGCTCCAAACTCATCTGAACCGCGTCGGCTACCTGTGCTTCGCCAGAAGTCTCGCTGCCACCTTCTGAAACAGCTTTCGCCAGATCGCCCGCACGCGACGCGATGTTTGCAATTGAAAGCTTCAGCGATTCGAGTTCCGCACGGCCTACAGGGTCCCTCTTGGCAAGATCGCGAAAATAATTGACTGCTTGCTGCAGCGCATCGAATTCCGTGTTGATCTCGGCCAATCGGCTTTTCGCCGTACCATAGTCGACCGAAACCGCGTCATAGCGCGCATTTATCCGGCCAATGTCCTCCTTCAATGCTAGCTGACGCTCCTCCAGCCGTTCAAGAATCGCGCTGGCAATCTTGTCAGCCTCGCGGGCGGTTTTCTCGGCTTCCTGCGTCGCTGATCTCGCAGCCTCAACCGGTGCCTTTACCTGTGCCTCCACTTGAGTATCCACCTGGTGGACGATTAACGCCTTTACCTGAGGCCAGCCGACGAAAATGCCGACCGAGGCAAGTACCGCCACGACAATAGAACCGACGTTTCGATAGTATCGGAATAGGTCTGCCTCGACCTTGGCTTTAACCTGTTCCTCGAGGCGCCTGCGGGTAAGTTCAATTTCCTCTGGGGTCATCGACCGCTCCTGCGAGATGCAAAGCGATCATATAGCAACCTTAGATTACACTCCAGATAAAATGCAACTTTAAGTAATCATATTCCCCCAGCGCGCGCTTCGGCCAGCGCCTTCAGGTCGGCGGGCTTCAGCTCGACCGATTCGCCGCAGCCGCAGGCCGAGCTCTGGTTCGGGTTGCGGAAGGTGAAGCCGGTGCGCAGCGTGGTCTTTTCGAAGTCCATTTCGGTACCGAGCAGGAAAAGCGCCGCTTCCGGCGCGACATAGACATGCGCGCCGTCATGCTCGACATGGTCGTCGCCGGCTTTCGGCTCGGTCACCAGATCGACCGTGTATTCCATTCCGGCACATCCGCCCTTCTTGATGCCGAGGCGCACGCCTTTCGCGCTCTCGCGCGTGGCCGTGATTTCATTGACGCGCTCGGCGGCAGCGTCGGTCATCGTGATGACGGCAAAGCGTCCCATGTCAGTCTCCAATCTCGCGCGGGTTCAAGGCCCGCCGGATTTCCATAGCCCCAAGATGGTGAAGATTCGGCTCCGGTGCAAGGCTTGCGGCTTCGAAACGACCCGCGCCCTGCGCCGCATGGATTGGAGCAGGACAGCCCGCCATCGTCTTTCATGGCCCGTGGTCAGGTTTCTGCATGCCGCATGACATTACAGACGTTTAATCTTGCTATTCATTTTCAGTTCAGCGCGGGAACTCGATACTGCACGCATCGATTGTGTTCAATGCAGCAAGAAACGGAGATTATCATGCGGAAACTGATCATTGTTCTGGCAGCAACAACGATTGCCGCTTCTGCCGGATACGCCTTCGCTCAGGCATCCAGCAACGCATCCGGCGAGACTGCGGTCGAGACGCGCGATGACCAGCGCGGCGGCAGGTTCAACAAGGAGCCGGTCGACCTTGAGACGTTCTCGCGCATGGACGATCTGAAAGCCGCGGACGAGGATAGCGACGGCCTGCTGTCCCGCGCCGAGATCGAGGCGCATGCCCTCGCGCAACTCGTGAAGCGTGCTGCCGATCGCATCGAGCGGCGCCTCGATATCAACCGCGACGGCAAGGTCGAACTCTCGGAGATCGAACGGCAGAAGGAAAAGCGCTTCGCCCTGCTCGACGCCAACGAGGACGGCAAGCTCGACCGCCGGGAAATGCGTGCCGGCAAGCATGATCGCGGCCACGGCCAGCGACACCACGGTAAGCGCTTCCACCGCATGCACCACTGACAACCGGCCCGCGGCGCTGCCTTGACTGGCAGTGCCGGACCGTCTTGCCCGGCTCAGGCTGAGCCGGCCGGAATTTAGGTGACTAATACCAGCCGACGGCGATCTGCGCCTCTTCCGACATGCGGTCGGGCGTCCACGGCGGATCGAAGGTCATGTTGACCTCGACGTCTGAGACGCCCTCGACGGCACCAACAGCATTCTGCACCCAGCCCGGCATCTCGCCGGCCACCGGGCAGCCTGGCGCGGTCAGCGTCATCTCGATCTTCACCGAGCGGTCATCCTCAATGTCGATCTTGTAGATCAGCCCGAGTTCATAGATGTCGGCCGGGATTTCCGGGTCGTACACGGTCTTCAGCGCCGAGACGATGTCGTCGGTCATGCGTGCAAGGTCGTCGGCCGAAATGGCCGAAACCGGAGCCGCAGCCGATTCAGCTGTGGTTTCCGACGTTTCGACGGCCGGCGTTTCGGCTTCCGTCGTCTCGGTGGTCGGCTTTGCGTCTTCCATGATGCTCACCCGAAGAACTTTCGTGCCTTTTCCAGCGCCTCGACCAGCGCGTCGACCTCGGCCCTGGTATTATACATGCCGAACGATGCCCTGCATGTGGAGGTAACGCCGAAGCGTTTCAACAGCGGCTGTGCGCAATGGGTGCCGGCGCGGACCGCGACGCCCTGCCGGTCGATCACCATAGACACGTCGTGCGCGTGAATGCCCTGCAGCTCGAAGGAGACAATGGCGCCCTTGTCCGGCGCGTCGCCGAAGATGCGCAGCGAGTTGATCGAACGCAGCCGCTCATGCGCATAGGCCTTGAGGTCAGCCTCATGCGCGGCAATGCGCGCGCGGCCGACGCTTTCCATGTATTCGAGCGCGGCACCTAGCCCGATCGCCTGGACGATCGGCGGCGTGCCGGCCTCGAAGCGGTGCGGCGGGTCGTTGTAGGTGACGACGTCTTCCGTCACTTCCTCGATCATCTCGCCGCCGCCCTGGAAGGGGCGCATGCTCTCAAGCATCGCCTTCTTGCCGTAGAGCACGCCGATGCCCGAGGGGCCATAGACTTTGTGGCCGGTGAAGACGAAGAAGTCGCAGTCGAGATCCTGCACGTCGATCGGCATGTGGACGGCAGACTGGCTGCCGTCGACAAGCACCGGAATGCCGCGCTCATGCGCAATGCGGCAGATTTCCTTGATCGGCGTGACGGTGCCCAGCGCATTGGACATCTGCGTGATCGCGACCAGCTTGGTGCGGTCGGTCAGGCGCTTCTCGAACTCTTCGATGTGGAAAGCGCCCTGATCGTCGACCGGCACCCAGACCAGCTTGGCACCCTGCCGTTCGCGAATGAAATGCCACGGCACGATGTTGGAGTGGTGCTCCATGATCGACAGCACGATCTCGTCGCCCTCGCCGATGTTGGGCATGCCGAAGCCATAGGCGACCGTGTTGATTGCCGCTGTCGTGTTGGAGGTGAAGACGATCTGATCGACGCTCGACGCGTTGAGAAAGCGGCGCACGCTCTCGCGCGCCTTTTCATAGGCGTCGGTAGCCGCGTTGGACAGGAAATGCAGCCCGCGGTGTACGTTGGCGTATTCGTTCGAATAGGCGTTCGTCACCGCGTCGATAACCACCTGCGGCTTCTGCGCCGAGGCGCCGTTGTCGAGATAGACCAGCGGCTTGCCGTAGACTTCGCGCGACAGGATCGGGAAATCCCGGCGGATCGCCTCGACGTCGTAGGGTGCGTCCGTGACTGACTGATCCATCTCTATCCTGCTACCCGTGTGCCGCGAACCAGCCGTCGAGCATCGCCTCGAGGGCTTCGACCAGCGCTTCGTTCTCGAGATCCTCGATGACCTCGGCGACGAATGCCTTGACCAAAAGGCCACGTGCCGACTTCTCGTCGATGCCGCGCGCCATCAGATAGAACAGATGGTTGTTGTCGATCTCGGTGACGGTAGCGCCGTGGCCGCACTGCACGTCGTCGGCGAAGATTTCGAGTTCCGGCTTGGTCGAGAACTCGCCTTCGTCCGACAGCAACAGCGTGTTGCAGGCCATCTTGGCGTCGGTCTTCTGGGCATATTTGGCGACGTTGATACGGCCCTGGAAGACGCCGCGCGCGCGGCCGGTCACAACGTTGCGGATGATTTCCGTCGACGTCGTTTCGGGCACGGCGTGGTCGAGCACCATCGTGACATCGGTATGCGTGTCGCCGGCCAGCAGATTGACGCCGCGCAGCGTGAACACAGACCCCTCGCCAGCCGCGGTGACATTGATCTCCTGGCGCACCAGCTTGCCGCCGGCGTTCATGACGAACAGCGTCAGTTTGGAGTCCTTGCCGAGTTCGGCATTGAACTGGCCGAAATGCGTCGCCCCTCCCGGCTGGTCCTGGACGATCAGCCAGGTCAGTTCGGCACCCTCGCCGAGCGTCAGATGGCTGATCGAGCTGACGAGCGCGTCCCCGGTTCCGGTCTGCCGCTCTATCAGGGTGGCCTTTGCTCCCGCGCCCACGCGCACAGGCAACCGGACATGGCTCTGACCGGCGGCCTGGATATTCTGCACCTCGATCGGTGCTTCAGGTGCTGCACCCTCGGCGATGTCGATGAAATAGCCGTCAGCCACGAATGCGGTGTTCAACGCACCGATCGCGTCGTCGCGGCCCTTTGCGCCGAGTGCCTGCGAAAACCTGCCATCGGAAAGCATGTCGCCGAGGCGCTGGATTGCAACGCCATCGACATCCGGCAGCTTGGTCGAGGAAACGCCGTTGAGCAGCGCGATCGAGGTCGCGCCCGCAACGAGCGGGGCGATCGTCTCAGCCTTTGCCGAGCCGTCGTAATGCGGCACCGACGTCAGCAGCCGGCGCAGGTCGGTATAGTGCCAGGCCTCGATGCGCTTGGTCGGCAGGCCGGCCTTGATCTGCTCGATGGCACTGTCGCGCCGGCTTGCGACGTCGCCGTCACCAGGCAGCAGCGACAGTTGTTCGCCATAGGCGTCGACGAGCGCGTTCTCGGCCAGTGTTCGCTGTGGCGTTGCATGCATGTTCATCACGACCACCTATGCAGCCTCGCCGATGATCCCGGCGTAGCCATTCTCTTCGAGTTCAAATGCCAGGCTCTTGTCGCCCGACTTGATCACCTGGCCCTTGTAGAGGACATGCACGCTGTCGGGCACGATGTGCTCGAGCAGGCGCTGGTAATGCGTGATGACGATGATCGCGCGGTCCGGCGAACGCAGCGCGTTGACGCCGTCCGAGACGATCTTCAGCGCATCGATGTCGAGCCCGGAATCGGTCTCGTCGAGCACGCAGAGTTTCGGTTCGAGCAGCTTCATCTGCAGGATTTCGGCGCGCTTCTTCTCGCCGCCTGAGAAGCCGACATTCAGCGGCCGCTTCAGCATCGCCATGTCCATGTCGAGCCCGCCGGCGGCTTCCTTCACGCGGCGGATGAATTCCGGAATCTTCAGCGGCTCCTCGCCGCGCGCCTTGCGCTGGGCATTCATCGCCACCTTGAGGAACTCCATCGTCGCGACGCCCGGTATCTCCATCGGATACTGGAAGGCGAGGAAGATGCCGGCGGCTGCCCGCTCGGCCGGGTCCATCTCGAGGATCGACTCGCCGTTGTAGAGTATGTCGCCCTCGGTGACCTCGTAGTCGTCACGGCCGGCCAGCACATAGGACAGCGTCGACTTGCCCGAGCCGTTCGGGCCCATAATCGCAGCGACTTCGCCGTTCTTAACGGTGAGGTTCAGTCCGCGGATGATTTCGGTGCCTGTCGAAGCGATCCGGGCGTGGAGGTTTCTTATTTCTAGCATTTGTTCTTCCTGAATATCTTGTCGCCGGTCAGCCGACCGAGCCCTCGAGCGAAATGCCGATCAGCTTCTGCGCCTCGACGGCGAATTCCATCGGCAGCTGCTGGATGACGTCCTTGACGAAGCCGTTGACGATAAGCGCGATCGCTTCCTCTTCGGGGATGCCGCGCTGCATGACGTAGAACTTCTGGTCGTCGGAAATCTTCGAGGTCGTCGCCTCGTGCTCGAACTGCGCGGTTGAGTTCTTGGCCTCGATGTATGGCACGGTGTGCGCGCCGCATTCCTCGCCGATCAGCAGGCTGTCGCACTGCGTGAAATTGCGTGCGTTGGTCGCCTTGCGGTTGGCCGAGACCTGGCCGCGATAGGTGTTCTGCGAGAAGCCGGCGGCGATGCCCTTGGAGATGATGCGGCTCGACGTGTTCTTGCCGAGATGGATCATCTTGGTGCCGCTGTCGATCTGCTGGTGACCGTTCGACACGGCGATCGAATAGAACTCGCCGCGCGAATCGTCGCCACGCAGGATGCAGGACGGATACTTCCAGGTGATAGCCGAGCCGGTCTCGACCTGCGTCCAGGAAATCTTCGAGCGGTCGCCGCGGCAGTCGCCGCGCTTGGTGACGAAATTGTAGATGCCGCCCTTGCCCTCGGCATCGCCCGGATACCAGTTCTGCACCGTCGAGTACTTGATCTCCGCGTCGTCGAGCGCGACCAGTTCCACGACCGCCGCGTGCAGCTGGTTCTCGTCGCGTTGCGGCGCCGTGCAGCCTTCGAGATAGGAGACATAGGCCCCTTCCTCGCAGATGATCAGCGTGCGCTCGAACTGGCCGGTGTTCTTCTCGTTGATGCGGAAATAGGTCGACAGTTCCATCGGACAGCGGACGCCCTTCGGCACGAAAACGAACGAGCCATCGGTGAAGACGGCCGAGTTCAGCGTCGCGTAGTAATTGTCGGTGGTTGGAACGACCGAGCCGAGATACTTCTTCACCAGTTCGGGGTGCTCGCGGATGGCTTCCGAGATCGAGCAGAAGATGACGCCGGCCTGCGCCAGTTCCTTCTTGAAGGTCGTAACCACCGAAACGGAATCGAAGACGGCATCGACGGCGACACGGCGCGGCGCGCCATTGTCTTCGGCTTCGTCGGGATCGACATCGTCGTTGGCGGGCTTCTGCACGCCGGCCAGGATTTCCTGCTCCCTGAGCGGGATGCCGAGCTTCTCGTAGACCTTCAGGAGTTCCGGATCGACCTCGTCGAGCGAGGTCGGCCCCGGCGTCGAGGTCGGCGCGGCGTAGTAGTGAATGTCCTGGAAGTCGATCTTCGGGTAGTCGACACGCGCCCAGGTCGGCTCCTCGAGCGTCAGCCAGCGGCGGAAAGCCTCCAGGCGCCACTCGAGCATCCATTCGGGCTCGTCCTTCTTGGCCGAAATGAACCGGATGATGTCTTCGTTCAGGCCCTTGGGGGCCTTGTCCATCTCGATGAACGTCTCAAACCCGTATTTATACTGGTCGACGTCAATCTTGCGGACCCGATCGATCGTGTCCTGCACAGCAGGCATATCGCGTTCTCCATCCACGCCGGGTTCAAGGCCCGGCAGTTTTCAAACTATGTCGCCGCGAAGCGGCAGCACGCATATAGTGCGTTAGATCGGGATATTCACCCCGGCGGAACCGCATGGCACGATCCCGAAAACGCACTTTCTCCATTCTTGCGGGCATTCCCGCAAGTCAGGCGGCCTTTGTCGTCCGGCCGCCCATCCGTTCCAGCATCGCGGCCAGCGCCAGCCTGAACTTCTCGACATCCGCCGCATCCGTCTGATGGCCGATCGAGACGCGCAAGGCGCCATCGTTTTTGCCCAAACCCATCGCTTTCAGGACATGGCTTGGCCCGGTACGGCCCGAAGAACAGGCTGATCCGGCCGACACCGCGACGCCGGCCAGATCGAATCCGATCTGCGCCGTCTCGGCCTTGAGGCCCGGGATAGCAAAGAAAGTCGTGTTGGCAAGTCGTGGCGCGCCGTTGCCGAATATTTTCGCATCCGGCGCCAGCGCCAACACTGCCTCTTCTATCTGGTCGCGCACGTCCCTGACCCTGGCAATCGCGGCAAGTCCGTCGCGCGCCACGCGCGCCGCTGCACCAAATCCGGCGATTGCCGGCAGATTTTCCGTGCCGCCGCGATGTCCGCTTTCCTGGCCGCCGCCGGTGATCAGTGGCACTGGCATCATCAGGTCGGAGGCGGCGACAATCGCCCCGGCGCCGAGCGGTCCGCCGATCTTGTGCGACGACAGGATGAGGTAGTCCGCGGTTCCGTCTGCGATGTCGAGCGGAATACGTCCCGCAGCCTGAACCGCATCGACCACCAAAAGCCCGCCGGCAGCTTTCACCAGGGCCGCGATCCCGGCGACAGGCTGGATAACGCCGGTTTCATTGTTGGCGGCATGGATGGCGACAAGCGGCAAGCCCTCGGTGCTGTCGTGTCCCAACAGGGCCACTTGCAGAGCATCCAGATCGCACAAACCGTCGCTGTCGACGCCGATGCGGACCACGTGCTCGGGCGAAAATCTCCCGCCATTCAGAAGGCAGGGATGGTCGGCGGCCGAGACATAGAGCCGGGACATGCGCACCGGGCCGCGCCCCATGCGCCAGTCAGGCGTAAGCAGGGTGGCGGCAGCCTCCGTTGCCCCTGATGTGAAAACGACATGGGCCGGGTTGCCATTGACCAGCGACGCGACCGAGACGCGTACCGCCTCGACGATGCGCCGCGCGCCGCGGCCTTCGCCATGCACGGAGGAAGGGTTGGCCGAACTGTCCATCGCGGCAAGCATGGCCTCGCGCGCCGCCGGCAGGAGCGGAGCGCTGGCATTGTAGTCAAGATAGGCGCGAGGGCCGGTCATTTCAGTTCCGCGGGTCCGCTTGGCTGGCAATCTGTATCCAAGGTGCTTTATTTCCTTGAATTTTCAGGGTCAGACGTCCTATTTAGCCGCTTTGCCGGCCGGGTGGAAACGCCGCCCAGTTTTGAACAGTTCTAATCTAGCTTGTAGGAAGGCGCGCGTTCCGCGTCAAGGCTGGCCTGGAGCTGATCCCGCCGGCTGTGCGAGTTGTGCGGCGATTGGAGTCATTTAATGCCTGAGGTTATTTTTGCTGGTCCTGCGGGTCGCCTGGAGGGTCGCTATCAGCCGTCCAAGGAGAAAAGCGCGCCCATCGCCATCATCCTGCATCCGCACCCGCAGTTCGGCGGCACGATGAACAACAAGATCGTCTACGATCTGTTCTACATGTTCCAGAAGCGTGACTTCACCACGCTGCGTTTCAATTTCCGCGGCATCGGCCGCAGCCAGGGCGAGTTCGACCACGGCACCGGCGAGTTGTCGGATGCGGCGGCGGCGCTCGACTGGATCCAGTCTTTGCACCCGGATTCAAAGACCTGCTGGGTTGCCGGCTATTCCTTCGGCGCCTGGATCGGCATGCAGCTCCTGATGCGGCGGCCCGAGATCGAGGGGTTCATGTCGATTGCCCCGCAGCCCAACACCTATGACTTTTCTTTTCTTGCCCCCTGCCCGTCCTCGGGCCTGATCATCCATGGCGATGCCGACAAGGTCGCGCCGCCGAAGGACGTCCAGGGGCTGGTCGACAAGCTGCACACGCAAAAGGGCATCACGATCACGCAGAAAACCCTGCCCGGCGCCAACCACTTCTTCACCAACGACGCCGAGTTGCTGATCGAGGAATGTTCCGACTATCTCGACCGCAGGCTCGCGGGCGAGTTGTCGGATCCCCGCCCGAAGCGGCTACGCTAAAGTCCAAGTAGAGGCGCTCTGAAGGGCGCTACTAATCGGCGTCTTTGCCTTTTGTTCCTGTCAAGTGGCGGTGGATACTTGTTAGCCGTCACTCGACAGACGAACAGGCGCGTGCAAGCCTTTTTCCTGTGACCGAATCACAACCTCACACGAGGGGGAAAAGCACGTGAGCAAGTTCGAGATCTACAAGGACAAGAAGGGCGAGACGCGTTTTCGATATCGCGCCGGCAACGGCGAGATCGTGTTCAGTTCGGAAGGCTACAAGGCAAAGGCTTCCGCGACCAAGGCAATAGCATCGATCCAGAAGGACGCCGCCTCCGCAACGGTCGAGGAAATGGCTCCGGCTGCCAAGAAGCCAGCCGCCAAACCGAAGGCTGCCGCCAAGGCGACGGCAAAGCCAGCCGCCAAGTCGGCCAAGCCTAAGGCTGCGGCAAAGAAGCCAGCCGCCAAGAAGGCGGCCGCAAAACCGGCGGCGGCGAGCGCAGCGAAGAAGACCGCAAAGCCGGCCGCCAAGGCCGCGACCAAGTCGAAGACCGCTGCCAAGCCGAAAGCAGCCGCCAAGAAATAGACTTCGACGTCCCGGACAAGCGCGGCGCGAGAGCCTAACTTGCGCCCCGCTCCGGCGTGGCAAGCACCCCGCCCGTCGCCGGCTCCCTGCAACCGGTCGTCGTCGGAAATGTCAGTGGCAGTCCTTTCATCGACCTGACCGCCAAATAGGCCCAGGCCTCGGCCTCCGTGGCATCGCCATTGAGCTCGGCATCTTCGGCGACGATGACCTTGGCGCCACGGCGCTCGGCTCCTGCCTGCAGGTCGCCGACAATGTGCGGGTTCTTCCGCCCGCCGCCGCAGACGACCCACAGTCGTGGCTGTTCAGGCAGATGGTCGACCGATTCGAAGATAGCTTCGGCGGAAACCGCCGCCAGCGTCCGGGCACCATCGGAAAGCTCCATCCCCTCGACATGCTCGAGCGTGAAATCGTTGCGGTCGAGTGATTTGGGGCCGGACTTTGCGAAATACGGGTTCTCGAGGTAGCGCGACACGACCGTGCGGTTGACGCCCCCCTCGCTGGCGATAGCTCCTCCGGCGTCGAACGGCACCCCGCCCTCGCGCGCCACCCACTGGTCGATTAGCGTATTGCCCGGCCCGGTATCGAAAGCGACTGGATCCCCGGTTTCGGGCACGTAGCTTATGTTGGAAATGCCGCCGACATTGACGAAGACAACGGGATAGCGGCCAGCGAAGGGTCCCGGCAGCGAGCGCGCAAGCGCGGCGTGATAGGCCGGAACGAGCGGCGCCCCCTGCCCGCCAAGCGCCATGTCGTTCGCCCGCATGTCGAACACGACCGGAATGCCGGTTTCCTGCGCCAGCAGCGCGCCGTCGCCCAATTGCACCGTAAGCCCGGCTGCCGGCCGGTGCAGAACCGTCTGGCCGTGAAAGCCCATGACGTCCGGCGCAACCCCGGCACCGGACGGACCGGAGAGGAATTCCGCCACGGCGCTCGCGTGCCTAAGCGTTATCTCGCGCTCCAGCGCTTCGAGATCACCCGGACGGTCGCGCCGGTCGACAATCGACCTGGCGGTTTCGAGCGCAGCCTCGAGACGCCGCCGGAACCCCGCCTCATAGGGCACGAAGGCTGATGGCCCAGTTTCGATCGAGTTGATGCCATCAGTGATGACGACGGCAATGTCGATGCCGTCCATCGACGTGCCGCTCATCAGGCCAATCGCATGCACTACCGTCATTTTTGCCGCCGTTCTTGTGATTCCCTGCTCGCGGATGCTAAACGCCCGCGACCATCCATGCCACGGGCCGACGCAAAAGCCTGGCCTCACCGGAAACGCAAGACATGTCCGCCTACAAATCCGACTTCCTGCGCGTGCTCGACGAACGCGGCTTCATCCATCAGGTCTCCGATCCGCAAGGACTGGACGCCGCTGCCCGCGCCGGCAGCATCACCGCCTATGTCGGCTACGATGCGACCGCGACCAGTCTGCATATCGGCAATCTGATTTCGGCGACCATGCTCTACTGGCTCCAGGAAACCGGACACCGGCCGATCACGCTGATGGGCGGCGGAACTTCGATGATCGGCGACCCGTCCTTCCGGGACGATCAGCGGCAGTTGCTGACACCCGAGGCGATCGCGCAGAACATCGACGGCATCAAGAAAATCTTCTCGCGCATCCTGGGCTATGGCGACGCCCCGACCGATGCCATCATGGTCAACAATGCCGACTGGCTGATGAAGCTCAACTATGTCGAGTTCCTGCGCGACGTCGGGCGCCATTTTTCGGTCAACCGCATGCTGACCTTCGACAGCGTCAAGCTGCGGCTCGACCGCGAGCAGTCGCTGTCGTTCCTCGAATTCAACTACATGATCCTGCAGGCCTACGACTTCGTCGAACTGAACAAGCGCTACGGCTGCGTGCTGCAGATGGGCGGCTCTGACCAGTGGGGCAACATCGTCAGCGGCATCGACCTCGGCCACCGCATGGGCACGCCGCAGCTCTACGCGCTGACCACGCCGTTGCTCACCACCGCCTCGGGCGCCAAGATGGGCAAATCGGCCAGCGGCGCCGTCTGGCTCAACGCCGAGAATTTCTCGGCCTACGACTTCTGGCAGTACTGGCGCAACACCGAGGATGCCGACGTCGAGCGCTTCCTCAAGATCTTCACCCGCCTTCCTCTCGACGAGATCGCCAAGCTTGCCGCACTCGGCGGCGCGGAGGTCAACGAGGCGAAGAAGGTGCTCGCCACCGAGGCAACGGCCATCGTTCATGGGCGCGAAGCGGCGGAGCAGGCTGCCGAGACCGCTGCAGCTCTTTTCTCGAGAGGACAAACTGTAAGCACGCTTCCTACGGTTGAAATTGACCGCGGTGCTAACGACGAATGGAGCGCCGGGCGCAGTAACGCCGCGATTGCAGTCGCCTCGGGGTTGGCTACTTCCATGTCGGATGCGCGACGGAAGTTTGCGGATGGCTCTTTAACGATCAACGATCAAAAAATTGTCGACCCTAATAACGTCCGCCTTTGGGAGAATACCTACGAAAATACGGGTGCGTTTAAGGTTCAGCTGGGAAAAAAGAAGGTTGTTCTCGTTAAGCTAAAGGATTGACACTTATCGGAACTCGAAGATCGACCGGAAGATGCCGGGTGCGATGACCGACAGCGGATTGATGCTGACGGTCGGCGAGTTCGCGTCGCCTTCCAGCTTGAAGGTGACGCCGATCAGGCCGCGGTCACGGCCGTTGCCGAGCAACAGTCCGACGACCGGTATCTCGCCGAACAGGCGGTTCAGCCCATAGGCCGGCATGAAGGTTCCGGTCATGTCCATGTTGCCCTGCTTGTCGTAGAGCGTACCCTGGAAGGTGGCTCCGATCACCGGTCCGCGCAACACCCCGTTGGTCAGTACAAGATTGCCCGAGCCCTTGCTGATCTGGGTGAAGCCCCGATCGAACTTGACGCGCGACGTGTCGATGTCGCGCTTCACGGCTTCATTCAGGCTGCGGCTGTTTTCGCCCGGCGGACGGCTCGCGACGATCGAGCTCATGCGCGGCTCGTTGACCAGGTAGAAGTCGCGCGCATCGACCTGGCCGACCATCGGTCCGTCGGCGTTGCCGCTCAGAGACAGCCCGATCTTGCCGCCCTCCATATGCTGGTAAATGTCGAGGAACCTAAGAATCGCGCCGGCGTCGTCCGACTGCATGCGCATGGTCCGCAAGCCGTTTTCCGCGACATTGCGGATTTCGACCTTGGCACCGGAACTTGCGTTGGCCGTGACCACCAGCCGGTTCACCTTGTCGCCCGCTCCGCTATAGTCGAGCTTGACGGCAGAGAAGCGCTCGTCATGGAAGCCGGTCAGCGAATTCACGTCGAGATGGACCGAGACCGAGCCGCTCTCCGAGGCTTTGGTCGCCGTGCTGGTGTCGGCGGTAAACTGCCGGACCAGCGAGCGAGCATCCAGCGACTCGCCGCTGATGTCGACCGACAGGCCGCTTCCCGTGCGCTTGATGGCAACGGCGACATTGTCGTCGCGGTTGAGCCTCACCCGTGAGAAGCGCGCCGACGACAGGCTGCCGTCCGATAGCGAGATATCGCCGGTCACGCCAAAGGTCGCACCGTTCAACTTGAAATCCGACATCGTCGACGTGCTGCCAGACTTCTCGAGCACGAAGCTGACATCGGACTCTATGCCCGGGCCCTTGCTCCAGCCGGCCCAGGGTATGTCGAGCTGCGCGCCGGTCAGGTCGGCCTTGACCGACTGCTGGCCCGCCTCTGTCGCATCGAGCGTCACCTTGACCGTGCCCTGGATGAGGTCCGAAAGCCCCGGCACAAGCGTTTCGCGCGCCTTGTCGTCGAGCGCCAGACGGATGGTTCGCTGGCGCGTGGTCGCGCCGCTCTTGCCCACCGGCTCGACGGCGTCGATCTCCGCATCCACGCCACCGAGCTTGGCCTTGGCCGATATGACCGCCTTGGTGGGATCGACGACGATCGTGCCTGCAGCCTCCGTCACCATCTGCCCGTCGACGGGCTTGGCGATCGACAGCCCGGAATAGTCGAGAGCAACGACCCATTTGAGCGTCGACGTATCGATCCCGCGCTGCAGAGGAATGTCGGCAGTCACATGGCCCGACACTTCGCCGGAGAATTCGGAGGGCGCCAGGCCGACGAAGCGCATCGCGTTGATCGGATCGTAGGAAGCAAGTTCCGCGATCGCCGGCGCATCACCGGCAACGTCGATGTCGAGTGCCCCGATGACCGGCGGAATGTTGGCCCGCTTGACCGAAAGCGTGCCGTTGCTCGCCGCGACCCTCTTGCCGCTCGGCAGGTAAACGGTGCCGGAAGAAAGCGATATGTCGACGTCGTTGGCGCGGAAGTTGACAACTCCGGTCGCGTCGCGGACCGGCGGGATCAGCCCGGCGGTGTCGAAGCGCGTGCCTTGCACGGCGAAGGTCCCGAACACCTCGTTCGCCGAGAGCGGCACGCCATTGCCGAGCCGTCCCGGCACCACCTGGAACTGCAGCGTCGCGTCGCTGACCCGTCCGCCGAACAGGTTCTGCATGACCCAGTCATGCGCCTTGGTGCCGGCGAACCACGGCCACATCTGCTTGACGTGCGAGACGGCCATATCGTGCACCGAGAAGGCGGCAGAAATTCCTGGCGGACCGTCTGCGATCATCTTGATCGAGGCGGTGCCCAGCACCTCGCCCGGACCGGTCTTGACGATGATCCGCTCGGCGGAGAGCCGCTTTGCGCTCTCCTCGTACGAGCCGGCGATCCGGATCGACGTCGTCAGGGCGGGCTCTGGCGACCCCTCCGGCGCCAGCACCGACCGGGTGCTCACGAGGTCGTAGCGATAGCCGGGCAGTTCGCCGTCCTTCTCGACCCGCGGGCTCGTTTCGATGCCGCCGCGGAAGTCCATCACGGTGCGGCCGACGGTCGTCCGCAACACGTCGACGCCGACCCGATCGGAGCCTTCGACGAGCGTTGCGCGCAGGTCGATGTCGCCGCCAATCACCCCGTGCTTGCCGAGGTCGATGGATGAGCCCTGCAGGCGTAGCGCGACGCGCAACGACGACGGGCTGGCGTCGACGGCCTCCGAGCCGATGATGCCGACGTCGATCAGTCCGATCCGATTGGCCGCCGCTTCGCCAAGCGGCCTGCCGGCGCCGTCGTCGACCTCGCTGGCCGAAATGCGAAGGTCGCGGATGCGCCCGCTCGCCTCGTCCTTCACCGCCGAGGCTTCGAGCGTCATGGCGCGTCCCGCGAACTCGACCGACCCGGAGAATTCCAGGTTGCCGGGGGTCTTCTCGGAAACGATGGCGCTGACGACGCGCAAGTTGCCGTTCGCCTCTCTGCCAGGCAGGACGAGGTCGACATTGGTCAGGGTGATACGCCGCATCGTGTTCGAGCTCACACTGTCGAACACCCGGTGTGCGCCAGTGAAAACCATCTCGATGACGCGGCCGGGCGAAATCAGGCCGTTCTCGGCCCGCAGCGCCGCGCTCCAGTCGAAACCTTCGTCCGGCACCGGCGGCGCCACGATCTGTGCTTCCGAAAGCCGGGCACTCGAAAGCCTGACATCCCCGGACAACAGCGGCAGCAGCCGAACGCCGAAACGCACGACCCCGGCATCGGCGATGGCGCTGCCGTCGGACGCGTGCTTGAGGCTGACGTCGCGCACCTCGAGCGCCAGAAAGCGCGAGGCATCGAAGGTGATGCGCGCCGGTCCGACTGACGCCGTGATGTCGAACCCCGCGAACTTCTCGAGATTGCGCTCGGCCGCCACCCTCAGCTGTTCCGATCCGATCCCCGACACGCCGATGGCATAGACGGCAAGCGCCAGAAGCACGACCAGCCCGGCTGCCCCGGCCAACGTCCCCAGTATGATCCTGCGCGCCCGCACCGGCAGCCAGCGTCTGCGTGGCATCGGATCAGGATCGGCGGCCGACGGAAAGGCCCCCAGATCGGTGATCTCGTCACGCCTGAACCTTATCTTCTCATGCTTGGGTAGTTCGCGCTCCACACGATGTTCCGATTTGACGCTTCGACCGTGGACGAATCCGCTCACAACGATATATGCCTGCGTCCCTCGTGTAACCTTAAACAAAGGCGCTGAAATGGCTGATTTGGCTGAAGGACAGGCCGCTCCGGAATTCCAACTGCCGAGGGATGGCGGCGAGACGGTCCGGCTCGCAGAGCTTCGCGGCAAAATCGTGGTGCTGTTCTTTTATCCGAAGGACGACACGACGGGCTGCACCGCAGAGGCGATCGACTTCACCCGGCACCTCCCCGACTTCGAGAAGGCGGGCGCCGTCGTCCTCGGCATGTCGCCCGACAGCGTCGACCGGCACGAACGGTTCAAGTCGAAGCACAAGCTCGGCATCCCCCTCGTTTCCGACGAGATCCACAAGACGCTCGAAGATTACGGCGTCTGGGCAGAGAAGAACATGTTCGGGCGCACCCATATGGGTGTCGTGCGCTCGACCTTCCTCATCGATCGCGACGGAACGATCGCCAGGATTTGGCGCAATGTCAGGGTCCCCGGCCATGCCGGCGAAGTGCTGGCCGCCGCGCGCAAGCTCTAGCCTTTTCCCGCATCAACCTCTGGAACTTTCCGGCACCGGCGGCATTGAAGTCGGACACATCAATGATGCAGCGGGAGCAGAGACAATGCGTAGTTTATTCCTTTGGATGATCGGCATCCCCATTCCGGTCATCATCCTGATCTGGCTGTTTACCTGACAGCAAAATTCCTCCAGTTACTGCAAAAGTTATTGCCCGGTCGGCCCGCCGACCGGGCCTTTTTGTGCACCGATCGTGCGATCAGCCTGCCGAAAAAGCCCTGAAACACCGCGATTTCGCGCCTTTCGGCGCATCCGAAAAGCTTTGTTAACCCTAACAATGTGTAATCCCCCATGTCGCAATTCGAGCGGTATGGAAGTTCAGTCCCGTGAAAAATACTGGTCAGTCTACTGTTTTCGGAAGACGCAGGGAGCCGCACACCGTCATCATTGCGCGCGGCGACGAGATCCGTCACTTTACCGTGCGCCCCTGGCTAGCGGCATTCATCGGCTCGGCCCTGGCAGCGATTGCCATCGGTTATCTTCTCGCCACTTCCTATCTGGTGCTCAGGGACGACCTGATCGGCGCCGCGTCGGCACGCCAGGCGCGCCTGCAGCAGGCCTATGAAGACCGTATATCGACCCTGCGCGCCCAGGTGGATCGCATCACCAGCCGCCAGATGCTTGACCAGCAACTGATGGAAACCAAGGTCGGCGAGCTGCTCGAACGCCAGACGCAGTTGACACAGCGCCACGGCAGGCTCGGCCCGATCATCGACCGCGCCGAACTCGGCGCGCCTGCCCTGCCGACATCGGCGCCCGCTCCCTCGCCCCGGCCAGACATCCGTGCCGGCCTGACAGGCAGCGCCGAATTCGTGACGGCAAGCGCCGCCGCCCCCTTCTCCTTCTGGTCGACGCGCCAGGCCCTGCAGTCGGGCGAGACCTCCGCCGACCACGCCGATCGGCTGTTCGTCGCCATCAACAAGTCGCTGCGCTCGATCGAGGCGGAACAGATCACGCGCATCAACACGCTGGCCGAGGACGCCTACCAGACCGCCGACGCAATTTCGGAAGCGCTCGAGGCGGCGGGACTGCCGGTCGACAAGGACGAGGGAAAGACTGGCATCGGCGGCCCGCTGGTCGCCATCGACAGCCCGGCGATGTTCGAGACCAAGGTGCGCGAACTCGATGAGGCGCTCGACATGCTGGAGAAGCTCAAGGCGGAAGCGCGCAGCTTCCCGATCGCCAACCCGGCGCCCGGACGCTCGGTTTCAAGCACGTTCGGCGTGCGCAAGGATCCGCTGATCGGCACGCCGGCGATGCATTCGGGCATGGATTTCCGCGCCCCTGCCGGATCGCCGGCCAAGGTCACCGCGCCCGGCACCGTGATCAAGGCGGGCTGGTATGGCGGCTATGGCCGCATGGTCGAGGTCGAGCACGCCGGCGGCTTCAGCACGCGATACGGGCATCTGAGCAAGATTCTCGTCAAGGAAGGCCAGACGGTCGCGGCGGGCGACGTTGTCGGCAAGGTCGGCAGCAGCGGACGTTCGACCGGCCCGCACCTTCACTACGAGGTCCGCCGCCATGGCGACGCCCTCAACCCGGTCCGCTTCATCAAGGCCGGCAAGAAAGTCAGCAGCTACCTTTGAGGCGCCGGATACGTCGATGCCGGGCCGCTCGGCGTCCTAGCGGTTTCCCGCACCGCTGACGCGCACGCATTTCCTGACCTGGCAGCTTCTCGTGTCGCGGGCGGGCACGCTGACCGTCTTGGCGCGTTGCGTGCGGCTGCAGAACCGGTCGTCGCGCACGTAGCGATCGTAGAGCTGCAGCGACGGATTGTTGGGCGCCCGGTAGCGCAGGATCGCCGCACCATCCCGGTCAACCGCCGCGGCAACGCTCGCACAGCTCATGGAATCGGCCTGGTAGCGCTCGATGGCCAGCGCCTCACAGGAAAGCAATAGTGCCGGAATCAGGATCGCAACATGTTTCATGGCTTAGCCCGCTTTGGCCCGGGGCAAAGTCTAGCACCGGCAGCCCTCGCTCCTACTGACATTGTCGTGAGCAAGGCAGCCGGCGAGGACGCGTACTGCGATGAGCAGGCAACCTGCTGCGTGTCGCGGGGCAACCCGAAACCATGAGGTCTGAAGAAAAAATGGCGCGAGTGACGGGACTCGAACCCGCGACCTCCGGCGTGACAGGCCGGCACTCTAACCGACTGAGCTACACCCGCGCACTGACGCCTGCGCAAGGGGCAAGGCGTCGTTGGGGCGGTGGATAAGGGGTTCGATGGGGAGTGTCAAGCGGTCGCGGACGCCTTATCTGCAAGTCGGCTGCCCTTTTGCGACTTTGTTTCGGAGGCCCCCGGATTCTGCTCCCGGAACACCTTCGATAGCGACCGATTTTCCTTGCGGTGCCGTGGCGAACCGCTTAAACGTCCGGCCCTTGTCGGGCGATTAGCTCAGTTGGTAGAGCGCTTCGTTTACACCGAAGATGTCGGCGGTTCGAGCCCGTCATCGCCCACCAGATTCTCCTCCGATCCGCCTCACACCGCGATGGCGTCGCGCAGGGCCGTGCTGCCCTTGTGGTTGAGGTCGAGATCGGCCTCGATATGGTCGATATGGCGCATGATCAGGGCGCCGGCGCGTTCGGCGTCGCCGGCGCTCAGCGCTGCGGCAATCTCCTGGTGCTCCGAATGACCGCAGGTCGACGCGCCGGTACGGCCATAGAGCGCGATGACCAGCGAGGAGCGCGCCACCAGTTCTTCCATGAAGCGCAGCAGGATGGGGTTGCCGGCGACTCTCGCCAGAAGCAGGTGAAAATCGCCTGAGGCCTTGATTTCGGAGCGTCGTGCCTCCGGCCCGCGCAGTGCGAGATAGCGGGATTCGTCGGCCAGCTGCGCCTCGAAGCGGGCGATGTCGTCGGGCCCGATCCGGGCACAGGCATCGGCGGCAATGCCCGGCTCGATGACGCGTCGAGAGGCAAAGACATGCCGCGCCTCCGCCGGCGTCGGGTTGGCGACGAAGGCGCCCCGGTTGCGCTCGGTCCGCACCAGCCCTTCGAAAGACAGCATCTGCAGTGCGGCACGCGCCACCGTGCGGCTGGCGTCGAAAAGCGCTCCGACCTCCTGCTCCGACAGCTTCGTCCCCGGCCCCAGCCGGCGATCGACGATGGCATTGCGGATATGGTCGCGGATGACCGCGGCACGGTCTTCTGCCGGTGCCTCGACGGGTTCGATGATTGAATGACGCATGTGCCTGCCCTCTTCGGCCGTTCTAGCCGAACTGCCGGCTTCAAAGGAAGAGAAATCACGCACACGATCTTTGGTCGGATTGCATACAATTCGTTCATGCGATCGTAGGCAGTCGCTCAATTTTTGTGCATCGCACCATCTCGCCTAATTTGCGTGCAAGCGCGGCGGCGCAGGAACTGCAAGGCTTTCAATCGCTTGGCCTGCAGTCGGCCAACTGGCACGGCAGATGCATCGCACTTTCTGAAGGAGTGCGGGATGAGCAAGGGCGCCAATATCGACATTGTATCGGTCTCGAAGGTCTACGGCTCGACCACCGCCGTGCATCCGATCAGTCTGACCATCCCGGCCGCCACCTATTGCTGTCTTCTCGGCCCCTCCGGCTGCGGCAAGACGTCAACCCTGCGCATGATCGCCGGCCACGAGAGCCTGTCGTCGGGCGATATCCGGCTCGGCAACATCGTCGTCACCGACCTGCCGCCGGCCCGGCGCGGCACCGCCATGATGTTTCAGTCCTACGCCCTGTTCCCGCATCTCGACCTTGTCGACAATGTCGCCTTCAGCCTGCGCATGAAGGGCGTCGACAAGACCGAACGCCGCGCCAGGGCGCTCGACATGCTGAAGCTGATGCAGATGGAAGCCTATGCGCCGCGCCGCCCGGCGCAGCTGTCGGGCGGCCAGCAGCAGCGCGTCGCGCTGGCCCGTGCGCTGATCACCGATCCCGAGGCGCTGCTTCTCGACGAGCCGCTCTCGGCGCTCGATCCTTTCCTCAAGATCCGCATGCGCGCCGAACTGAAGAAGTTGCAGACCTCGCTCGGCATCACCTTCGTCCATGTCACCCACAGCCAGGAAGAGGCGATGGCGCTGGCGGACCTCGTCGTGGTGATGAATGACGGCCGCATCGAGCAGGCCGCGCCGCCACGCGACGTGTTCGAACGTCCGGCAACCGCTTTCGTGGCGCGCTTCATGGGCGACCACAACGTCATTTCCGGCAAGGTCACGGGCAGCGACCAGGGCATGGTCTATTTCGACATCCCGCAGGGCGGATCCTTTGCCGCGTCGGGAGCGCCGCGCGAGACCGGCTCCACCGTCGATGTCGGCATTCGCACCGACCATGTGCGCATCGGTGAGGCGCCCGGCCACGGCCTCGGCTTCACGGGTGTCGTCTCCAACATCGAATACCGCGGCTCTACGGTGAAATTGTCGGCCGGCGGGGCCGGCATCGAGGATTTCACCGTGATCGTTTCCGACACGGATTTCTTCGCCCGCCCGGTTTCTGTCGGCGATGCCGTGCCGCTTGCCTGGGACGCCGAGGACGCGATCGTCCTCGGCCGTCTCGATTCCTAACCACAACCAAAAACAGGGGAACAGCCATGACGAAGATCAGCAAGACATCTGCCATATCGCGCCGGACACTGCTCAAGACGGGCGCCGCCGCCGCAGGCCTCGCCGCCGGTTCGGGCGCCATCACCGGCTTTCCGACCATCTGGGCGCAGAACCCGATCACGCTGCGCCAGTTCGGCACCGGCGTCTCCAACCTCAACGCCATTGCCGACAAGTGCAAGGAAGACCTCGGCATCACGCTTGAGATGACAGCAACCGATTCCGACGCCGCCGCGCAGCGCGCCGTGACGCAGCCCGATAGCTACGACATCGCCGACATCGAGTACTGGATCCTGAAGAAGGTCTATCCGGCCGGCGTCATCCAGCCGATGGACGTGACCAAGCTAACCTACTACGACAAGATCGTGCCGCTGTTCAAAAACGGCAAGCTGACGCCCGACAGCGTCATTGCCCAGGGAACCGCACCGCATACGGTCGGCTATGTCGAGAAGCCGGGTGACAAGACGTTCGCTGCCGGAGAGACCGGTTACTTCACCATGGTGCCGACGATCTACAACGCCGACACGCTGGGCATCCGGCCAGATCTGGTTGGTCGCGAGATCACCACTTGGGCCGACATCATGGATCCGGCCTTCAAAGGCAAGACATCAATCCTCAACATCCCGTCGATCGGCATCATGGATGCGGCCATGATCATGGAGGCGATGGGCAACATCAAATATGCCGACAAGGGCAACATGACGACGGAAGAGATCGACAAGACGATCGACTTCCTCATCAAGGCCAAGCAGGACGGCCAGTTCCGCGCCTTCTGGAAGTCCTTCGACGAGAGCGTCAACCTGATGGCCTCCGGCGAAGTCGTTATCCAGTCGATGTGGTCGCCGGCGGTGGCCGCCGTCCGCTCCAAGGGCATCGCCTGCAAGTACCAGCCGCTGAAGGAAGGCTACCGTTCATGGGGCGGCGGCCTCGGCCTTGCTTCGCATCTTTCGGGCGCCCAGCTCGACGCGGCCTACGAGTACATCAACTGGTACACCTCCGGCTGGGTCGGCGGCTATCTCAACCGCCAGGGCTACTATTCGGCAGCCATGGACACGGCCAAGGAATTCATGACGCCCGACGAATGGGGCTTCTGGATCGAGGGCAAGCCGGCTGAAGGCGACATCGTCGCCCCCGATGGCAAGGTCATGGAAAAGGCCGGCGCGGTACGCGACGGCGGCTCCTTTACCGAGCGCATGGGCAAGGTCGCCTGCTGGAACTCGGTCATGGACGAGGACCGCTACATGGTGAAGCGCTGGAACGAATTCATCGCCGCCTAGACCGCACTGGAAGCCCGCCGGTTCTCCGGCGGGCTTCCCGTTCTCCAACAAGATTGCCGTCCCATGGCCGTAGCAGCAACCGAACAACCTGCGATCGTCGAGCCCACGCGCGCGCCGCGCACACGCAGCAGCCGCCGGGCCGGCGCCGGGTGGGTGTCCTATGTCCAGGCCCTTCCCCTGGCGCTGATCCTCGCCTGCTTCCTGCTGCTGCCGATCCTGATGATCACCGTCGTGTCCTTCTGGGACTACGACTTCGCCTCGATGTATCCGGACTTCGTGACCATGAACTACGCCGATACGCTGGGCTCCTGGGTAACCTGGAAGACTTATCTCAACACGCTGAAATACGCTTTCATGGTCTGGGCGCTAACCCTCTTCATCGGCTTCTGGGTCGCCTATTACCTGGCATTCCACATCCGCACCGCAGCTATGCAGATGGTTCTTTTCCTCGTCTGCACCGTGCCGTTCCTGACCTCCAACATCATTCGCATGATCTCGTGGATTCCGGTGCTCGGCCGCAACGGCCTGGTCAACACCAGCCTTGTCGACATCGGGCTGATCCCGGCGCCGATCGAATGGCTGCTCTATTCCGATTTCGCGGTCGTGCTCGCCATGGTGCATCTCTACACGCTGTTCATGGTGACGCCGATCTTCAACACGCTGATGCGCATCGATCGCTCACTCGTCGAGGCGGCGCGCGATGCGGGGGCCAACGGCTGGCAGGTACTCACCGCCGTTATCCTGCCGCTGGCGAAGCCCGGCATGGCGATCGGCACCATCTTCGTCGTCACGCTGGTCATGGCCGACTTCTCGACCGTTCAGGTGATGTCCGGCGGACAGAGCGCTTCCGTAGCGCTGATGATGAAGAACCAGATGTCGCTGCTGCAATATCCGGCGGCGGCCGCCAACGCCGTGGTGCTGCTCATCCTCGTGCTGTTCATGGTGGCTGGCATCCTGCGCATCGTCGACATCCGCAAGGAGCTCTGACCATGAGCCACGAAAAGCGGGGCCTCGAATTCTTCGTCCTTTCGGCCTTTTTCGCAATGTTTGTCGTGTTCCTCTACGGACCACTGTCGGCAATCCTCATCCTGTCCTTCCAGGGTCCGAACGGCGGGCTTACCTTTCCGCTCAACGGCGTCTCGATGCACTGGTTCGGCAATCTCTTCGAGCGCCAGGCCGTGGGGGATTTCGGCGGCAGTTTTCGGCGCTCCACCGCGCTCGGCCTGATGGTCATGGTGGTCACCGTGGTCGTGTCGCTGCTTGCCGGCCTGGCCTTCCGCCGGAAATTCCTTGGCGCAACGCCCCTCTTCTACCTCGCGGTCGCCAGCCTGGTCGTGCCGTCGATCATCATTTCGCTCGGCATCGGCGTCGTCTTCCAGCAGATCGGATTCCGGCCGGCGTGGTACAGCTCCGCCTTCGGCGCGCATCTGACCTGGACCCTGCCCTTCGGCGTGCTGATCATGTTTGCCGTCTTCAACCGCTTTTCGCCCGCCTACGAGGAGGCGGCACGCGACCTCGGGGCGAGTTCCTGGCAGACCTTCGCGCATGTCGTGCTGCCGATGATCGCGCCATCACTGATCGGCGTCGGGCTATTCGGCTTCACGCTGTCCTATGACGAATTTGCACGCACGCTGATGACGTCGGGCACCTACAACACGCTGCCGCTGGAGATCTACGGCATGACCACCAATGTGACCACGCCGGTGCTTTATGCGCTGGGCACCGTGACAACGCTGTTTTCCTTCGTCGTCATCGCCGCCACGCTCGGCGCCATCGTGCTGGTCAACCGCCGCCGCCTGCGCGCCTGACAATTTGATGCGCATTCTCGTCGTCAACCCGAACACAACGGCCACGATGACCGCCACTATCGCCGCGGCGGCGCGCAGCGTCGCAGCGCCCGGCACCGAAATCGTTGTGGCAACCTCGCGCATGGGTCCGGCATCGATCGAAGGCTATTATGACGAGGCGCTGTCCGTGCCCGGGCTGCTCGCCGAGATCGCCGACGGCGAACGGTCGGGCGCCGCCGCCGCCATCATTGCCTGCTTCGACGATACTGGCCTCGATGCGGCGCGCTGCATGGCTTCGATTCCGGTCGTCGGCATCTGCGAGGCCGCGCTGGCAACCGCAGGCTTTCTCGCCCAGCGCATCTGTGTCGTGACGACGCTGGAGCGGTCGCGCGTGCCGATCGAGCATCTCGTCCGGCGATACGGCATGGGCGACCGAGCGCGCGTCCGCGCCGCCAGCGTGCCCGTGCTGGCGCTTGAGGATCCGGAGTCGGGAGCGCTCGACAAGCTGCGCCGCCAGATCGAGCATGCGCTGGACGACGACCACGCCGAGGCAATCGTGCTCGGCTGCGCCGGCATGGCGGATCTCGCCGCCGCGCTCTCCCGCGATTATGGCGTCCCGGTGGTCGACGGCGTTGCTGCGGCGGTCAAGCAGGCGGAGGCACTGGTCTCGCTGCGGCTCGCGACGTCGAAGCGCGGCACCTACGCGCCGCCGCTTGCCAAATCCTACGCCGGAATGATGGAAGCTTTCGCGCCGGTGGATGCGACGCCCAGGCTGGCGTAGCGTTCTGATAGGTCGACTGACAACGACCTTGCGGCGCGGCCGGCGTGCGCACCTTCAATTTCGCCGCGCCCGGGAAGAAGCCTCAGTCGAGCACTACGGTTTCCGTCGCCTCGGTGAGGAGATCGGCGATCGCGGCCAGGTTTGCGACGAGTTCCCGACGCTTGGCGGCCGGCAGCGCGCCGAAGCGCTGCGCAAGCCCCGCGCCGAACAGGCCTCGCGTGCTGCTCACCAGTTCCGACCCCTTGGCGGTCAGCCGCGTGTAGACGATGCGCCGGTCGCTGGTCGAGCGGTAGCGTTCGACGATGGCGCGCTGTTCCAGCTTCTCCAGCACCATCACGACGGTCGCCGCGCTGAGGTCGGCATAGTCGGCCAGTGCCTGGGTCGTCACCTCGCCGAGTTCGGCAACGCCGGTAAGTATGACGAGTTGCGGTCCGGTCAGCCCCGTGGCCTTGGCGAGCGCCCGCGACTGGAGATCGTTGGCACGCACAATTCTGCGGATCGATTTCAGCAGCACGCGCGTTTCGTCCGCAGGCACGGGAGCCGGCAGAGCGTCGGGCTGTTCGTTGTCGTTCATTGAATTATTTGACATCTAATCATTCGAACTCTAACTACTAGTGCATCCCTTTGCAAGTTGACAATCGAATATGGAGGCTCCTGCCCGAGCATGTGCGGAATTTGCGGCGAAGTAACATTTGACGGGTCGGCCCCGTCGGTCCTGGCGATATCCAGAATGTCCGAAACACTGGCGCCGCGAGGTCCCGACGATTCGGGTATCGTGTCCTATGGCAATGCCGGATTCGGCCATCGCCGCCTGCGCATCATCGACCTGTCCGAGAAAGCCCGGCAGCCGATGGTCGACGGCATGCTCGGCCTGACCATCGCCTTCAACGGCTGCATCTACAATTACCCCCAGCTGCGCCGCGACCTCGAGGCACAGGGCTACAGCTTCTTCTCCAACGGCGACACCGAGGTAATCCTGAAGGCCTGGCATGCCTGGGGCGAAGCCTGCGTCGAGCGCTTCAACGGCATGTTCGCCTTCGTCATCCAGGAGCGCGACAGCGGACGCATCATCATGGCGCGCGACCGTTTCGGCATCAAGCCGCTCTATCTGTCGCAGTCGGGCGACCGTCTGCGCTTCGCCTCGTCGCTCCCGGCCCTGCTCAACGCCGGCGACATCGACACGTCGATCGACCGCGTCGCGTTGCACCACTACATGAGCTTCCACGCCGTCGTGCCGCCCCCGCGCACCATCATCAACGGTGTCAAAAAGCTGCCGCCGGCGACGATGCGCATCATCGCGGCGGATGGACAGTTCAAGGACCGCCGTTACTGGGATCCGCCCTTCGGCCGCGCCGCCGACGAGAGCACCCTGTCGGCCACCGACTGGCGCGATCGCCTGCTTGAGGAACTTCGCGCCGCCGTCAAGCGCCGCATGGTGGCCGACGTTCCGGTCGGCGTGCTGCTTTCGGGCGGCGTCGATTCTTCTCTTATCGTCGGCCTGCTCGCCGAGGCCGGCCAGACCGGCCTGATGAGCTTTTCCGTCGGCTTCGAGGAAGCCAATGGGGAAAAGGGCGACGAATTCGTCTATTCCGATCTGATCGCCAAGGAATTCGGCACCGACCACCACAAAATCTTCGTGCCCTCCGAGGGGCTGATGGACGCCCTGCCCGGCACGTTCCAGGCGATGTCGGAGCCGATGGTCTCCTACGACAATGTCGGCTTCTACCTGCTGTCCAAGGAAGTCTCCAAGCACATCAAGGTCGTGCAGTCCGGCCAGGGCGCCGACGAGGTATTCGGCGGCTACCACTGGTACCCGCCGCTCGCCGCAAGCAACGATGTCGTCGGGGACTACGCCAAGGTGTTCTTTGACCGCAACCATGAGACGCTGCGGCGCCAGCTCGGCGCCGACTGGACGGACGACCGCGACTACAGCCGCGAACTCGTCGCCGCCGAACTCCAGCGCCCCGGCGCCGATACGCCTGTCGATCGCGCGCTCCGTCTCGATTCGACCGTCATGCTGGTCGACGATCCGGTCAAGCGCGTCGACAACATGACGATGGCCTGGGGACTTGAGGCGCGCGTGCCGTTCCTCGACCACGAGCTGGTCGAACTCGCCGCCCGCATCCCGCCCGAACTGAAGCTCAAGGACAACGGCAAGGGCATTCTTAAGGACGTCGCACGCATGGTCATCCCGAGCGAGGTGATCGACCGCAAGAAGGGCTATTTCCCCGTTCCGCAGCTTAAATATGTCGACGGCCCCTATCTCGACATGGTGCGCGATGCGTTGCAGTCTCGTACGGCGCGCGAGCGCGGCCTGTTCCGGGACGACTATCTCAACGATCTGTTCGAGGCGCCCTCGGAGCACATCACCCCGCTGCAGGGGTCGGAACTCTGGCAGGTCGGCCTGCTCGAGATGTGGCTCCAGACACATGGGATCTAGCACCATGGCCAAGGCCGACGGAAACAAGAAGAAATCAGGTGTGCCGCGCGGCGAACGCTCGCGTGACCATCGCCTGCAGCGGCTGCGCGTACATTCGCTGCAGGACCAGCCAGGTGGCGGCGAGCGCGCCGCGGCACGCTCGGAACCGGTCATCCTCGACTGCGGCTGGGGCCGCCTGCTCTTCGCGCCCACCTTCGGCTCCGACGCCGAACTGGTAGACGCCCTGCGCCAGGAGCGGCCCGACCAGCGCGACATCATCTTCTATGTCCGCGATCCGCACGTCGTGCTGACCCAGGCGCCGCAGGAAACCTTCCTCGACCCCTCGCACACCTACCGGCTCGACCTCTCGACCTATCGCGCCGGGCGCAAGCAGCCGAAGGGCTATTTCATCCGCAGGCTGACGTCCGAGGCCGACGCCGTCGCCGTCAACACCATTTATGCCGCGCGCGGCATGGTGCCGGTGATGCCGGAATTCTTCTGGACCAACCGGGACAGTCGCGCGCTTACCTATTTTGTCGCCGAGGAAGAGGCCACCGGCGACATCGTCGGCACCGTAACCGGTGTCGACCACAGCCGCCTCTTCCAGGATCCCGCTCGCGGCTCGTCGCTGTGGTGCCTGGCGGTAGACCCGCAGTCGCGGCACCCGGGCATTGGCGAGATGCTGGTCCGGCGGCTGGCTGAATACTTCCAGGCGCGCGGCGCAAGCTATCTCGACCTTTCGGTGCTGCATGACAACGAACCGGCGATCGGGCTCTACGAGAGCCTCGGCTTCCGGCGCATTCCGCTGTTTGCCGTCAAGCGCAAGAACCCTATCAACGAGAAGCTGTTTTCCGGGCAGATCGAGCACTACGACGACCTCAACCCCTATGCACGCATCATCATCGACGAGGCGGCGCGGCGCGGCGTTCATGCCCAGGTCACCGACGCCGGCGGCGGCTTCTTCCGTCTGTCCTATGGCGGACGTTCCATTCATTGCCGCGAAAGCCTGTCGGAACTGACCTCGGGCGTGGCGGTTTCGATCTGCGACGACAAGGCCGTCACCCGGCGGATCGTCGCCGCGGCCGGTGTCGCCGTTCCCGAGCAGATCCTGGCGGACGATGGCGCCGCGATCGAACGACTGGTCGCCGAACACGGCAGCGTCGTCGTAAAGCCGGCGCGCGGCGAACAGGGCCGCGGCGTTTCGGTCGGTCTGACCGACAAGGGCGACATCGAGCGCGCCGTCGCGGAAGCCGGCGAGATCTGCGACCGCGTGCTGGTCGAAAGCTGCTTCGAGGGCCAGGATCTGCGCCTCGTGGTCATCGACCACAAGCTCGTCGCCGCTGCCGTCAGGCGCCCTCCCTCGGTTGTCGGCGACGGCCAGAAGTCGCTCGCCACGCTGATCGAGCGCCAGTCGCGCCGCCGCGCCGCCGCTACCGACGGCGAAAGCCGCATTCCGGTCGACGAGGAAACACTGCGCTGCCTGGCCGCCGGCGGCCGCAGCCTCGACACGGTTCCCGCCGAAGGCGAAGAGGTGCTGGTGCGCAAGACCGCGAACCTGCACACAGGCGGCTCCATCCACGACGTCACCGGCATCGTTCACCCGAAGCTCGTCGAAGCGGCCAAGCTGGCGGCACGCGCCATCGACATTCCGGTGGTCGGCATCGACTTCATGATCAAGTCTCCGACCCAGCCGGACTACGTTTTCATCGAGGCCAACGAGCGGCCGGGGCTTGCCAACCACGAGCCGCAGCCGACCGCCGAGCGCTTCATCGACCTTTTGTTTCCCCAGTCGCGGGTGCGGCTGGCAAAGCCGGCTTCGGGGGCCGCTGCATGACATCTATGGAAATCGACACCGAATACCTGCTTCAGAAACTGCAACATCTACTGGCCATCGACAGCCCAACGGGGCTCACCGACAATGTCGCGCGCTATTGCAGCCGCGAGCTCGAACTACTCGGCCTCAAGCCGGAGTTGACCCGGCGCGGCGCCATCCGCGCCGTCAGCCAGGGTGGCAAGCGGCATGGCGCGCGCGCCATCGTCTCGCATCTCGACACGCTCGGCGCACAGGTGAAGAACATCAAGCCCAACGGCCGCCTCGAACTGGTACCCATCGGCAACTGGTCGGCGCGCTTCGCAGAGGGCGCCAGGGTCAATGTCTACGCCAGTCCGATGGTGTTTCGCGGCACCATCCTGCCCCTCAAGGCATCGGGCCATACCTTCAACGACGAGATCGACACGCAGCCGACGGGCTGGCCCTATGTCGAGCTGCGGCTCGACGTGGTGACGACGACCGCCGCAGAAACCGAGGTGCATGGCATCGAGATCGGTGACATCGTCGCCATCGACCCGCGCCCGGAGTTTTTGGAGAACGGCTTCATCAACTCGCGCTTTCTCGACGACAAGGCCGGCGTTGCCATCATGCTGGCCACGATCCAGGCCTTCGAGCGCGCCGAGTGCAAGTCGCCCGTAGACATCCACTGGCTCTTCACCATCGCCGAGGAAGTCGGCGTCGGGGCTTCCTCGGTGATTGCGCCCGAAATCGCATCGCTGGTTGCCGTCGACAACGGCACCTCGGCGCCGGGTCAGAACTCGGCCGAATTCGGCGTCACCATCGCCATGGCCGACCAGTCGGGACCGTTCGACTATCATTTGACGAAGCAGCTGGAGACGCTCTGCCAGAAGAACGCCATCGCCTACCAGAAGGACATCTTCCGCTACTACAGGAGCGATTCCGCTTCGGCGCTGGAAGCCGGCCACGACATCAGGACCGCGCTCGTAACCTTCGGCGTCGACGCCTCGCACGGCTACGAGCGCATTCATCTCGATGCGCTGCAGTCGATCGGCGAACTGCTGCTCCACTACGTGACCAGCCCGATCGTCATCGCGCGCGACGTCGAGGACTTCGTCGAGGTGCAGGACTTCACCAAGTAGCGGATGCGGCCTGGCGGCGCCTAGCGTTGTCGCGCAGCCCAGGTCTCGGCTACTGCCACGACCGCAGCATTGATCGGCCCGGATGGCAGCGACGGGAACACCGACGCATCAACGACGAACAGATTGTGGAAGCCTTTTACCCTGAGCTCCGGATCGACGACCGCCTCGGCGTCCATGCCCATCCGGCAGGTGCCGGCAGGATGGTGATGCGTCGATGCGGCGCGGGCGATGAAGGCGTCGATTTCGCCATCCGATTGCACCTCGGGCCCGGGCTGCACCTCCACGTCGCGCCAGTCGTCGAGCGCGGGATGATGACCGACCGTTCGCGCCGCCCGCAGCGCCTTGCGAAAGGTCAGCCGGTCCAGTTCCGTCTCGAGGTAGTGTGGATCAATGGTCGGCTGGTCGCCCCTGCCCGGCCCGCTTGGCCGGATGTTGCCGCGGCTGGTCGGATGCGTGACGCCGCACAGCAGCGTATATGTCTGCCCGTAGGCCGGCGCCTCCAGCCCTTCCGCCGCCGACGGCGCGACGACGCAGGCGAGCACGATGTCCGGCTGTCCGGAGGTGCGGGAGAAGTCGGCGCTGTCGAGATACATCAGCGATTCGGAATGCTGCAGCCGCGACGGCGGCACCGGTCGCTTTGACCTATAGACATTGCCAAGTGCCAGCAGGTGATCTTGCAGATTCCTGCCCACGCTCTTCCTGTCGCTGACGCAGGCGATGCCGGCCTCGCGCAGCACCTGCGGATCGCCAATCCCGGAGCGCATCAGGATCAGCGGCGAGGACACCGCTCCGGCCGAAAACACGATGCGGCCGGCCGAAATCCGTTCGGTCGAACCGCCGGCGACGCAGATTGCTGCCACCGCGCGGTGGCCGTCGAGTTCCAGATGCTCGATCTCGTGGCCGGTGAGCAGCGTGAGGTTGGGTCGTGCCAGCACCTCGGGCGTCAGATAGGCATCCGCGACGCTGACACGCCGGCCGCCACGGATGGTCAGGCAATTCGGCGATGTTCCGACGAGTTCGCCGCTGTTGTGGTCCGGCAGTGGTGGAACGCCGAGCGCCGTGCCCGCCGCCATATAGGCGCGCACCACCGGACTGACTTCGTCGTCGGGCAGAAAGACGTCAAGCGGCCCGTCGCCCTCGTGGCCGTTGAGACCTGCACGTTGGCCGGTCAGGCGCTCGCTGCGGTCGAACCCGTCACGCAGCCCATCGAATGACCAGCCCTCGCCGGCGGCCTCTGCCCAGGCGTCGAAGTCGCGCGGATGGCCTCTCACATGTGCCATGGCGTGCAGGCAGCTCGAGCCGCCGACGATTCGTCCGCGCGGCCACTCGTGCACGCGGCGCGCTGTGTACTGCTGTGGCACGGTGCGATAGGCCCAGTCGTAGACGCGGCCCTGAAGCGCCGGCCATTTCAGCGGATCGCCGATATCCGGATCCGTAGGCATGCCGCCTGCCTCGACGACCCCGACGAGGCAGGCGGCATCCTCGCTCAGCCGGCTTGCCAGCACGCTGCCGGCAGACCCGGCGCCGACGATCAAGACGTCGAAGTGCTGACTCACCTGCCGGCCGTGCCCGGCCGTAACGGTCTCCTCGCGCTGGCGGTAGCGCTCATGCGGCGAAGGCGCCGGCGTTCGACCGTTCGATGATCTGTTTCTGGACTGCAAGAAGATGGGCGCGCATGGCTGCCTCGGCAGCCTCGGGATCGCGCTGTGAAATCGCCTCGGCGACCAGCCGATGCTCGGCATCGCGCTGCGCGATGCGCTTCGGACAGGTGGGGGACGCAGTACGGGCCACCTTGACCCGCGCATCAATGCCAACCTGGCGCAGCATGCGGTAGATCTCGGCGGCCAGATGATTGCGTGCCGCCGCTGCTATCGCCAGGTGGAAGGCAAAGTCGACCTCTCCCGAAGGCGCGTTTTCTGGCGTGGTCGCCGCCTCCAGGATCCGCGCCGTCTCGAAGGACGAGGCGCGCAGCGAAGCCAGCCGCGCCAGGCCCGGCTCGATCAGCAGCCGCAGTTCCAGCACCTCGATCGGATTGGTTACCCGCACTAGTTCTTCGCCATAGCGCGGCCATGCGGTCGGCGCGCGCCGGGTACGCACCGGCTTCAGGTCCCCTGCCCGGCGCATCGCCTCGAGCGCCTTGCGCAGCTGGTGCCGCTTGACGCCGAGCTGGTCGGCGAGATCGCGCTCCGACGGCAAGGCGCCGCCCGCCTCCTGGAGCTTGCGGATGGCGGCGATGATGTCCTCGACATCCGACAGGACGAGTTTCGGTTCGAATGCAGCCAAGGCTCATATCTCCGGCGTGTTCGTTTCAAATCGTCGCTTTGCAGCGTCAAGCGACGTGTTACCCACGCAACCAATTCAACCATCTGTATAGGTTGGCGCGTTGGTTGACAATATCAGTTGAGCAGTGGTTGAGTGACGACATTCTTTGTCCGTCGGCCTTTCTGCAGCGGACCTTCACCAAAGGGAACCCGATGGCAACTGGCGAAACCTTCGACTACGTCATCGTCGGTGCGGGCTCGGCCGGCTGCGTCCTGGCCAACCGATTGAGCGAGGACCCCGGCGTCCGGGTGCTGCTGCTGGAGGCGGGCGACTGGGATCGCGACCCGATGATCCACATCCCGCTTGGCTGGGGCAAGATCCTCACCGAGCGTCGTCACGACTGGATGTATTTCTGCGAGCCCGAAGCCAATGTCGGCGGCCGCAAGGTAGAGTGCGCACGCGGCAAGGTGATCGGCGGTTCGTCGTCGACCAATGCCATGGCCTATGTGCGCGGCAATCGCGGCGACTACGACCGCTGGGCCGCATCCGGACTGAAGGAATGGTCCTACGAGAAGGTCCTCCCCTACTTCAAGAAACAGGAAAGCTGGGAAAAGGGCGAAAGCCGATATCGGGGCGGGAACGGACCGCTGAGCACGCAGTTCTGCCGCTACAAGGACGACCTGATCGAGGCCTTTGCCGAGGCAAGCCTGACCGCGGGTTATCCGCAGACCGACGACTACAACGGGGCCGTCCAGGAAGGTTTCGGCCGGCTGCAGATGACGATCGCCAAGGGGCGCCGCTCCTCGGCGGCGACCGCCTATCTGCGTCCGGCGCTCCGGCGTAGCAATTTGAAGGTGGTCACCGGCGCCATGGCCACCCGCATCCTGCTCGCCGAAGGCAGGGCTTCGGGCATTGCCTACCGCCGCGGCGGCGTCGAGGTCGAGGCCCTCGCGCGCCGCGAAGTGGTGTTGTCGGGCGGCGTCATCAACACCCCGCAACTCCTTATGCTTTCAGGGATTGGCGACCCCGAGGAATTGTCCGAGAATGGCATCGGTACGACGATCCCGCTGCCCGCCGTCGGCAAGAATCTCCAGGACCACGTATCGGTCATCCTGATGTACCGTCGCAAGACGCCCGGCCCGTTTCACCGCATGATGCGGGCGGACAGGATCGGCCTCGACTTCGCCAAGACCTACCTCACCGGGACCGGTTTTTCCGGCGACGTGCCGGGCGGCGTCGTCGCTTTCCTGAAAAGCGACAAGTCGCGCCCCCTGCCCGACGTGCAACTCCTCTTCACCGCGGCGCCCTTGGCTGCATGGCCTTACCTTCCGCCCTTCAAGGCTCCCTTCGCCGATGGCTTCGCCACCCGCGTCGTCGCGGTGCAGCCGGAGAGCCGCGGCCGCGTCGCGCTGGCCTCCGCCGATCCGCTGGCGGCCCCCCTCATCCACCAGAACTTCCTCTCCGCCGAGCGCGACTGGCAGTCGCTGCGCGCCGGCGTCAGGATCGCCCGCGACCTTGCCGCGCAGCCGTCGATGGCGCCCTTCGTGCAGGCCGAGTTCTTTCCCGGCCCGCAATGCGAGAGCGATGCCGAAATCGACGAGCACATCCGCAAGACCTCTATCACCGTGCATCACCCCGCCGGCACCTGCCGCATGGGTACCGACGACGCATCCGTCGTCGATCCGCAGCTGCGGGTGCGTGGTGTCGGCGGCTTGCGCATCGTCGATGCTTCGGTGATGCCCGACCTGCCCTGCGGCAACATCAATGGCGCCGTCATCATGATCGCCGAGAAGGCCGCCGACCTTATCCGCGAGCAGGCCGAACTCGAACTCGACAGCGCCGCCGTCTGACCGGCGGCTTTGACTCAACCAATTTTTCCTTGGTTGAGTCGACGACTATCGACGCGACCGGGGTATGTCCCACACCGCCCCGACCCTACAGAAAAACATTATCTACATTTTTCAATGGCTTGCTTCATAGTTTGAAGCGCCGATCATAGGCTGATCGCTGCGCTGGAGCGTGCTTCAGATTCTTTTCGAAATCGCCCGTTTTGCCATTGTCGGTCATAACCAATGGGGATACGGTTGAGTTGGTTAAACGCATTTGCCTTTGAACCCGAAAGGTGGCCGATATGTCCGTCGCGCAAGCAGCAAACGATGTCATCAGCAACAAGAAGGCGGCCCTCAAGGGGCTATACGACGATCTCTACGGCAAGAACATGTTTCCCTTCTGGGCAACGTCCGAAGGCGTCGATCATGACGAGATCAAGCAACTCATGGCGACCAACAAGGCTGTGCCCTTCGTCTGGTCCTATTCCGACATCGAGCCGTTGCTGCAGCGCGCCGCCCAGTTGGTTACGATGGACGACAGCGAGCGCCGCTCGCTGATCCTCGTCAATCCGGGCCTGGCGCCCAAGCGCGCCTCCGTCAGCACCATGTACACGGCCTACCGGCTGAACGATCCCGACGAGATCATGCCGCCGCACAAGCATTCCCCGAGCGCCATTCGCTTCGGCCTGACCGGTGAAGGCAATTTCACCGGCGTCGAGGGCGAGGATGTCGTCTTCGGTCCCGGCGACATGGTGCTCACCCCCAACGACGCCTGGCACAACCACGGCACGGTCGGCGGCGAGCAGGCGGTCAACTTGTCGGTCCTCGACCTGCCGCTGGTCGAGACGCTGCATGCCGTTCACTTCGACCACAAATACACCGAGATGGTCGACGGAAAGGAAGTCGAGAAGAAGGTGCAGACCGCCCGCTTCCCGAGCGACTACTCGCAGCGCATCTACGGCGAAGGCGGCATGATGCCCCGCTTCGTCGATCACAAGCGCGGCGGCGGCCTGTCCTCCCCCATGTATGTCTACCGCTGGGAGAAGATGGAAGCGCTGCTCGACGCCCACAAGGACTGGGACGGCGACCCGCATGAGGGTATCGTCATCGACTATGTCGATCCGACGACCGGCGGACCGGTGTTCCACACCATCAACTTCTACGTTCAGATGCTGCGCCCGGGCGAAAAGACCCTGCCGCAGCGCGAGACCGCGAGCCTGCTTCTGGCGCCCTTCCGCGGCAGCGGCCATTCGATCATCGACGGCAAGCGCTACGACTGGAACCAGTTCGACACGATCGCCATACCGGGCGGCTCCTGGGTCGAGCATGTCAACGGCTCGTCCACCGAGCCGGTTATCTTCTTCGGTGCCACCGACGCGCCGACCCAGAAGGCGCTGCTGCTCTACAAGCGCTGGGGCCGCAACCAGGCCGGCGACCTGCTGCGGATCGCCTGATCATTGACGACGGCGTCCCGCAATCGGGGCGCCGAACGGTACGCGTAGGGGGCGTGGGTTTTGGTTTCAGCGTTCAACACGAAGCAGATCGGCCACGTGGACTGCCCCGGCGGCGGCCAGGTCTGGATCGACGGCAACATCCTCTATATCGGCCACATGCGGCCGCCGAGCGGCACGACGGTGGTCGACATATCCGACCCCCGCAACCCGAAGAAGATCGCCACCATCGACGTCCCGCCGGGCTGGCACTCGCACAAGGTGCGCGCCCAGGACGGCCTGATGATCATCAACCACGAGCGCTTCGGCAGCGAGGGCCCGCCCGATTTCGGCGGCGGCCTGGCGATTTACGACACCTCGCGACCGGCCGAGCCGAAGCTGATCTCCAAGTGGATGACCGGCGGCAAGGGCGTCCACCGCTACGATTATGACGGCCGCTACGCCTACATCTCGCCGACCGCCGACGGCTATGTCGGCAACATCGTCATGATCCTCGACCTGATCGACCCGGCCAACCCGGTCGAAGTGGGCCGCTGGTGGATACCCGGCCAGCACACCGGCGGCGGCGAGGAATATCCCTGGCACGACTATGTCACGCCGCGCTGCCACCATCCGCTGCGCATGGGCGACCGGCTATATGTCAGCTACTGGCACCACGGCCTGTTCATCCTCAACATTTCCGACATGTCGAAGCCGCACGCCATCGCGCATGTCAATTCGAGCCCGAGCTTTCCGCACCCGACGCACACCTGCCTGCCGATCCCGCAGGATCTCAAGGGCCGCCGCATCATGGTGGTCGCCGACGAGGACGTCGCCAAGCTGCGCCCCTCGGCGCCAGCCTTCAGCTGGATCTACGACATCACCGACGAGACCAACCCGCTGCCGATCTCGACCTTCCAGGTTCCCGGCATCGATCTCGACGGAGCGCCGCAGCCGCCCATGACTGGCTGCCACCAGCCGTCCGAGCGCTTCAAGGGCTCGATCATCCCCTTCGCCTGGTTCGCGCAGGGCCTGCGCCTCGTCGACATCGCCGATCCCTTCGCGCCGAAGGAAGTCGGGCATTACGTGCCTGATGCCCCGGCCGGCGCCGAGCGGTCATCGTCCAACGACGTCACCATCGACGATCGCGGCATCGTCTACCTGATCGACCGCGTGCGCGGCGTCGACATTATCGAAACCAGTGTTCTGTAGGAGCCGGCCTTGAGCGACAGCACGCGGAAATCAGCCACCCACTACGCCATCGGCAACAAGAACCCCAACCTGCCCTTTCACCCTGCGGTGCGGGCCGGCGACTTCATCTTCGTCTCCGGCCAGGTGCCCAAGGACGAGAACAACAACATGATCAGCGGCACCATCGAGGAAGAGACGCTGGCCACGCTGAAGACCATCGAGCGCGTCATCGCGCACGAGGGCGCGACACTCTCGGACGTGGTCCGCATCACCACGTACCTGGAGGACACGCGCGATTTCGGACGCTACAACCGGGCCTTCCTCGAAGGCATCGGCGACGCCGTCCTGGCGCGCACCACTGTCGAGGCAAAGGCCGTCATCAACACCAAGATCGAGATGGACGCCATCGTCTACAAGCCGCTGCCGGCAGCCGAATAGCCGGGCGCAACCGAGGAGAGGATTACACATGTACAAACTGTTGGGACGCCAGACATCGGGCAACGTCCAGAAGGTTCTCTTCATGCTCGAAGAGATCGGCGCCAATTACGAGCGCGAGGACTACGGCCGCCTGTTCGAGAACACACAGACGGCCGAGTACAAGGCGCTGAACCCGACTTCGAAAGTGCCGACGCTGATCGATGGCGATACCGTCATCTGGGAGTCGAACACCATCCTGCGCTATCTCTCGGCCTCCAACGGCAACGCGCTGAACGGCGCGACGCCGGCCGAGAAGACCGAGATCGAGCGCTGGATGGATTTCCTGCTCGCAGCAGTCAATCCCGGCTACATGACCGCCTTCAAGGGCGCCAAGCTAACGCCCGAGGAGCAGACGCCCGAGTACAAGGATGGCGTCAAGGATCTCGCCGCGCAGCTGCAGATCATCGATACCCATCTCGCGGGCAAGGATTATCTGGCGCTCGGCAAGCTGACCATCGCCGACATTGCCTGCGCGCCGATCCTCAAGCGGTGCGTCGACTTCAAGATCGGCCGTCCGGCCATGCCGAACCTCGAGCGTTGGGTCGCTGCGATGGCCAAGCGTCCGGCTTTCCAGGCAGCGACCGCTCCGGCGGCGACCAAGGCCGCCTGATGATCGAGCGGGTCGCCCTCATCGGCCTCGGGACGATGGGTCCCGGCATCGCGGCGCGCCTCGCGCGCGGCGGGCTCGACGTGGCGGCCTACGACATCCAACCCGCAGCGATCGAGAAGGCCGGCGCGATGCTCGCCATCGCCGGCGGCGTGCTCGACCGGCTGGGCATCGAGGCGCCTTCGGATGGCACCGGCAGCGTGCGTTTTGCCGAGTCGCTGGCCGATGCGGTCGACGGTGCGGACCTCGTCATCGAGAACGTGCCCGAAAACATCGACATGAAGGCCGAGACGTACCGCGCCATCGACAGGCTGGTCGGCGCATCGGTGATCGTGGCCTCGGACACCTCGGGCATTCCGATCACCAAATTGCAGGCGCATATCTCGCATCCCGAACGCATGGTCGGCATGCACTGGTCGAACCCGCCGCACATCGTGCCGATGATCGAGGTGATCGCCGGCGAGCAGACAGCGCCCGAAACGGTCGCCACGATCCGCGACCTGATCCGCTCGATCGGCCTGCTGCCGGTGGTGGTCAAGAAGGACGTGCCGGGATTCGTCGAGAACCGCGTCCTCTACGCTCTGCTGCGCGAAGCCGTCGACCTCGTCGAGAGCGGCGTCATCGAGCCGAAGGATCTCGACACCTGCGTCTCCTGGGGCATCGGCTACAAGATCGCCGTCATCGGCCCGATGGCGCTGCTCGATATGGCCGGCCTCGATATCTACAAGTCCGTCTCCTCCTTCCTCAATGCCGACCTCGCCAACCGCGCCGACGTCGCGCCGATGGTCGAGGAGATGACCGCAGCCTCGCGCCTCGGCATCAAGTCGGGCGGCGGCATCTATTCGTACACGCCCGAGGAAGCCGGTGCCCTGCAGGCGGAGCGCGCCCGCAAGCTCGTCGCCATCCGCCGCATTCTCGAAGACCGGGAGTGAGCAATGCACGGTTCGGCTGAGCAGGTTCGGAACCGGGGCGATTTGATGCAAGGCCTGCTCGCCGCAGCGAATGCCGTCGCCGGCGCCGTTCACTGGGTGCTCGGCCTCGCCATGCTGACCATCGTCGCGATCAACATTGTCAATGCCACGGGCCGCTATTTGCTCGGCTTCTCGATGACCGGCGCCGACGAGCTGATGGTCTACACCATGGTCTGGGTGGTGATGGCCGGCGCCGTCCTGTCGCTCGCCTCGCGCGACCATATCGGCGTCAATCTCGTTCCCTCCTACGCCACCGGCCGCACGCTGCACCTGCTGCACGCGGTCCACGATCTTGCCGCTTTCTTCTCCTGCGCCCTGGCGACCTATGCCTCCTGGGGCTTCGTCACCCGCATCGCCGCCATCGGCCCGCGCAGCATGGGCCTCGGCCTGCCTATGGTCATCCCGCACGCCGCCCTCCTCGCCGGCTTCGCCGCGCTGACGCTGACCGCGCTGGCCCTGCTGCTGCGCGACGCCGATGCCTGGTCGCGCAGCGCGCCCTCGCCGGAGACTGGCCGATGAGCGCCGTGCTGACCGCCCTGCCCGCCGGGCTGCTCGTCCTCGGCACGCCGATATTCGTGGTGTTCCTGGCCGGTGTCGCTTGCGCCATCTTCTTCGTTCTGCCGACGCCGCCCATCGCGCTGCACCAGGTGCTGTTCGGCGGCCTCGACAACTATGCCCTGTTGGCCATCCCCTTCTTCATCTTCGCAGGCGAACTGATGGGTACGAGCGGCATCGCCGCGCGCCTAATCGCCTGGGTCCTGGCGCTGGTCGGCCGGGTGCCCGGCAGCCTCGGCGTCGCCACGGTCGGCGCCTCGACAATCATGGGCGCCATCTCGGGCTCCAGCGTGGCGGCGGTAGCAGCCCTCAGCAAGACGCTCTATCCCGACCTCGAGCGCTCGGGCTACGGCAAGGCACGCTCGGCCGGCCTGCTCGCGTCCAGCGGCGCCATCGACATCGTCGTGCCGCCGAGCATCGCCATGATCCTCTACGGGCTCGCCGCCGAGCAATCGATCCCACGGCTGTTCATGGCCGGCGTCCTCCCCGGCCTGCTGATCGCCCTGATGATGTGCGCCTTCGTCGTCGCCGTCGCGATCGTCCTGCGCATTCCGGTCGTCGGCCGTTTCGACGCCGCCGTCGCCTGGCGCGCCACCAGGCACGCCGCCGCCGCGCTGCTGATGCCCGTCTTCGTGCTCGGCGGCATCTACCAGGGCTGGTTCTCGCCGACCGAAGCCGGTGGCTTCGCCTGCCTCTATGCCATCGTCGTCGCCCGCTTCGTCTATCGCACCATGGGCTGGGCCGACATTGTCCGCGCCGCCGGCAATGCCGCGATGCTGTCGGCCCGCATCCTGATCATCGTCGCGGTAGCCGGCGTCGTCACCTGGCTACTGACCACGCAGGGCGTGCCGCAGGCGGTGGTCGCCTGGATCGAGGCGCTGCAGCTCGACGCCTTCGCCTTCCTGCTCTCGGTCAACATCCTGCTTCTGGTCGTCGGCTGCTTCCTCGATCCGACCTCAGCCATCCTGGTGCTGGCGCCGCTGCTCGTTCCCCTCGCCGTGTCGGTCGGCGTCGATCCGATTCATTTCGGCATCGTCATGACCGTCAATCTGGCGATCGGCATGTTTACGCCGCCCTTCGGCCTCAACCTCTTCGTCGTCCAGTCGGCGACGGGCCTGCCCGCGCACACGATCTACAGGGGCGTCCTGCCCTTCGTCGGCGTGCAGATCGCGGCCCTCATCATCATCACCTATGTGCCGGCGTTGTCGCTGGCGCTGGGGCAATCGCTCTAAGGAAAAGGGAACACGATGATTTCAAGCATCCTCAAGGCCGCCGCAGTCTCCACCGCCCTTGCGCTGCTGCCGATGTCGGTCCTGCCGGCGGCTGCGCAGTCGACGATGAAGCTCGCCTCGGCGACCATCAACGACGTCCAGCACGAGTGGCAGAAGGTCTTTGCGGAGGAACTGAAGAACCGGGTCGGCGACGCGGTGACGACCGAGATCTACCCGGCCAGCCAGCTCGGCGCCATTCCGCGCATGGCCGAAGGCGTGCTTCTCGGCACCATCGAGGCCTTCACCACGCCGACCTCCTTCATGACCAATGTCGATCCGCGCTTCCAGGCATTCGACGTGCCGGGCCTCTTCAAGTCGCCTGAGGACGTCGACAACGCCATCCACGATCCCGAATACCGCGGCCACATGGAGGAGATGTTCCTCGACAAGGGCCTGCGCATCATCGGCGCGATCTACAACAGCCCGACGGTCGTCTTCACCATGAAACCGGTGACCACGCTCGATGGGCTGAAGGGCATGAAGATCCGCACCTTCGCCTCACCGATGCAGGTCAAGCCGATGGAACTGGTCGGCGCGACACCGCTGCCGCTCGCCCTCACCGAGGTTGTGCCGGCACTGGAATCGGGCGGCCTCGACGGCATGCTCGTAGGCATGCCGATCCTCACCGCGTTCAAGTACTACGACGTCGGCAAGAACATCACCGACCTGCGCTTCGCCGAGATCGTCTCGGTGACGGTCGTCAACGAGATGTGGTTCCAGTCGCAGACCGAAGAGGTCAGGAAGGCGATTGTCGAGGCCGGTCGCGCTGCCGAACAGGCGGTATTCCCCTGGGGCGTCGAGAATGTCGCCAAGACCTACAAGATCTGGACCGACAATGGCGGCGTCATCAACACGCTGTCGGACGCCGATCAACAGAAGATGGACAGCGAGTTCCAGACGCTCGCTGCAGAACTGGTCGACGCCGATCCGGCGGTCAAGGAAGAATATGAGCGCCTGAAGGCGCTTGTCGAGGAGAAGGCGAAGAAGTGAGCCAGCGCGCCGCCTATCCGCAGCTCAGGCGATTGGCCGTGCCGCCACAGCTGACCGGCCGTTCGGTTGGCAGCGCCGTGCGCTCCAGCACGATCTGCGCACGGGTGGCGTATGCGCGGCCTTCGAAGCCGCACCACAGCCGCTCGACCGGCAGGTTCTCGCGCTTGTCGTTGAGCACGGAGTATGTCCCTGTTTCCGGCTCGAACCACAGCTCGATGCGGATCTCGGCGCCGGGGTCGACGGTCGCCAGCTCGACCGAATACCAGTGCGCGATGTCGGCACTGCAGGCGATCGCCTCGCCGGCGTCATTGTTCAATGCCAGCGACACGGGCGACAGGCCGTCGGTTCCCCTGCGCACCTCGACATGGTGCAACTCCACCGCATGCGCGGTGGAGACGGAAAGAACCATAGCAAAAACCAGATATCGGAGCATTTGTGTAAGCCTCTTTCCTTAAGGCTTACAATATACCTCGCGGAATGCGCAATAATAAAAAGAAGAATAAATCAATCGAGAAACAATGGAGAGGCTTCTATGTTGAAACATCTTAAAAGCAGCGTCAGTGCCGTGCTGCTCGGCACCTTCGTCCTGGGTAGCGCCTATGCTGCCGAGGTCAAGTCCATCGCCATCCTGACGCCGGAAGAAGGAACCGACTACGGCTGGAACCAGCAGGGGGTCGATGCTGCCAAGGCGGCGGCAGAGGCGGCCGGCGTCGAGGTCATCGTCGCCCAGGGTCTCGGCTACGGCGACGTTCGCCCGACGCTGCGCGAACTGGCCGGTGATGGCGCCAGCCTGATGATCGCCCACGCCTCCGGCTACAACACCGCGGCACCGGAAATCGCCAAGGAAATGAATGTCCCGGTGGCCATCGTCGATACGCCTGCCGGTCTCGAGAAGGGCCTCGTTGCTGACTATACGCTGAGCGGCCATGAAGGCGCCTATCTCGCCGGTCGTCTGGCCGCCAAGATGTCGCGTTCGAAGCAGGTCGGCATCGTCGTCTCCGGCGAGCCGCCCTCGTGGAACTCGCAGTCGGCCGCTTTCGCCCAGGGCGTCAAGGCCGAGAACCCGGACGTCAAGGTGTCCTATGCCGTTATCGGACCCGCCGCCTACAGCGACGCGGCCGGCGGCAAGCGCGTCACCGAAAGCCTCATCGCTTCCGGCGCCGACATCATCTTCGGCCAGGGCAACGGCTCGAGCTTCGGCATGCTGCAGGCGGTCGAGACGACCAAGGCCGGCGACGGCGGCAAGGTCTATTTCATCGACGTGATCGGCGACAAGACGCCGATCGACAAGGGCTTCCTGCTCTCGTCGGTGGTGTGGAACATCACCCCCGTCTACACGGCGATGATCGAGGATCTGAAGAACGACAGCTTCGGCTCGAAGGGCTACGCGATCGGCCTCAAGGACGATTCGGTCAAGCTGCTCAAGACCGACGCCATCCCCGAGGACACCTGGAACGAGATTCAGGCGCTGCGCGAAGACATCATCTCCGGCAAGATCAAGGTCGAGCCGGTCTATGATGCCGCCGAAGTGCGGGCGCTGATGACCAACGTCAGCGAATAGTCGATCATGGCGAGCCGGCGCGACTAACGCGGCGCCGGCTCGCATCCTTTCGCTTGCCTGGAATTTTTATGACCGGACCTTCTCCCTCGTCGATGATAGAGCCCCACGACATCGTGGTGCTCGAAGGCGTGACCAAGCGCTTTCCCGGCGTCGTCGCCAATGACAGCGTCGACCTCAGGATCCGCTCCGGCGAGGTCCACGTCCTGCTTGGCGAGAACGGCGCCGGCAAGTCGACGCTGATCGGCATGCTGTCGGGCCTGCAGCAGCCCGATGAGGGCCGCATCCTAGTCGACGGCAAGCCCACCCCCATCACTTCGCCGCGCCATGCCCTGTCGCTCGGCATCGGCACGGTCTTCCAGCACATGATGCTGGTGCCCTCGCTGACCGTCGCGGAGAACCTGCTGCTCGGCGGCCCATGGTGGCAGCGCCCGAAAATCGGACAGCTCGAGGCGCGCGTCGCCGAGATCACCAGATCGCTCAACATCTCCGTCCGCCTGCATGCCAGGGTCTCCGAACTGTCGCTCGGCGAGCAGCAGCAGGTCGAGATTCTGCGCGCCATGGTGCGCAACAGCCGCCTGCTCATTCTCGACGAATCCACCTCCATGCTCACCCCGCAGGGCATCGAGGAACTGGGCGCGCTGATGCGCCGCCTCGTCGAGCAGGGCCTGGCGATCGTCTTCATCACCCACAAGCTTAGGGAAGCGGCTGCCTTCGGCGATCGCATCTCGGTGCTGAAGCTCGGCCGCAAGGTCGGCGAGATTACTCCGCCGCGGCTGAAATTCCTCGGCGAGCAGGCCGCCATTGCCGAGATCGTCGAGATGATGTTCGGCAGGCAGACCGACGACCCGGAAGAGGAACGCCATACTGGCACCTTCGCCAAGCTGGACGCCACGCCGCTGCTCCAAGTGCGCGATCTTTCCGTCGCCCCGAGGCCGGATTCGCCCGGGCTGTCCTCGGTATCCTTCGACATCCGACCCGGTGAGATTGTCGGCATTGCCGGCATCGACGGCAACGGCCAGAAGCAGTTGGCCGAGGCGCTGTCGGGACAGCTGGCGACTTCCGGCGGTTCGGTCTCGCTCGACGGCCGGCCGATCGACGCCATGGATGTCGGCCAGCGCCGCGCGGCGGGACTGCGCTACCTGACCGACGACCGGCTCGGCGAAGGCACGGTCGGCGCCTTTCCCGTCTCCATCAATTTCTTCCTCAAGCAGGTCGGCGAGGATCCCTTCTGGCGTCACGGGTTCGAGCGGCGCGGCGAAATCGACGCGCGCGCCGGCGAACTGGTGCGCGCCTACGACGTTCGCACGCCCAGCATCGGGACGCCGATCGGCCGGCTGTCGGGCGGCAACATCCAGAAGGTGCTGCTGGCGCGCGAACTGGCTGACGGCGCAAGGGTGGTGATCTTCAACAAGCCCACCTATGGCCTCGACCTCGCCAACACCCTGGCGACCCGCCAGCGCATCCGCGACACCGCGGCGCGCGGCCTGGCGATCCTGCTGATCTCAACGGACCTCGAGGAACTTCTGAGCATGTGCGACCGCATCGCGGTCATCGCCAATGGGCGGCTCGTGGGCGATGTGCAGAACGAGGACGATGTCCGCACCACGGTTGGCCGCATGATGGTTGGGGTGGCGGCATGAGCGTCGAAGCCACCGGGCCCGCCGACGCGACGACTGTCGATGCCACCCCGGCGCCCGCGGGCGGCGGCTTCGTCCATCGCCTGCTGATGGCGGTGGGTCCGATCCTCGCCGCGCTCGTGCTTGCCGGCGCCATCCTGCTCGCGGTCGGCGTCGATCCCCTCGCCTATTACGGCACCGTGCTGCAGCGCGGCCTGCTGTCGCCGCTCGGCATCCAGCAGACGCTGACCCGCATGGCGCCGCTGCTCTTCGTGGCCGCCGGCCTGATCGTCGCGTTCCGGGCCGGCATGTGGAATCTCGGCGGCGACGGCCAGTTCCTGCTCGGCGCGGTCACCTCTGCGGCGAGCGCGCCCCTGCTCGTAGAGGTGTTGCCGGGCTGGATGGCGCTTCCCATCGCCTTCGTGCTGGCCACGGCAGTCGCCATGATCTGGTCTCTCGTGCCGGCACTGCTGCGCGCCTACCAGGGTGTCAACGAGATCATCACCACGCTGATGATGACCTTTCTCGGCACCTCGCTTGCTAATGTTCTGGTCAAGCTCGTCTTCCTCGACCCGTCGACAACCGTGCCGCAGACCCGCACCCTGCCGGTCGAGGACCGGCTGCCGCGGCTCTTCGATACGACGATCACCAGCGGGCTGGTCTTCGGCCTCGTCGCCATCATCGCCGTCCACCTGATGATGACGCGCACCGCCTTCGGCCTGAAACTGCGCATCGTCGGCGCCAATCCGCGCGCCGCCATCCATGCCGGCCTTGGCGTGCCGAAACTGACGGTCGCGGTCTTCGCGCTGTCGGCCGGCCTGGTCGGTCTCGGCGGTGCCGTCGACATCCTCGGCGTCCAGGGCAATGTCCGCGCCGACTGGAACCCGGCCTACGGATTGGCGGTCATTCCGGCCGTCTTCCTCGCCCGCATGAACGGTTTTGCCGCGATCGGCTTCGTCTTCCTTCTGTCGGTGCTGTCGATCGGCGGCGAGAGTGCCGCGCGCCGCGTCGGCGTGCCCAACACCTTCACGCTTGTGCTCGTCGCCATCGTCCTCGTCATGCTGGCACTGGCCGAATATTTCGACCACCGCCACAACCAGTCGCGAAAGGTCTGATCGATGACCGGCCTGTTCAGCGAAGTCTTCCTCGGCGCGCTTCTCTTCGGCGCGGTCACGGCGGCGATCCCGCTCTTGCTTGCCGGTCTCGGCGAGCAGATGTCGGAGAAGGCCGGCGTTCTCAACATCGGCATCGAGGGCATGATGATTTGCGGCGCCTATTGTGGTTTCGTCGGCGCCTTCTACTCCGGCTCGCTCTGGTTCGGCTTCCTGACCGGCGCGCTCGGCGGCATGGCCGTGGCGCTCGTCATGGCCCTGCTCTGCGTGCGGCTCGGGCTCAACCAGATCGTCATCGGCATCGCGCTGACGCTCGGCCTCGAGGGGCTGACGGCGCTGCTGCACCACTTCCAGTTTTCGCGCAGCTATCCGCGCCTGCCCGCCGCCGATGCGACAGTCATTCCCGTGCTGTCGGAAATCCCCGTTCTCGGTCCCGCGCTGTTCCAGCATCACCTGCTCGTCTACATCGCGGTGGCGCTGGTCGTCGTGATGAGCATCATCTACCGGCGCACCCAGCTCGGGCTGAACCTTCAGGCGGCGGGCGACAAGCCGGCGGCGCTCGATGTCGCCGGCGTCGATGTCGTGCGCACCCGCACCGTCGCGGTACTGACCACCGGTGGCATGGCCGGGCTCGGCGGCGCCTATCTCGCCAATGTCGGCGCCGGCCTCTTCATTCCTTTCATCACCAACGGAGCCGGATTTCTCGGCATCGTGCTCGCCATGCTGGCGCGCGGCCGGCCGGTCTGGGTGCTGTTCGGCGCGCTGCTCTTCGGCATCTGCCTGTCGCTGACGACGGCCATGCAGGTGGCCGGCATCAACATACCGACCGACGTCATCCAGATGCTGCCATTCCTGGCAGTGATGATCATGCTGGTCCTGTTCGGCAGGCGCGCCAGCCTGCCGGCGGCACTCGGCATTCCCTACGAGCGCGGAGCGCGCTGACGGCAACCAACGGACGCGGCGGGAACCCGCGCACAGAAGGAGGGTGAACAAATGACGGACACGAAGGTCTATTTTCTCGACGGCGGCTCGCTCGTTCTCGACGGCTTCCACATCTTCTGGAATCGCGGCCCCGGCGGCGAAGTGCGCTTCCCGAGCTATTCCGTGCTGATCGACCATCCCGAGGGCCGGTTCATGATCGACACCGGCTATGACTACGACCACGTCATGAAGGTGCTGCCCTTCGAGAAGCCGATCCAGAGCAAGGACCAGACCATGCCCGGCGCGCTGAAGCTAATTGGGCTCGAGCCCAAGGACATCGACGTCGTCTTCAACTCGCACTTCCATTTCGACCATTGCGGCGGCAACAAGTATTTTCCCGACGCGCGCAAGATCTGCCACAGACTGGAAGTGCCACAGGCCTGCAACCCCGCGCCCTTCGAACATCTCGGCTATTCCGATCTGAGCTTCTCGGTCGAGGCGGCCGAGGCGCGCGGCGTGACCGACCAGCTACTGCCGAATGCAACGCGCGCCAACACCACATTCGAAGGCGTCGAGGGCGACTTCGAACTCGCCAAGGGCGTGCACATGATCTACGCGCCCGGCCACGCCGTCGGCAATTACGCGGTGATGATCGAACTCGCCAACCGGCGCCCGATGATGCTGGTGCTCGATGCCGCCTACACGCGTCGCAGCCTCGAAACGCTGTGCCAGGCGTCCTTCCACATCGACCCGGTCAAGGGCATCGAATCGATGCACAAGATCAGGAAATACGCCGAGGACCACGACGCCGAGCTGTTCTTTTCTCACGACATGGAGAGCTTCGAGACCTACCAGACCGGCACGCGCTTCTACAGCTGACCGGCAAACGCGGAGAACAGACCATGCGCTATTCCGACCATGCAAAGCCGGTGATCACGCTGACCGCCGGGCCGGTGAACGCCTATCCCGAAGTGCTTTCGGCGCTCGGCCGCACCGTTCTCTACGACTACGACCCGGCGTTCCAGCTGTTTTACGAGAACGTCGTGCTGAAGGCGAAGAACGCGCTGCGCACCGCCAACATGCCCCTGATCCTGCATGGCGAGCCGGTCCTCGGACTCGAGGCCGCAGCGGCGTCTCTCATCAGGCCCGACGACGTCGTCCTCAACCTCGCCTCCGGCGTCTATGGCAAGGGGTTCGGCTACTGGGCCAAGCGCTATTCGCCGAACCTGCTGGAGATCGAAGTGCCCTACAACGAGGCGATCGACCCGCAATCGGTCGCCGACATGCTGAAGAAGCACCCCGAGATCACCATCGTCTCGGTCTGCCACCACGACACGCCGTCGGGCACGATCAATCCGATCAACGAGATCGGCGCGCTGGTCTCGGCGCATGGCGGCTATCTGATCGTCGACGCGGTCTCGTCCTTCGCCGGCATGGACACTCATCCCGACGACTGCAAGGCCGACATCTACGTCACCGGCCCGGGAAAATGCCTCGGCGCGCCGCCTGCCCTCACCGTCGTGGGCGTCAGCGATCGCGCCTGGGCAAAGATGAAGGCCAACACGCTGGCGCCGCGCGCCTCCATGCTGTCGATCGTCGACTGGGAAAACGCCTGGTCGAAGGACCAGCCCTTTCCGTTCACGCCGTCGGTCGCCGAGGTCAACGGCCTCGACGCCGCGCTCGACCTCTATCTCGACGAGGGTCCGGAGGCGGTCTGGGCACGCCATGCCCTGACCGCAAAGGCCATGCGCGCCGGGGTCCGTGCGATGGGACTCTCCGTCTGGGCGGCAAGCGACGAGATCGCCTCGCCGACGACGACATCGGTACGCACGCCGGACGGCGTCGACGAGAAGAAACTTCGCCAGTCGGCGCGGGAGCGCTACGGCGTCGTGCTGTCGTCTGGCCGCGGCGAGACGATGGGCAAGCTGACCCGCATCGGCCACATGGGCCCGACGGCGCAGCCGATCTACGCCATCGCCGCGCTCACCGCGCTCGGCGGCGCGCTCAATGCCGACGGCGGCAACTATCAGGTCGGCAAGGGCATCGAGGCGGCGCTCGCCGTCATCGACGCGGACGCCTGACCGCATCATCCGACAAGAACACTCAAGGGGACACAGGAGCATTTCATGACTGACCGGCTGGCAGGAAAGACCGCCCTCGTTACGGGCGCGGCACAGGGCATCGGCAAGGCCATAGCGACGCGGCTCGCCGCCGATGGCGCGGCGGTCTTCGTCGCCGACATGAATGGCGACGGCGCCAAGGCGGCTGCCGCCGCGATCGGCAGCAAGGCCAAGGCCGTCACCGTCGACATTTCTGACCCGGCTTCGGTCACCGCCATGTTCGACGAGATCAAGCAGGCGGGCGGCGTCGACGTCCTGGTCAATAATGCCTCCATCGTGCCCTTCGTCGCCTGGGACGATGTCGACCTCGACCATTGGCGCAAGATTATCGACGTCAACCTGACCGGCACCTTCATCGTCACCCGCGCCGCGACCGACCAGATGCGCGCCGCCGCCAAGCCCGGCCGGGTCATAAACATTTCGTCGAACACATTCTTTGCCGGCACGCCCAACATGGCAGCCTATGTCGCGGCCAAGGGCGGCGTCATCGGCTTCACCCGCGCACTGGCGACAGAGCTCGGCAAATACGACATCACTGCCAATGCGGTCACGCCGGGCCTGATCGAGAGCGAAGGCGTCAAGGCGAGCCCGCACAATGGCGCCTTCGAGTTCGTCGAGATGCTGCAGGCGATGAAGGGCAAGGGCCAGCCAGAGCACATCGCCGACGTCGTCAGCTTCCTGGCCTCCGAGGACGCGCGCTGGATCACCGGCCAGACATTGAATGTCGACGCCGGCATGGTTCGCCACTAGGCTCGCGACGCAATCACCAGGAGGAAAGTTTGAGCAGCAACGACAGGGCGCGCGCAGCGTCGATCATCGACATCATGGCGGGCGGGCGCGCCGACGCACCGGCCGTCGGGGCGCCCGACAGGGCGACTGTCAGCCATGGCGGCCTACGCGAGCAAATCGCCCGGACGGCGGACGAACTCAACGCGCTCGGCATCGGACGTGGCGACCGGGTAGCCATCGTGCTGCCGAACGGCCCGGAAATGGCGGTCGCCTTCATTGCGCTCGCCGCAACCGCGACGACCGCGCCGCTCAACCCGGCCTACCGCGCCGAGGAACTGGAATTCTACCTCGGCGACATCGAGGCCAAGGCAGTTCTTGTCGGCGCCGAGGAGGACGGCCCGGTCATCGCCGTGGCCGAAAAGCTCGGCATTGGCGTGCTGCGACTGAATTTCGCGCCGGACCGACCGGCCGGCAGTTTCCGCATCGAGGGCACGCCCATCGGCGCGCCCGCCACGCCCGGCCATGCAGGGCCTGACGACATCGCCCTCCTGCTCCACACATCCGGCACCACCTCGCGGCCCAAGCTGGTGCCGCTCAGCCAGGCCAATTTGGCAGCCTCGGCCCGCCATATCGGCGCGACGCTCGGCCTCGGACCGGACGATGTCTGCCTCAACATCATGCCGCTCTTCCACATTCACGGGTTGATCGCCGCCGTGCTGTCCTCGCTCGCCGCCGGCGGCAGCGTGGTCTGCACCCCGGGCTTCAACGCGCTGCGGTTCTTCCAGTGGCTCGGCGATGCCACGCCGACCTGGTACACGGCGGTACCGACCATGCACCAGGCGATCCTGTCGCGCGCCGCGCGCAATCCCGAAATCGTCGCTGATGCAAAACTCCGCTTCATCCGCTCCTCCTCGGCCTCGCTGCCGGCGCAGGTCATGGCCGAGCTCGAATCGACCTTCGGCTGCCCGGTCATCGAATCCTACGGCATGACGGAAGCCGCCCACCAGATGACCTCGAACCAGCTTCCGCCCGGCCAGCGCAAGCCGGGCAGCGTCGGCGCAGCGGCCGGGCCGGAGGTCGCCATCATGTCGCCCGATGGCCTGCTGATGCAGACCGGCCATGGCGGCGAGATTGTCATTCGCGGACCGAACGTGACGGCCGGCTACGAGAAGAACCCCGAGGCCAACGAGGCCGCCTTCGCCCATGGCTGGTTCCACACCGGCGACCAGGGCGTGCTCGACGAGGACGGCTATCTGCGCGTCACCGGACGGCTGAAGGAGATCATCAACCGCGGCGGCGAAAAGATTTCGCCGCTCGAGGTGGACGACGTGCTGATGGACCATCCCGCCGTCGCCCAGGTCGTGACCTTCGCCATGCCCCACCCCAAGCTCGGTGAAGAGGTCGCGGCGGCTATCGTGTTGCGGGAGGGGCTCGAGGCGACTGAGACCGAAATCCGTGGCTTCTGCTCGGAGCGGCTCGCTGACTTCAAGGTGCCGCGCCGCGTCCTTATCCTCGATGAAATCCCGAAGGGCGCCACCGGCAAGCTGCAGCGCATCGGCCTCGCAGCCAAGCTCGGGCTCGGCTAATGCGGGTCACGGTGTTCGGCGCCGGCGCCATCGGCGGTTATCTCGCGGCCAAGATGGCGGCCACGGGCCGCGTCGACCTGTCGGTCGTTGCGCGCGGCGCGCATCTCGCGGCGATCGAAAAGGACGGCCTGCGCCTCGTCGAGGACGGCAGGGAATCGGCGGTTCCCGTTCGCGCGGCCGAACGCGCAGCCGACCTCGGCGTGCAGGCCTATGTCGTTCTGGCGCTGAAGGCCCACTCGGTCGGTCCGGCGCTCGCCCAGATCGCACCGCTCGTCGGACCCGACACCGCCGTCGTCACCATGCAGAACGGCGTGCCCTGGTGGTACTTTTACAAGCTTGGCGGAGAACTCGACGGCACGCGCCTCGAAGCCGTCGATCCCGGCGGCGTCATCTGGAACGGGCTCGGACCCGAACGCGTCATCGGCTCGGTCGTCTACCCCGCCGTCGAGGTCGACGCGCCGGGACTGATCCGCCATGTCGAGGGGCGTCGCTTCTCGCTCGGAGAACCGTCCGGCGAAAAGAGCGACCGCGTCACCCGGCTTGCCGACGAAATGATCGCGGCCGGCCTGCAGGCGCCGGTGCGCGAAGACATCCGCAGCGAGATCTGGGTCAAGCTGTGGGGCAATCTCTGCTTCAACCCGATCTCCGCGCTGACCGGCAGCACGCTCGAGGCGATCGTCGCCGATGACGGCACGCGCGCGCTCGCCAAGGCAATGATGCTGGAGGCGCAGGCCATCGGCCAGGCGCTCGGCGTCCGCTTCACCATCGACGTCGACCGCCGCATCAAGGGCGCCGGTGCCGTCGGCGCGCACAAGACCTCGATGCTGCAGGACCTCGAACGCGGCCGCCCGATGGAGATCGATGCGCTGGTCACCGCCGTTCAGGAACTCGGCCGCCTGACCGACAGGCCGACGCCGACCATTGACACCGTGCTGGCGCTGGTGCGGCGGCTCGCCATCGAGCGCGGCTGCTACGCGCAGTAGCGCGTCAGTCGACCAGCACCGCCACCACCGAAGCGCAGTCGCCGGGCCTGATCAGGCCCGGAAAATGTCGCGCCGCCAGCACGCCCGACAGCTTGGCGCGGATGTCCTGCGGCGGCTGGCCGGTGCGTGTCGTGGCGTGCACGCGTGCGATGACCTCGCCCTTCTCGATCGGATCGCCGAGATCGACCATGGCCTCGTAAAGGCCCTCGTCCTCCGCGAAGGAGAAGCAGTCGACCGACGGCATGTCGAGCCACTGCGTCGGCTTGCGCTCGACTGCGCCGGCAACGATGCCGGCATGTCGCAGCACGTTCATGACGCCAAGCCTTGCAATCCGCACGGTCGTCGCGGTCGCCGTGCCGCCGCCGCCGAGTTCGGTCGTCACGAAGACCTTGCCCTGTTCCTCGGCCGCGGTGTCGTACATGCCGATAGCGTCGATCTCCAGCATGCGCGCCGAATAGGGTGCGGAGAAGGCTTCGACGGCCTCCATGGCCCTCGCCTCGAGCGCCTTGTCCTCCAGCACATGCGCTGCACAGAAAGGCAGGAAATCGAGCGTGCGGCCGCCGGAATGAAAATCGAGCACCAGGTCCGCGCGTGGCAGCAGCTCGCGCTGGAAATAATCGGCGATCTTCTGCGTCACCGTGCCGTCGGGCTTGCCCGGAAACAGCCGGTTCATGTTGCCCTTGTCGACTGGCGAGGTGCGCGTGCCGGCCTGGAACGCGGGATAGTTCATCGCCGGCACGATGATCACCGTTCCGGTCACGTCCTTCGGGTCGAGCGTGCGGGCAAGATCGTAGAGCGCCAGCGGGCCTTCATACTCGTCGCCGTGATTGCCGCCCGACAATAGCGCCACCGGGCCGTTGCCGTTCTTGATCACGCAGATCGGGATCATCACCGATCCCCAGGCGGAATCGTCGCGGCTGTAGGGCAGCCTCAGCATGCCGTGCTGCACGCCGTCGCGGTCGTAGTCGACGGTCGGCGAGATCGGCGAAGGACGCAGCGCTTCGGCCATCGGTCTACTCCTTGACGACCAGCATGCGCGGCACGTTGGCCAGGCATTCGACGCCGGTTTCGGTGATCAGGATCGATTCGGTAATCTCCAGCCCCATCGTCTCCAGCCACAGGCCTGTCATGAAGTGGAAGGTCATGCCGGGCCTGAGCTCGGTCCGGTCGCCGGGGCGCAGGCTCATCGTCCGCTCGCCCCAGTCCGGCGGATAAGAGAGGCCGATCGGGTAGCCGGTGCGGTTATCCTTGACGATGCCGTGCTTCTTCAACACCGCGAAGAAGCTGTTGGCGATGTCCTCGCAGGTGTTGCCGGGCTTGGCCGCCGCCAGCCCCGCCTCCATGCCCTCCAGCGTCGCCTTCTCGGCGTCGAGGAATGCCTGCGTCGGCTTGCCGAGGAACACGGTCCGCGAAAGCGGACAGTGGTAGCGGTTGTAGCACCCGGCAATCTCGAAGAACGTGCCCTCGCCGCTCTTCATCGGCTGGTCGTCCCATGTCAGGTGCGGCGCCGAAGCATCCGCGCCGGACGGCAACAGCGGCACGATCGCCGGGTAGTCGCCGCCCACACCGTCGACGCCGCGGGTGCCGGCATCGTAGATCTCGGCGACCAGGTCGCATTTGCGCATGCCAACCTCGATCTTGTCGACGATGCGCTCGTGCATTGCCTCGACGATCCGCGCCGCCTTGCGCATGTAGTCGATCTCGGTCGGGCTTTTCACCGCCCGCTGCCAGTTGACCAGCGCGGTCGCGTCGACGAAGCGCGCATTCGGCAGATGCTTTTGCAGCGAGGCGAAGGCGGCGGCCGAAAAATAGTAGTTGTCCATCTCGACGCCGGTACGGAGATTGCCCCAGCCCCGCTCGCTGATCAGCTGCGACAGCACGTCCATCGGATGCCGCACCGTCGACTGCACGTAGTGATCGGCATAGCCGACGATGTTGCCGTGATCGAGATAGGCCGTGCGCTTGGCGCCATTGGCGTCCTGCCCGCGTCCGAACCAGACGGGCTCGCCCGTCGGCGGCACGATCACCGCCTGATGCACATAGAACGACCAGCCGTCATAGCCGGTCAGCCATGCCATGTTCGACGGGTCCGAGACGATCAGCAGGTCGACGCCGCGCACATCCATCGCCTGCCTGGTCTTTGCCAGCCGGTCGGCATATTCCGCGCGCGAGAATTTCAATCTGGGTTCGCTCATTGTTTCCTCGGGTCATTCTTGGGCCTCGCGGCCATATTCAGCTATCGAATGGCGTGCCGGCGCCCGCGGCCAGCGCGCGGTCGCGCGCCAGCGTGGCGATGGCCGTGTCCTGCACCCCGGTGCCGGTCAGGTCGGCGACGGTCAGGTCGCCCGGAGATTTGCGACCACTCGCCTCGCCGGCGACGATCTGCCCGAGTTCGGCAAGCTCGGCATCGGCCTGCACCAGCCCGGCCTCGATGGCGTGGTGAAGTTCGCCGAGCCGCCTTGTCTGCTTCAGGCTGTCGGCGACATAGAGCCCAGCCCGCGCCACGATTGTCGGCTCGATCTCGTTCTTGTGCTCGGCGTCGGAGCCCATCGCGGTGATGTGCTGGCCGGGCCACAACCAGGCGGCCTTCAGCACCGGCTCGGTCGCCGGCGTGGTTGTCACCACGATGTCGGCGTCTGCCACGGCGCGATCCGGCTCCGGCTCGTAGCGCACCAGTATGCCGAGCCGCTCGCGCAGATCGGCCGCTGTGGCCGCGGCCTTGGCGCCGTCGCGTGCCCAGATTCGCGCCTCCTTGATCGGCCGCACCAGCATCAGCGCCTCCAGCTGCAGGCGCGCCTGCACGCCGGCGCCGAAGATCGCCGCGATCGAGGAATCCTCGCGAGACAGGTGTTTTGCCGCCACCGCGCCGGCAGCGGCCGTCCGCACGTCCGTCAGGTAGCCATTGTCGAGCAGCAGCGCCTCGACCTGCCCGGTTTTGGCCGAGAAGAGCACCATCATCCCGCTGGTGCTCGGCAGGCCGATCTTCGGATTGTCGAAGAAGCCGGGGCTGATCTTGATGGCAAAGCCGTCTATGCCGGGCACATAGGCGGTCTTCACGTCGACCTCGCCATGGTGCTCGGGAATGTCGAGCCTGAGGATCGGCGGCATCGCAACCGGCAGCGTCGCCAGAGCCCTGAAGGCGTTTTCCACGCAGGTGACTGCGTCGAGATCGAGTTTCACCACGCTGCGCAGGTCGGCCTCGGTCAGGATGGTCATCCGGGGCATGGGGTAACCTCCAAAGCGAGAGCTTCTCGCCAGCTCCCTCTGGCCTGCCCGCCATCTCCCCCACAAGGGGGGAGATCAGCAGCGCCGCCGACGACGGATTTTCCTCGAAACAGAAACTGAGCACAGCCCGAAATGACGGCCAATCTCCCCCCTTGTGGGGGAGATGTCCGGCAGGACAGAGGGGGGCGCGAAAGAACGCTGCCCTTGAATGCCTTCATGCTGCCTGCTCCCTGGCGGCGTCGCCGCAGACGATGCTGCGGTGCTGCGCCATGTCGATGTTGCGTCCCGACAGCAGCGCCACCACCGGCCCCTCCGACCTGATCTTGCCGGCCAGCAGTGCGGCGATCCCCACCGCGCCGCCGCCCTCTATGATCTCGCGCTCCTGTTCGTAGGCATGGCGCACACCCGCCGCGATTTCCTCCTCCGACAGCAGGATCACCTCGTCCAGCAGGTCGCGGCACATGGCGAAGGTCAGCTGGTTGTCGAGCCCGACCCCGCCGCCGAGCGAGTCCGCCAGCGTCGGCAGTTCCTCGACCAGCACCGGCTTTCCCGCATCGAGGCTCGCCTTCATCGCCGCGCCGCGCGCCATCGAGATGCCGATCACCCTGACGTCGGGGTTGAGGGCCTTCACCGCGGCGGCGATGCCCGCCGCCAGTCCGCCTCCGGACAGCGGCACCAGCACCGTCGCCGCATCAGGCACAGCTTCCATCATCTCCAGCCCGACCGTCCCCTGCCCGGCGACGATCGCCGGATGATCGAAAGGCGGCAGCATGATCAGCCCCTCCTCGGCGACCAGCCGGTCGACCTCCTCCTGGGCGTCGTCCTGGCTCTTGCCGATGATGCGCACGTCCGCGCCGAGATTGCGGATTTCCGAAACCTTGTTGTCGGGCACCAGTTTCGACATGCAGATCACCGCGCGCATGCCTTCGAGCTTAGCCGCATGCGCCAGCCCGCGGCCGTGATTGCCGGTCGAGGCTGCGGTGACGCCTTTGGCCTTCTCGTCGGCGGACAGCGAAGCGATGGCGTTCGATGCGCCGCGCAGCTTGAAGCTGCCGGTCGTCTGGCGGTGTTCCAGCTTCAGGTGGACCGGCACGCCGGCAAGCCGGCTGAGTGAGGCCGACGGCACCGTGGGCGTGGCGACCACCTTGCCCGCGATGCGCTCGCGGGCAGCTGCGATATCCTTGAGCGTGACGAAATCCATGGCCCTCAACCCTGCCCGAGCGGTAGCGTCATTAACTGCCCCAGTTTGTGGCGCGGAGCCGCGTCGCCGCACAACCGCAGGCAGTTCCAGGCGGTTGCCAAATTGCTGCTGACCACCGGCCTGCCGAGTGCCCTTTCCATGTGCGGCACGACAACCGCGGCGCGCAGGGCGGTGCAGGAAACGAACAGCGCCTCGGCGTCGGGCGCCATCGCCTCGCGCGCCAGTTCCACGATCGCTTCAGGCGCGATGCGCGCCATCTCGCGGTCGTCCTCGAGGCCGAGGCAGGTGAAGCTTGCGATGTCGAAGCCGCTGCGCTCGAAATAGGCAGCCATCGGCCGGCTGGTCTCGACCGTATAGGGTGTCAGGATGCTGATCCTTTTGGCATCCAGCGCCCTTAGGCCGCGCGTCGCCGCCAGCGGCGGCGTCACCACCGGCACGCCGGGCTTCGCCTCGTTGATCGCGGCAGCGACCTCGGCGTCGCCGATGACGGCGGAAGCCGCGGTGCAGGAATAGCAGATGGCATCGAGCTCTTCGCCTGGCAGGATCAGCCCGGCGCCATTCGTCAATGTCGGCTGCATGCGGCGCAGATTGTCGGGCGTCGTCGGGTTGGCATAGGGAACGCGCGCCACATAGACGCCGATCCGCTCGCTTGCCACCATGCGATGGAAGTCGGGCTCGCTGGTGTGGTCGGTGGCGAGAATGATCAGGCCGACACGCCGTGCGAGCGGCCGTGTCTCCAGTTCGGGCCTGCTGCCGGAAACCGTGATGGGAGTCTCTGGGGTCATCGTTTCGGTGCGCTCTGGCTGCGGCGTCATTTCACCGTGAGGCATGGACAGTCCGCCAGGCTGGTCACCTTGTGCGACACGCTGCCCAGCAGGAAACCTTCCACGTCGCCGAGACCCCGGCTGCCCAGCACGATCAGGTCGAAGCCGTGGTCCTTGGCGTAGCGCACGATCGTGCGCGCTACCGGACCGCGCCTGACGATCTGCTTCACGTCGTTGAACCCGAGCGCCGCAAGCTCGCCCGCCGCCTCCACGACGACGCTGTTGGCATATTCGTTCAGCGCCTTGTCAGGCGACCCCGGCTCGTAGGGGCGAACCATCGACAGCGAGGCCTCCAGCGGCCCGTGGTGGCGGTAGACGCACATCACGGCGACCTCGGAGCCGTAGCGGCCGGCGACATCGGCGCCGACGCGCAGTGCCCGCATGGCCGGCTCGGAGCCGTCGACCGGAAGCAAGATTTTCTCGAACAAGGCTATCCTCCCCTATGCTTGGTGTCGTTGGCTTCCGCCTCAGCGGAAGGCGAGATCGCGCAGGAACAGGGCGATCTGCGGGAAGAAGATGAGCGCCACCGCCACGCCGAGCAGCATGATGACGAAGGGCGGCGTGCCGCGGACGACCTCGGCATAGGGCCGTTTGAAGACAGCGATCGCCGTGAAGATGTCGCAACCGAAAGGCGGCGTCGCCGAGCCGATGGCAACCTGCAGCGTGATGATCGTGCCGACCAGAACCGGGTCGAGGCCCACCGACTGCACCACCGGCGCGAAGATCGGCACCAGCACCAGGATCACGACGATCGGATCGACGAACATGCAACCGACGAAGAAGGCGATTGAAATGACGAACAAGACGCCGATCTGGCCCATGTCGGCGATGCCGATGCTCGACAGGATCTGCTGCGGAATCTGGCCGAAGGATATGACCCACGAGAAGGCGGCGCCGGCACCGACCAGAATGAAGACCACGGCGGTGATCAGGCCGGTTGATTGGGCCGTGCGGTAGACATCCTGCACACTCATGGAGCGGAAGACGACGAGTTCGAGCAGGAGCGCGTAGAGCACGCAAACCGCGGCGGCTTCCGTCGGGCTGAAGACGCCGCCATAGATGCCGCCGACGATGATCGCCGGAAAGCCCAGCGGCCACAGCGCCTGCTGCACCGCCTTGGCCCGCTCGGGCCAGGTCGCCCTGGGTTCGGTCGGCACGTTGTTGCGGATGGCGTAGAGCACGGAATAAGCCGAGAAGATGACCAGGATAAGCAGGCCCGGACCGATGCCGGCAATGAAGAGTTCGGCGATCGAGGTGCCCGACACCACGCCGTAGATGATCATGCCGATCGACGGCGGGATCAGGAAGGCGATGTCGGAAGAATTGACGATCAGGGCGAGGACGAAACTGTCCTTGTAGCCGGCCTTCAGCATGCGCGGCCTGAGCGGCGTGCCGACCGCGACCACGGTCGCTTGGGTTGAGCCCGAGACCGCACCGAACATCGTGCAGGCGGCCGCCGTCGAGACGGCCAGCCCGCCGCGCACATGCCGCACGAAGGCCATCACCATGTCGATCAGCCGTCCGGCCGACTTGCCGCGCGTCATGATGTCGGCCGCGAAGATGAACATCGGCACCGCGATGAGCGACGCCGGGCGGATGCCAGCGAGCATCTGCTGGACCATGGTTTCCAGCTGGCCGAAGCCGCCGAAGAGGGTGAAGAATCCTACGAACGCCGCCGCGATCAGCGGGATCATCATCGGAAATCCGAACAGCAGAAGCACGATCATGATCAGGAAGATGGTCAGCGCCATGTCAGCCGTTCCTCAGAGCCCGCTCGTGTCTTCTTCGTAGCCCTCGAGCACCAGCGTCGAGAGCCAGATCTCCCGATGCGTCAGGTTCTTCACGGCGGTCAGCGCGTACTGGATGCCTGTCATGAAAAAGCCGACCGGCACCCAGGCATACATCCACCAGACTGGTACCTGCAGCGCGGGTAGCAGCCTGCCCCGGCCGGCCTGCGTGATGACATAGCCCGCCGAGTACCAGGCCAGGCCGAGCATGAAGATCGCGGTGATCACGGCTATGACGACCATCGCGATGCGGCGCCCCTGCGGCGGCAGCATGTCGAAGATCGCCGACATGCGGATGTGGCGCCCGTGCCGCGCCGCGTAGCTGATGCCGGCAAAAGTGATCAGCACGATGAGGATCGAGTTCACTTCCTCGGTGAAATAGATGCTGCTCTGGAGCACGAAACGACCGATCACGTTGGCGATCGTGTTCAGCGCCATCAGCAGCACGCCCGTCGCAAGCATGACCGCCTCGACGCGCGCGATGACGCTGTCGACGACGCCGAGGACGCCGGGCAGCGTGGATTCGGTGGAGTGGCTGGTCGTGGCGGGCTCGCTCACCGGCGGTGCTCCATCTGATGCAGGAGAGGAAACCGGCATGCCCGACCCGTTGCGGGGCCGGACATGCCGCCGACGATCCTAGTCGACCGCGGCCAGGTCGGCCTTCATCTGGTCGAGGATCTTCTTGCCGCTCTCGCCCGTCATCTCGGCAAAGGCTGCTTCCACCTCGGTGGCCGCTTCCATGAAGGGCTTGCGCTCTTCTTCCGACAGGATGTTGATCTGCATGTCGGGCTTCGCTTCCTTGATCTTGGCAAGCGATTCCTCCTGCAGTCCGCCTTGGTATTTCAGGATGTAGTCGAACGCCGCCTCGCTGGCATTGTTGACCAGCGTCTTCTCTTCGTCGCTCAGGCCGTCATAAAAATTCTTGTTGGCCATCACGGCGGTCGTGAAGTTGTTGTGGCCGAGGCAGGTGATGACGTCCGTCACTTCATACATCTTGGTCGATTCCAGGAAGAAGCCCGGGTTTTCCTGGCCCTGGATGATGCCGGTCTGCAGCGCGCCGTAGACCTCGCCCCAAGGCAGCGGCGTCGGCGTCGCACCCCAGGCCGCATAGGCCTCGACCAGCAACGGGTTGGTCATGACGCGGAACTTCACCTCGTTGAGGTCTTCCGGCTTCTTCACCGGCTCCTGCGTGGTCAGGCAGACCTCGCCTTCCGGGAACATCTTCAAGAGTTCGAGGCCCTGCTCGGCATAGAGCTCCGGGAACATCTCGTTGATCGCCTTCGAGGTGCGGAAGAACTCGAACAGCTTCTCGTCATCCTGCGGCAGCAGATACGGCACGAAGAAGACCTGCGCCTCGGGGATCAGCGCGCCGGTGAAGCCCGGCGACTGGTCGACGAACTGCAGGATGCCCGACTGCGCCTGCTCCATTATGTCGGCCGACTCGCCCAGCGTGCCGAACGGATAGAGCGTGACCGTGTGGTCGGAATTGGCTTCGATGTGTTCCTTGAACTTTGTCGCATAGACGCCCTGCACCTCGGTCAGGGCCTCCTCGAAGGCGTAACGCCACTCGGCGGCCTGCGCGGCAAGCGGCAGCATGGTGATCGCGGCGCCGGCCAGCAGGCCGCGCACCATGGATTTGGTCAGCATCTTCATTTGCACTTCCCCTTTTTTCTTTTCACTGAATAGACAGACCCCCGTGCTGCAGGGCCGCCATTGCTCTCAGTTCAAGGGAGAAAACAAACCATGTCAATCTGCAAAATAAAATCAGTACAATTTAGCGACCGGATAACACTCGCCAGCTGCATCTCGTTGTCTTGATAGACTCGGCCAATGCCAGCGTTAGATGGCGAGCAGCAGATGCTCCGGGTCGCCCAGCGCCAGTTGCGCAATGACGCTGAGGCCGGTCCGCAGTTCCTCCTCGGTCGTCGACCCCAGCGAAATCCTGACCGCGTGGGTCCACGGCGCATCCGAAGTCCGAAACGAGGATCCGGGAGCGATGGCGACGCCCTGAAGGCGGGCCTGCGCCACGAAACTCTCCTCGCTGCGATTGCCGCTCAGCGGCAGCCAGACATGCAGGCTCTCGCGATGGGCCCTGTAGTCGATCTCGCCGAGCACCTCCGAAACGATGGCGTGGCGCCGGTGCAGCGCCTTGCGCTGCCAGTTCACCAGTTCGAGCGCGGTGCCGTCGGCAACCCATTTCGACGCGATCTCGGCGACCATCGGCGTCGCCATCCAGTTTGACACCAGATGGCGGTTGGCGACCGCTGCGACATGCCGGTCGGGTGCAGCGAGATAGCCGATGCGCAGGCCTGGCATCACCGTCTTGGTGAAGCTGGTGATATAGAGCGTGCGCTCAGGCGCGAGTGCCGCGACCGGCGGCGGCCGATCCTCGATCAGCGGGCCGAGAACGTCGTTCTCGATGATGGCGAGGTCGTGCTTGCGGGCCACCGCGACGATCGCCTGCCGGCGCGCCTCGCTCATCAGCGTCGCCGTCGGATTGATGACGGAGGGCTGCACGAACACAGCGCGTATGTCGGAACGGCCGCATGCGGCGTCCAGTGCCTCGGGCAGCAAGCCGTCCTCGTCGATGGCCAGGCCCTCGAGCTTGAAGCCGAGATAGGTTGCGAGCGGCACCAGCGTGTGGTGACAGATGGCTTCGGCGGCGACCGTCGAGCCGGGCGGCGCAACGCTCATCAGCGCCACGGTCATCCCCGCCGTCGCCCCGTTGGTGACGCTGACATTCTGCGGCTGCACTGAATGTCCGCACTGCTTTAGCCACTCGACGGCGACGGCGCGATGGCGTGGAAAGACCATGTTCGGGCGGAAGGACAGCGCCGAACTGGCGGGCAGGTTTTCCGACAGCCAGCCGAGCGCCTGCTTCAACCGGTCGAGATGCACCTTCTCGCTGACCGGCTTGAGGATCGACAGGTCGATCACCTCGCCCGGCCGTTCCGGCAGGTAGGGCGGCGCCGGTTCGCTGCGCTGCGTTTGTACGAAGGAGCCGCGGCCGATCTCGCCCGACACCAGGCCGCGACGGATCAGCTCCTCATAAGCGCGGCTCACCGTCTGCACGGAGAGGCCAAGATCCTCCGCCATGCGCCTGTGCGTCGGCAGTCGGCTGCCGTCCTGCAGCCGGCCGTCATGGATCGCGCGGGCAATCTGCTCGGCCAGGGAAAGATAGGCAGGTCTGCGTACGAGCGCGGGATCGGGACGCCAAAGTGTCATGATTTCATTGAAAGGGAAATCAGTTCAATTGACAATCCAAAACTTGGACCGTCATGCTCCCCCGGACGATCACGGACACCCGCATGGCAGGCTACAAACTCGACCCCACCGACCTCAGGATCCTCGACGCCATCCAGCGCGACGGGCGGATCACCAAGCTGAAGCTCGCCGAGGAAGTCGGGCTGTCGCCGACGCCCTGCTGGGTTCGCTTGCGCAAGCTGGAAAAGGCCGGCGTGGTCACCGGCTACCACGCCAGCATCGACATGCGCCGCATCGCGCCCGTCGCCGTGGTGCTCATGGAGGTGACGCTCAGGAGCCATCGCCAGGCCGACTTCGACCGCTTCGAACGGGCGGTCGGCGACTGCGAGGAAATCGTCACCTGCTGGTCGGTCGGCGGCGGCGTCGACTATTTGCTGAAGGTCATGGCGCGCGACATCGACGCCTATCAGCGGCTGGTCGACGGCCTGCTTGAGCGCGAGATCGGCATAGACCGCTATTTCACCTACATCGTCACCAAGACGGTGAAGGACGAGAAGGCGGTGCCGGTCACCAACCTGCTGCCCGCGCCCAAGGACTGACAGCCCAAATGCGCTGCCAGGCAGCCGAAAAGAGAGAGTCTCTCTCCTGATCGCGTCGCGAACGGTCTCTTTCTCCTCACCCTCCGGACTAGGCTTGCGCCATCACCTGCACCGGAGACCCGATGATGTCCGCGCATTTCGCACGCCCCAAACGCCACGATGCTCTCGACCGGCTGGTCGATCGCCGTCTCTACCGCGAACTCGGCTATGTCGACGGCCAATGGACCGCCGGAGAGACGGGACGCAGCTTCGAGGTCGCCGACCCGGCGAGCGGCGCCAGCGTCGCCTGGGTCGCCTCGCTCGACGCCGCCCAGACGTCAGTCGCTATCGATGCGGCATCCCGCGCGTTCCCGAAATGGCATTCGCTGCCGCCGCAGGAGCGCTCGAAGATCCTGCGCAAATGGTACGAGCTGATCGTTGCCGCGAAGCAGGACCTCGCGCTGCTGATGACGCTCGAGCAGGGCAAGCCGCTGGCGGAGTCGCTCGGCGAGATCGACTATGCCGCCTCTTTCGTTGAATGGTATGCCGAGGAGGCCAAGCGGCTCAACGCCGAGAGCGTGTCGAGCCACCTTCCCGATGCCGAGATGATCGTCCGCCGCGAAGCGCTCGGCGTCGTCGGCGTGGTGACGCCGTGGAATTTCCCGTCCGCAATGCTGACCCGCAAGGCGGCCGCCGCCCTTGCCGCCGGCTGCACCATCGTCGCCCATCCCTCGTCGGAGACGCCGCTGTCGGCGCTGGCGCTGGCCGAACTCGGCGAAAGGGCCGGCCTGCCCGCCGGCGTCTTCAACGTCGTCACCGGCGACGCGGCAACCATCGTCGGCGCCCTGTGCGACGACGCCCGCGTGCGTGCCATGAGCTTCACCGGTTCGACCGAGATCGGCCGGCTGATCGCCGGCAAGTGCGCTGCCACGATGAAGCGGCTGGTCATGGAGCTCGGCGGCCACGCGCCGCTGATCGTCTTCGACGACGCGGACATCAACCGCGCCGTCTCGATTGCCGTCGACGCGAAGTTCGCGACCTCCGGCCAGGACTGCCTGGCGGCCAACCGCATCTATGTGCAGCGCGCCGCCTACGAGCGCTTCTGCAACGCCTTCGCCGAGCGGATCGCAGCCCTCAAAGTCGCTCATGGCCTGGTGGCGGACGCCGATATCGGCCCGCTGATGCACGAGCGCGCCATTGCCAAGGTCGAGGAGCAGGTCGCCGACGCGCTGAAGCACGGCGCACGCTGCCTTGCCGGCGGCAAGCGCCACGAGGCCGGCAAGCTGTTCTTCGAGCCGACCCTGCTCGCCGACGTGCCCGACGAGGCGCTGATCATGCGCGAGGAGACCTTCGGCCCGGTCGCTGCCGTCACGCCCTTCGATACCGAGGACGAGGTGGTTGCCCGCGCCAACGACACCGAATACGGACTGGTGGCCTATGTCGTCACCGAGAACGGCGCCCGCCAGCTACGCATGGGACGCCGGCTCGACTACGGCATGGTCGCCATCAACCGGGTGAAGATCACCGGCGCGCCGGTTCCCTTCGGCGGCGTCAAGCAGTCCGGCATCGGCCGCGAGGGCTCGCGCCACGGCATCGAAGCCTTCACCGACCTCAAATATCTCTGCCTCGACGCAGCCTGACAATAACAAGGAAAATGATCATGCTCGACCAGTCAAACGAACTCGCCGCCTGGGACCGCGACCACTTCTTCCACCCCTCGACCCACATGGGCACCCATGCGCGCGGCGAAAGCCCGACGCGCATCGTCACCGGCGGCGAAGGCGTCTACATCACGGACGCGGCCGGAAAGACCAGCCTCGATGCCTTTGCCGGCCTCTACTGCGTCAATGTCGGCTACGGCCGCCAGAAGATTTCGGACGCCATCGCCGAGCAGGCGAAGAACCTCGCCTATTACCACGCCTATGTCGGCCACGGCACCGAGGCGTCGATCACGCTTGCCAAGATGATCATCGACCGTGCGCCGAAGGGCATGAGCCGGGTCTATTTCGGCCTGTCGGGCTCGGACGCCAACGAGACCAACATCAAGCTGATCTGGTACTACAACAACGTGCTCGGCCGGCCCGAGAAGAAGAAGATCATCTCGCGCTGGCGCGGCTATCACGGCTCGGGCGTCATGACCGGCTCGCTGACCGGGCTCGACCTCTTCCACAACGCCTTCGACCTGCCGCGCGCGCCGATCCTTCACACCGAGGCGCCCTACTATTTCCGCCGCGAAGACCGGTCGATGTCCGAGGAGCAGTTCTCGCAGCATTGCGCCGACAAACTGGAGGAGATGATCCTGGCCGAGGGCCCGGACACCGTTGCCGCCTTCATCGGCGAGCCGATCCTCGGCACCGGCGGCATCGTCCCACCGGCCGCCGGCTACTGGCAGAAGATCCAGGCGGTGCTGAAGAAGTACGATGTGCTACTGGTCGCCGACGAGGTCGTCACCGGTTTCGGCCGGCTCGGCACCATGTTCGGCTCCGACCATTACGGCATGCAGCCCGACCTGATCACCATCGCCAAGGGCCTGACCTCGGCCTATGCGCCGCTGTCGGGCGTCATCGTCGGCGAAAAGATGTGGGCCGGCCTCGTCCAGGGTTCCGACAAGCTCGGCTCGCTCGGCCATGGCTGGACCTATTCGGCGCATCCGATCTGCGTCGCTGCCGGCGTCGCCAACCTAGAACTGATCGATGAGCTCGACCTGGTGACCAATGCCGGCGAAACCGGCGCCTATTTCCGCGCCGAACTCGAAAAGGCTGTCGGCGGCCACAAGAACGTAGGCGAAGTGCGCGGCGATGGCCTGATGGCCGCCGTCGAGTTCGTCAAGGACTGCGACGATCGCGTCTTCTTCGACGCGTCGGAGAAGATCGGCCCGCAGATCGCGACGGCGCTTGCCGCCAGCGGCGTCATCGGTCGCGCCATGCCGCAGGGCGACATTCTCGGCTTCGCGCCGCCGCTCTGCCTGACCAGGGAAGAGGCCGACATCGTCGTCGCCAGGACCGCAGACGCGATCGCGTCGGTCCTAGGCTGACAGAGGCGCCGCCGGAGCTCGATCTGCGCGCCGGGCTCCGGTGCTACCTGCTGCGCGGGTCAACCGAGCGAAGCCTCGAGCTCAGGCTTGCCACCTCTCGCGCACTCCATCTCGAATGTGTCCGCTCGATGGCTGCAGGCCGGTGCTGCAGCGAGAGGTTCAATCCTTCCCGGTAAGCGGTTCGGGTTCGGACGGGGCGCTCGACGAAACCACCGCCGCAGGTGGCACAGACATTGTGCAGGACCGTTTCCACACAATGGGCGCAATAGGTGCATTCAAAGCTGCAAATGCGTGCTTCGGGCGATTCCGGCGGCAGGTCGCGATCGCACCACTCGCAATTCGGTCTGAGTTCAAGCATCCGTGGTTTCCTCCATTGGATGGCGTGTCATGCGGGCGCGGGCTCCGCTTTGCGCAAGACAAGGGCGCCGAGCGAAAGCAGCACGATGAGCATCGAGGCAATCGCGACGACCGCCCAGCCGAGTTCGGTAACGACGAGGCCGGCCGCGAAGGCGCAGATCGTGGAAACAAGCGCAATGATCGTGTCGTTGACACCCTGAACGGATGACTTCTCCGCGTCCGTGACCGCGCTGGCCAGCATACTCGTCGCGCCGATGAAGCTGAAGTTCCAGCCGACCCCGAGCAGGACGAGCGATCCATAGAAATGTAGGGACGACAGGCCGATTGTGGCGGCCATAGCGGCGACGGCCAGGATCACGAGCCCCAGAACCGCAACGCGTTGCTGTCCGTATCCTTTGATCAGGAAACCCGTCACGAAGCTCGGCGCGAACATGGCGACGACGTGCCAGCGGATGACATCACCCGCGACCGCTTCCGTGAACCCGCACCCCAGCATCGCGAGCGGCGTCGGGATCATCATGAACATCATGACACCCTGCGATATCGCGGCGATTCCAATGGCCCGTCGCACCGGCGATCTTTGCAGCACGGCGAGCGACGCAAATCGTGAAGTGCGCTCCGCGGGTTTCGACAATTGCGGCTTTGGAATGCGGACCATTGCCAGCGGCACGATCCCGACCGCGACCAATCCCGCGAGTGCCGCATATGCGCCGGCCAGCGGGGTGGGCGCCAGCGCGTCCTTGGTCATGATGAAAACCTGCGGCCCGACGATTGCGGCGACGAGGCCGGATGTCAGCATGAGCGAGATCGCCACCGGCTGCCACGCGGCACTGACAACTTCGGCCGCCGCAAACCGGAAATATTGAAAGGATGTAAGCGCGGCGCCGAGAAGAAGGTGTCCCGCGCAGAGCAGGACAAAGCTGCCCGTCGTCAGGGCAAACACGCCGATCAACGCGCCCATGATCGCCAGCACCCCGCCGATCGCGAATCCCGTCCTCCGTCCGAGCCGCCCCATCAGAAGCGAGAATGGTGCTGCGGCCAGCAGCCCCGCAAGCGTTTGGACCGACGCCGGCAATGTCGCCAGCGCGGCGCTCGGCGCCAGCAGAAGACCGGTCAGGCCGCCCAGGATGAGAAGCATGGGCATGGCTGACGCGAGAATCGTGTTTGCCAGCAGCAGGCCGACGAAATTCTCGTTTCGCGTAGACGAGGCGACCGACATGGGCAGATCCCTTCAGGCACGTTGACACAGTGCGTTGTAGATGGGATCAATGTTGTCTGAAATGACAATTGAGTATCAATTATGGACACTCAGTCCAGGACGCGCAGGATCGATGTCCTGCTCTTCGACAACGTCAATCTTCTCGACGTTGCAGGCCCGGTTCAGGCGTTCGAGGCAGCAAATATCGAGGGCCGCAGGAGATACGAGATCCGTTTCGTTTCGCCCGATGGCCAACCGGTGCGTGCCTGCTGTGGGCTCACCCTGGTGGCGCATGCAAAATTCGCGTCGACGGCAAACGGCCGCGACCTCCTCATCCCGGGCGGCAACGGCGTCGACCGGTTGGTCGATGATCGCGGCATCCTCGAAATCATCCGGAAGCGCGCGAAATCGGAGGGACGGCTGATATCCGTTTGCTCGGGCGCGCTCGTCCTGGCAGCGGCCGGACTGCTGGACGGCATCGAAGCAACCACCCACTGGTCGCGTGCCAAAGACACGCGTAAATACGCCCACGTCGCGTGGAACCTCGACCGTATCAGCGTCACGCAGGGCAAGGTCTTTACCTCCGCCGGGGTAACGACCGGCATCGATCTGGCGCTCGCCATTATCCAGGCCGATTGCGGGCCGACGGTAGCGCTTGCCGTAGCCCGCGAACTCGTTGTGCAACTGCGCCGCACGGGCGGGCAAAGCCAATATGCCTTCCATCTGGTTGGCCAGTTCACAAAGGGAGAAGCGCTGACACGGTTGATCGAAATGGTCGTGGCGTCGCCCGGCCTGGACTGGACGCTGGAAGAACTCGCCGACACGGCCGGAATGAACGCCCGAACGCTCACCCGGCGCTTCAAGCGCGATCTTGACGAGACACCGGCGCAATTCGTCGAAAAGGTGCGCGTCGATCACGCACGAGACCTTCTGTCGTCAAACCTGCCCTTGAAGCAGGTCGCCGTGGACAGCGGCTTCGGCGACCTGCAGCGCATGCGCCGTGCCTTCCAACGCCGGTTCGGTGTTCAGCTGAGCGAGTACAGGAATATGTTCGGGTAAACGGTTCACCTGGTTAGGACGCTAAAGCCCATGATCGACTGTGCAGCGGCATCGCCGCAGATGAGCCGGCTCAGTTACTACCGGACCTCCAGTACCGGCGGCACGCCACCGGCTTGAGAAGATAGTGATCACGCGGCACGGCGCAGCGGTTTCATGCCCTCAGCAGCAAGCACGCTGCGAACAGACTGACGACGCTCGGCCTGTTCAATAAATGCCTCAAACATGTCGGGAGTCTCTAGTCCGACCATCCCAGCCCAGCGGAGCATGACGTAGAGAAAGGCATCGGCCCCCGTGAACCGGTCGCCAAAGATGTAATCACCTTCGAAGTTCGAGCCAATCCAGCGAAAACGCGGCCCCAGTATCTCGCGCAAGCAGCCCGATTCCGCTTCGTCCTCGAGGAAAAACAGCGGTATGAACGGCTTGTGGATTTCCGTAGAAATAAACCCGAGCATCTGGAGATGCCTGGTCCGGCCCATTGTTCCTTCCGGAAGAAGCCCAGCCGATTGGGTAGCGATCCAATCCAGGATCGCGACGTTTTCGGTCAGCACCATGCCGTCGTCGAGGACCAATGCCGGTACATAGCCATTCGGGTTGGTCTGTGCGTAGTCCGAGCCATCTTCAAGCGCGCGGCTCAAGATATCGACCTTGCAGGGGCGGAAATCGAGCTTTGCTTCTCTAAGCAGGATATGTGTCGCCTGCGAGCAGCTGCCTGGGGCATGATAGAATTCCATGACTTGTTTCCTTCGATTGCTGACTGTTGCGCGCTCTTCGCGTCGCAACATTGCAAATCGAGTAGGGTCAGGTCAGAGGCGAATTCATCATTTTCGGGGCAAAACGGCCATCACGTGAGCAGCCCTCGAATACGGTTGCGCTGACGGTACTGCGCCGGGGTGACGCCGGCACGACGCTTGAACAGCCGGCGAAAAAAGGTCGGATCCTCATAGCCCACAGCAGCCGAGATCTCTTCGATGCTCCTATCGTCGGTTTCGAGCATCTGCTTGGCCTCCTCGATCCTGAGGGCCTGAACGTATTCGACAGGCGTATACCCTGTGGCTGCGGAGAACCGACGCTTGAAGCTGCGCTCGGATAGGCCCGAGCGATCGACCATGACGGTGACGGGCGCCGGGGTGTCATAGTGATCGACGAGCCATTCCTGAATCTTTGATATGACGGCATCACTATGTTGGCGCGGCCGCGCCATGGAAGCGAATGGCAACTGCCCGTAGCCCCTGTCCCCGAGCAGAAACAGGCGCGCGACCCGGGCTGCTTCTTCCGGGCCGCAGAACCGACCAATCAAATATAGCGCAAGGTCCTGCCAGGAAGACGCGCCGCCCGTGGTGATCAGTTGCCCGTTTCGTCCGCTGTCGCACAGGATCCGTTCAGGCTGGAACCTGATGCTGGGATAGCGGTCGCGGAACAGGTCGGCCATGGTCCAATGCGAAGCTGCCTCGGCGCCATTCAAGAGGCCGGCTTCGGCCAGGAGTACAGCCCCGCTACACGTGGAGCAGATGAGCGAGCCATGTTCGACGTGGCGGCGCACCCATTCGATCTCCTCGGGCCACCGCCCTTCGAGCGCATCATCCTGGTTCAAGTGGATGTCGCAGATGATGATGACGTCAGCGCAGCTCCCGCTCAGTCCGCCGTCAGGCGTTACCTGCAAGCCGGTACTGGACCGATACGTCCCGCTGCGGCGCGCCACCAGGATAGGGTGGATCGGGCGAGACAGGGCCTGGTCGTTTGTTCCCGTGTCACCGAGAACTTCGTGCAGGCCAAAGGCGGCCATCGTCCCGCTTTCCGGCAGGCTGAGGATCGAAACACGAAGCGGTTCGGTGGGGCGCAGACGCATCGGCATACACCAGCCTTGGCACAAATGCCCCGAAATTGTCGAGTCTGACACTAACCGTTGAGGGCCGTCTAGCCCAGTCTCGCTCCATTCGGAAACACAGTCACGAAAGGAACGGACATGAGGATCGTCGAGGGCACCGTTGACCTGACAAAGGAATATGACCGGCCGGTCGCAGACGCTTTCTCGGCCTGGTCAAGCGAAGACGCGCAGCGGGCATGGGGCGATCCCGGCGAGGGTTGGGAGATGAGCTTCGACAAGTTCCGCTTCACGGTCGGCGAAACAGACGTTTGCCGCTTTGGCCCCAAGGGTGGCGCGGAGTACATCAACGAAAATCGCTACCTGCAAATCGAGCCCGAGCAACGGGTCGTCTACGCAACTTCCCTGACGAGTGCCGACCGGCTCACCTTCGCCGGTACGGTCGCCATCACCTTCGAGGCGACGAACGCAGGCACGCGATTGCGGTTGATCGAGCAGGGTCTCTATTTCGATGGGCAGGATGACGTTGCGGGTCATCGCTCGGGTTGGGAGGGGATGCTGGAAGCTCTCGGGAAATACCTTCGCGGGCGTCGCTAAAGCCAGAGCCAGCAGGGTGAACTTGCAGCAACGATGCGTCCTGAGGATGCGGGAAATCAAGCCGCCGGCCGGCGGCTTGACGCGATGGCGCCATCAAAGTTTGCCGGTAGCCCAACCGCAGTTTGGGCTACCGGCAACCGATCCCTAGAAGTGGTAACTCACGCCCAAACGGATCATGTCCACATCGAGATCGGCACTGCCGAAAGTGTCATCATCCGGCGACACGTTGATGAGATCGTAGTCGTAATTCTCATTGCTGAAATCGGCATGCAGATATTCAAACCGCAAACTGATTTTTTCGCTCACCATTGTCTCGACGCCAACTCCGGCCACCCACCCAGTATGGGTCTCGCCTGCGCGATCACTAGAGTAAGGTGATCCAAAGACAGATGTCTCGACATCGGTGTCGACATGAGCAAAGGCAACACCGCCGGTACCGTAGATGAGAAAACGGTCCCAAGCGTAGCCGACGCGGCCGCGAACGGTGGCGAGCCAATCCATCTCTGCTTCGACAGCGGTAGAGAACGGGCCAGTCGTTTGGGTCAGATGATCGTCCACCTTCGACCAGGAAGCGTCTGCCTCAACGCCGAACACAAAGTTGTCGACCTGCCAGTTATAGCCGATATGAGCGCCGACCTGGCCGCCATCCATGTCGAAATTGTACTGGTCATCAGGAATTGGGGATCCGAGGAAGTCCCCATTCCAGTCTCGGTTAGCCCAAGCGTAGCCGATCTGGCCGCCAACATACAGTCCGGACCACTGCCCGGATGGCTCCGCCACGATCACAACAGGTTCATCGACGATAGCATCTGCCGCGGAAGAGATCGCGGTGGAGGCCAATAGCAGCCCCAGCGAAATTGCAACTTTATTCATCACGTTACCCCAACCCAACATTGATCCCTCGGCCGATCCATTCGCACGGTGTCTCAAGGGAAGCGATAGGCAATCTGTCGAGGCTGCATGATTGCCAAATCGCTGTTGCCCGGCAGCCACATCGCCATGGCACGGCACCGTCCGGCGCCGGATGGGACCGCACGCTAGCCGGTTGGTATCCCGCAGCTTGAATGGATACCGCCACTCTAAAGCGGAGTGCGCGGCCATTACCCGGAAGAACTATCTGGCCAGCAGCGACGTCATCGCAGCGATCTATGCGGGAACGAGACAGGCCTGATGTGTAAAATGCAGAGCCAAGTGTAAAACGGCTTCTAGGAAATCCCCAACAAAGCCTTGGAATGGTGGGTGCGACAGGGATCGAACCTGTGACCCGCTGATTAAGAGTCAGCTGCTCTACCAACTGAGCTACGCACCCGTGCGGCCGGCGAACCGGCGGTCGCGGCGGATATAGCCACAGCGCCCGGCCCTGTCCACCCCTTATGCGCATTCGGTGCAAAGCATTTTCGCCCTGCCCTGCCGGCGAGCCCCCAACAGGGGCCAGGCCCATCGCGAGATGGCAGCGCGCAAGGGAGTTACCGATACCAGATCCGGTCCTGCGGGTTCAGGCGAAGAGCGTGCCCTCGGCAACCTTGACGGCATGGCCGCCGATCCGCGCGCCGGCCATCTTTCCCTGCTCGACGTCGATCTCTAGCCTTATGCGCGAGGCGCGCCCCATCTCGATGCCCTGTTCGATCCAGTAGCTGGTCTGGCCGTCGACCGGGCGGTCGAAATCCAGGATCGCGCCGGCGAAGGCGGCCGCCGCCGAACCGGTCGCCGGATCCTCGTAGGAGGGCGAACCCGGCACGAACATGCGCGCGTGGAAGTCGCTGTCATGATGCAGCGTCTCGCGGCAATAGGCATAGGCCGACGCCACGACCCCCTCCCCCTTGGATGGCGCGAGTTCCAGCCATGCGTGATTGTCGAAATCGATCTTTGCCGCCGCCTCGAGGTTGGCGACCGGGATCGTCACATAGGGCACGCCGGCCGACCACAGGCTCGGCCTGTGATTCTCGAAGCCGATCTCGTGCGGGTCGAGGCCGAGGGCGGCGCCGAGCGCGGCGGCATCGGCGGAGAGCGGTGACGGCTGCGGCAAGCGGGCAAGATCGAACTCGGCAAAAGTGGCGCCCTTGCCCTTGGTCACCGCGCAGCGCACCGGCCCGATATTCTCCTCCAGCACGAACATGCCCGCCGTGCCGTTGTCTCCCTGCTGCTCGGCCAGCGCGATCGCCGACCCCACCGTCGGGTGACCGGCGAACGGCATCTCGTAGTCGGGCGTGAAGATGCGCACGCGGGCGCGGTGGCGCGGGTCCTCGGGCGGCAGGATGAACACCGATTCCGACAGGTTGAACTCGCGCGCGATGGCCTGCATGGCCGCCGTATCGAGGCCCTCACAGTCGAGCACGATGCCCAGCGGATTGCCGGCAAGCGTCTGTTCGGTGAATACGTCGTAGACGAGATATTTGCGTGATTTCATGGGCTTCCCGCTGTTTCCCGACTCAACATGAGCGAAATTTAACTTGTAATGCCGGCCCGTTGGCATGACCTGTCGGCATAGGGATATGCGTGTCGGCGCGTATGAACGCGTAGGGATATGCCGAAGAAGAAGGGCGCGCAATGGACCAGATCGTCGACAAGGAGCGCAACAGACCGGGTAGCGGCGAAGCCCCCGGCCTCGATCCGATTCCATCGGCTCAGGAGGCGCTCGGTCTAGGCTCGAGACGCTCCGGTGGCCGGCGCTTGCGTCCTTGGCTCATCGCGGCGGCGGTTGTCGCCTTTGTCGCCGCGGCTATCGGCTACTGGCAGTTCGGCGGCTCCTCGCCTGAACTCAGCTACGTCACCCAGCCCGCCGAGAAAGGCGACATCACCGTCGAGGTGTCGGCCACCGGCACGCTGCAGCCACTGATTCAGGTCGACATTTCCAGCGAATTGTCGGGCGTCGTGCGCTCGGTCGCGGTCGACGAGAATCAGATCGTGAAGAAGGGCGACGTGCTGGCCGAACTCGACACGGTGCGGCTCGCCGCGCAGATCGAGCGCGCAGAGGCGTCGGTGAAGGCCGCCGCCGCGAAAGTCACCGAGGCCAGAACCACCTTGCAGGAAACCGAACAGGCACAGGTCCGTTCGGCGACCCTGTCGAAGCGCGGCATGGTCACCGACCAGGCGCTCGAGGGGGCAACGGCGGCGCGCGACCGCGCCATGGCCAATGTCGCGCTGGCCGAAGCCAATCTCGCCATTGCCGACGCCGACCTGAAGCTGCAGCAGGCCGACCTTGAAAAGAGCACGATCTATGCGCCGATCGACGGCATCGTGCTGACCCGCTCGGTCAACCCGGGGCAGACGGTAGCCTCCTCGATGCAGGCGCCGGTGCTCTTCGTGCTGGCCGCGAACCTCGAAAACATGGAGCTCAAGGCGGCGGTCGACGAGGCCGACATCGGCGGGGTGGCGCCCGGCCAGACCGCGCGCTTCACCGTCGACGCCTTCCCGGAACGAAAATTCGATGCCGAGATCCGCGAAATCTCCTTCGCCTCGGTCGCCACCGAGGGCGTCGTCACCTACGACGCCCGCCTCAACGTCGACAATCAGGCGCTGCTACTCAGGCCCGGCATGACCGCCACGGTTTCGGTGGTGACGCGCGAGGCGAAGGACGTGGTCATGGTGCCGGCCGCCGCCTTCCGCTTCAGCCCGCAGGCGACCGAACGCCGTTCGATGAGCCTGCGCGACCTGTTCATGCCGCGCATGGGGCGTCGTGGTGGGCGCCAGGAGCAGCGCTCGGCAGAGCCTGGCAGCCGCACGCTCTATGTGCTGAAAGACGGCGCGCCCGAAGCCCTGCAGGTGAAAACCGGCGCCACCGATGGCGAGAATGTCGAGATCGTGTCAGGCGTGGCCGAGGGTGACCCGATCGTCACCGGCGTGCGCCAGCCGCGCGCCTGATTGCCATGGCCAGCGCCCCGCTGATCACGTTCGAGAAGGTCTGGAAGACTTATGGCCGCGGCGAGGCCCGTGTGCATGCGCTGGCCGGCGTCGACCTTGCTATCGCGCGCGGCGAGTTCGTTGCCATCATGGGCCCGTCGGGCTCGGGAAAATCGACCGCGATGAACATCATCGGCTGCCTCGATACGCCGACATCCGGCCGCTACGGCTTCCTCGACGTGGACGCCGGACGGCTCGACCGGGGCAGCCGCGCGACGCTGCGCAACCTCTATGTCGGCTTCGTCTTCCAGGGCTACAACCTCTTGCCGCGCACCACGGCCGCCGAAAATGTCGAGCTGCCGCTGATCTATCGCGGCGTGCCGGGGCGCGAGCGGCGCGACCTTGCCATGCAGGCGCTCTCCGAAGTCGGCCTGCAGGGCCGCGAGAGCCACACACCGGCCGAATTGTCGGGCGGCCAGCAGCAGCGCGTGGCGATTGCCCGCGCCATCGTCACGCGCCCTACCCTGCTCGTCGCCGATGAGCCGACCGGCAATCTCGACACCGCGCGCAGCCATGAGATCATGGACCTGATGACACGGCTGAACGAGGATCTCGGTCTCACCATCGTCATGGTCACGCATGAGGCAGACATCGCTGCCTATGCCGGCCGCACGATCGGCTTTCTCGATGGCAACGTCGCTTCCGACACGAAAAACCTGGAGGCGGCGTGATGCTCTGGGAAACCATCCGCCTCGCTCTGCTGTCGGTTCGTCGCAACGTTCTGCGCTCCTTCCTCACCCTGCTCGGCATCGTCATCGGCGTTGCCGCTGTCATCGCCATGATCACCATCGGCTCGGGCACCACCGCAAAGGTGCGCAACGACATCGCCAAGCTCGGCAGCAACCTGCTCGTCGTGCGCGCAGCCAGGCCGGACCGCTCGGGCTCCACCTCATTCACCCCCAGGCAGCTTGACGAGCGCGACTTCGCCGCCCTGGCCACGGGCCTGGAAAACGCCAAGGCGGTCTCGGCCGCGGCACAGAAGCAGGTGCGCGTCGTCTATGGCGCGGAGAACATCGCCGCCGAGGTCACCGGCACCGATCCCGCCTATTTCGTCGCCCGCGACTGGGACATCGCGCTCGGACGCCTGTTCACCGAATCCGAGGCGCGCGGCGGCACCGGCGTCTGCGTCATCGGCGAAACCGTGCGCCGCCAGTTCTTCGGCGCCGGCGACCCCCAGGGCCAGTCGATCCGCGTCAACCGCATGAGTTGCAAGGTCGTCGGCGTGCTGGCACCCAAGGGCACCTCGGGCTTCGGCCAGGACCAGGACAATGTCGTGCTGATGCCGCTGTCGGCGTTCCAGCGCCGCATCGCCGGCGACCGCGACATCGATTCGATCTATGTCGCGGCACTCGACGGCGTCGCCACATCTTCGGTGCAGGCCGACATCGAGACGATTTTGCGCGAGACGCGTCGGATCGCGCCCGGCGCCGACGACAATTTCGACGTCCGCGATATGACGCAGATCGCCGACGCCATGACCAGCGCCACCACCACGATGACCGGCATGCTGGGCGCGGTGGCCGGCGTCAGCCTCTTGGTCGGCGGCATCGGCATCATGAACATCATGCTGGTCTCGGTCACCGAGCGCACCCGCGAGATCGGCATCAGGCTGGCCATCGGCGCGCATGAGAAGCACATCCTGATCCAGTTCCTCGTCGAGGCGACGGTGCTGTCGCTGCTCGGCGGGCTGATCGGCATTGCGCTAGGGCTCTCGCTCGCCGGCGCGGCATCGATGGCGCTGTCGATCCCCTTCGCGCCGAGCCTCGCCATCATTGCGCTGGCGGTCGGCTTTTCGGCGCTGATCGGCATGGTCTTCGGCTTCTTCCCGGCCCTGCGCGGCGCCCGCCTCGATCCCATCGACGCGCTGCGGCACGAGTAGACTGGCTTGAAGAAACGCATTTTGTGAACTATAGTTCACATGTGATCGAAGTTCGCCGGACTTCAGTGTTTGAAACCTGGTTCGTCAAGTTGCGCGACGTTGAGGCGAAAGCCCGCATCAACGTGCGCATCCGGCGACTGTCACTCGGGAACTTCGGCGACACGAAGCCGGTGGGCAGCGGTGTGAGTGAGCTGCGCATCCATCACGGCCCCGGCTATCGCATCTATTTCGTCCGGCATGGCGACCGGCTTGTGATCCTGCTCTGCGGCGGCGACAAGTCGAGACAGGACCGAGACATCGCAAGGGCAGAGGAACTCGCAAAGGAGATCTGATCATGGCGCTCGAAACGACCAAGTGGGATGCCGCGGATTATCTCGACAGCCCTGAAATGATCGCGGCCTATCTCGACGCCGCGTTGGAGGATGGCGATCCGACAGTCATCGCAGCAGCCCTTGGCGACGTCGCCCGAGCCAAAGGCATGACCGAAATCGCAAGGAAGACCGGCATCACCCGTGAGGGCCTCTACAAGGCACTTAGCGCCGATGGCGACCCGAAGCTCACCACCTTTCTCGGCGTCATCAAGAGCCTCGGGCTTCAGATCAGCGTGCGCGCGGCCTAGCCACCCTCGCTGCCAAAATGCCAGTCGATCAGCGGCCTCATATGCGGCATCAGCCCGTCCGGCAGGTCTGTTGCATCGCGGATGATCACCGGCCCGGAAATCTCCGGCTCGCTTTCGCCGGCCACGAAGCCTTCGATCCGTGCCGCGATCTCGTCGGCCGTCATGTCGAGATGGTAGCGGCGGAAGATAACCGTGCCCCTGTCGGTCGACAGCGCATGGCAGAGGCCGCCTGCCAGCGCCGCGTCAAGGTCGAGGCCGGTCTCTTCAAGCACCTCGCGCGCCATGTTGCCGTGCAGATCGACGCGGCCACCGGGAAAATCCTCGGGCTCGAAGGAGCCAGCCGCGAAATAGACTTTTCCGGCGTTGACCGTATGTGCCGCCATGCGGATCGCCACCAGCGCATTGTCGCTGGCCACCAGCACCGGATGGGCAAAGGCGTGCGCGGCCGTTCCAGCACGTTCCTTGCGCCAGTACATGAAGGTCGCATAGCGCACCGCGTGGCAGCGGCCGAACAGCCGCCGGCCGGCATAGCCAAACTCGGAAAGCAGCACGACCTCGCCGTCGAACAGGGCTGGCCGGGCCTTGATCTCGCTTTGCCAATTCTGCCCGATCGCCTCGGCATGGGCCACTTCGAAAGGGTGCGGCGCCGGGTCGAGTACCACGTCGACCGTGTCGACCGGCAGGATCACGTCGCGCGGAATATCGAAGACCGGGCCCGCCATGTTCAGGCGATATCGAGCGTGACGGCGACCGGGCAGTGGTCGGACGCCTTTGGCCGGTCCCATCCGATGCGCGGAAAGCGATCCACTTCCTGGCCGGGCGGAAAGATCGTCCGGAAAGGCTGTCCGTGACGCACGATATCCGGCATCGCCTGCGCATTGCGCCGTGCAAGCGCCGGCGACAGCAGGATATAGTCGAGCTGGCAGAGGTGCCGCTCCAGCGGTCCGCGCGTGTGATAGAGCGTCCAGCGGTCGAGCTCCGGCCGCCGCTCCACGACGTTCTCGCAGAACCCGTCGGCCAGCAATATGTCGACGCTCGACACCGCCTCGTCGACAACCTCAAACCGGTAGCCCCCGTCCGCCGCGTCGTCGATCACCACGCGCTGCCGATAGTCGTTGAGGTCGCCGCAGATCGCCCATCGCTTGTTGGCGGCGTGGTCCCGGCCGAAACGCTCCTCGATGATACGCTTGACCGCCTTGGCCTCGGCGATACGTACGGGCATGGTCGCGTCGCGTCCGTTCATGCCGTTGCGCGCCCCGCCCATCGACTTGAAATGCACCGAATAGATGGTCAGCGGGCGACCGCCGATCTTGACGTCGATCTCCAGGCAGTCGCGGCGGAAAATCCGCTCGTTCGGGCTGTTTCCGAGTTCGGCGAGTTCGGGCGTGTGCAGCCCGAAATCGTCGAACGTCACATGCGCATGGCTGGTCATGCGCACGAACTCGATCGGCTGGCCGTGCGCCGTCTCGGCGCGCAGCATGACCGCGACATCGATGCCGCGCATGTCGTTGCCTGTCGTGGTGTATTTCTGGATGTAGCCCTGGCCGACCATCTTGAAGAGATAGCCGTACTCAAACGCCTTCAGGGCCTCCAGATTGTCGACTTCCTGCAGGCACAATATGTCGGCGCGCGTAGCGGCGATCGCCAGCGCCGTGAGTTGCCGCGTATCGTCGGCATGGGCGATCGTTCGAGCCTGCTCAAGTTGCCGGTATTCGGCCTCGTTCTTGATCTCGAAGAGCGCGAGCGTGCGATCCTGGTGGAGTTGATTGCGGAAACCGGAATAGTCGAACCTGTTCATCAGGTTCTCGACATTGAAGGTGGCAAGGCGCAGCGACATGGCGCGACCTTTGCAGCCAGTCGCGGCCAAAGACAAGGCCGGGACGCCGTTTGTCAGGCCGCATGCTTGGATTGTCGTTCATCTTGGGTTCATGCGCCGGCGACGATAGTGGAGCATCTCCTCCGGAAACTATGGCGTGGGGCCTGGCATTTCATGGAGAACGCTATGAAACTGCAGATCTTTTCGCATTGGCGCGCCACCTTGGTGGCGCTGGGCGTGCTTGCTGGCATGTCGGTGCCGGCGACCGCGGCACCTTTCGCCGCAAGGCTCGATCGGTCGGTGGTCGCGCCAGCGGTGCAAGTGCAGCCGGAATCGGTCGACTATCGAAAGCGCCGTTACTGCGGGCGCAACGGCTATTGCGGCGGCTGGAAGAACAATTACCGGCGGCATCATCGGCATCGCCACTACGGGCGGCGCTATGACCGCCGCTACTATGGGCGCGTCTATCCGCGGTTGTATCTCGGGCCGGCCTACCCGACCTATCGATATGTCCAGCCGCGCCGCTACTACAGGGGCGGTGGCTCGGCCCATGTTGCGTGGTGCTACAACCGCTACCGCTCGTACCGCGCATGGGACAACACGTTTCAGCCCTATCACGGACCGAGGCGGCAGTGCTGGTCACCCTATAGCTAGCAGCTCATAGGGCGCGGGGCGGGGCGGCGTCGTCATGGCGCCGCCCTTTTTTGCGATTTGGGGGAACCAATAGGTGGCGAAACTCTTATAACGAGAGGCTGCCCGAATCCCTGGACGTTGCGTTGGGGTAATTCCAGGAAGAGACATGAGTGAAGAATTGACCCCGCGCGAACACCGCAACCGAGTGATCAAAGGCGGTGCGATCCTTTCGGGTATACAGAACTCGGTCGTCAGCTGCACCATTCGCAACATGCACGAAAACGGCGCCGAGCTTCGCGTCGACGCGGAGGCCCGCGTGCCAAATGACTTCCTGCTCTACGTTGCAGTCGAAGGCACCTGCTACAAATGCGAGTTGCGCTGGCGAAAGCTCGATCGCTGCGGCGTCCAGTTCAGCGGCACCGAACCCAAGCCGCACTGGCACTACGGCTGAGACCTGCAGCCCTTCGCTCTAAACCCTGAAGACAAAAGGCCGGCGGATTGCTCCACCGGCCTTTCTTGATTGGCGAGGACGAGACCTAGTTCTTGGACTTGTCGACCAGCTGGTTCTTGGCGATCCATGGCATCATGGCGCGCAGCTTCGAACCGACTTCCTCGATCTGGTGGCTGTCGTTCATGCGGCGGATGCCCTTGAAGCGCGCCGAACCCGAACGATACTCCTGCATCCACTCCGAGGTGAACTTGCCGGTCTGGATGTCCTTCAGCACGCGCTTCATCTCGGCCTTGGTCTCGGCGGTGATGATGCGCGGTCCCGAAACGTATTCGCCCCATTCGGCGGTGTTCGAGATCGAGTAGTTCATGTTTGCGATGCCGCCCTCATAGATCAGGTCGACGATCAGCTTCACCTCGTGCAGGCACTCGAAATAGGCCATTTCCGGCGCATAACCGGCTTCCACCAGCGTCTCGAAGCCGGCGCGGATGAGTTCAACCAGGCCGCCGCAGAGCACCACCTGCTCGCCGAACAGGTCGGTCTCGCACTCTTCCTTGAAGTTGGTCTCGATGATGCCCGAGCGGCCGCCACCGACGCCGCAGGCATAGCTGAGGCCGAGGTCGAGCGCGTTACCCGAGGCGTCCTGGTGGACGGCGACCAGGCACGGCACGCCGCCGCCCTTCTGGTATTCGCCGCGCACCGTGTGGCCGGGGCCCTTCGGCGCGACCATCAGGACGTCGACGGAGGCCTTCGGCTCGATCAGGCCGAAATGCACGTTAAGGCCGTGCGCAAAGGCGATCGCCGCACCGTCGCGGATGTTTGGCGCGATCTCGTCGCGGTAGATGTCGGCCTGCAGTTCGTCGGGCGTCGCCATCATCATCAGGTCGGCCCACTTGGCGGCCTCGGCGACGGTCATCACCTTGAGGCCGTCGGCCTCGACCTTCTTGGCGGTCGCGGAGCCTTGCTTGAGGCCTACAGCCAGTTCCTTGGCGCCGGAATCCTTGAGGTTCAGCGCATGGGCGCGGCCTTGCGAACCGTAGCCGATGATGGCGACCTTCTTGCCCTTGATGAGATTGAGATCGGCGTCGCGATCGTAATAGACACGCATTGTACGTTTCCTTCCTGTTTGAACCTTAAAGTGAGCGAATTCTCGGGCGGTTTGCCGCTCCGAAAAGGGTGAAGAACTGGTCGACGGCGCGCTTGGCGTCGCGGTCGATGGCAGCCGTCGAAAGCTTCAGCGCGTCGCCGAGCAGCAGCCGGATCTGTACGTCGCGGCCGACAAGCCCGAAGAAGGTGCGGAATGCTTCTTCCGTATCGTCGAAGGACAGCAGTCCAGCCGATTTTCCGGCCTCGAGCAGCGGCTTCAACCGCTCGCCGATCGCGAAGCGGCCATTGGCGAGAACGATCGAGCCGAGATTGCTCTTTCCCGAGGCTGCGTGCGACACGGCTATCCGGTTCAGCGCAATCGAGGTGGTGCTCGAAATGACGCTCAGCCAGTTGACCGCAAATCCCTCGAGGCTCTGCCGCAGCGTCGCCGCATCAAGCCGCTGCCGGTCGTAATTGCCCGCCCTCACCTTCGAAGCCTGCCACTGAACGGTCGCAGTCAACAGCCCGTCACGGTCGCCGAACCACTTGTAGAGCGTTTCCTTGGAGCAGCTGGCGCGCCGCGCCACCGCAGCCATGGTCAGCGCGTCGCCCTCCTCGACGAGCAGCCGCAGCGCCACGTCGAGCACCTCGGCCTGCCGCTCCGTGGGCGTTGTCTCATCGCTGGTGGCCATCTGAAACACGGTCGCTTGCCTGGAATTTTGTCGGGAGCGGCACCGTCTTTAAACCGTACCGTACGTTACGGTTCGGCTTATGGCGCAGTTGCAGAAGCGATGCAAGCCGTTCGAGGGAATTTCGAGGCGCCTGTCGGAATTGCGCCCCGAAAAGCAAAAGTCCCGGCCTAGATCGCGACCTGCGTTCCGATTTCGACCACGCGGCCGGTCGGGATCTGGAAATACTCCGTCGCGTCGGATGCGGTGCGCGCTAAGCCGATGAACAGCCGGTCCTGCCACAGCGGCATGCCTGAATTGGCCGATGCCTTCAGCGAGCGCCGCGACAGGAAGAACGACGTCGTCATGATATCAAATTTCCAGCCCTGCTTGCGGCAGATCGACATCGCCTTCGGGATGTTGGGCTGTTCCATGTAGCCGAAAGTCAGCGTTACGCGCATGAACAGGTCGTTGATCGGCTCGAGATTGGCGCGGTCGCCTTCCGGCACGGTCGGCGTCTGCGCGGTCACCACGCTCAGGATGACGTTCTGCTCGTGCAGCACCTTGTAGTGCTTCAGGCTGTGCATCAGCGCTGTCGGGGCGCTGTGCGGATCGCTCGTCAGGAACACGGCCGTGCCGGGAACAACCATGGGCGGCTTCTTGGCCAGGTTGTCGGCCAGGAAGTCGAGCGGAATCTCGTTCTTGCGCGTCTTGTCGAAGAGGAACTTGGAGCCCCTCACCCAAGTCCACATGATTATGCCCATCATGGAGGCAACACAGATCGAGACCCAGCCGCCGTCGACCACCTTGACCGCATTGGCGAGGAAGAAGCCGGTATCGACCGTCGCGAAGACGATGGTCAGGGCGATCGCGCCGGCGAGCTTCCACTTCCAGCGATGCCGCATGACGACGAACAGCAGGATCGTCGTCACCAGCATCTCGCCGGTGACCGAGATGCCGTAGGCAGAGGCGAGATTGGTCGATGCCCCGAAGCCGACGACGAGGAACATCACGCCGACCGCGAGCAGCAGATTGACCCTCGGCATATAGATCTGCCCGGACTGCATTTCTGAGGTGTGCTGGATCTCGAAACGCGGCAGCAGGCTGAGCTGCACGGCCTGGCGGGTCAGCGAATAGGCGCCGGAGATCACGGCCTGGCTGGCAATAACCGTCGCCGCCGTAGCCAGGCCGACCATCGGCAGCAGCGCCCATTCGGGCAGCATTTCAAAGAACGGGTTCTGCGGCGCGCCGCCATGCGCCAGCACGTACGCGCCCTGGCCGAAATAGTTGAGCAGCAGGCAGGGAAAGACGATGGCGATCCAGGCCGCGACGATCGGCCTGCGGCCGAAATGCCCGAGATCGACATAAAGCGCCTCGGCGCCGGTCACTGCCAGGAACACAGCGCCGATCGTGACGAACGCCACTTCGGGCTGTCCGAACAGATAGATGACGCCGTAATAGGGATTGACCGCCAGTAGCACCGTCGGATCGTCGGCGATGTGCCAGATGCCGGCCAGGCCGATGGCCAGGAACCAGATGGCTGTCACCGGGCCGAACACCTTGGCGACGCCGCCCGTGCCGAAGCGCTGTACCGCAAACAGTACCGCCAGGATCACCAGAGTGATCGGCACTACATATTCCTCGAAAGCCGGCGTCGCGACCGTGAGGCCTTCGACCGCGGAAAGCACCGATATGGCCGGCGTGATGATCGCATCGCCAAAAAACAGCGCCGCGCCGCAGACGCCGATCGTCAGGATGGCGCCGCTGGCGCGCGGATAGGCGCGGCGGGCCAGCGCCATCAGCGACAGCGTTCCGCCCTCGCCGCCATTGTCGGCGCGCAGAACGAAGATGACATACTTGATCGTCACGATGACGGTAAGCGCCCAGACGATGAGCGACAGGACGCCCAGAACCTCGATGCGGGTGGCGGCCTCGTCGGCCGATGCCGCATGCAGCGCCTCTCGAAATGCGTAGATGGGGCTGGTGCCGATGTCGCCATAGACGACACCGAGCGCACCCAACATCAGAACCCTGGTGCTTTGGGTCGGAGCGGCCGAAGGTTCCGTCTCACCGGCAGGCTGAGGCACGCTACCGGGGTCTTTCTGGTCCATCAAAACACTGCCACTCCGATAAAGCGGGGGGCTTTACGCCAGTGGTCCCGCCAAAGCAATTGCCGTTCTGCATGGCAGCTACTCGCCAATGCGCCGTCTGGATTGCGTGCGCCTTTTACCATCAACAGGCAAAAAGAAAACGACTGATCGCCTGCCGTTGCGGAAACGTTTTTGGCTTCCCGTTCGCATGAGCCCGGCCGGGCCACGGGCCACCGCGGCGGCGCTCCCGGTCGATTGCTGCCCACCCGCCACGGCTTTCTCCCTATTTTTCAGGCCGTTCTTGGCGTCTTCGGAATCAGAGTTTGAGGATTTTCCGCCGATATGGTCCGATTCCCGGAACCGAGTTGTCGAGCTCACGTAACGCGAGGTAGCGGTCCGATGTTCCGCCCGCGCGATGACGGGCGCCTCGATACGGCTTTCGGAATGAGTCCGCGCCTGATTCGGACGTATCCGGCCACCGACCGGCCATCAGCCAGGTCCGCACCGCGACCATGCTATGCTATCCGGAGGGCTGCACTCCCGGCTGGAGGGAACGGATCTTGGCGGATCGCATTTGCCTCGCGAGGCTGACAGTGCGTACCGCGACCTGGTCGCAGCAAGCCGGAAACCGCGCCGATTACAAGGAGTTCTCCCCATGATCTACGAAACACCGCCCAGCATCCGCCGTCTGGAGACCGACCGCAGCGATGCCTGCGCCTTCGAAATCACCGGCCATATCACGGCCGCCGACATGGAGAACCTCTACGGCCTTCTGGAAGCCGAATACGCCCTGCACGACAAGCTCGACCTGCTGGTTCTGATCCACGACTACGAGGGCTTCGACTGGAGCGCCGCCTTCACCGAGACCACCATGCTCGGCAAGACCCATGCTCTCAAGCATATCCGCAAATACGCCGTCGTAGGCGGTCCGGACTGGATGCGCGGCGTGCTCGGCTTCTTCAAGCCGTTCTTTTCGATCGACATGAAGCATTTCGAGCTCGACGACGCGGCAGCGGCGTGGAAATGGATCGGCGCAAACCCGGTCGAAACCGCCTGACAGCCTTTGTGTGACCGGGCATCCCCGGTCACATGCCCGACACAGCTCATGTTCAGAAGGCGTGCATGCCTGCTAGAACCTGATCATGAGTCTTTCCCCGACGCTTCGCATTACCGACATGCTCTCGGAGGCCGGCGATCCGGCGCGCGTCAACGAGGACGCGGCCGGCGGCAACCGCTGCTCGGCCTTCGTCATCGACGGTGCAACCGGGCTCGGCGCCAAGAGCATCGTCGGCCTGGAAGGGTCGGATGCGGCCTGGCTCGCCCGGCTGGCAAAAACCTTCTTCGAACAGGAGGTCACGCCCGCCCGCGCCATGCCCGATATCGTCCGCACGCTCAACAAGCAGGCCGCGACAGTCGTGCATGACGCGGCCGGCGGCCTGCCGATCGCGCCGTGGAGCCTGCCTGTCGCCGGGTTCCAGCTTGTACGCGTCGAGGGCCCGTCGCTGGTCACCTACGGACTTGGCGATTGCCGGCTTTTCCTGACCGGTGCCGACGGGATCACCATGGACACCACGGCGCTGAAAGGCAGCCATGCCCGGGAACAGGAGGGCGCGCGACGCGCCATCGCGCATGCCGGCGGGCTCTCCGCCGCCCGTTCGCTTGCCGAAGATCCGACCGTGCGTGACGAACTGCGCCGCCATCGCGCCACCTACAACCGCGACGACTCGTCCGTCTGGACCCTCGGCACCGAGCCGGCGGCGTCGAAGCACCTGGCCGTGGACAGGCTTGCCGTCGACCTGCCGGCCACGGGGCTATTGTGCACCGACGGCTTCGCCGCGCTGAGCGACCAGTATGGCCGCTATGCTCCCGACGAACTCGTGGCCGTCGCGAAATCCGCCGGGCTGAAGGCGCTGATGACGGAACTGCGGCAGATCGAGCGCGTCGAGGACCCGGATGGTCGCCTCTACCCGCGCTTCAAGGTCTCGGACGACGCCACGGCGCTGCTCTTCGAGGTCGTCTGAAGCCGGGCCCCTGCCGGTCAGCGTACGATGGTCAGGCGCTCGGCGGCACGCGTGATCGCCGTGTAGAGCCAGCGCTGCCGCGTTTCCTTGAACGCATAACTCTCGTCGAACAGCACGATGTCGTTCCACTGCGAGCCCTGCGCCTTGTGCACGGTCAGCGCGTAGCCATAGTCGAAATCGTCGAAGCGCTTCTTCTGCTGCCATGGAACGTCGGTATCCGGATCGTCGAAGGCCGATTTGAGCAGCTTGATCTTGGCGACGCCGCGATCCGGGTCGTCCTCCTCCGGCGACACCAGCAGGTTGATGCCGGGCTTCACCGTTTCGCGCGACGAGGTCATCACCTTCCACAGCGAGCCGTTGAGCAGGCCCTTGGCCGGGTCGTTGCGCAGGCAGACAAGCTTGTCGCCGGCCTGCGGGTAATTGGCGGTAAAGCCCTTCAGCTCGCGCAGCCGCTGATTGTAGCGCTTGCGCGTCCGGTTGGTGCCGACGAGCACCTGGTCGGCCTTGAGCACCAGTTCCTGCGTCACGTCTTCCTTGCCGATCACCTGCGCCGTGCCGTAGTCGCCGCGCATGAATTCGCGGCCCTCGCGCACGTCGAGCGCCAGCCGCAGGATCGGATTGTCGCGTGCCTGCCGGTGGATCTCGGTCAAAAGGATGTCCGGCTCGTGCTCGGTGAAGAAGCCGCCGCCCGAAATCGGCGGCAGCTGCGCCGGGTCGCCGAGCACCAGGATCGGCGTGCCGAAGGTGAGCAGGTCGCGGCCGAGCTGCTCATCGACCATCGAGCATTCGTCGACGATGATAAGCTTGGCGCGCGACACCGGGCTTTGCCGGTTGAGCGAGAAGGTCGGCGACATCGACGTCTTGCCGGTCACCTCGTCGGAGACCGATTCCTCGCCCTTCGGCCGATAGATCAGCGAATGGATGGTGCGCGCATTCGTAGCGCCCTTGGAGCGCAGCACCTGCGCCGCCTTGCCAGTGAAGGCGGCGAACTGCACCTGGCCGTCGACATGCTCTGCGAAATAGCGCGCCAGCGTCGTCTTGCCGGTGCCGGCATAGCCGAACAGGCGAAAGATCTGCGGACGGCCGTCCTTCAGCCACCGCGCCACCGCCTTCAGCGCGTCGTCCTGCTGCGGAGAAAATTCCATCGGCCTGACTGACAGGATTCGGTCGCCGGGGGCAAGGGACATGAGCACCGAACCGAGCCCAGCCGCCGAGGTCATGTTGCGTCGCAGCAATAAACCGTCCTATAGAGGCCGCTCGACAGGACCCGGCGCCAGGCCGGGTGGCTCTTCCGGCCGCCGATCCGCCGGACAACTCATCGCAGCAGCGTTCGTAGCGGGTTTCCGCGCCGCGTGGCCTGCCTGGAATTCCGGTTTATGATCTCGCTAAACGCCTACCGTAACCAGTGGTTCGGCAACGTCCGCGCCGACGTTCTTGCCGGCCTCGTCGTCGCCCTCGCGCTCATCCCCGAGGCGATCGCCTTCTCGATCATCGCCGGTGTCGACCCCAAGATCGGCCTCTACGCCTCCTTCTCGATCGCCGTCATCGTCGCCATCACCGGCGGCCGGCCCGGCATGATCTCGGCCGCCACTGCGGCCACCGCAGTGCTGATGGTCACGCTGGTCAGGGATTACGGTCTGCAATATCTGCTCGCCGCCACGGTGCTCGCCGGCCTGCTGCAGATCGGCGCCGGCCTCTTGAAGCTCGGCTATGTCATGAGATTCGTCTCGCGCTCGGTGATGACCGGCTTCGTCAACGCGCTCGCCATCTTGATCTTCATGGCGCAGCTGCCCGAACTCATCGGCGTGCCCTGGCTGACCTACGTGATGGTCGCCGCCGGCCTTGCCATCATCTACCTCTTCCCGCTGCTCACCAAGTCGATCCCCTCGCCGCTCGTCTGCATCCTGATCCTGACCGCCGTGTCGATCGGCTTCGGCTTCGACGTGCGCACCGTCGGCGACATGGGCGAACTGCCCTCGACCCTGCCCGTTTTCCTCATCCCGCAGATCCCCTTCACGCTCGAGACGCTGATGATCATCCTGCCCTATTCGGCGGCGGTGGCGGCCGTCGGCCTGCTGGAATCGCTGATGACGGCGTCAATTGTCGACGAGTTGACTGACACGCCGAGCGACAAGAACCAGGAATGCATTGGCCAGGGCATCGCCAACACGGCGACCGGCTTCATCGGCGGCATGGCCGGCTGCGCCATGATCGGCCAGTCGATCATCAACGTTAAGTCGGGCGGCCGCGGCCGGCTGTCGACCTTCTGCGCCGGCATCCTGCTGCTGTTCATGATCGTCGTACTCGGCGACTGGGTGAAGGAGATCCCGATGCCGGCGCTCGTCGCCATCATGATCATGGTCTCGATCGGTACCTTCTCGTGGTCGTCGATCGTCAATCTGCGCCATCATCCGCGCTCCTCGTCGATCGTCATGCTGGCGACCGTCATCTGCGTCGTCTTCACCCACAACCTGGCGATCGGCGTCTTCGTCGGCGTGCTTTTGTCCGGCATCTTCTTCGCCTGGAAGATCGCCCAGATTTTCCGCGTCACCTCGACCCTGTCGGACGACGGCAAGGCCCGCACCTATGTCGTCGAAGGCCAGGTCTTCTTCGCATCGGCTGACGATTTCACCGCCGCCTTCGACTTCAAGGAAGCGCTGGAAAAGGTCGTCATCGACGTCAGCCGGGCGCATATCTGGGACATTTCGAGCGTCGCCGCCCTCGACACCATCGTGCTTAAATTCCGCCGCGACGGGGCGGAGGTGGAGATCGTCGGCCTGAACAAGGCGAGCGAGACCATCGTCGACAGGCTGGCCGTCCACGACAAGCCGGGCGCGCTCGAAACCCTGATGGGCCACTAGCGGTCCATTTCCCGACTGCCGTCTCGAGACTGGCGACAGGTCATTGCAACGGGTTATGGTCGAAGAATAGCAGAGCCGGCGCGGGCCGGACGCAGGGAGAACACCCATGTCGAAACTCATCGCCCTCGTCGACGGCTCGATCTATGCGCGCAGCGTCTGCGACCATGCCGCCTGGATCGCCGGCCGTACCGGCCAGCCGGTCGAGCTGCTGCACGTGCTCGGCCGCCGCGAGACGGCAAGCGTCCCCGCCGATCTCAGCGGTTCGATCGCGCTCGGCGCACGGACCGCGCTGCTCTCGGAACTGGCGACGCTCGACGAACAGCGCGCCAAGCTGGCGCAGAAGCGCGGTCGCGCCATTCTCGACGACGCAAAGGCCGCCGTTGAAGAAGATGGCGTCGGCGATGTGACGACCAGGCTGCGCATCGGCGATCTCGTCGAGACGGTGGCCGAAATGGAAAAGGACGCCGCCATGCTGGTCATCGGCAAACGCGGCGAGGGAGCCGATTTCGCCAAGCTGCACCTCGGCTCCAACCTCGAGCGGGTCGTCAGGGCCACGCACAAGCCGGTGTTCGTGGCATCGCGCGCCTTCACGCCGGTCGAGCGCTTCGTCATCGCCTATGATGGCGGCGCCAGCGCCAACCGCGCCGTCGAGTGCGTGGCGTCGAGTGCAATGCTCAAGGGCCTCCCCTGCACACTGCTGTCGGTCGGCGCCGACACGGCCGAAAACCGCTCCCGCCTCGACGCACCGGCAAAGATCCTGCGCGACGCGGGCTATACGGTCGAAACGCTCCTGCAGCAGGGCGACCCCGACGAGGTGATCGGCGCCCGCGTCGAATCCGAGCACGAGGGCCTGCTCGTGATGGGCGCCTACGGCCATTCGCGCATCCGCAACCTGGTCATCGGCAGCACCACGAGCGCCATGGTGCGCCGCTGCAAGATCCCGGTGCTGCTGATCCGCTAGCCCGGACCGCAGCGATAGCAGTTCCGCGAAAAGGCCGATTGCCTCGTCAATTAATTGGATGTATCGTTCATTCAATTAATTGTTGACGTTCAGCATGTCGCCTCGCCACTACTCGATGAAGAAGCGCAGCAGCGACGCCGCCGAGACACGGCGGCGCATCGTCGAGTCGACGCTTCAGCTTCATGCGCAGAAAGGTGTCCTCGGCACGTCCTGGAAGGACATCGCCGCGCTTGCCGATGTCTCGATCGGCACAGTCTACAAGCACTTTCCCGACCTCGACGCGCTCCTGCCGGCCTGCGGCGCCCTGATGATGGAGCGCTTCCGGCCGCCCTCCCCCGAAGATGCCGGGGACCTGCTCGACGGCCTTGCCGACCCCAAGGACCGGCTCGGGCGCGTCGTCACCGAAATCTTCGCCTTTTACGACCGGGCCGGTCCGGCGGCGGAGGTCGACCCGCGCGAGCGCAAGCTGCCGCAGATCCGGGAATGGGAAGCCTATTGGGCCGGGACGGTGGCTACCGTCGTGAGCGCCGCCCTTGCGCCGCTTCGACCAGCCGAAGCACAGCTGGCTTTCGTCGCCGCCCTGCTCGACCAGCGCAGCTTTGCTGCCTTGAGCGCGCGTGGCATCGCCGCCGACAAGGCCGCGGGCGAAATCGCGCGGATGGCCATGGCCTGGCTCGCCCTCGATCGGGAGAATTCCAGCCCCTAGTCAGCAACGGGAGGTTTTGCATGAACATGACGCTCCAGAACGCCGGCGCCTTCGCACTCAAACCCGACGAGGGTGAACGCCTGCTATGGCTTGGCGAACCGGCCATCCTCAAGATCACCGGCGCGGAGACCGGCGGCCACTACGCCGTTGCCGAGGTGATTTCGACGCCGGAAGGTTTTGTGCCGCTCCACGTGCATGACAATGAGGACGAGGCTTTCCTGATCATGGACGGCGAGGTCGAGTTCACGGTCGGCGACAAGACGCTCTCTGCCGGTCCGGGCGCCTTCATTCTCGGTCCACGCGGCATCCCGCATTCCTACAAGGTGAAATCCGCCAGCGCGCGCATCATGATGATCTTCTCGCCCGCCGGCTTCGAGAACTTCATCCGCGAGACGAGCCTGCCGCTGGACAGGGCGCAAGAGGCCGGCGAGCCTGATATGGAACATTTGATGCAGACCGCCGCCCGCTACGGCGCGCGCATCCTCGAGGAGTAGAAAGCTCCGGCTGTGCAAGCTGCGCCTACGCTTCCGGGTCGTTCTCCAGCAGGATCGGCTTGCCGTGCGGCGTGGCATGCGCGGCGCGCTGCCATGCGGCGGCCAGTCCGTCGATGTCGCTCGCGCCGGCGATACCCTTGGCCGCGAGCATTCGTTCCAGCGCGCGCAGCCAGCACTGGTAGTAATCGCTGCCATCGGCCGCAACGCCGGGCCGCTTCACCTCCTGCGACAGCATTTCCGCCCATTCCGGCCAGGTGAACAGCCCGCGCTCATGCAGCGCCACGACCATGGCGAAGGCCTCAGCCTGCCAGGGTTCGTCGAAGGGCCGCGGGTCCATGGCGGAGACCTGGATGTCAGGCGGGCTCAAGGTAGCTTCCCCAGGCATCGATCGACACCGTCAGCGTCGGGTCGGCGTCCTCGCCCCAGATCTCCTTGCCGGTGAAAACCACGGTATAGACCCGTTGCGGCTGCTCGCCCTCTCCATGCGCATTGCTGTCGGGGAACACGAACCCCTCGTGCACGGTTTCCACGACGCCTTGCTTGGCCCGGGCATAGCGCGGCAGCCGCGTGTGGCCGCTCGGGCTGAAATTCTTCGTCACCACCAGGTCGCCCGCCTTGAAGCGCGGCGTCTCCACCGGCCGGTCGCAGGGGCCGCCGCGCGCCAGCACCGCCGGCACGTCTTCAGCCTTCAGCACGCGCTTCGGCGACGCCGCGGCGTCCACCGCCCTGCCCTCCGCGAGATCGCGCTCGCTGACGAAGCCGTGCCGTTTCAGCAGCCGCTCCAGCCCCTTGATCCAGATTTCGTAATAGCTCGACGACAGATAGTCGACCGGATGCCGGTTTTCGCGCGCGTGCCGGCTTTCGTCGATGTTCCAGGCGCCGAGCGCGCCCGAGGCAAGCGTCAGGCCGAGCGCCCGCTTTTCCCAGTCGGCATGGAACACCGGTTCGTCGATCTCCGGCGCGACCGGCCCGAGTCCCATCTGGCCGCCGAGGTCGTGCGGCCCGTTCACGCCGCCTCCGGCGCCAGCGCCAGCCCGGTGCCGATCATCGAATCGCGCGTCACCAGTCCAGCGAGCTTTTCCTCGCTCCAGCCCTCGGTGCCGGCCGGGCGCTCGGGGACCACCAGATAGCGCAGTTCAGCGGTCGAATCCCAAACGCGGATTTTCGTCTCGGCGGCCAGCGTCAGCCCGAATTCGGCCAGCACGCCGCGCGGATCGATCACCGCCCTGCTGCGATAGGGCGGCGCCTTGTACCAGACCGGCGGCAGCCCGAGCACCGCCCAGGGATAACAGGAGCACAGCGTGCACACGACGAGGTTGTGCGTGTCGGGCGTGTTGAACGCCGCCTGCATGTGCTCCCCCTGCCGCCCGGTGAAGCCGAGCGAGGCGATCGCCGCCGTGGCGTCCTTGCGCAGCCAGTCCGCATAGGCCGGATCGCTCCAGGCCTTGGCGACGACCCTGGCGCCGTTCCTCGGGCCGATCTTGTGCTCATAGGTGTCGACGATGACGTCTATCGCGGCGGCATCGACCAGCCCCTTCTGGGTCAGGATCGTCTCCAGCGCCCGCACCCGCGCCGCCATTGGGCCGAACTCATTGTCGTGGTGGTCGTGATCGTGGTCATGCGCCATGGCGGGAAAATATGCCTGGCCGCGGCCCGCCGCAAGCCGCCAGATTTCAGCGCAGCATTGGCCAGAGCGTCGCGCTCAAAGCAGATGACACCCGCTGTCGCCTCAGGATTGGAAAGGCACCCCGCCAGGAACCCGGTCCCGGCGGTATGATGTGCGCGGCGTCTGGTCAGGCGATGATGCCGAGTAGCGACGCGACGATGGCGCGGACATCGGCCAACACCTGCTCGGGCGCATGTTCGATGAAGCGGAAGCCGCGCCCCTCTCGCTGCAGCGTGCGTGGCTGGTCGGCCAGGACCGCCCCGATCGTCTCCATGCCCGGTGGCAAGATGACCTTGGTGGGCCAGAATGTGGTGTTCCGTGTAATCGGGCAAACGACCGACCTTGGATACAAGGAGTTATACGCCTCGTCCGTCAGGACGATCGCCGGCCGTCGGCCTCCCTGCTCAGTACCGATCACGGGATCGAACACCACCCAGACCAGATCACCGGCCTGCAAGCGGGTCATCCATCGCAATGCCTCCGCGCGAATACGCGTCGTCGATGGCCTCCGAACCCACGTCAGGTCCCCATTCGACGGTTTCCGGTGCGTTTTCAGGCCCGAGACGTTTCGTCTCCGAGATGATCCATGCCAGCGTCATCTTGCGCGGCCGGACGGGCTCGATGATGCCTTTGCCGTCCCTGACGGTGAGTTCCACCGTCTGACCCGGCTTCAAGCCTAGCTCTTCCATCACCGCCTTAGGCAAGCGGATACCGGCACTGTTGCCCCATTTGGAAATCTGTACCGCGGTCATGGCTTCATCCGAGTAATGTATATCCCAATGATATACATCACCGACGGGCTGGCTTCAAGATTACATCCCTTGCGGGCCACGGTTCATCGCCGCCACGCCGGTGCGGCAGACCTCGACCAGGCCGAGCGGCTTCATGATGGCTATGAACTGCTCGACCTTCGATACCTTGCCGGTGATCTCGAAGATGAAGTGCTCGGTATTGGCGTCGATGACGCTCGCCCGGAACGCGTCGGCAAGCCGCAGCGCCTCGACCCGATCGTCGCCGGTTCCTGCCACCTTGACCAGCGCCAGTTCCCGCGCCAGCGGCGACTGCTGGCCGAGCTCCTCGGCCATCACCGACAGGTCGACGACGCGGTGCACCGGAACGATACGCTCGAGCTGGTGCTTGATCTGCTCGAGCACGTGCGGCGTTCCGCGCGTCACGATGGTGATGCGCGACAGGTGCTTCTCGTGCTCGGTTTCCGAGACGGTCAGGCTCTCGATGTTGTAGCCGCGGCCGGAGAACAGGCCGATGACCCGCGCCAGCACGCCCGGCTCGTTGTCGACCAGCACGGAAAGCGTGTGGTTTTCCGGCTTCTCCGTCTCCTTGGCAATGAAGTAGGCCGATCCGGTGGGTTGAAGCTGTGCGTTCATGGCATGAATCTCGTTCTCAAAGGTCTGCTCTAAGGCGCTGCTTTGGCGGCACTGTTTGATCGCCTAGACGAGTTCCCGGCCCTTGGCGTCGATGGCATTGGCCACCGCCTCGTCGGTCGCCTCGTCGGGCAACAGCATCTCGTTGTGCGCCTTGCCCGACGGGATCATCGGGAAGCAGTTAGCGAGCGTCACGACGCGGCAGTCGAAGATCACCGGTTTCCTGACGTCGATCATCTCCTTGATCGCATCGTCGAGATCGCCAGGCTTCTCGCAGCGTATGCCGTGGCCGCCATAGGCCTCCGCCAGCTTGACGAAGTCCGGCATCGCCTCGGTGTAGGAATGCGACAGCCGATTGCCATGCAGCAGCTGCTGCCACTGGCGCACCATGCCCATGTACTGGTTGTTGAGGATGAAGATCTTGATCGGCGCGTCGTACTGAACCGCGCAGCTCATCTCCTGGATCGTCATCTGCACCGAGGCGTCGCCGGCGATGTCGATGACCAACGCGTCGGGATGCGCAATCTGCACGCCAAGTGCGGCCGGCAGGCCGTAGCCCATCGTGCCGAGCCCGCCCGACGTCATCCAGCGGTTCGGCTCGTCGAAATGAAAGTGCTGCGCCGCCCACATCTGGTGCTGGCCGACCTCGGTGGTGATGTAGGTGTCCTTGCCCTTCGTCGCCTCATAGAGCCGCTGCACGGCATACTGCGGCATGATCACGTCATTGTTGGGCGTGTAGGCCAGCGAATCGCGCGCGCGCCACTTGGCGATCTGCTCCCACCACGGGTGCAGGCTCTTCTTGTCCGTCTTGACGGTCGCCCGCCACAGCCGGACCATATCTTCCAGCACGCGGCCGACATCGCCGATGACGGGCACGTCGGCACGCACGTTCTTGTTGATCGACGACGGGTCGATGTCGATGTGGATCTTCTTCGAGTTCGGCGAAAACGCGTCGAGACGTCCGGTGATGCGGTCGTCGAAGCGCGCGCCGATGCACACCATGACGTCGCAGTCATGCATGGCCATGTTCGCTTCGTAGGTGCCGTGCATGCCGAGCATGCCCATCCAGTTCCTGCCGCTCGCCGGGTAGGCGCCAAGCCCCATCAGCGTCGAGGTAATCGGGAATCCGGTCAGCTCGACCAGTTCGCGCAGCAACTGGCTCGCTTCCGGGCCCGAATTGATGACGCCGCCGCCCGAATAGATGATCGGCCGCCTGGCCGTCGCCATCAGTTCGACCGCCGCCTTGATCTGGTTGAGGTCGCCCTGCACCTTCGGCTGGTAGCTGGTGCGCGGCGCCGTCTGCGGCGGCGTGTAGATGCCCTTTGCGAACTGGACGTCCTTCGGAATGTCGACGACCACCGGGCCGGGACGTCCCGTCGTTGCGACGTGGAACGCCTCGTGGATGATGCGCGACAGGTCGTTGACGTCCTTGACCAGCCAGTTGTGCTTGGTGCAGGGCCGCGTGATGCCGACCGTGTCGCATTCCTGGAAAGCGTCCGAGCCGATCAGCGACGTCGGCACCTGGCCGGTCAGGCAGACGAGCGGGATGGAGTCCATCAGCGCGTCCTGCAGCGGCGTCACGGCATTGGTGGCACCGGGTCCCGATGTCACCAGCATGACGCCCGGCTTACCCGTCGAGCGGGCATAGCCTTCTGCGGCATGGCCGGCGCCCTGCTCGTGGCGGACCAGGATGTGCTGGACCGCGTCCTGCTGGAAGAGCTCGTCATAAATCGGCAGCACGGCGCCGCCCGGATAGCCGAAGAGGTGAAGGACGCCATTGTCCTTCAGTGCCTGCACAACCATTTCCGCGCCGGTCATTTCGCGCTGTTCGTATTGTCCGTGGCTCATCGGTCGGTTCCGTTTTCGCTTCGCCGTCTGGCGTTGATGGTCGTTAGTCCGGTTTCGGGCAATAAAAAAGGCCCCCGAGGGAGCCTGTGTCTTGCGCATGGGAGGATTTCGCCCGGCGGTTACACCGCCTTGCCCACACGCCTTCCTACTACGAGAATGCTGATCTTTTTCATGGTCGCGGACAATAAGGGCGGATGGCGCCACAAGTCAATTGCGTTTTTTCGCGACCGTCAGCCTTACGCTCGGCGCCTGCGAAACCGGATCGTTCAAATGCAACCGATCGCTTTAGGACCTGATCAACCCTGCCCCCTCACCCCACCTTAACTGCGCGTTGTTAGGGTGCTGCAAGTGGACAGGGGAATCTATTGCTGATGTTTACATCCGACACCTCGAGTGGCGAGGCGACGTCGCAAGAACGTCGCGACGAGCACCAGAACAAGAACCGCACGCTCGGCAATGTCGTCCGCTGCGACGGTGCGCGCGCGACGCTGGCGGCCTATGCCGAAAGCGATGTCGACGCGCCTGCGAGTCTTTGGACCGTCGGCCGCATGATCTCCATCAATCTCGGTACCGCCCGAACGGTCGGGCTGGTCTATGCCATAAGCAAGGCCGACCTGTCGTGGCAGGACGGCGAGCCCAACGCCATCGAGGTCAGCGTCGAGCTGATCGGCGAAGTGCGCGACCGCGACGGTTCCGGCGTTCCGGTCTTCGATCGCGGCATCACCGTCTATCCGCATATCGGCGCGGTTGCGCACCGCATCCGCACCGCGGATCTGCAGGCCGTCTACGATCTCGCCGGCCGGCCTTCCGTGTCGATCGGCGACCTGTCGCAGGACGAGAGCATCGACGCCCGCATCGCCATCGACGACACGCTGGCGCGCCACTTTGCCATCGTCGGCACCACGGGCGTCGGCAAGTCGACAGCCGTTTCGCTGCTGATGCGCAAGGCGATCGAGGCAAGACCGGACCTTCGCATCCTGATCCTCGATCCGCACAACGAGTTCGCTGCCTCGCTGCCGGAATATTGCGTGCGCGTCGATTCCACCACGCTCGACCTGCCGTTCTGGATGTTCCGGCTGGAAGAATTCGCCGAAGTGCTGTTCCGCGGCCGCGAGACGGTGCCGGAGGAAATCGATGTTCTGCGCGACCTCATCCCCGCCGCCAAGAACCTTTACCGCAATCCCGCCGCCGGTGCCTTCCTACGCCGCGGCGTCGACGCACTGACCGCCGACACGCCTGTCCCCTACCGCATGGCCGACCTGATTAAGCAGATCGACGAGCGCATGGGTCTGCTCGACAGCAAGGTCGATCGGCCGACGCTGAAATCGCTCAGGACCCGCATCGAATCCGCCGTCAGCGATCCGCGCTACCGCTTCATGTTCAACTCGCGCCTGATCGAGGACACGATCCACGAGACGATCGGCAAGATCTTCCGCGTCCCGCATGACGGCCGGCCGGTGACCTGCTTCGAGATGGCGGGCATGCCGTCGGAAGTGGTCAATTCGGTCTGTTCGGTGCTGGCTCGTCTGGCCTTCGACCTGGCGCTGTGGAGCGAGGGCAAGCTTAAGCTCCTCGTGCTGTGCGAGGAAGCCCACCGCTATATGCCGGCAGATCCGAGGCTCGGATTCGCACCCACCCGCCACGCGCTGTCGCGCATCGCCAAGGAGGGCCGCAAATATGGCTGCTATCTCGGCGTTGTCACGCAGCGGCCGGGCGAACTGGACCCGACCATCCTGTCGCAGTGTTCGACCTTCTTCGCCATGCGGCTGGCCAACGAGCAGGACCAGGCCATTATCCGCTCGGCAATCGCCGATTCCTCAGCGTCGAGCCTGGCCTTCCTGTCGTCGATGGGGCAGCGCGAGGCGATCGCCTTCGGCGAGGGTGTCGCGACGACGATGCGGCTCAGATTCGAGCGCATGCAGGCCAAGCTCATCCCAGGTGCCGCCCAGCGCGCCGAGGACCATGCCGACCACAGCGACGCCGGCGACGTCGATCTGATCAGCATTGTCGAACGGCTGCGCAACGTGCCGAAGGCGCAAAGCAATCTCGGCTTCGCCGAACCGGTCAGCCCACAGCTTCAGCCCGGCGATCCGGGCTACAAGAAGCCGGAGGCCCCAGCGCCACGGCCGGTCGCTACCCGTGACGAGTTGGACTTCGGCTACGGACTGAAGCCCGGAAAATTCGGCTCGCGCGCCTGAATTTGTACGGCTGGCAATGAGGCAATGGCCGCGCCAATCGCGGCCGGTCGGATGTCTCAGCGCTTCGACTTGCGCCAGCCGGCACGGCGGGCATCGGCCTCCGAGCAGAACCAGCGCTCGCCGTAGTCCTTGGAAATGCGGGTCTGCGAATAGAATTTCTGTCCCGGCACGTGGTAGATGCGCTCGCCGGTGTCGATGCTGATATTGCCTTTGATGTCGCACGCCCCGCCGGGTAGTGCCGCTGCCAGGTGGTGAAGCGGCGACTCCTCCGACAGCACTGCCACTGATGCAACGCCAGTCAGCATGAGCGTGAAAGGCACGACAAGTGCGCGCGTCAAACTGCTGTGACGGTGCGAATATCGCCGAGGTCGTCGGCCGTAGTTTGGGCGCCGGTCCATGGCATCATGATCGCCGACGCCGATTGAAGCTTGGTCAAGACGGTCGAAAGAATTTTAGGAAACAGGCTTCGGTGCGAGCCTCAGGCGCTGACGCGGTTTCGGCCGAGCTTCTTCGCCTCGTAGAGATGCTGGTCGGCGCGCCGGTAGAAGCTCTCGGCATTTTCCTTGCGGTCCCAGATCGCCAGTCCGACGCTGGCGGTGATCTTCAGCCGGACATTGCCCGAAACGACAGACAGCCCGGATATCGCCTTGCGGATGCGTTCGGCGAAACGGATCATCATGTCCATCTCCATGTTCGGCGCCACCACGGCGAACTCCTCGCCGCCGAGCCGGGCGACTATGTCGTGATAGCGCGTCAGATCCTTCAGGCAGCCGGCAACCGCGCGCAGCACCTCGTCGCCGACATCGTGCCCGTGCGTATCGTTGACCTGCTTGAAATGATCGAGGTCGAGGATCATCAGCCCGACCGGCCGGTCGATGCGCCGGAACTCCTCGAGATATTCGCGCAGCGCATCGTCGAAATAACGCCGGTTCTGCATGCCCGTGAGACCGTCGGTCAGCGCCGCCTGCTCGAGCGTGACCGAGCGTGCACTGAGCGAAGCGGTCATGGCGCGCAGCTTGCCCTCTTCCCGCACCTGTACCCGGATCATCGGGTAGATGAAGAAAATGCCGAAGAACAGCGCCGTTGTGAGCAGCATTCCGACCGCGAACAGCAATTTTGACAGATAGGCCACGTCGTTGAAATGGCCGATCTGCGAGACCAGTTCGGCGATTGAAAGCAGCACGCCGTATGCGTGAAACGTCAGTCCGCCCGCCACAAGTATGACCGCGATAAACACGAAAAACGCGGATTCTGATTTGTGGAAGCGCATTGTCCCCTCGATCACTGCGGCATCGATTATCCCATGACCGGGCTTAAGGAGCGTTAAAAGCAATCACCGGCTCGCGAGATCGGCGATACGGTAAGCAAGGCGTAAGCATAGCGCCCTGCCTTTTACAGGTGCACCCCAGCGAGGCCGCTGGGCCCGGGCAGGCGCTGCCATTCGGGGCCAAGCTGGTGGCGGAACCAGGTTGCCTGCCGCTTGGCGTACTGCCTTGTTGCGATCTTCGCCTGCTCGATTGCGGCCTCGAGCGTCATCTCGCCGGCCGAAGCCGCGAGCAGTTCACGCACGCCGATCGCCTTCATCGCCGGCAGCGAAGGATCGAGGCCGAGCGCGCCGAGCGCCCTTGCCTCCTCCATCGCGCCGTTGGCGATCATGGCGTCGAACCGCCTTTCGATGCGGGCGACCAGGTCGGCGCGATCGGGCTCGATCACCAGCAGCCGTGCGCTCTTCACGTCTATCAGCGGCTTGCCCCGCTCCTGCTGCCATTTGAGGATCGAGCGGCCCGAGGCCTGCAGCACTTCCAGCGCGCGCACGATCCGCTGTCCGTCCGTCGGCTTGAGGGCCATGGCCGCCGCAGAGTCTTCGCGCATCAGGATCCTGTGCAGCTTGGTCGACCCCTGTTGCGCCAGTTCATAGCGCCAGCGCTCGCGTACCGTTTCAGGGATTTCCGGCATCTCCGAAATGCCGCCAACAAGCGCCCGGAAGTAGAGGCCGGTGCCACCGACGAAGATCGGCCGCCCGCTATCGAGCTCCCCGCGGCCGCTCAGCGCCATGACATCGCGCAGCCAGGCGCCGGTCGAATAGGCAACGCTCGGGTGCACATGGCCATAGAGCGCATGTGGCGCGCGCTGCAATTCGTCCGCGCCCGGCCGCGCGGTAAGCGTCCGCAGCACGGAATAGACCTGCATGGAGTCGGTGTTGACGATGGTACCGCCGTGGCGCGCCGAAAGCTCGAGCGCCAGCGCCGACTTGCCGCTTGCGGTCGGCCCGGCTATCAGGATTGCGTTCCTGATCCGCCCCTCACCCCCGCCGGACTCATTCATGTCGCTTGTCGCCACGCTCATTTCCCATCCTGCCGCGCGCCTGCTGACGCCGGATCTCGCAGCTACCGCTGCCGGCACTGTCGGCGCAAGCAGCATAGACTGGCTCGCCGAACAAGCAGCCTGCGATCTGGTGCTGCCGGCCGGTCTCGGCAAGGCCGAGGCAGCCGATGCCCTCGCCGCTGGTCTGGCCGGCAAAAACGTCGATATCGTCGTCCATGATGCCAGCGCGCGGCGCAAGAAGATGCTCATCGCCGACATGGATTCGACCATGATCGACCAGGAATGCATCGATGAACTGGCCGACGAGGTCGGGCTCAAGGACCGCGTCGCCGACATCACCGCGCGCTCGATGAATGGCGAAATCGCCTTCGAGCCTGCACTGCGCGAGCGCGTCGCGCTGCTCAAGGACCTCGAGGCGTCGGTCATCGACCGGATCATCGACAATCGGCTGACCCTGGCCTCGGGTGGGCCGGTACTGGTGCGCACCATGCGCCACAACGGGGCCTGGACGGCGCTGGTGTCGGGCGGCTTCGACGTGTTCACGTCACGCATTGCCGCGAAGCTTGGCTTTCAGGAGAACCGCGCGAACCGTCTGGTGGAAGCCGGCGGCAGGCTCACCGGCGAAGTCGCCGAACCGATTCTCGGCCGAGCCGCCAAGGCCGAGGCGCTGAGCGACATTGCCATCCGGCTGGATCTCGATCCGAGCGACGCGATCGCCGTCGGCGACGGCGCCAACGATCTCGACATGCTCAATCTCGCCGGCATGGGCGTGGCGCTGCATGCCAAGCCAGCGGTCGCCGCCCAGGCCGGCATTCGCATCGACCACGGCGACCTGTCCGCCCTGCTCTACCTACAGGGCTACAAAGAAAACGAGTTCGTCGCATGAAACCGTTGCGCACCGAACGGCTGATCCTCCGCAACTGGCAGGAGAGCGACAGAGACCTCTTCCACCGCATCAATTCCGACGACCGCGTCATGGAGTTCTTCCCGTTCCGCCGCGACCGGACGCAGGCGGACGCCGTCATGGACGAGATGCGCGACGCCATCGCTCGGGATGGGTATGGCTGGACTGCCGCCGAGATTGCCGAGACGGGCCAGTGCATCGGCTTCATTGGCCTTAACGCCCCGGAGATCGCGCCCATCGCTCCCGAAGGTACTTTGGAGATCGGCTGGCGGCTGGCGCCCGAATTCTGGGGCAAGGGCTACGCAACCGAGGGTGCGCGCGCGCTGCTCGACCATGCTTTCGGACCGCTGGGGCAGCCGGAAGTCATCTCCTTCGCCGTCACCGGAAATAGGCGCTCGACCGCCGTTGTGGAGCGTCTCGGCATGCATCGCGACGCCGATACCTTCCAGCACCCCGAGGTTCCGGACACGCATCCCCACCTTCAGCGCTTCGTGCTCTACCGGATGAGCCGCGAGCAATGGCTTCGCTCGCACTAGCCAGCCATCCGGGACAGGAATTTCCCAGAAAATCAGCCGCTTGTCCGGCTTTTCGGAATCAGATTCTGGCTGATTCCCGGTCAATCCATCCGAATGGTGACGAAACGCAGTTCGCCGGTCTTCGAAGCGAGCATCAGCAGAGCGTTCTTGCGCCCCTGCTCTTTCAGCGCCGAGATCCGGTCCAGCACGTCGCTCGGCGTCGACACGGTCTCCTGCGCGATCTCGGTGATCACCTCGCCCGCCACGACACCGCGCTCGCCGGCCGCCGAATTCTCATCGACGCTGGTGATGACCACGCCCGATACATCCGGGCCGATACCGAAGGTGCTGCGCGCCTCGTCGGTCAGTTCGCCGACCGTCATGCCGAGCACCGAGGCGGTGGCCACCGGACCGCCATCCTCGGAGGCGGTTCCGCCTTCCGCCTCGGCGAGCTTCTCGCCCTCCTCGAGACGGCCGAGCGTCACCTTGACCGTCACTTCCTTGCCCTTGCGCACGACCAGCACGTCGACCTCCTTGCCGACTTCGCTTTCGGCAACCGCCAGCGGCAGTTCGCGGCTCTGGCCGATGTCCTTGCCGTCGAACTTCGTGATGACGTCGCCGAGTTCGATCGAGCCGTTGTCGACCGGGCCGCCCTTGATGATGCCGGAAACCAGAGCGCCCTTGGCGCTCGGCAGGCCGAGGCTCTCCGCGATCTCGTCGGTCACCGGCTGGATGCGCACGCCAAGCCACCCGCGGCGAGTTTCGCCAAATTCGGCAAGCTGCGCCACGACGCCCGAAGCCAGTTCCGAGGGGATCGAGAAGCCGATGCCGATCGAGCCGCCCGACGGCGAAATGATAGCCGTGTTGATGCCCACCACTTCGCCGTACATGTTGAACAGCGGGCCGCCCGAATTGCCGCGGTTGATTGCGGCATCGGTCTGGATGAAGTCGTCATAGGGGCCGGAATCGATGTCGCGGTTGCGTGCCGATATGATGCCGACGGTGACCGTGCCGCCAAGGCCGAACGGATTGCCGATCGCCATCACCCAGTCGCCGATGCGCATCTTTTCGGAATCGCCGAACTTGACCGCCTTGAGCTTCTTCAGCGTCGGATCGACCTTGAGCACGGCGATGTCGGTCTTTGTATCCGTACCGACGAGTTCGGCCTTGAGCTTCGAACCGTCGGAGAAATTGACCTCGATCTCGTCGGCATCGGCGATCACATGGTTGTTGGTTACGACGATGCCCTTTTCCGCGTCGAGGACGAAGCCCGAGCCGAGCGACTGCACCTTCTGCTGCGGTCCGCCGCCGCCATCGCCCTGCCGGTCCTTGAAGAACTCGTCGAAGAAGTCCTGGAAAGGCGAGCCGTCGGGCGCCTTCGGCAGCGGCACTGTGTCCGGACCTTCGGTGCCCTTCACGTTCTGCGAGGTGGAAATGTTGACCACCGCCTCAAGCAGCCCTTCAGCCAGATCGGCCACCGAGGCGGGGCCGCTCGACGGCGTCGCCGGAGAGGCCATCTGGGCACTGGCCACCGAAATCGGCAGCACGGAGATCGGCAAGAGCACCATCGCTGCAGAGAGGAGCAGCTTGCGCACCGCGGGCAGGAAAGTCGTGGATGTCATGCGGATTGCTCCCGGTGCGTCGTGAAAGGTCATGGAGGGCCTGAGCCGAGCGCCATGATGGCAAGAATTACGGCGTGTTTGCGGCTTTGGCTATCGGCGCTGGGATAAATCCTCCGTTACCCGCGCACCAGCCACACAATGCCGACGCCAACGGCTATGGCCCCCAGCCCTGCAATTCGCAACGCACTTTCCGGCGATGACTGGACTTCGGCCGCCAGTCGCTTGGCGAGTGCCGGAAAGCCGCCATAGACCAGTCCCTCGACGACGAGGACCAGGCCTATGGCGGCCAGAAAATCCGACACAGCGCTGCGGCCTACTGGCTGGTGCCCGCCGCTGGCGCCGCGGGCTGGAGCGCAGCCGGCTGCTGTGGCGTCGCAGAAGGCGCGGTCACGGCTCTACCACCGGAGTCCTTGAAGAAGCGGAAGAACTCGGAGTCCGGCGACAGCACCATCGTGGTGCCGGTGCCCTGAAGCGCGTTTCCATAGGCAATCATCGAGCGATAAAACTCAAAGAAGCCGGGATCGCGCTGGAAGGCATCCGCAAACACCGCATTGCGCTCGGCTTCGCCCTCACCGCGCAGGATTTCCGATTCCTTGCGGGCTTCGGCAACGATCTCGACCACTTCGCGGTCGGCGCGGGCACGGATGCGCTGTGCCGCCTCGCGGCCGCGCGCCCGCAGCCTTTCGGCCTCGGCCAGACGTTCGGCCTTCATGCGGTCGAAGGTCTGCTGCGACACTTCCTGAGTAAGGTCGGTACGGCGAATGCGCACGTCCTCGACCTGCAGGCCGAGCGAGGTGGCGTCCGGACGAAGCTGGTCGGCGACCTCGCGCATCATCGCGGCGCGCTCTTCCGACAGGGCAGACTCGAAGCCACGCACGCCGTAGACCCGGCGCAGGGCAGCGTCGAGACGTGTGCGCAGGCGCTGCTCTGCGAGAGCCACGCTGCCCGAAACGGCCTGCCGGAACGTCCGTGCATCGGAAATGCGGTAGGTCACGAAGGCGTCGACCTCATAGAACTTGCCGCCCGAGACCTGGACGCGGATGTTGTCGAGGTCGAAGCGCAGGATGCGGTCGTCGATGATCTGCACGTTGTCGGCCTCGAAGAAGCCGAACGGCAGCTTGAAGTAGAGCCCCGGATCGCGCTTGACGTCGACGATCTCGCCGAAGCGCAGCACGATTGCCTGCTGGCGCTCGTTGACGACGAAGATCGACGAGAAGATCAGGAACAGGATGGCCGCCAGGACGATGGCGATGAAGGGAAGACGATTGGCCATCAGTTGGCTCCTTCGGCAGGCGCCGCGCGCTTGGTCAGTTCAGGCAGGGGCAGGTAGGGCACGACGCCCTGGCCGCTGCCCTGCTCGACGATGACCTTGTTGGAATCCTTGAGCACCTTTTCCATCGTCTCGATGAACAGGCGCTCGCGCGTCACTTCAGGGGCCTTGGCATATTCGTCATAGACGGAGATGAAGCGCTGCGCCTCACCTTGCGCCTCCTGCACGACCCGGTTCTTGTAGGCAGCCGCTTCTTCGCGGACCTGCGCGGCTTCACCGCGTGCCTGGCCGAGCTGCTGGTTCGAATACTGGTTCGACTCCTCGACGAAACGGTCTTCGTCCTGCTCGGCGCGCTGCACCTCATCGAACGCGTCGGCCACTTCGCGCGGCGGGGCCGCGTCCTCGATGGAGATGGCGTTGATCGTCAGTCCGGTACCGTACTGGTCGAGCGTCGTCTGGATGATTTCGCGAACCGTATCGGCGATGCCCTGACGGTCGTCGCGGAAAATGTCCTGCGCCGGACGCTTGCCGACGGCTTCGCGCATCGCGCTCTCGCCGACCTGGCGCACCATGTCGTCGGGATTTGCGACGTTGAACAGATATGCCTCCGGGTTCGACACCTGGTAGGCGATGGAGAACTTCACGTCGACGATGTTCTGGTCGCCTGACAGCATTAGGCCGGACGAGGTGTTGCCGCGCACTTCGCCGAGGTCGACGAGCTTTTCCGCGGTGTTGGCGAATTCGACCGTCTCGATCGGCCACCAATGGAAATGCAGGCCGGGCTGCGACAGTTCTTCCTTCGGCTTGCCGAAACGCAGTTCGACCGCGAGCTGGTCGGGCTGGACGGTATAGATCGACTGGAACAGCCATAGCGCCACCAGGCCGAGCGCAATCAGTCCGAACAGTGCCGGCGTCGCGCGCCCGCCACCGGGAAGCGCCTGCTTCAACCGGTCCTGGCCGCGGCGAATGATGTCCTCGAGGTCCGGTGGGGATCCTTGCGGTCCGCTCGGACGAGGTCCCTGCCCCCATGGGCCACCATTGTTGCCGTTACCGCCGCCCCATGGGCCGCCGCCGCCGCTCTTGTCGTTCCAGGGCATGAAAGTCCTTTCGGTATTCTGAAAACCCAAGCGCGCCGAAACGTTGCGGCGCGCGCTCCCGTGATCTCTTCTATAGGGACGAGCGGCTGCGCTTTCAACGCGACCGACGATGCGGATGATCGAATAATCGCCCGATTCCCAATGGTTCGGGCCTCAATGCACTGCTTGGCGTCGCTCGTAAACCGTATAGCGCGTCGCGTGGCTATCCTTTTCGCCGGCCGGGTACTCCGCACTGCTGACGGAACGCCACACATCAGGGTCGATCGGCGGAAACTTTGTGTCGCCCTCGACCTCGGCCAGCACATGCGTCACGCAGAGCCTGTTGGCCAAAGGCAGCGCCTGTTTGTAAATCTGGCCGCCGCCGATGATGCAGATCTCGTCGATGCCGGTCACCGTGTGCGAGCGGGCCCGGGCCAGCGCTATGGCGTCCTGCAGTGACGTAACGACATCGGCGCCTTCGGCCGGGAAATCCGCGTCTCGCGTCACAACGATGTTGTGGCGTCCCGGCAACGGCCGGCCGATGCCCTGCCAAGTCTTGCGGCCCATGACGATCGGCTTGCCCATCGTATCGGCCTTGAAGCGCTTGAGATCGCTGGAAAGCCGCCACGGTAAGCCGCCTTCGCGGCCGATCACCCCGTTAAGGGCAATCGCGACATAGATCGCGATATCCATCCTCCACGCATTCTCCGTTTGGCGGGCTAGACCGCGATCGGCGCCCTGATCGTCGCGTCTGCGACATAGTTCTCGAGCGAGAAATCCTCGAAGCGGAAGGCGAACAGGTCCTTGACGTCCGGGTTCAGCCGCATCGTGGGCAATTGTTTTGGCTGCCGCGACAGCTGTTCGCGCGCCTGCTCGAAATGGTTTGAATAAAGATGCGCGTCGCCGAGCGTCAGGATGAAATCGCCGGGCTCCAGCCCGCTCACCTGCGCCACCATCATCGTCAGCAGCGCATAGGAGGCGATGTTGAACGGGATGCCAAGGAAGATGTCGCCGGAGCGCTGGTAGAGCTGGCACGACAGCTTTCCGTCGGCAACATAGAACTGGAAGAGGCAGTGGCAGGGCGGCAGCGCCATGGCGTCGACCTCGGCCGGGTTCCACGCCGAGACGATCAGACGTCGCGAGTGAGGATTCTTCTGCAACTGATTCAAAAGATTCCGGATCTGGTCGATCGGCTTGCCGTCATGCCCGCCCGGCCAAGAGCGCCACTGCTTGCCGTAAACGGGGCCGAGATCGCCGTTCTCGTCGGCCCATTCGTCCCAGATGGTAACCCCGTGATCGTTGAGATACCTGATATTGGTGTCGCCGTTCAGGAACCACAAAAGCTCGTAGATGATGGACTTGAGGTGCAATTTCTTCGTCGTCGTCACCGGAAAGCCGTCGGCTAGGTCGAACCGCATCTGGTAGCCGAACACCGAGCGCGTGCCGGTGCCGGTGCGGTCGCTACGGTCCGTGCCGTTGTCGAGCACGTGTCTGAGGAGGTCGAGATACTGGCGCATGATTCGGGGCTCGCGGGAGATTTCGAGCATCCTACAGGATGCCGTCCGGAGCGAACATAGGCATTCCCGCCGCTGCCCACAGCCCAGTCCGGTCGGGCGTGCACGAAAGCCCCGGCGCGGCCCTTTCCATCCGCCTCCTGGCTCCCTATATTAGCCGGGTCAGCTTGACTGACTATGGTGATAAACAGGCGATGCAATAAGCCGTTCGGACCCGGGGGCGGTACCCGGCGCCTCCACCACAAGCTGCCCGGCAGGGCAGTTTCTGATGGGGGCGAAACAGGATCGACGAAGGTGTAAAGATCGTACTTTTGCCCGGCATGGTACCACCGTTATCGGACTAAACTTGTAGTTGCAAATGACAACTATGCGGAAGCACGTCTCGCAGCGTAAGCTGTGCGATAGCTTCAAATTCAAGCCCTAGCGGTTCGCACTTCTAGGCGGGGTTCGGAGGTACCTGGCAACAGAAACCTCCACTTTCCCTCCCTATTGCTTCCCAGATTGTGCCGTGTGCCGACAGCCGTCCGTGCCGGTCTGTGTTCAATGTTGCCTGGAGAGAAGCCGTGAGACAGCAGTCCGACAACCTTTTTGTCCTCACCGGAGGCCCCGGCTCCGGAAAGACGACACTGATCGAGGCGCTGAAGGCGCGCGGTCATTCGACCATGGACGAAGCCGGCCGGGGCGTGATCCGCGAGCAGGAGCGCAGCGGCGGCGGCGGACTGCCATGGATCGACCCTCAACGCTTCGCCGAACTGATGTTAGAGTGGGAGCTTCGATCGTATCGGCAGGCGCAGCGGCACGACGGCCCGGTGTTCTTCGACCGCGGACTGCCTGACACGCTCGGCTATCTGAAGCTCGAGGGCTTCGAGGTCCCTGCCACCATGCAGGAGAAGGCGCTACGCCTTCGCTACAACCGCCGCGCATTCGTCGCCCCGCCCTGGAAGGCCATCTACGGCAACGACGAGCATCGGCGGCAGAGCTGGGAACTGGCGGTGCGCACATACGAGGTGATGTGCAGCACATACGCGGAACTCGGCTATGAGCTTGTGGAGCTGCCGCGTGTCAGCGTCGAGGAGCGGGTCGCGTTCCTGGTCGAGGCGGCAGCCCCAGCCGCGCCGGCAAGCTCCGGGCGCGACTGACGGCAGCGCAGACCCGCCCAGCCTTGGCGCCGGCGAAGTCTATCCGGCGACAGCATTTGCCGTCACTGCCGGAGACCGCCTTATCGTCACCAGCGTGAGCAGCAGCGCCATTGCCGCGCAAACCGCAATGCCGGTCACCATCGGCGTCGGCAGCCCATTGGCGAAGAAGCTTGTCACCGTCATCGCAGCGACGCCCGTCACCATGTGCAGCGTGCCCATCAGAGCCGAAGCGGTTCCGGCTATCTCGCCATGGTCTTCCATCGCCAGCACAGATGTCGTCGGGATCACCAGGCCGAGGAACCCATAGGCGACGAACAGCGCCACCGACATGAAGGCGAGCGACTCGATGCCCCCGGCCATCACCGCCCACATGGCGATGATCACCCCGGAAAATCCGAACACGGCGATCCGCACGACCCGGTGCAGGCCGAACCGGCCGGTCAGCCAGCCGCTCATCTGCGAGACACTGAAGAACGAAACCGCATTGACCGAGAAGAACAGGCTGTAGACCGACGGCGACATGCCGTAATGGTCGATGATGACGAAGGACGAGTTCGCCAGGTAGACGAAGAAGCTGGCAATGCCGAAGCCGCCGATCAGCGACAGGCCCATGAAGCTGCGGTCGACCGCCAGCAGCTTGTAGCCCTTCCAGGCGGATGCGAATGAACTGCCGCTGCGGCGCTCGACCGACCGCGTCTCGGCAAGGCCGAACCACATCAGTACGAAGGCAACAACCGCGGCAATCGTCACGGCCCAGAACACCGCGCGCCAGCCGAACGCCTCGATGACGAAGCTGCCGGTCAGCGGCGCCAGGATGGGCGAGATGCTGAACACCAGCATCAGCAGCGACATCAGTCTGGTTGCCTCTGGACCGGTGTGCAGGTCGCGCACCACGGCGCGTGGCACGACCATGCCGGTGCTGGCGCCTAGACCCTGGAGCAGGCGGAAGAAGATCAGCCATTCGACCGTCGGGGCGAGCGCGGCGCCGATGCTGGCTGCAGCGAAGACGATCAGCCCGCCATACATCACCGGCTTGCGTCCGTGGATATCCGAGAGCGGGCCGACCACGAGCGGGCCGATCGCAAACGACAGGAAGACCACCACCAGGCTCATCTGCACGGCCATGGCGCTGGCGCCGAGATCGGCGCCGATCGTCGGCAGGGCCGGCAGATACATATCGATGGCGAAGGGACCGATGGCCGATGTGAGGCCAAGCACGAAGGCGATACGGAGGAAGCCGGATGTCATGGAGTTCAACCTTGGAATTGCCGTGCCGCAGCCGCGGTCACCGTCGCGACGATCACCACAGGAACGTTTCGGTCATGTGCCGCCCGACGTGGCGAGATCAGGTGCCTATTTCTATCCACATTTTTAGACACACTTGTCCAAATCGTCAATCACCTGTATATCGGCTTTCGATGAAAACTGACACGGTTCCTGACATTCTCCCGCCGCGCGGCCATGACGCGAAACGCGTTTCGGTCATCGAGGCGGCGGCAGCAGTGTTCTGCCGCGAAGGATTTGCCGGCGCCAATATCGACCTGATCGCGGCCGAAGCCGGTGTGTCGCGCCAGACCATCTACAATCACCACGGCGACAAGGAGCACCTGTTCATCGCCGTGGTTCGCGAACTGGCCGAACGCACCAACGCCGGCTATTTCGAGACGATCTCGACCTTTCCCGACCAGCCTGAGGATCTCGAGGCCGACCTCATCGCCTTTGCCGTCCGCCTGCACAGCAACTGCATCTGCAACCGCGATGGCAAGTTCCTGCGCAAGCTGGTCCAGGCGGAAGGCGAGCGCTACCCGGAACTGTTCGCCGGCTGGCGCGAACAGGGCCCCTCGCGCACCTGGGCCGCACTGGCGGCGCGTTTCGCCCGGCTCGCCCATGCCGGCCTGCTGGACATCGACGATCCCGATCTTGCCGCGCGACAGTTCCTCGCTCTGATCAACGCCGATCTGCAGGTTACCATGATGCTGGGCATGCAGCCGGACGAAGCCGCGCTCCGGACGGCGTCCACAAATGCGGTGCGCACGTTCCTCAAAGCATTTCGCGCCCCCGGCTGACCCCTCACTGCCGCATTTTTGCCTCAAGGCGGTCCGACGCAGACGGCCGGAGGCCGCTGTCCCGCTATATCCCGGTTTACGCCGGCCCCAAGCTTGACTACAGCTATTATGATCGATTCAGAGGAAGCCGCCGATCAATGGCCGAAGACCATATCCGCTACGACATCCTGGCTCAGGAGGCTTTGCGCGGCGTCATGCGCAAGGTTCTTGCCGAGGTGGCGCGGACCGGCCTCCCCGGTAATCACCACTTCTTCATCACCTTCGTTACCGGGGCGCCGGGCGTCCGCATCTCGCCGCGCCTGCGCGAGCGCTATCCGGAGCAGATGACGATCGTCGTGCAGTTCCAGTATTGGGACCTGAAGGTCACAGACAGCGGTTTCGAAATCGGCCTGTCCTTCTCCGACGTTCCCGAGCGATTAGAAATTCCCTTCGCCGCCGTCCGCGGCTTCTACGACCCTTCGGTCAACTTCGAGCTCGAATTCGATGTGAAGACCGACATTGCCGCCGAGTCCGAGACTGCAGAGGAAGACGAGGCGCCGAAGAAGCTGAAGGGCGAGATTGCGAAACCGGCCGCCGTCGCAAAGAAGCCTGACGCCAAGAAAAAGCCGGCTCAAGACAAGGACGGCAAGAAGGATGCCGTTGCGGACGCGGCGGCCAAGAGCGCCGAAGTCGTGTCTCTCGACGCATTCCGCAAGAAGTAGCGGTGTCTTCCGTCGTCAATCTCCGTCTCGCCCGCAAACGCAAGGCGCGTGCGGAGAATGAGCGGACTGCCAGCGAGAACCGCGCCCTGCACGGCCGTACCCTCGAGGAAAAGCGGCGCGACAGGCTGAACGCCAAGAAATCCGCCGCCTTTGTCGACGGCCACCGGCGCGAAACGGGCAGCGACGACGAGACGCAATGACCGCCGTCCGCAAGCGATCGGTCACCATTCGTGGGCACCGCACCAGCTTTTCGCTCGAACAGCCCTTCTTCGATGACCTGCAGGCCATTGCCACCGATCGCGGCATGGCGGTGGCCGCCCTCGTTGCCGAGATCGACGAAAGCCGGCCCCGCGATGCAAACCTGTCGTCAGCGCTAAGGATATTCGTGCTCGACCACGCCAAGAAGTCGCGGTCGGCCTGACTGCTACTCGGTACCTTGCAGCATCCTCATGAAGCCGTCCATCGACAGCGAAGGCTCCGGTTCGGGCTTGCTTTCGGCGGCCGGCCGATTGCTTTCGACGGGTGCTGCGAGCGGCAGACGTTCGATGCCTGGCGTCGGATCGACAATCGGTTCCTCGAAGGCACGGCGCGCCTTCTCTTCGGCATCGCGCCGGGCGGCTTCTTCCTCTGCGCGGGCCGCGGCGGCCCTGGCTTCGTCGGCCTGCCTGGCTTCTTCGGCGGCGCGCTCTTCAGCTTGCGACTGCTGTCGTGCCGCCTCCTCGGCCTTGCGCGCCTCTTCGGCTTCGGCCTCCGCCTTGCGGCGCGCCTCCTCTTCCTGCTCGCGCAACAGCCCCATCGCCTTGTCGTGCTCTTCCTGGAGCGCCGCATAATAGCGCACCTCGCGGCGCAGCCGCTGCTTCTCCAGCAGCGACGCCTGCATCGCCTCGACCCGCGCCTGTTCTGCCTCCAGCGCGCGCTGCGTCAGGAACTGCGCCAGCGGCTCGCTGTCGAACGTCACGCCGGCGGTCGCAAGCGGTCCCTCGAGGCTGAAACGCAGCGCCGGCTCCGAACCGACCAGCGCCTCGATACCGGGCTTGTAGGTGATCGTCCCGTCGGCCGAAACCTCGCCCGTGTTGAAGTCGGCCTCGACGTCGGCCTCTAGTTTCGCAGCGTCGTTCTCCAGCGTCAGCGGCGGGGCGCGCAGCACGCCGCCTGCTATGGTGAAGGCGGCCTCGGCGGGATCGGCCGCAAAACTCCCCGAAGCGGCGATCGCCGGCGCGAAGCCCGCGGTCCTTGCGGCGTCGATATCCTTGCCCAACATGTCGGCCCGCGCGATGAACCGCGGCAGGGCCTCCGGATTGATGCCGTCGATGGCCAGCGAGCGAAGTGCCGCCGTTCCGGAACCCGCCATCGTCGCAACCAGGCCGCTGACCGACTTGCCGCTCGCCGAGAGTCCGGTCGAGATATCGCCCTGCCCGCGCACGCCCTGCGTCCCCAGCACCCTGGCGATATCGGCGCCGCTGAGTTTCATCTGGCCGGTGACGATGCCGGTCCCGCCATTGTTCTTGATCTCGAAAAGGCCGCTCACCTCGCCGCCGAACAGCTTCGCCTTCAGGTCGGAGACGCGCAGGCCCTCGTCGTCGAGCTTCAACGACAGGCCGGCATCGTAGCCGGTGGCGAAGGAACCCGCTGCAAGCGTTGCGGCAGAAATCTGCACATCGGCGCTGAACGGCGCCGTCACTGCCGCCTGGAAAGGCGTCTGCGACCAGGCAAGCCCGCCGGCCTCGACCGCCGCCTCGCCGAGCACCATGGCGACCAGCGGATCGAGTGCCAGTTCGTCGAGCGTCAACTGGCCAGACACATGCGGCCTGCCATCCTTGAGCACGGCATTCACGTCGCCGGCCACCGCCGCCTCGCTGACCGCGCCCTCGATGCCGCCGAGCACCAGCAGTTCGTCGGCATAGTCGGCCTCGGCCCTCAGATCCACGGGGATGCCCGCTCCCATGCCCGGCAGCCCGACGCCGGCCGTCATAAGCCAGGGTTCGAGGTCAGTCGTGTTGAGGTTTGCCGTGCCCTTGAGACTGACGCCGCCTCCCTCGATGCGGGACCTGCCCGAAAATGCCGCCGCAAAGCCGTCTGCCGTCAGGGCTGCCGCCGTCTCCATGTCCGCAGAAAGCTTGCCCTTGACGGTCAGGTCGGTCTCGCCCGCTCCCGTCATGCCGATTTCCAGCACAGGCAAGCCGTAAAGTGCCAGCAGCCTGGTTGCATCGTCATTGCGGCCCGACAGTATCAGCGAAACCTCGGTGTCAGCGATCGCGTCGGGCCGGCCGTTGCCCGACAGCGTCGCCGACAGCGCCGTACCGCCGGCTTTGCCCTGCGCGCTGACGGCGAAGCCCGTACTGCCGTCGCCATTGGCGGCCGATGTGGCGACGATATCGAGACGCGCGTCCGAAAACAGGTCGGGATGCGACGCAGCACGTTGCTGCAGTCCCTTGACGATCGGGTTCGTTCCGTAACGCTCGGACGCCGCTGCAATCAACGGCGCAAGGTCAACGGCCACGAGGGACGCATCGACATTGCCGGCCAGATCGTCGGGAAACCCCTTCAGCGTCCCGGTTGCGCTGACCGTGGCGCCGGCCAGCCCGCCGATCGACAGGCGGTCGATCTCGAGCAGGCCCTCGCGCAGCCTCAGAGCCGTGTCCACGCTGTTGGCTGTAAGGCCGGCCGCACTTACCGGCCCGGCCTTGATCTCCAGGTCGAGGTCGCGGTCGGCGAAGCGGTTGGTGCCGACATCGCTGACAAACAGCGACGCCAGCGCCGCGAGACCGTCGACGTCGAGCGCCCCGCCCTCCAGGGAAAGCACCGTGGAGGCCTTGGCGTCGCGCGGCTCGGAACTCTCGGCATGGCCGCGGAACGTCGCATTGCCTAGCCCGAGCTCGAGGTCGTCGAAGCGCTGGTGGTTCTTGGTCAGGTCGACCGTGGCTCGGAAGCCCGCAGCAGGCAGCCTCCTGATCGCGTCGTCGACATTCTGCGACACCCAGGCCGCAAAGCCGGATGGCTGGCCGATGGCTAGCAGCAGCGATCCCTTGAACCCCAGTTCTCCGTCGGTCCTCAACCGTCCGTCGGCTTCGAGCGTCGTCCGCCCGGGCAGCGTCGCGGCAAGCGACTTGATGGTCCATCCGTCGGGGGCGGGCTCGGCCGACAGGCGGACCTCGCGGATCGTGGTATCTCCCGCCACCACTGCCGGCAGGTTGACGTCAAGCGTGCCTGGGATGGTCGGCCTCGGCAGGTCTGCCAGCGCCTCCTGCGTGGCGGCGAGACGCTGGCTGAAGTTCTGTCCACCGCCGCCTTCCTCGGCGCCGATGGCCTCGTCGAAGCGCACCTGCGCGCCGTCCACCGTGACCTCGAAACGCGCCTGCTCGCCGAGGTCGACAAAACCGCGGCCGTCTGCCGAGTAGGGGTTGGACAGAGGGCCGGTCTCGAACAGGAACTCGTCGAAAGACAGCCTCTCGTGGTCGAGGGAGAACTTGCCGTTGATCCGGTAGCCGGGCCCCTGATCGGCCGCCGGCTGCTGCGTCGGGTCGCGGCGCGCCGCAATCTTGAAGGTGCCGCCGTAGTTGGCCGCCCCGTTCTCGAAGCGGATATTGCCGTCGGATTCCACGCTGACGGCATGGATTTCCGGCTCCGCCTGGATTCTGAGCCGCATTGCCCCGGCCGAATCCACTTTGCCTGTGTTGACCGTCAGTGCCGTCAGCATGCCGTCGAGGCGCGCAGAGCCGGTTACCCGCCACGGCCCGTCGAGCGACTTCGCAGATATCTGTGTGTTGATCTCGGTCAGCCGGTGCGTGCGGCCGCTGGCCACGTGGCGTAGGGATATCTGCCCTTCCGTCACGGTCAGCTTCTCGATCGAGATCTGCTCGGCGTCGAAGGGAGCGGATGGCCGCACGGCCCAGTCGACGGTACCGTCGTCCGCGACTTCGATCGTTGCCTTCGGCCGCACCAGCCGCATGTCGAAGATCAGGATGTCGCCGCGCAGAAACGGCGCCAGTTCGGCATCCATCGAGAAGGTCTCGACCGTCATCGCCGCTTCGCCGTTGGGGCCGCCGCCGACGGCAACGTCGGAGAAGGTCACCGAGGGAAACGGCAAGAGGCGTGCGGTTGCGTCGCCGTTGACGGTTACCCGGCGCCCGAGCACGGCGCTCGCCTCGCGCTCGAACCCGGCACGGTAGCTGGACCAGTCGACAAAATACGGCACCACCAGCGCCGCCGTCAGCGCCAGCACGATCAGACCGCCAATGATTACAAAAAGTCGGGCCAGCTTCGATCCTTCACCGGTGTGCCAGAAGTGGACGCTAGTCTACCTGCATCCGCGTGTCGATAAAATGGCGTTTTGCACCAGTGGCTTCCGGCAAGTGCACTTCGCTACATCAGCGGAAAGATCTTGCCCGGGTTCATGATGTTCTGCGGGTCGAGCGACCTCTTGATGGCGCGCATGACCTCGATGCCATGGCCAATTTCCTGTTCGATGAAGCTGAGCTTGCCCTGGCCGATACCGTGCTCGCCCGTGCAGGTGCCGTCCATGCGCACCGCCCGGCTGTTGAGACGCGCGACGAACTTCTCCGACAATGCGATCTCGGCCGGATCCTGGACGTCCATCAGGACCAGCACGTGGAAGTTGCCGTCGCCGACATGGCCGACGATCGGCGCGATCAGACCCATCTCGGCGATGTCGGCCTCCGTCTCGGCGATGCATTCGGCGAGACGCGAGATCGGCACGCAGACATCGGTCGACAGGCCACGCGCACCGGGTCTCAGCGTCAGCGACGCCCAATAGGCGTCATGGCGCGCCTTCCAGAGCTTGGCGCGCTCTTCTGCGACCGTCGTCCACTGGAAGGATCCACCGCCAAATTCGGCAGTGATTTCCCCGAAAGTTTCCGCCTGCTCCGCGACGCTGGCCTCGCTGCCATGGAACTCGACGAACAGGCACGGGCTCTCCGGGTAGTCGAGATGCGAATAGGTCTTCATCGCGCGCATCTGCAGCGCGTTGACCAGTTCGATGCGGGCCACCGGTATGCCCATCTGGATCGTCGCGATGACCGCTTCGCAGGCCTGCTCGACGGTCGGGAACGGACAGACGCCGCCCGACACCGCCTGCGGGATGCCGGCGAGTTTGAGCGTGATCGAGGTGATGACGCCGATCGTGCCTTCCGATCCGACCAGCAGCCGCGTCAGGTCGTAGCCGGCCGAACTCTTCTTGGCCCGCCTGCCCGTCGTGACGATGCTGCCGTCCGCCATCACCGCCGTCAGCGACAGCACATTGTCGCGCATCGTGCCGTAGCGCACCGCGTTGGTTCCCGATGCTCGGGTCGCGGTCATGCCGCCGAGGCTCGCATTGGCGCCGGGATCGATCGGAAAGAATAGGCCGGTATTGCGAAGAAATTCATTGAGCTCGACGCGCGTCACGCCGGGCTCGACGGTGCAGTCCAGATCCTGCGCGTTGACCTCCAAAACCTTGTTCATGCGCGACGTGTCGAGCGAAATGCCGCCGCCCGGCGCATTCACCTGGCCTTCCAGCGAGGTGCCGGCACCGAAGGCAATGACCGGCACGCGATGCTCGGCACAGGCGCGCACGATTTCCTGCACCTCCTCCACCGTTTCCGGGAACACCACGCCGTCCGGCGCCTGCACAGGAATGTAGGTGGTCGTGTGGGCATGTTGCTCGCGAAGCGACTTGCCGGTCTGGAATCGCTCGCCAAAGCGCTGTTTCAGAATTCCAACCACGGTCGAAATGCCCGTTTCGTTGCGTTCCACGGTCAAAAGGTCGCTGAGTGCCATGATTTCCTGCGCGTTTGGGCCATCGACGGCCGCTGTCTTGCGTCTATGATCGATTCAAGCACCCACCGTAAAGGTGAAAACCGATTCCCGGCAATCGCCCGGGCGACGGGCACAAGCGAACGCAAGGTATCTCAATGACATTGTCAGCCCCCTTCGAGTCCCGCGTAATGGAAATCGAGAAGGACTGGATCGACTATAACGGCCATCTCAACATGGCTTATTATAACGTGCTGTTCGACCGCTGTTCTGACGACGCCTATGAAATCATGGGGCTCGGTCCCGACTATGCCAGGGAGCGCCGCCTGACCATCTACACGGCGGAAGTCCATGTCTGCTACGTCCGGGAACTGCATCTCGGCGACAAGGTCACCGCGACCTTCCAGCTGCTCGACCACGACGCCAAGCGGCTGCGCGCCTACCAGGAAATCCGTCACGTCGACGGCTGGCTTGCCGCCACGTCCGAGAGCCTGTCGCTGCATGTCGACATGAGCGGCCCCAAGGTCGCGCCCTTCCCCGCCGACGTGATGGAGAAGGTCGAGGCAATGCGCGCTGCCCATGCCGCGCTGCCGATGCCGGAACGGGCTGGCCGCGCCATCGCCATCAAGCACAAGGCCTGAGCCGGCGCCGCGAAGCCGTGGTTACATTCCGTTAACCCTAATGAATAATTAACGTGAATGACGAAATGCCACCTATTGATCCTCGCCGAGACTCATCTGAAATAGCCGCATCCGATTTTTTCGGACGAGGTCGGAGCGTGACTCGAGGCGCGGATGAAGCAGGACATTGGAACAGCGGCGTCCCGACTCGCTGAAAACCCACGTATCACGGACTATGATTTCTGGCGCACCCTGAAAAATCTCGACAACGAGATTTTTCGCATCGCCAGCGCCCGGCAGCCGATCCCGATCGAGATGATCCGCTGGCGCGCCATCATCCGCCAGGCACGTTCCCGGCGCGGCATGATCTGACGCATTGCCAGTCTCCCCGGCCAGGCGTAAATTGCACTTCGGCTGAGATCTGCCCGAACCGCATGTGCGGCTTGGAGGGACGATGGCTGAGACGTCACGACACGATGCCTGGCAGGCCGGCGACAGCTATGACGCCTATATGGGCCGTTGGAGCCGCAAGGTCGCGCCGCGCTTCCTCGACTGGCTGGCACCCGACGATGGGCTCGACTGGCTCGAGGTCGGTTGCGGCACCGGCGCCCTGTCGGCCGCAATCGTCGAGCGCCAGAATCCGCAGAGCCTGGTCGCCATAGACCCATCCGAGGGCTTCATCGCCAGGGCCAGGTTCAATGTTCCTGACAACCGTGTTCAATTCCGTGTCGGTGACGCCCAATCGCTCGACCTCGACCCGAACAGCCGCGACATCGTAGTCTCGGCTCTGGTACTCAATTTCGTGCCCGACAAGACGAAGGCGCTCTCCGAAATGAAGCGCGTGGCGCGCGATGGCGGCCGCATTGCCTTCTATGTCTGGGACTATCCCGGCGGCGGCATCCAGTTCATGCGCGCGTTCTGGAACGCGGCAACCGCGCTCGACCCCAGCGTGCTCAACCTGACGGAGGGCCTTCGCTTCCCCTTCTGCACGGCGGAAGGGCTGACCGCGCTGGCCGCCGGAGCGGGCTTGCGCGATATCGAAGTCATTGCCATCGAGGTGCCGACCGTGTTCGCCGATTTCGACGACTACTGGCGGCCCTTCACGCTCGGCGCCGGTCCCGCGCCGGGCTATTGCATGAGCCTCGATTCGGAGGCCCGCGAAAAATTGCGGCAACGCCTGGCCGACACCCTTCCGCGCCGCGGAGACGGCGCCATCCCTCTCACCGCCAAGGCCTGGGCTCTTCGCGCGATCGCCTGACCAGCTTTGCTTTGCTCACCGTGCGGTCGCGAACGCCTCCATCAGGCGCTGATAGTCCTCGGGCGCCGGAAAGCCGGGAAAACTGTGACGCGCCGGCGTCTGAGCCCAAGGCAGTTTCTCGGCAGTCATCGTCTCGATGAACGGTTCGGTCCATTGCGCATCATCCAGCATGGCAGACCGAACATTGACGAAGTCCATTCCTTCGATACGCGTGAACATCCAGCTCTTGCAGTCGGGGCAGAAATAGTGGTCGAGCTGCGGTCCCCGAATGCCGCCCTTGACCGGTTCCCCGGCGGTGACGCGAAACGCCGCCGCCGGCACCATGGCCGTCAGCGAGAACGCACTGGCACTCATCTTCTGGCAGCCGGTGCAATGGCAGGCGGAGGACATGAACGGTGCCGCATTGAGTACGATGTGTGTCGCGCCGCAGCGGCAGGAACCGGTCAGGGACACGTCTTCGGCAGTCATGGGAAATTCTCCGTCGCTTCACCACCGGCAGGCCCGGCGCTGATCCAATCTGCACCGATTCCCGGGCCGCGCCAAACCCCGCTCCCTCGGATAACTGACCGCCATCCCTCGCGGGGAAAGCTAGCCGAGGTGCTGCTTCAGGAAGGCGACCGTTCGCTCCCAGGCAAGGTCTGCCGCGGCCTTGTCATAGCGCGCCGCCGATGTGTCGTTGTTGAAGGCGTGCTGCACGCCATCATAGATGTGGATCGTGAAGTCCTTGCCTGCGGCCTCGAGGGCGTCTTTGTATGCGTCGATGCCGGCATTGATACGCTCATCCTGTCCGGCATAATGCAGGAGCAGCGCCGCCTCGATCTTCGGTACGTCGGCGGCATCCGCCTGCCGGCCGTAGTAGGCGACGCCCGCGTCGAGCTCGGGCGATGCGACGGCGATGGCATTCACCGTGCCGCCGCCCCAGCAGAAGCCGATCGCGCCGACCTTGCCGTTGCCGATCTCGTGCCCTTTGAGGAAACTGACAGTCGCCGCTCCATTGGCGGCCGTCTGCGCCGCGTCTAGCTCGCCGAACAGGGCGCGCGCCTTGTCTTCGTCGTCGGGCGTGCCGCCGAGCGGCGACAGGAAGTCAGGCGCCAGCGCAACGAAACCCTCAAGCGCAAGCCGCCGCGCGACGTCGCGGATATGCGGGTTCAGGCCGCGATTCTCGTGGATGACGATGACTGTCGCAAGCTTGCCGTCCTGGTCGGCCGGTCGAACGAGATAGCCTTTCATCTCGCCGTTTGCGCCGGCCCATGTGATGTCCTCCGCCGTCAGCCTTTCGTCGTCGGCCGCCACAATCTCGGCCGCCGCGGGACTTGCCGCCAGCAACGGCGCGATGGCCGCGGCCGCCGCCCCCGAACCTGCCAGCCTTGTGAGCTTGTCCATGAATCCGCGGCGGTCGAGCGTGAGATGGGTGTATTCGTCATAGGCGTCGATCATCGCCTGGGTGATCGTCGGTCTGGTCATGTCTCGCTCCCTTGGCTCCACGTGAAATGCGGGCGTTGTCCAAAACCTAGAATGCTGGCGACAAGCGTCCAGTAACGGTCGGGTGATCGCCGGATGCGCGAACCGGGGCAAATATGGAGGCCGGGCGCCGGGTGACGCAAATTCCACGGGTTCGGAACTGATTGATTGTATTTTGTAATGTAACAGTTTTGATTTATTGTCGTACCCGACAAGGGCTGAGGAGGGTGAGCATGAGGTTGAACCGCAGGGAAGTGGTGGTTGGTGGTCTTGCCGCAATGGCTACCGGCGCCAGCGGGTTGTCCGCCCAGGCGGCCTCGTCTTATTTTGCCGGAACCGCCGTCGATAACGGCGTCACCTACAACAGAACCAACTTCGCCAAGATCGACAAGAAGTGGCACAAGCAGATCGTCAAGTACAAGAGCAGCGAGCCTGCCGGTACGATCGTCGTCGATACGATACATCATTTTCTCTACCTCGTCATTGAGAACCAGACGGCTATCCGCTACGGCGTCGGCGTCGGCCGCGAGGGGTTCCAGTGGTTCGGCCGCGCCAATGTCGACCGCAAGGCTCTTTGGCCGAAATGGACGCCGCCGCCCGAGATGCGGGAGAGGCATCCGGAACTGCCCTTGTCCGTGGAAGGCGGCTCGCCGAAGAATCCGCTCGGACCGCGCGCCCTTTATCTATACCGGGACGGTGTCGACACCGGCTATCGGCTGCACGGCACGCTTGAGCCGTGGAGCATCGGCACCGACGCGTCGAGCGGCTGCATCCGGATGTTCAACGAGAGCGTCATCGACCTCTACCAGCGCTGCCCGGTCGGTACAGCCGCGCAGGTCCTCCCCCACATCGCCGACCAGGCGCCTAAGGGATGAGCGCAGCGCCAATGACCGGTTTGATGCCATTTGCCCGCGCCAGCGTGCTCGCCTGCGCGCTGGCGCTCGTGGCCTCCTGCACGTCGACCAAGCTGGAGAACCCCGGCCTGCCGCCCAATGCCGGCGGCCAGACCAACGATCCCGCTGCCGGCTTTGCCAATGTGCAGCCGGGCAGCGAGGAGGATTTCATCCTCAATGTCGGCCGGCGCACCTATTTTGCCAAAGGCTCGGCCGAGATCGACGATACGGCCAAGGTGACGCTCGACAACCAGATCGCATTCCTCACCAAATACCCGCGCTGGTATGCCAAGATCCAGGGCTTTGCCGACGATCCGGGCGGCGACGCCAAGATGGTCGCGCTGTCGGCCAAGCGCGCCGACAACGTCATGAACTATCTGGCGGCCGGCGGCATCGACCGCAATCGCATGTGGGCCAAGGGCTATGGCAAGGAGCGCATCGTGCGTGACTGCACCGAGCGCGCCTGCCAGGTGCAGAACCGCCGCGTCATCACCAACCTGCGTGATTCCCGCGAGGAGTGAGGAAGCTCGCCCGAAGGGGGAGGAAAGCCAATTCCTCGAAAGAACGCGCCTTCGGGCGCGTTTTCGTTTCTGACGTCGGCCATGCTGCGCGGCAGCTGTCGGGAGCGGCGCTTCGTTTGCTGGTCTTTCGGCGCCGAATCACTACATTGGGACGATGCCGGACTTTCCTGACGATATGCCGTTCTTCGACGAAGAGCCAAAGCCCCGTGCCGCGCCCTCCCCTGCGGGCGAAGGCGACCGCGCGCCTTCCGGCCTTGCGGCGCGCGCGATGGCTGCGCGCCAGG
>CAMYMG010000037.1 GCA_947259295.1 uncultured Rhizobiaceae bacterium
ATCCGCGCAGCCCTCGGCCACCGCATCGAGACGCAGACCGAAAGCGCCTTCGACCCGGCGCGCGGCACGGTCAGGGTGCGCGAGACGGTGCGGCTCGGCGCCATCAGGCTCAGCGAGCGCATGCTGCCGGCTCCGTCGGGAGCCGAGGCCGACCGCGCGATCCTGGAGGCGATCCGGACGCACGGGCTCGGCCTGCTCAGCTGGAGCAAGGACAGCGAGACGCTGCGCCAGCGGCTCGGCTTCCTGCATCGCGGCCTCGGCGCACCTTGGCCCGACGTTTCAGACGCGGCGCTGATCGCGGGGCTCGACGACTGGCTGCTGCCCTTCCTGTCGGGCGAGGCGTCGTTTGCGCGCATCGGTGCCGGCGTGATCAATGCCGGGCTGATGTCGCTGGTGCAGCACGACTTGCAGCGGCAGTTGGGGAAGCTCGCGCCGACGCATTTCGACGTGCCGTCGGGCAGCCATGTGCCGATCCGCTACGATGGCGAGCAGCCGGTGCTGGCGGTGCGCGTGCAGGAACTGTTCGGCCTCGACCGCCACCCGGCGATCGCCGACGGCACCGTGCCGCTGACGCTCGAGCTTCTGTCGCCGGCGCACCGGCCGATCCAGACGACGCGCGACCTGCCGGGCTTCTGGCGCGGCTCGTGGGCCGATGTGCGCGCCGACATGCGCGGCCGCTACCCGAAACATGTCTGGCCCGACAATCCGCTCGAAGCCGCCGCCACAAGCCGCGCCAAGCCGCGCAAATAGCGCTTGGCGGCGGCGGCGGCGGCGGGCCATAAGGGGCCGATGACCCAGACCCTCGACGCGCCCGACCTCGGCAAGAGCCACCTCCTGCGCCTCAACACGCTGATCCGCCTGCGCTGGCTGGCGATTGTCGGGCAGAGCGCCACCGTGGTGATCGTCGCCTATGGCTACGGGTTCTCGGTGCCGGTGGTGCCGTGCTTTGCCATGATCGGCTGCTCGGCAGCGCTCAATCTCTATCTCGCACTGCGCTATCCGGCGACCTACCGGCTCAGGCCGACGGCGGCGTTCGGCGTACTGACATTCGATGCGCTGCAACTCGCCGGACTGCTGTTCATGACCGGCGGCCTCACCAACCCGTTCTCGCTGCTCATGACGGTGCCGGTGGTCGTCTCGGCGACATCGCTGCCGCTGCGCATGACGGCGATGCTCGGCGCGCTGGTCATCGCGATGGCGACGGTGCTGGCGATCGTCCACCTGCCCCTGCCGTGGGGAGCAGGCTCGTCGCTGTCGATGCCGCTGATCTATGTCGCAGGCATGTGGGTGGCGCTGACCTCATCGATCGCCTTTACCGGCATCTATGCGTTCCGGGTCGCCGACGAGGCACGTCTGCTCTCCAACGCGCTGGCGGCCACCGAACTGGTGCTGCAGCGCGAGCAGCATCTCTCGGCGCTGGACGGCCTGGCGGCGGCGGCGGCGCATGAACTCGGCACGCCGCTCGCCACCATCGCGCTGGTGGCGCGCGAGATGGAGCTGACGCTCGGCAATGACGAAACCTATGGCGACGACGTCAAGCTGCTGCGCTCGCAGAGCGAACGCTGCCGCGATATCCTGAAACGCCTTACCAGCCTGTCGTCCGAAGGCGAGGTTCACCTCGCCCGGCTGCCGCTCACCTCGCTGATCGAGGAGGTGACCGCGCCGCACCGCGATTTCGGCATCGCCATCAGGCTGGTACCGGGCGAGCAGCAGGGGCCGGAGCCGGTCGGACGGCGCAATGCGGGCGTCATCTACGGGCTCGGCAACCTGATCGAGAACGCCGTCGACTTCGCCCGCGAAAGCGTGACCGTGCACTGGAGCTGGGACGACGAGCATGTCGCGTTCCGCATCGTCGACGACGGGCCGGGGTTCCCCTCCGAGATCATCGACCGCATCGGCGAGCCCTATGTGTCGACCCGGCAGGGCGTAGAGCGCGGTGGCGGGCTGGGGCTTGGCCTGTTCATCGCCAAGACGCTGCTCGAGCGCTCCGGCGCTTCGCTGTCGTTTCGCAATTCGAGCGCCGCCGGCGAAGGCGCCGTGGTGGCCATCACCTGGCAGCGCGAACTGTTCCTCGCGCCGACAACGGCAGCGGAAGCGGAACCCGAACTCGATACTGCCTGACGGCGGTTTGGATAAGCCGGCAATTGAACTATATGTGGCGTGTAACAGGACCCGACGCGATGACAGAAGACGAGATTTCGGAGATCGGCAATATCGGCGAGGACGCCTCGCTGCTGATCGTCGAGGACGACAAGCCTTTCCTGACCCGCCTGGCGCGCGCCATGGAAGGCCGCGGCTTCATCGTCGATACGGCCGAGAGCGTCGAGGAAGCGGTGGCCAAGGCCCGCGCCAACCCGCCGGCCTATGCCGTGGTCGACATGCGCCTTGCCGACGGCAACGGGCTCGACGTCGTGGCCGCGATCCGCGAGAAGCGCCAGGACGCGCGCGCCATCATCCTGACCGGCTATGGCAATATCGCGACCGCCGTCACGGCGGTGAAGCTCGGCGCGGTCGACTATCTATCAAAACCCGCCGATGCCGACGAGATTTTTGCCGCGTTGACGCGTTCGGCAGGCGAACGCGCCGCGCCGCCGGAAAACCCGATGTCGGCCGATCGGGTGCGCTGGGAGCATATCCAGCGCGTCTATGAGATGTGCGAGCGCAACGTCTCCGAAACGGCAAGGCGGCTCAACATGCACCGCCGCACGCTGCAGCGCATCCTCGCCAAGCGCGCGCCGCGCTGAGGCGCTACTCGCTCTCGCCGTCGAGCGCCGGCACCGAGACGCCGGCAAGCTCCGCCGCGAGCAGCCGCG
>CAMYMG010000038.1 GCA_947259295.1 uncultured Rhizobiaceae bacterium
CTTGCGTCGCGCCGGCGCGCCGACGCGCAGCCTGCGGTCGAACAGCGACACGGTGCCGCCGCCCATCATGACCAGCGCGCCAAGCCAGATCAGCGTCACCATCGGCTTCCACCAGATGCGCACCACCAGGCCGCCGTCAGCCGTCTTGTCGCCCAGCGAAACATAGAGCTGGCTGAGACCGATCGTCTCGATGCCGGCCTCGGTCGTCGGCATCTGGCGCACGGGGTAGAAGCGCTTGGCCGAAACGACTTGCGCATATGGCTTTCCGGCGTCGTTGACGAGCGAGAACGCCGCGCGGTCCTCGGTATAGTTCGGGCCCTGAACCGGGTCGATACTATCAAACCGGATGGCGCGGCCGGCGATGTCGGCCGTATCGCCCGGCCGCATGGTCAGGATGGTCTCGCTCTCGAAGGAAAGCACGCCGACGACGCCCAGTGTGGTCAGGCCGAGCCCGAGATGCGCCAGCGTCGTACCGAACATCGACAGCGGCAGGCCCGCCAGCCGCCGCAGCATCGAGCTCGCCGGCACCGAGCCGACACCGGCTTTCAGCGCCAGATCCGTCAGCGCGCCGAACACCAGCCAGGCGGCGAGGCCGATACCGAGTGCCGCCAGCACCGAGGCGCCATCGACGAACAGCGCGGTCACCAGCACGGCAAGCAGCGCGCCTGCGAATGCCGCCATGAGGCGCTGTGCCACGGCAAGCAGGTCGCCGCGTTTCCAGGCAAGCAGCGGCCCAAACGGCACCATGGCCAGCAGCGGCACCATCAGCGGGCCGAATGTCAGGTTGAAGAAGGGCGCGCCGACGGAGATCTTGTCGCCGGACAGCGCTTCGACGACGAGCGGGTAGAGCGTGCCGATGAGGACGGTGGCCGTCGCCGTCGTCAGGAAGAGGTTGTTCAGCACCAGAGCGCCTTCGCGCGACACCGGATGGAAGATGCCTCCGGCGGTCAGCGTCGGCGCGCGCAGCGCAAACAGCGCCAGCGATCCGCCGATGAAGATTGTCAGGATGCACAGGATGAAGATGCCGCGGCTGGGGTCGGTAGCGAAGGCATGCACCGAGGTCAGCACGCCTGAGCGGACGAGGAAGGTGCCGAGCAGCGACAGTGAGAAGGTCAGGATGGCGAGCAGCAGCGTCCAGATCTTCAGCGCCGAACGCTTTTCCATGACGATCGCCGAATGCAGCAGCGCCGTGCCGGCGAGCCAGGGCATGAACGATGCGTTCTCCACCGGGTCCCAGAACCAGAAGCCGCCCCAGCCGAGCTCGTAATAGGCCCAGTAGGAGCCCATGGCGATGCCGCCGGTGAGAAACGACCAGGCAGCAAGCGTCCACGGCCGGACCCAGCGCGCCCAAGCGGCGTCGATGCGGCCGTCGATGAGGGCGGCGACCGCGAAGGAGAAGCAGACCGAGAAGCCGACATAGCCGAGGTAAAGAAGCGGCGGGTGGATGGCGAGGCCGATGTCCTGCAGAATCGGATTGAGGTCGCGGCCCTCGATCGGTGCCGGCGACAGGCGCGTGAACGGGTTCGAGGTGGCGAGGATGAACAGCAGGAAGGCGGTGCCGATCCAGCCCTGCACCGAAATCACCCTGGCGCGCAGCGTTGCCGGCAGATTGCTGCCGAAGAGCGCGACCAGCGCGCCGAAGAACGTCAGGATCAGCACCCAGAGCAGCATCGAGCCCTCGTGGTTGCCCCAGGTTCCGGTGATCTTGTAGAGCAGCGGCTTCAGTGAATGCGAGTTCTCCCAGACATTGGCGACCGAAAAATCGGAGCGCGCGTAGGAGATCGTCAGCGCGGCGAAGGCGAGCGCCACAAGCGCGAAGCCGGTGACGGCAACAGGCCCGCCAACAGCCATCATGCGGCTATTGCCGGTGCGGGCTCCGGCCAGCGGCACGACCGACTGCACCAAGGACAGCGCGAAGGCCAGGACCAGCGCGAAGTGTCCGATCTCAACCATGGCAGGCTCCGATCATTGCGTCGTCTCCTGCCAGACGCCCTTCGCCTTCAGGCTGTCGGCGACTTCCTTCGGCATGTAATTCTCGTCGTGCTTTGCGAGCACGCTGGTGGCGACGAACCTGCCGTCGGCGCCGAAGCTGCCTTCGGTAATGACGCCCTGCTTCTCGCGGAACAGGTCGGGCAGGATGCCGGAATAATGCACCTTCACCGACTGATCGCCGTCGGTCACGGAGAATTCGACCTCGGTGCCCTGGTCACGGACGATTGTGCCCTCCTCGACCAGCCCGCCAAGCCGGATGCGCTGTCCCGGCGCAACGGTGGCGGCCTGCAGGTCGCCGGGCATATAGAAATACGAGGCCTTCTGGCCGAGCGCATAGAAGGTAAGCGCGGCGGCAAGCGCTAGGAAACCCAGCGCGCCTGCAATCACGGACAGTCTCTTCTGCTTGCGGGTCATGCGTCTCAGTCCGTTGCCGACAGGCCGAGCGTGCCGGCGAAGCTCTTGAAGTTCTGCGCCTCCTCGCTATCGGTCCCGAGTGCCGCCACGCCGCGCTTGACGGCGTCCCTTGCGGCGTCCGTCCTGCCCAGCATCAGATAGGAACGAACCAGACGGGTCCAACCTTGCGGGTCGCTCGGGTTCTGGCGAAGTTTTTCGTCGAGGCCGGCGACCATGGTCTCGATCATGGCGTTGCGGTCGGCCTCGGACATCTCGGCCGCCGCCTCGATCTGCTCGGCGGTCGGACCGGGTGCCGCAGGGCTTTCGGCTGCGGCGAGTTCGGTCTCGGCCTGCGCAATCGACTGGGTGACGGCGCCGTGCCAGGGCGAATCCGCGGGCAGGGTCGACAGCATGGCCTGCCAGGCGGCTACCGCCTCTGCCGCCTTGCCTTCCTGGGCGAGCGACGTCGCCATGTAGAACCGCGCCTTGGGCTGCGCGGGATCGAGTTCGAGCGCCCGGCCGAAAGCGGCGCGCGCATCGGCCGTCACGAGCC
>CAMYMG010000039.1 GCA_947259295.1 uncultured Rhizobiaceae bacterium
CCCGCCGCTGGCCGCCCTGCCCCGTCTCGCGGTCGATGCTTGCTGGTCAGTTGCGACATTGTCGGTCATAGTGCTCGTCCCAATAAGATGCCGGGCGCTGCGTGTGGCGGCCCTTTGGGCGGATCGTAGTCATGCACCCTATTGGAAACGGCTTGGCAACGCCAAGACCTGTCGCAAAATCGACAAGGAATCCGTTTGATTTCCGGTCGCTTTCCTTTTGCAGGAAGTCGCAAATCAGCTAAGGGTTCAGGCGGCACGCAGGCTACGTATTGGGCCAGAAGCGCGCGCCCACACCCGCCCGGTTCTAACTGGAGCATTGAAGCTTATGTCCGACGATGAAATCATCCTTGCCGACCTCTCCGACGACGAACTCGTGCAGCAGATGCATGACGACCTCTATGACGGCCTGAAGGAGGAGATCGAGGAAGGCACGCGGATCCTGCTCGACCGTGGCTGGGCGCCATACAAGGTGCTCACCGAGGCTCTCGTCGAGGGCATGCGCATCGTCGGCGAGGATTTCCGCGACGGCATCCTGTTCGTGCCGGAAGTTCTGCTGTCAGCCAACGCCATGAAAGCCGGCATGTTCATCCTGCGCCCGCTGCTCGCCGCCACCGGCGCGCCCAAGCAGGGCAAAATGGTGATCGGCACGGTCAAGGGCGACATCCACGATATCGGCAAGAACCTGGTCGGCATGATGATGGAGGGCGCCGGCTTCGACGTCATCGATCTCGGCATCAACAATCCGGTCGAGAAGTACCTCGCGGCGATCGAGGAGCATCAGCCCGACATCATCGGCATGTCGGCGCTGCTGACGACCACCATGCCCTACATGAAGGTCGTCATCGACACGATGAAGGAAAAGGGCATCCGCGACGACTATGTCGTGCTGGTTGGCGGCGCGCCGCTCAACGAGGAATTCGGCAAGGCAGTCGGCGCCGACGCCTATTGCCGCGACGCCGCCGTGGCGGTCGAAACCGCCAAAGACTTCATGAAGCGCAAGCACAACCTGCGCGCTTCGGCCTGACGGAGCAGGCCCAAGCGCGCCAGATGTGTTATTTAGCTATGTCGTTGACCGCCCCCTGGGTGGCGTCAACCGTGTTCGACGCATCCTTACCGACTCCGCGAATGGTGTTGGCACACGCCGAAAGTGCAAAGAAGCACGCAAGTGCAGCGGCGATCGTTACGAATTTTGACGAAGTCATGAGACGATTCCCTCTGTAGGCACCATATTACCTGCAGGAACTTGCGAGAACCGAAGTGGTTCCATGACCCGCGCAGCAACAAAGACGCCGACCGATCGTGAAAGAGTGCTGGTCATCGCCTGCGGCATGATCGCGCGCGAAGTGCTGGCCGTGAAGGAACAGCATGGCCTCACCCATCTCGATCTGACCTGCCTGCCGGCCGACTTCCACTACTACCCAGACCGCATTCCGCCGGCCATGGAAAAGGCGATCGTCGAGGCAAAGGCAGCCGGCTACCGCCACATCTTCGCCGGCTACGGCGACTGCGGCACCGGCGGCATGCTGGATGTCGTCCTTGAGAAGCATGGTGTCGAGCGGGTCGCCGGACCGCACTGCTTCGCCTTCTACCAGGGCGCAAAGGCCTTCGAGGCGGTTGGCGAGGGCGATATGCTTTCCTTTTACATGACCGATTTTCTCTGTCGCCAGTTCGACGCCTTCTTCATCAAGCCGCTGGGGCTCGATCGGCATCCGGAACTGATCGCCGACTATTTCGGCCATTACGAGAAGGTCGTCTACCTGGCCCAGACCGAAGATCCGGCGCTCGACCGGGTCGCCGAGAATGCCGCCCGCCGGCTCGGCCTTGCCTATGAGCGCCGCTTCACCGGCTATGGCGACCTGCCCGCTGCGCTCGATCACGCGGTCTGGCAGCCTGCCTGAACACGAAAGCGCCGGATTTTGGGGTTCAGCCTGCGCGCATCAACTGGAACCTCAGCATGAACTTTCGCACCGCCCTGTCGGCCGCGCTTCTCGCCGTCGCCGTGACCCCGGCCCTGGCCGATGGCGAGGTCGCAAGATTGATGACCCCCAACGACAAGTCGCGGCTCGAGAACTATCAACAGACCCGCGATGCCGCCCTGGCCGAGGCCAGATCCGGCGGCGCCCCCGCCGATGTCGCGATGCTCGACGCACTCCTCGCCCGGCCGCTCGAATCCTTCCGCGGGTTCGACCTCACCGGCGACTGGCAGTGCCGTACGATCAAGGCCGGCGGCCTGGCGCAACTCGTCGTCTATGGCTGGTTCAAATGCCGGGTCACAGACGACGGCGCCGGCTGGATGCTCACGAAGCTGACCGGATCGCAGCGCACCACCGGCCGCTTCTACGACGACGGCGAGCAGCGCATGATCTATCTCGGCTCCTATTCGGTGAATGACGACAAGCCGCAGCCTTACGGCAGCGGCCCGCAGAGCGACCAGATCGGCTACGCCTTCCGCGATGGCGAAACGGCCTGGCGAATCGAGTTCCCGGCGCCCTATTACGAGTCGAAACTCGACATTCTGGAGCTCAGGCGCTGAGCCCGCGGCCAGAGGTTGAATTTCAGTCCGTCACGCTGCACATAGTGTCCCGTCATCCGCTGCTGTCATCATGGGTTAACCCAGGCGCGACAGAATGGCTGCGTATCGGGCAGTCCTTGCGGCTTGGGATCGAATTGGCATGAAGGCGGACTCAAACAGCTTCGAGCACGGGCTCATGGACGGTTTGCCGAGGCGCGGACGGTCGCGGCGGCTTTCGGTCGTGTTCGCCCAGCTTGCCCGGGATGCCGAGGGCCCGATCACCATCGCCCATATGAGCGCCGCCCTAGGCCAGCGCAGCTTCGCGCCGCTGCTCGTGCTGTTTGCCGCCTTCAATCTCCTGCCGCTGCCGCCCGGCGCCTCGGTCGTGCTGGGCATCCCGCTGGTCATCGTTTCGGCGCAGATGGTCTATGGCAGCAAGCAGGCCTGGCTGCCTTCCTTCCTGTCGAAGCGCTCGCTCAGCGCCCGCCAGTTCCGCGGCCTGATGGACCGCATCGTGCCGCGCCTGATCCGGCTCGAGCGGCTGATCCGCCCGCGCTACTGGCCATTCTGGCGCAAGCAGGGCGACCGGGTCATCGGCGGCGTCGCGCTGATCCTGGCCATCGTCGTCACGCTGCCGATACCGCTCGGCAACTGGCTGCCGGCCTTTGCCACCGCGCTGCTCGGGCTTGCGCTGTCCGAACGCGACGGCATCCTGCTCGCCATCGGCGGCGCCGTCAGCCTGGTATCGTTGGCCGTCATCGCCGCCGTCATCAGCGGCGCCGGCATCGCCGCCCATGCAGCGCTCGGCTGGCTGATGTAGCGGCAACTGGATGACGCAATCGCAAATTGTCGTCGTCACCGCCGGAGGCCCGCACGTCTGGGCCATCGTGAACGCTCTGCGCGACAGGCTTGGCCCGGTAACCGTCATTATGGAAGAGCCGGAATCCAAGCGGCGCCTGCTGCAGAACCGTGCCCGCAAGCTTGGCTGGATATCCGTCATCGGGCAACTAGGCACCATGGTATTCACCAGGCTGCGCAAGCGTTTCCTGTCAGGTCGCCACGCTGAAAGCCTGGCCGATGAAGGGCTTGCGCTTAAGCCGGCTGACGATCAGGCCATCGTGAACATCGGCTCGGCCAATTCCCCGGAACTGGTCGAGACAATCGCCCGGCTGAAACCAGCTGTCGTACTGCTCAATGGCTGCCGGCTCCTGTCGCGCCAGACGCTCGATGGCATCGCCTGCCCGGTCCTCAACTACCACGCCGGCATCACCCCTAAATACCGCGGCATGAACGGCGGCTACTGGGCGCTCGCGACCGGCGACGCGGAGAATTTCGGCGCCACCGTGCATCTCGTCGATGCCGGGGTCGACACGGGCGAGATCCTGTACCAGGTGCGCGGACGGCCGGAACCAGGCGATAATCTATCCAACTACGCACTGCGTCTGGCATCCCTGTCGCGGGGGATCTGCATCGACGCTGTCTCGGACGCGCTGGCAGGCAAGCTCAGACCAAAGACGACTGCTTTGCCCTCGATCCAGTGGTATCATCCGACGGTCTGGTTCTACCTCTGGACGGGCGTCACCAAAGGCGTCTGGTAGGCCCAGGGAAACGCCGGCTATTTTTTGCGACATTGCCCCGCGTCGCTTTTGAAGGCGCGCGCGTCGTCCCATAACAAGCGGGCCGTTCGCGCTTGCGGCAATGCTGAAATCCTTGAAATCGCGAGAGTTGCATGGCTGACCTGATCATCGTCTACTGGCGTGACATCCCCGCCCAGGTCATTGTCAAGAAGGGCCGTCAGAACGCCAAGCGCGAGCTGCCGCTGCGCTTCACCGAGGCGATCGACATGTGCGCCATGCGCACCGGCGCGGCCGACACCGACGACTACCTCGCCGAGTGGCGCAAGGCCGACCCGATCCCGGTCGGCGACGACCTCGAGGCGGAAGCCGACAAGGCGCTGGCCGAATACGACGCGAAATACGACCGCGAGCGGCTGGTCGCCCTAGTCAAGGCAGGCGGCAAAGAAAATGGCTGACGCGCCGCTCTCCACCACTGCATCCGGGCCGGCCAGTGCCGCCCCCGAAGTGGTGCCGCCCAACGCCTCCGAAGGCATGACCCAGGCGACCATGGTCAAGAAGACCGCGCCGCAGACCGCCTACAAGCCGGCCGACGTGTCGCCGCAGCGCCGCGTGCAACGCTCCTACGCCATCCGGTTGTGGTCGGTGCGCCATTCGCGCGCACTGGAGTGGTTCTATGCGAGATTCGCCGATCTCTTCCTGATGCTGCACCCGATCTGGAACGCGATCGGCTATGGCCGCGTCGAGGGACCGGTCAAATTCGTCGAGAAGCGCGTCAAGGGCTTCATGTTCGACTGCCGCATGTGCGGCCAGTGCATCCTGTCCTCGACCGGCATGTCCTGCCCGATGAACTGCCCAAAACAGTTGCGCAATGGTCCCTGCGGTGGAGTGCGCGCCAACGGCAATTGCGAGGTCGAGCCCGACATGCCCTGCGTCTGGGTCAAGGCATGGGAAGGTTCGCGCAACATGGTCAAGGGTGACGCCATCCTCGACGTGCAGAAGCCGGTCGACCAGTCGCTGCGCGAGACGTCGGCCTGGCTGCGGGTCACGGCGCGCGCTGCCGCGACCCGCGCAGCGGTCAAGCAGGTGTCGGCATGAGCGTGCGCGACGAGAACCCGGCCGGTATCCATCTGCCGCTCGATCCCCTGCCCGGCCATTCCTCGCGCGGCCGGCTGGAGCGCGTACTGAGGCGCGGCGAATTTGCCGTCACCGCCGAGCTCAACCCGCCAGACAGCGCCGATCCGGAGGATGTCTACAACCGCGCCAAGATCTTCGAAGGCTGGGTCGATGGCATCAACGCCGTCGATGCTTCCGGCGCCAACTGCCACATGTCGTCGGTCGGCATCTGCGCGCTGCTCACCCGCATGGGCTATGCGCCGATCATGCAGATCGCCTGCCGCGACAGGAACCGCATCGCCATACAGGGCGACGTTCTGGGCGCAGCGGCCATGGGCGTCGGCAATATATTGTGCCTGACCGGCGACGGCGTGCAGGCCGGCGACCAGCCCGGCGCCAAGCCGGTCTTCGACCTCGACTGCATGTCGCTGCTCGAAACCATCCGCATCATGCGCGACAACGGCAAGTTTCTGTCGGGCCGCAAGCTGACGACGCCGCCCGCCGTCTTCCTCGGCGCCGCCATCAACCCCTTCGCGCCGCCCTATGATTTCCGCCCGCACCGGCTCGGCAAGAAGATCGAGGCCGGTGCGCAGTTTGTGCAGAGCCAGTACTGCTTCGACGTGCCGATGTTCCGCGAATACATCAAGCGCGCGACCGATCTCGGCCATGTCGAGAACTGCTACATCCTGTGCGGTGTCGGCCCGCTGGCTTCGGCAAAGACGGCCAAATGGATCCGCTCCAACGTGCCGGGCATCCACATTCCCGACGCCGTTATCCAGCGCCTCGAGGGAGCTGCCGACCAGAAGAAGGAAGGCAAGCAGCTCTGCATCGACATCATCAACGAGGTGAAGGAAATCCCGGGCGTCTCCGGCATCCACGTGATGGCTTATCGCCAGGAAGAATACGTCGCCGAGATCGTGCATGAATCGGGGGTGCTGAAAGGCCGTCAGCCGTGGAAGCGCGAAGCCCGCGCCGACGACCAGATGGTCGCGGACCAGCTCGAGCAGCTGCTGCACGAGGACCCCAACACAAAGACGCCGCAGCAACTGGTCAAGGAAGCCGCGCAATAGTGCCCGTCGGCCGCCCGAACTCGCCAGAGCTTGATCGAAAACAGATAACGATATAAAGAAGTCTTTATATCAAACGGAGAGATTCATGACCCGCACGATTGTTGCCTCTGCCACGCGAGAAATCGTCATCGGCTTCGACCAGCCCTTCTGCGTCATTGGCGAGCGCATCAACCCGACGGGCCGCAAGAAGCTCGCCGCCGAGATGGTTGCCGGCAATTTCGAGACCGTCATCAAGGACGCGCTCGAACAGGCCGCCTGCGGCGCCACCATGCTCGACGTCAACGCCGGCGTCACCGCCGTCGACCCCAACGCCACCGAGCCGGCGCTGCTCGTGCAGACCCTGGAGATCGTCCAGAACCTCGTCGACCTGCCGCTCTCCATCGACAGTTCAGTGTCGGCCGCCATCGAGGCCGCGCTGAAGGTCGCGAAAGGCCGCCCGCTGGTGAACTCCGTCACCGGCGAGGAGGAGAAGCTCGAAGCAATCCTGCCGCTGATCAAGAAGTACAACGTGCCTGTCGTCGCCATTTCCAACGACGAGACCGGCATCTCGATGGACCCCGACGTGCGCTTTGCGGTCGCCAAGAAGATCGTCGAACGCTGCGCGGATTTCGGCATTCCCGCGCACGACGTGGTGGTCGACCCGCTGGTCATGCCGATCGGCGCGCTGGGCGACGCCGGCCGCCAGGTCTTCGCGCTGCTGCGCCGCCTGCGCGAGGAGCTCAAGGTCAACACCACCTGCGGCCTCTCCAACATCTCGTTCGGCCTGCCACATCGCCACGGCATCAATGCCGCCTTCATCCCGATGGTCATCGGCGCCGGCATGACCAGCGCCATCATGAACCCGGTCCGGCCGCAGGAGATGGAGGCCGTGCGCGGCGCCAACGTCCTGAACGGCACCGACAAGGACTGCACCAACTGGATCCGCACCTACAAGGACTACAAGCCGGCCGAAGGTGGTGCTGCGATTGCCGCACCGACGCAGGTCAATGCACCGGGCGAAGGCGGCTCGGGCGGCGGACGCCGCCGCGGCGGCCGCGAGGCCCGGATGGCCCGGGGCTAAGCAAGACAGCCGTGAACCCTCCCGCCAACATCACCGATCCGCTCGTCCTGTTCATGCCCTCGGGCAAGCGCGGGCGCTTTCCCGTCGGCACCACGGTGCTCGACGCGGCGCGCCAGCTCGGCGTCTATGTCGAGAGCGTGTGCGGTGGACGTGCCACCTGCGGGCGCTGCCAGATCGAGGTTCAGGAAGGCAATTTCGCCAAGCACAAGATCGTCTCGTCGAACGATCACATCTCCGCCTTCGGCGCCAAGGAAAAGCGTTACGCCTCGGTCCGAAACCTGATCGAGGGGCGCCGTCTTTCCTGCTCGGCGACGATCCAGGGCGATCTCGTCATCGACGTGCCGCAGGACACCGTCGTCAACGCCCAGACCATCCGCAAGGCCGCCACCGACCGCGTCATCGAGCGCAACCCCGCCGTGCAGCTCTGCTATGTCGAGGTCGACGAGCCCGACATGCACAAGCCACTCGGCGATTTCGACCGGCTGAAGGTCATGCTGGAGAAGGACTGGGGCTGGCAGGACCTGCTGGTCTCGCAGCACCTCCTGCCGCAGGTCCAGGGCATTCTGCGCAAGGGCAACTGGGCCGTCACGGCTGCGATCCACCGCGACCTCAACTCGTCGCGTCCGACCATCATTTCGCTGTCGCCCGGCCTCAAGAACGAGGCCTACGGCATTGCCTGCGATATCGGCTCGACGACGATCGCCATGCATCTCGTGTCGCTGCTGTCGGGCCGCATCCTCGCCACCTCCGGCACGTCCAACCCGCAGATCCGCTTCGGCGAGGATCTGATGAGCCGCGTCTCCTACGTGATGATGAACCCGGACGGGCGTGAGGCGATGACCAGGGCCGTACGCGAGGCGGTCAACGATCTCACCGCCAAGGTCTGCGACGAGGCCGGCGTCGACCGCAACGATATTCTGGACGCCGTCTTCGTCTGCAACCCGATCATGCACCATCTGTTCCTCGGCATAGACCCGACCGAACTCGGCCAGGCGCCCTTCGCGCTCGCCGTCTCGGGCGCCGTCCACACCTGGGCAAGCGAGATCAGCCTCAAGATCAACACCGGCGCGCGCGTCTACATGCTGCCCTGCATTGCCGGCCATGTCGGCGCCGACGCGGCCGGCGCCACCCTGTCGGAAGGCCCCTACCGGCAGGACAAGATGATGCTGCTGGTCGACGTCGGCACCAATGCCGAGATCGTGCTCGGCAACCGCGACCGTGTCGTGGCCGCCTCTTCGCCGACCGGCCCGGCCTTCGAGGGCGCCGAGATTTCGTCCGGCCAGCGCGCCGCGCCGGGCGCCATCGAACGTGTCAGGATCGACCCGGAGACGCTGGAGCCGAAATACCGCGTCATTGGCGTCGAGAAGTGGTCCGACGAGCCGGGCTTCGAAGAAGAATCGGCAACGACGGGCGTCACCGGAATCTGCGGCTCGGCCATCATCGAGGTGGTCGCGGAAATGTACCTTTCCGGCATCATTTCCGAAGATGGCGTCGTTGACGGCTCGCTCGCCGCCCGCTCGCCGCGCATCATCCAGAACGGCCGCACCTGGTCCTATCTGCTGCGCGACGGCGACCAAAAGATCACCGTCACCCAGAACGACGTGCGCGCCATCCAGCTCGCCAAGGCAGCGCTCTATGCCGGCATCAAGCTGTTGATGGAAAAGCAGCAGGTCGAGCATGTCGACACGATCCGCTTCGCGGGCGCCTTCGGCTCCTTCATCGACCCGAAATACGCCATGGTGCTTGGCCTGATCCCGGATTGCGACCTCGACCAGGTCAAGGCGGTCGGCAACGCCGCCGGCACCGGCGCGCTGATGGCGCTGCTCAACCGCAACTACCGCCGCGAGATCGAGACCGAGGTCGGCAAGATCGAGAAGATCGAGACGGCGCTGGAGCCGCATTTCCAGCAATTGTTCGTCAACGCCATGGCGCTGCCCAACAAGGTCGATCCGTTCCCGAAACTGTCGGCCGCTGTGAAACTGCCGCCGCGCAAGACGGTCAGCGCCGACGGCATAGCCGGCGATTCCACGCCACGCCGGCGCGGACGCGAGGGCCATGCCGCACGGCGTGGTCGCGGTTGAGAATTGCGCAACAGGACTAAAAGCCGGTTCAATCGGCAACGCAGTTGCTCTAAAGCGTAGCGCGACGGCTCAAACGATGGAGCCGCATCTTCGGAGACCGGCCATCCGCATCCTGTCGATACAGTCCTGGGTCTGCTACGGCCATGTCGGCAACGCCTCGGCGGTGTTTCCCATGCAGCGCATGGGCGTCGACGTGATCGCGGTCAACACGGTGCAGTTCTCCAACCACCTCGGCTACGGCAGGCACCGCGGCCAGGTCTATAGCGGCGACGACATCTCCGAACTGGTGCAGGGCATCGATGAGATCGGCGCCCTGTCCGACTGCGCCGGTGTGCTGTCTGGCTATATCGGCGACGCGGGCATCGGCAACGCTGTGCTCGACGCCGTGCGGCGCGTCCGCGCGGCACGGCCGGATGCGCTCTATTGCTGCGACCCGGTGATCGGCGATGTCGATTCGGGCGTATTCGTGCGTCCGGGCATTCCCGAATTCATGCGCAGCCAGGCGATCAGCGCCGCCGACGTCGTCACCCCAAACTTGTTCGAACTGGAATATCTGTCGGGCCGCACCGTCCGCACGCGCCGCCACCTCATCGAGGCGGCCACGATCATCCGCGATCTCGGACCGCGCTACGTGCTGATGACCAGCGTGCGGCTCGACGACACGCCTCCCGATGCGATGGACGTTGCACTGCTCGCCGACGGTGTGTTGATGCGCGTCCGCACCCCATTGCTGGAGCTCGGCATCAACGGCGCCGGCGACGCCATCGCGGCATTGTTCCTGACGCATCTGCTACAGAACGGCTCGCCTGAAGGCGCTCTGGCCCACGCGGCGGCCGCGACCTACGGACTGCTGAAGCAGACCGCCGATGCCGGCGCGCGCGAAATCCTGCTCATTGCCGCGCAGGACGAGTTTGTCCGTCCGACGCACCGCTTCCCGGTCGAGAAGATCGACGTCTAGAACCTGCCGGTCTCGCGGAACATTTCGAATGTAGCACGAATGTGGTCGGCCGCGGCCTTGACCGGCGCTCCTGCGTCGGGCGCCACGAACATACCGAGCGTATAATTTCCGATGTCGGGAAGCCCGTCCTTGGCGGTCAGTTCCACCATGTCGCTGCCGAGGAACGACTTCGGCAGGGGCGCGACGGCCAGGTCGGCCATGATCGCCGAACGCTGGCCGGCCGTGTGGGCGCTCATATAGGCGACGCGGTAGTTGCGCCCTTCCCGGCCAAGCGCTTCGAGCGCGCCGGCGCGCCAGGCGCAGCCCTCTTCCCAGATCGATACCGGCAGCGGCTCGCGCATATGGGCGCAGCCGCCCTTCGCACCGGCCCAGACGATAGGCTCGGTGAGCAGCACCTCGCCGCCGGCGAGCGGCATCTTGTGAGAATTGGTGACCAGCGTGATGTCGAGCGCACGGTCGTCCATGCGCCGGCGCAGATTGACGCTCTGGTCGATGATCACGTCGACCGCCACCGAGGGATGCGACTGGGCGAACCGCTTAAGCACATGCGGGAGCACGCGTTCGCCGTAATCGTCCGGCGACCCGAGCCTGACAACGCCCGAAATGTCGGGGATAATGAACTTCGAAACCGCCTCGCGATTGATCGCCAGCATGCGCCGCGCATAGCCCAGCAGCATCTCGCCGTCGGTGGTCAGCGACACGGAGCGTGCATCGCGCGAAAACACAGAGCAGCCAAGGATATCTTCGAGTTTCTTGATCTGCATGGAGACCGCAGATGGCGTGCGGAAAACCGCGGTCGACGCCGTTGTGAAACTGCCGGTTTCCGCGATTGCCACGAAGGTACGCAATACGTCGAGGTCGAGCAGCGGAAGCGGATGATTGAGGGGGGCGTTCATGGCCGCATATCCTTCAATTAATCTGATCCAAACCATCACTTCAATTCGTTTGATTGAACACGAGATCGGCGCGATAGTCAACGTCATCGAAGGCCGGGTGGCTCAGCAGACTCTGTAACAAGGCTGATACACGAATGCCCTAGATGCGAACTCTCGCGGTTACGCGAGGCTCGTATTTCCGCAATGAGCCGGAGGTCCGGTTCAAACCAAGAAAGGAGACTGAAATGTCTATTCTCTCGTCGATCGGACGCATTGCGGCCGAATTCAGCGCGGCCCGTGCCCGCCATCACACCGAGCGCACGATCCGCGCCCTGCCCGTCGAACTCCAGAAGGATATCGGCTGGCCGGACGCCCTGAACTCCGATACGCGGCTCCGCCACGGCTCCCAGTCGTGGGCAGGAAAGCACTAATCGTGAGCAACCAGTACCGACTGCCTGCCGTATGTCACAGCACATCCGGCAGGCTTTTTGTTTGCGGCTGCGCCAGCCGCTAGAAGCGCTGCCTTGCAGCTTCGGGCGAATGCGCCCCGCCCCCCAAGACCTTTTCTTCAGCCTCTGCCGTTTCAATCGATTGTTCGCAGAAACGTCGCATTCGATGTCGCATTCGTATCTGGCGACTTCGCATTTGCCGCTCAATAACGGCACGAACCCTCCTATATCACCTGCAGAAAACGAGATGCCCCACTCCTTCTAGCGAAGGCACCCCGTGTAACCATTCTGCATGGAGCCGTGTCATGAAATTCCTGTCTCGCCTGTTCGGTCACAACCGCCAGATGAACCTCACCACCGCGCTTGAGCGCCAGAAGCTCGGCCGTACGATGCCTGGCCAGACCGGTGCGGTTGCCGGCGCGCGTCTCGGTTTCCTCGCCTAAGCATCAGCCGGTCCCGTCTAAACGGGACAGAGCCATCTCGACCGCCGCCGCGTCGTGACGACCGGTGGCGGTTTTGCTTTGCCTTTCTGTCGGGACAGCCTCGATCCGCGCGAAACGGCGTCCGCGTGCAAATTTAATGTCCCGTATGCGGCACGGCCAATTGACAACACCCGGTTTTCCTGTTGTCGATTTTGCTGATAGCGACATTCGGGTCGCTATCAGACCGCGACAGCCGGTCTGCGTCATTGTTCGTGAGTGTTGGGGGTTCCGTGAACGCCGTAAAGCATCCGATCAAGCGGTCGCTGGTCTTTTACCTGATCCCGGATTTCACCATGATCGCCTTCGCGACGGCGCTCGATCCATTGCGGTCGGCCAACCGGATGCTCGGCTACGAGGCCTATAAATGGCGTCTCGCCAGCCTCGACGGCAAGCCGGTGCGCGCCTCTAATTTCGTCGAGTGCGCCGTCGACACGTCGCTGGAGGACGAGCGCCGCAAGATGGCCGGCCCCGACCGGCCCTCCATGGTGGTCGTTTGCAGCGGCATCAATGTCGAGCGGTACCACAGCAAGTCGACCTTCGCCTGGCTGCGCGAGGAATATAACCGCGGCGTCGCCATTGGCGGCCTGTGCACCGGCGCACACATCCTGGCGGCGGCCGGGCTCCTGTCGAACAAGCGCTGCGCGATCCACTGGGAGAACTTGCCGGGCTTTTCGGAAGCCTTTCCCAAAGCCAATGTCTTTGCCGACCTCTTCGAAGTCGACCAGAACATCTACACCTGCGCCGGCGGCACCGCCGCGCTCGACATGATGCTGAAGCTGATCGGCGACGACTTCGACGACCATCTGGTGAACCGCGTCTGCGAGCAGGTCCTCACCGACCGGGTACGCAGCCCGACCGACCGCCAGCGCCTTCCGCTGCGCGCAAGGCTCGGCGTGCAGAACGCCAAGGTGCTGTCGATCATCGAGCTGATGGAGGGCAATCTCTCCGAACCCCTGTCGCTGATCGAGGTCGCCGACCATGTCGGCCTGTCGCGTCGCCAGATCGAGCGCCTGTTCCGCACCGAGATGGGCCGCTCTCCGGCGCGCTACTATCTCGAAATCCGGCTCGACCGCGCCCGCCATCTGCTGATCCAGTCATCCCTGCCCGTCGTCGAAGTCGCGGTCGCCTGCGGCTTCGTCTCCGCATCGCATTTCTCGAAATGCTACCGCGAACTCTATTCCCGCTCGCCGCAGCAGGAGCGGCTCGACCGCAAGCAGTTGCTGGCGGCCTGACGGGCTCTAACGCGAGTCGAACATCCAGCTGCGGTCGCGCCACATCTTCTCGCCGACCAGGCAATCGTAGGGCAATTGCGCCTGAGCCCGGATTACCGGCGGATGCCCGGCCTCTTCCGCGCTCCATGCCGGCGACAGCGGCCCGGCGAGTTCCAGCACCAGCTTGCGCCGGATGGCTTCGGGAAACTGCGACCAGTCGTTGACCGGGATCATGAAGGCGCCGGGCCCGCCGATGACGCAGTCCGTATAGTAGCGGTCGAGATTGCTGACATCGTAGGCGCTGGTAAAGCCGCTGCTGGTCATCAGCGGCAGGCCGTTGATGGTGATGCGCTGCGCGGCCACGGCGTCGCGCGTGAAGTCCACCGGTGCACCCTGGTTGTTGGGCCCGTCGCCCGACACGTCGATGACCCGCTTGATGCCCTCGAACGGGCTCTCGGCCAGGAGGTCGGCGCCGAACTCGAGGGCGGCCGATATCGAGGTCCGCCGCGCGCTGTTCGGCGGCTGCGACGACAGCCGTTCGGCGACGCGCTCGGCGTCCGACCGATCGGCGATGATCGTCCACGGCACGATGACATGATGCGAGCTGGTGCCGGCCCATTCGAAGTAGGTAACGGCAATCCGGCCGTAAACGCCCTCGGCGATCGCCTTGAGCACGCTGTCATGCGTTAGCGCGGCAGCATATCCCCTGCGCTGGATCTCCAGTTCGACGGGCGACATCGAGAGCGATACGTCGACGGCCAGCACAAGTTCGACATCGACACGTTCGGCCGACTGCGCCGGAACCGACAGCGCCAGGGCGACTGCTGCAGCCATCGCCGAAATCCGCACTGCCGATGCTGGACCTGTCATGCCTTGATGGTACGCCAAATTCGAGCGCTGCAAAGAATGCACGTTGCGAAACCCGGCTACCACCCTTCACATTGTTGCGAGCAGGCCCTCGACAGATCCATCAAGCCAGATGAACGCTATGGTTGCATTATATTGACGATACACGCTTAGGGTGATAGCGTCGCTGTTGCATCGGGTTGCAGGCCTCAGGGTGGGTTGGAGCGATGATGACCGACTTCTTTTCGACGATCGGCACGATCGTTGCCGCATTTTTCATCCTGTCGCTGGCGGTTGAAACCATCCTGGACAATTTTCGGGGCATCCTGGCGCTGGCCGGCATCACCGTTCTCAAATCGAAACTCACAATGGACGACGCACTGGCCGCGACTGCCGAATTCGTCAGGCCCGACAGCGTCGAATACGCCCGGTTTTCCGGTCTGGCGGCCTTGGTGAAGGCGCAAGCTGCCGCGGCAGACACAACCAAGGCGCGATGCACCGAGATCATGAACGCTCTCGCGGGCGCCATAAATCCTGCCGACAAGGATGCCATCATCGAGCGCGAGAGGATCTGGCTGGCCGAAATGGCGGCGCCCATCCGCGCCGCGATGGAGCGCGACGAGGAAAAGCGCGTCTTCGTTCTGCGCATCATCTCCGCCGCAATCGGCGTCGTCGTCGCCTGGTATGCCGATATCAACATCCTGCAGATTACCGGCACCGCGCCCGGCTCACCGGACGTCGCCTTCATCGGCTACGTGCTTTGCGGCCTGGCTGCCGCCGGCGGCAGCTCCTTCTGGCATGACCAGCTCGACCGCATCCGAAACGTCAAGCAGCTTGGGCAGCAGCTGGTTTCCATCAAGACAGGCCCGATCCAGGCATAGCGCCCGGCGATCCGATCAGCGCGGCCCGCCTCAGCTCCGCGGCTTGAGGTTCTCGGGGTCGTAAAGCGGCTTGTAGCCGACCGCCGCGACCTCGACCGGGTAGGTCTCGCCGAAATACTCGACCGCAAGCTCGCGTCCCTCCTGGCAATAGGACCAGGGCAGATAGGCGAGCGCGATGTTCTTCCCGATCGTCGGACCGTAGGCGACCGAAGTGGTGAAGGAACGGCGCCCGAGTTCGTCGACCAGCGTCTCTCCGGTTTCCGGGTCGAGCACAGGCATGGTGCCGACCGGGTAGCGGGCGACACCCTTCGCGTCGACATTCTCGGTCATGACGAGCGTACACAGCATCGCGGGCTGGTGCTCGCGCGCCCTGTACTCCTCATGCCTGGCCTTGCCGCAAAAATCGGCTTCCTTGACCTTCGGGCGGGCAAGATCTGCTTCCAGCAGATTGTACTCGGTCAACAGGTCGGCGTTCTGCAGGCGCAGGCTCTTTTCCATGCGCCGTGTATTGGCGTAGGTCTCGACGCCGAACGGCATGACGCCGACAGCCCGCAGCGCGTCCCACACAGGCAGCGCGTCGTCATATTTCATGTGCAGTTCCCAGCCCTGCTCGCCGACATAGGAGATGCGGAAAGCCGTGACATCCTGGCCGGCGATCTTGAGCGGCTTGAGCGCGGCAAACGGGAAGTTTTCAGGCGAAAGCGCCGCCGGATCCTCAACGACTTTCTGCAGCGTGGTCCGCGCATTGGGACCCCAGATGCCGAGTGTCACCAACTCGCTGCTGCGGTCGGTGATGGTGACGTCCAGGCCCCGGTCCTCGGCCGTGCGCTGCATGTAGCGGAAGTCGCGCGGACCGGCGTCGGCACCGTCGATGACGCGGCAACGATCGGCCATGCTGATCACCGTCAGGTCAGCGCGCACCATGCCTTCCTCGTCCAGGAAGTGGGTGTAGATGCCCTTGCCGATATTGGCGTCGCCGCCGATACGCGCGGCGCAGATCCACTCCATCAGTTCGACATGGTCGGGACCTTCGACGTCGTAGATGGCAAAATGCGACAGGTTCACCATGCCGACATCCTCGCTCATCGCCAGATGTTCGGCATTGGAAACCCGCCAGAAATGCCGGTTGTCCCATTCGTTCGCGCGCACCGGCACGCGGTCGCCATATTTGTCCAGCAGATGCTCGTTGGCGGCATAGCCATGCGCACGCTCCCAGCCGCCGAGTTCCATGAAATAGCCGCCGAGTTCCTTCTCGCGCTCGTAGAAGGGCGAGCGGCGGATGTTGCGTCCCTTAGAGAAGGGCTCGCGCGGATGCACCGCCGGATTGTAGACCTTCATCGCCGTTTCGGTGCAGCGGTCGTGGATGAATTGCTCTTCGGTCTGGTGCGGGTAGAAGCGCGCATAGTCGAGCGCGTGGTGGTCGACCTCGGTGCGCCCGTCGGTCATCCAGTCGGCAATGAGCTTGCCCATGCCCGGACCGTCCTTCACCCAGACGGCGACGGCGTACCACAGCCCCCTCACCTTCTGGCTCTCGCCCATCGAGGGTCCGCCATCGGTAGTCACCTGCAGCAGGCCGTTGAAGGAATGGCTCTCATTGTAGCCGAGCTCGCCCAGAATCGGCGTCAGTTCCATGGCGCGCTCCAGCGGCGCCAGGATCTGTTCCATGTCGAGGTCGCGCTGCGACGGCGACAGCCGCGACTCATGCTTTTCCAGGATTTCGCGCGGGTGGCAGAGCCGAGGGTTGGTCTCCTCGTAGTAACCCCATTCGATCTGGCCGCCCTCGGCCGTCTTCGGGTCGCCGGTGTCGCGCATATAGGCGGAGTTGCCCTGGTCGCGCAGCAACGGCCAGCCGATCTCCTTGCCGGTGCCGGCAAACTCCGTGTAGGGGCCGAAGAAGGTCAGCGGATGGTCGATCGGCATCACCGGCAGGTCCTCGCCCGCCATCTCGGCGATGAGCCGCCCCCAGATGCCGGCGCAGACGACAACGTATTTCGCCTCGATCGTGCCGCGGTCGGTCACCACGCCCTTGATGCGACCGTTCTCGATGATGAGCGACTTCGCCGGCGTGTTGGCGAAGGCTTTCAGCTTGCCGGCGGCTTCCGCCTGGTCGACCAGCTTGCCGGCCACCGTCTGGCTGCGCGGGATGACGAGGCCGGCGTCGGGATCCCACAGGCCGCCCTGCACCATGTCCTCCTCGATCAGCGGGAATTTTTCCTTGATCTCGGCAGGTTCGATCAGCCGGGCGCGCGTGCCGAAGGCCTTGGCCGAGGCGATCTTGCGCTTGATCTCGTCCATGCGGGCATCGTCGCCGACGCGCGCCACCTCGAGGCCGCCGACGCGGGCGTAGTGGCCCATCTTTTCGTAGAAATCGATCGAGTAGAGCGTCGTCCAGCACGACAGGAAGTCGTGGCTGGTCGTGTAGCAGAAGTCGGAGGCATGCGCCGTCGAGCCGATATCGGTCGGGATGCCGGACTTGTCGATGCCGACGATGTCGTCCCAGCCGCGCTCGATCAGGTGGTGGGCGACCGATGCACCCACGATGCCGCCGAGCCCGATGATGACGACCTTCGCCCGTGCCGGAAACTCTGCCATTGAACGATGCTCCGCGATGGTGATTTCGGCCGACTATATGGCTGAGCCGCGCGGCAATTGCAGCCTGTTTGCGACATTGCCCGAAAACCGCGCGACCACCATGCGGCGCAATACGAAAAAGGGCCGGACAATCCGTCCGGCCCTTTGCGATGTCTGGTTGAGGATACTTACTTGACGCGGCCGACGCCGCCAATAATCTCGACAGTCTCGCCGCCGCTCAGCGCCTCGAGGTCGCCATTGGGCATTGTGACGAAGCAGCCATTCGGGCAGAAATCGACCGTTTCGCCTGCCGCAAGCGCCAGTTCGGTCTTGCTGCCGCCCTCGGTGACGATCAGGGTGCGCGGTTCGCTGTCCCGATTGACCGCGCTGGCTGCCCCGGCAGACCCGACGGCCGCCAGAAGAGCGGCTGTAACGACGATTGACCTCAACATATCTGCACCGGTGTTGCCACCGCCTCTATTTCAGGATGGGCATTCTCGCCCTTGGTGAGAGTGTATAGGTCAAGCAAGCTGAACGGCAACTGAATGGTCCGTTCACGCCGCGCCTATTGGGGGTCCGGCCGGCGC
>CAMYMG010000040.1 GCA_947259295.1 uncultured Rhizobiaceae bacterium
CCCAACGCTCCAGACGTTGCCGGGCAAGCGTCTGCCGACATTGTTCGGGATGGCCGCCAGCCGGGAGCCTGCCGCGAAAAGCGCTGCCGCCGCCGCGGCACGCCGCCTCGCCGTCCTTCAGCCCGCTCGTTGAGCAGCGTCACGGCGCGCGCCGCGCGCCACACCCCAGACCATCCTCACGGCCACTCATCTCGCTTTCCCCGGGACGAGTTGCTGGAAGCTCGCCATCAGGTCGCTGAATTTCTCGCCCTGGATGGCCACATGCTGGCGTAATGCGGTGGCGGCGGCCTTGGAATCGGATCGCTGCAGCGCGGCAAAGATCGTCCTGTGTTCCTTCATCGATTGCGGCATGCGGCCGGTGACGCGCAGCTGCATGCGCCGGTAGGGCTTCAGCCGCTTGTGAAGTCGGGCGGCCTCGCGCGCCAGGAAGCGGTTGCCGCTCGCTTCGTAGATCAGATGGTGGAACTTTTCATTCTCGCGATAATATTCGTCGGAATCGCCTTGCCGGATAGCGCTCTCGCAGGCCTCCAAGGTCAGGTCGATGTCCGCGATCTGCTGGCTGGTGACGTGCCTCGCGGCCCGGAAGCCGCACATCGCCTCGATCTCGGCCATGACCTCGAACATCTCGACAAGCTCGACGAAACCGGGATGACGGATGAAGGCGCCGCGCCGGGCCTCGAGCGCCAGCAGTCCGGAGGCGGCCAGCGCCTGGAAGGCCTCGCGCAACGGCGTGCGCGAAACACCGAACTGCTCGGCAAGCTTGACCTCGTCCAGACGTTCGCCGTCGGCGAACTCGCCGGTGACGATCATCTGCTCGATGCGTTCGCGAACTGAATCTGCAATGCGTGTGCCCATGACCCCATCATCGCCAATCCGCGCTGAAATGCAAAGTTCTTCTTCTTGTATACAAGACATTTGACTTTGCATCCAGAACATGGTCCCGTGAAAGGGTTGTCAGGACCGGAGGAGGTCCCTGCGATCACAATCTCCTGGGAGGAAACCATGAAACTAGGACTATCCGCGCTTGTGGGCATGCTGGCCGCATCCATCGCATTGACGGCTTCCGCGCAAGCCGAAACGCTGAAAGCGTCACACCAGTTTCCGGGCGGCAAGGGCGACGCGCGCGACGAAATGGTCCAGCTGTTCGCCAAGGAACTGGCGGCGGCGGATGTCGGGCTCGATGTCCAGGTCTATCCGGGCCAGTCGCTCTACAAGGCCAAGGAACAGTGGGGCGCGCTGACCAAGGGCCAGCTCGACATTACCTCGTTCCCGCTCGATTACGCGTCGGGCCGCGTGCCGCAGTTTTCGGCTACCCTGATGCCGGGCCTGGTGCGCAACCATGACCGCGCCAAGCGGCTCAACGAGTCGCCCTTCATGGCCGACATCAAGAAGCTCATCGAAGACAATGGCGCGATCGTCATCGCCGATGCCTGGCTCGGCGGGGCCTTCGCCTCGAAGAAGAACTGCATCACGTCGCCCGACAGCATCAAGGGCCAGGTGACGCGCGCTGCCGGTCCCGCCTTCGAGCAGATGCTGGTCGGCGCCGGCGCCTCGATCTCGTCGATGGCCTCGTCGGAAATCTATACCGGCATGCAGACCGGTGTCCTCGATGCCACCAACACGTCGTCGGGATCGTTCGTCTCCTACCGCCTCTACGAGCAGGTCAAGTGCCTGACGGAGCCCGGCGAGAACTCGCTCTGGTTCATGTATGAGCCAATGCTCATTTCTAAGGAAACCTACGACCGGCTGACGCCCGAACAGCAGGCCGCCGTGATGGCAGCCGGCAAGAAGGCCGAAGAGTATTTCGACAAGGAGGCAGCGGGCCTCGACGATCAGATGGTCGAGGCCTTCAAGGGGGCCGGCGTGGAAGTCGTCTCGATGTCGAAGGACGACTACGACGCCTGGCTGGCGATCGCCAAGGAGACTGCCTACAAGGAGTTCGCCGAAAAGGTTGATGGCGGGCAGGACCTGATCGACAAGGCGCTTGCCGTCGAGTGAGCCGACTGACGGGGGAGCCGGCTCCCCCGTTTTCACTTCTCCCGGTCCATCGCATCCGAGGTATCCCCGGAATGAATCGCTATGTCTCAATCGTCGAGGCGCTGTCGCGGCTTTGCGGCGTGGCTTCCATGCTCCTGATTGCGGCCTCCACACTGGTGGTCTCGCAGATGGTATTCATGCGCTATGTCCTCGGCGCCTCCACCGCCTGGCAGACCGAATTCGTCGTCTATGCGATGATCGCCTCCACCTTTATCGGGGCACCCTATGTGCTGCTGCTCAAGGGGCATGTCTCGGTCGATCTGTTGCCCATGATGATCGGCGGCCTCGGCAAGCGGGTGCTCGACGTCATTGCCGCGGTACTGAGCCTGATGTTCTGCGCGCTGCTGGGCTGGTCGGGCTGGCATCATTTCCACGAAGCGCTGTCGGGGGGCTGGACCACCGATACGGTGTGGGCCCTGCCGCTGTGGATTCCGCTGCTGCCGCTGCCGCTCGGCGTCGCCATCCTCTGCCTCCAATACATCGCCGAGATCTACAAGAGCTGGTCCGGCATCGAGGTGCAGCCCGCATGAATCCTCTGGAAATCGGCCTTCTCATCATGGTCGTGCTGATCGCGCTTTTCGCCATCGGCATGCCCATCGCCTTCGCGCTCGGCGCAGTCTCGATCGGCACGTTGCTGCTGATCGACGGCTTCCGCTCGCTAGACATTCTCGGCGAGACATTCTTCTCCGGCCTCAACTCGTTCACCCTGGTGGCGATCCCGATGTTCATCCTGATGGGATCGGCCGTGGCCAACAGCCCGGCCGGCAAGGACCTCTACGAAGCGCTCGACCGCTGGCTGAATCGGGTTCCCGGCGGCCTGGTGCTGTCCAATCTCGGCGCCTGTTCGCTGTTTGCGGCATTGTCCGGATCGTCGCCCGCCACCTGTGCAGCGATCGGCAAGATGGGCATTCCGGAAATGCGCAAGCGCGGCTATCCGGACGAAATCTCGGCAGGCTCGATCGCCGCCGGCGGCACGCTCGGCATCCTCATCCCGCCCTCGCTGACCATGATCGTCTACGGCATCTCGACGGAAACCTCGATCGGGCGGCTGTTTCTCGCCGGCGTGCTTCCCGGCCTTATGCTGACGGCAATCTTCATGCTGTGGACGGTCTATTCCTGCTGGCGCAAGGGGCTGACGCTGTCGGATGTCTCGCAGCATTATTCGCTGCGGCAAAAGCTCGAGATCCTGCCACGCGTGCTCCCGTTCCTGGCGATCATCGCGGGCATATTGTTCGTCCTCTACGGCGGCGTCGCCACGCCGTCGGAGGCGGCAGGCGTCGGCGCGCTGTTTTGCCTGGTGCTGGTCGTCGTGGTCTACAGGATGTTTTCGGCCGGCCCGTTCATTTCGATGTTCCGGGATTCGACCCGGGAATCGGTGATGATCATGATGATCATCGCAGCGTCCGAGCTGTTTGCCTTCACCCTGTCTTCGACATTCGTCACCCAGAGCATCGCCGGCTGGATCTCCGATCTGGACGTCAACCGCTGGGTGCTGATGGGCATCATCAACCTGTTCCTGCTGATCGCCGGCTTTTTCCTGCCGCCGGTGGCGGTGATCCTGATGACGGCTCCGATCCTGCTGCCGATCATCACCAATGCCGGCTTCGATCCCTACTGGTTCGCCGTCATCCTGACCATCAACATGGAGATCGGGCTGATCACGCCGCCAGTCGGCCTCAATCTCTACGTCATCAACTCGATCGCGCCCGACATCTCGCTGGGCACGATACTGCGCGGGTCCTTGCCCTATGTCGGATGCATGGTCCTCGCCATCGTGCTTTTGTGCATCTTTCCGCAGATCGCCACCTTCCTGCCAACGCTCGTCATGGGAGGGGCGCTGTGAACCGCTCCGGCTTCTTCTATGACCTTCTGTCGACCCTGTTCGACCGACCGCATCTGGCCCGTGTCAAGGGCGACGGGCGCTCGATCACCGCGCTGTGCGAGGATCTGATCGCCAGCTCCAGCGAGGGCGCATCCCACAATATGGGCCAGCAGATCCTGTCGAGCTTCGCCGAACTGACGCCACAGGGCGAGATCGAGTTCTTCGACTACCTGACCGAGCGGATGGACATCGACGCCGACCGCCTGCAGCAACTCTCCATTGCCTATCAGTCCGACAGGACACCGGAAAATCTCGCCAGCCTGCTTGCCGCTGCCGAGCCAAAACGCCAGGAACTGCTGCGCCGCATCAACCGAGTGCCCGGCGCCACCGGCGAACTGGTGAACATGCGGGCGAAACTGCTGCTGCTGTTGAAGGACAATCCGTCCTTCGGTCGCACCGACCTCGATTTCCAGCACCTGTTCGGCTCGTGGTTCAACCGCGGCTTCCTGGTGCCGCGGCGTATCAACTGGCAGAGCCCCGCCAACATCCTCGAGAAGATCATCAAGTACGAGGCCGTTCACGCCATCGACGACTGGGACGATCTGCGTCGCCGTGTCGAGCCTGCCGACCGGCGCTGCTATGCCTTCTTCCATCCCGTCATGCCCGACGATCCGCTGATCTTCGTCGAGGTGGCGCTGGTCAAGGGCGTGCCGAATTCGGTGCAGGCCATTCTGTCCGACAGCCGCAGGGTGCTTGACCCGGAGAGTGCGGACACGGCGGTGTTCTATTCGATCTCGAACTGCCAGGCAGGTCTGCGCGGCGTGTCGTTTGGCAACTCGCTGATCAAGCAGGTTGTCGAGGATCTGCGTACCGAGGTGAAGTCGATCAATACCTTCGTGACGCTGTCGCCCATTCCCGGCTTCAATCGCTGGCTGCATCAGGAGCGCGCGAAAATGCCCAATGCGCCGGTTTCGGCAGAGCAAATCGAAGCAGCAATGGAATCGGGTGCGGCCGGCGGCCTCGATGAACAGGCGCAGTGGCTGCGCCGGCAGGCTGCCCATTACCTGATCAACGAGAAGGACCGCCACGGCATGCCGCGGGATCCTGTGGCGCGGTTCCATCTCAACAACGGCGCGATGGTACACGACATCCATGCCGGCGCCGACATGTCGATCAACGGCGTGCGGCAATCCTGCGGCCTGATGGTCAACTATCTTTACGATCTCAGGAAGATCGGCCAGTTCCACGAAGGGTTCGCCGAAAACCATACGGTCTTCACGTCGAGGGGCGTCAAGACTCTGGCCGACGCAGCGGCCCCGAACAGCAGCGGCAGGATAGCGATAAATGGCACGTAACCACCTGTTTGACGGATTGCTCTCCGACAAGCTCTCGAGCCCGGCGGCCCGGAAGGCCCTGTTTGCAACTCTGCCGGATGACGGTCGCCGCTACACCTATGGCGATGTCGAGGACGTCTCGGGGCGCTTCGCCAATGTGCTGGTCGAGCTGGGGGTCGAACCCGGCGACAGGGTCGCCGTGCAGGTGCCGAAATCCATCGAGGCGATCATGCTTTATCTCGCCGTGGTTCGCGCAGGCGCGGTGTTCCTGCCGCTCAACACCGGGTACACGCCGGCGGAGATCGAATATTTCCTCGGTAATGCGACACCGCGCATCTTTGTCTGCGACCCAAAAAAGCGCGCCGACTACGAGGCGTTGACGGCCGGGCTCGGCATCGGGCTCGAGACCATGGGCGTCTGGCAGAACCACGAAACCAGCGCCGGTTCGCTCAACGACGCCGGACTTGCGGCGCCGACCGGTTTCGATACGGTCCCCCGATCAGCCGATGACCTCGCCGCCATCCTCTACACGTCCGGCACCACCGGGCGCTCGAAGGGCGCGATGCTGAGCCACGCCAACCTCCTGTCCAACGCCGAGACGCTGGTCGACGTCTGGCGGTTCACTGCCGATGACGTGTTGCTGCACGCGCTGCCGATCTTCCACACCCACGGCCTGTTCGTGGCCACCAACGTCACATTGTGCGCCGGCGCGTCGCTGATCTTCCTGCCCGGCTTCAGCACCGAAGCGGTCATTGCCAATATCCCCGATGCGACCAGCATGATGGGCGTGCCGACCTTCTATACACGGCTGCTCGACGATCCCGGCTTTACCGGCGACCTGGTGCGCCACATGCGGCTGTTCGTCTCCGGCAGCGCGCCGCTGCTCGCCGAAACCCATGTGCAGTTCGAGGACCGCACAGGCCACCGCATCCTTGAGCGCTATGGCATGACCGAAACCAACATGAACACGTCGAATCCCTATGAGGGCGAGCGCCGGGCCGGGACTGTCGGCTTCCCGCTGCCTGGGGTCGAACTGCGCATTGTCGATGCGGAGAGCGGCAGACCCCTGGCGCAGGGCGAGATCGGCATCATCGAGGTCAAAGGTCCCAACGTCTTTTCCGGCTACTGGGAGATGCCGGAAAAGACCAAGGAAGAGTTCCGCGACGACGGCTTCTTCATCACCGGCGACGTCGGCGTTATCGACGCCGACGGCTATGTGCAGATCGTCGGCCGCTCGAAGGACCTGATCATCTCCGGCGGCTACAACATCTATCCTAAGGAACTGGAACTGCTGCTGGACGAGGAGGAGGGCGTGCTGGAGTCCGCCGTCATCGGTGTGCCGCATGCCGATTTCGGCGAGGGTGTCGTGGCCGTGCTGGTGCCAAAGGCAGGGGCCGCGCTGGACGAAGCGGTTATCCTGGAGCGGATCAAGCCGAAGATTGCCCGCTTCAAGCAGCCGAAGCGCGTGGTCGTCATCGATGACCTGCCCCGCAATACGATGGGAAAAGTGCAGAAAAACGTTCTGCGCGATACTTACAAGACGCTGCTCCTGGGGTGAGCGGGTCCGTTTGACTTACTGGCGACAGGATCGCTGGCTGCGGTTACTCGCAGCGACCGCTCGCAAGACGTCGCGCTCCAGTTAAAGGTGCAAGCGGGCTGTAGCAGTGCGTCGCGTACGGGTGTGCGCCCGCGGCTGAGAACTGCCCGTGCCGTTCTCGGCCTGCCATGAAACATCGGCTCGGACCAGGTGGCCGAGTGACGATGGGCAGCCATGGAACGGCACGATCGAAGCTCGAATTGACGGCATTCTGTTAACGCGGCCTTTGGACGTGGCGTCGCAAAGTTTGATCTCGACGGCCGCCCAAGCGGGCGGGTCTGGAGCCTGGCATGAAGTGGCATCAAACACTGGCACTATGCGCCGCCCTTACACTGTCGTGGCCGCTGGCCGCGGCAGCCGAAGACAACGGCCCGGTGCCGCCTGTCTACGTCCCGGATCACGACACTGAAGATGATGTGCCCGAGCAGCCGGCGGTCCATTGCCAGGGGCAGAACTGTCTTCCTCCGGAAGAGAATCCGGTCCTGGAGTGTGAAGGACCTGACTGCGATCCGGAGCCCCTCATAGAAAATGTCGAGTGATCCAGCCGACCACGCCTGAGCCGGCAACAGTTAGGTGATGCTCTACCTATCCATCTACGCGCGCCGATCGCGCGCGCTAATCTCTCCGCAGCTGGGAACCAACATCGAGAATGCCGATTAAGGCCATTGTCGACGGAGTAAACCCAACATGCACCATATAGTTCGGACTGTCCTGATAATCGCAGGCATCGCCGTGGCTCTGACCGGATGCGAGTCCACTGGCGGCGGTAGTGGCTTTGGAAAACGCTGCTCCGACCCTGGCTCGACCTGCGAACTGGAAAAGCCGTACTGATCTCAGGCGTCGCCAGGACACCCGGTTCGATCCAGGGTGCTTTGCCAGGTCAAACGCTTAAGCCGTCACGCGGCCGAAGGGCCGGGGTCGTCAGGCCCGTCGGAGGCGAGTGGAGCGCAGTCGTGGAGTGCGCCGCGGATCAACCTCAGCGAAGGCCTGCTTCGGGCCGGTGTTATCAAGTGTTTCGCCAAGGCATCCTTCTCGCGTCTCGCGGCTTCCGGTTGGTAGTGGACTTTCTCGAGCAGGATACGCTCGTCGCTGCCGTCGCTGTTCGTAAACATGAAATGGTCGCCCTCGGCCAGGCCGAGAAGCGCCAGCCCGCGCAACGTCGTGACGGGCAGGAACATCCCGATCGGAGACGCCATCCGGTCGTGCGAGATGATGCGCGTATCGGGATCGCGCCCGTTCACGCTGAACGTGACGCGGCTGCTCATTGTCGCGACATTGTCCGGAACGTCGTCGCGGAACATGACGATCGCGGATTGTATCTTTCGCGCGAGTATCGGCGCCAGCGGATCGTCCTGGCCGAGGCAGCGGTCGCGCATGACCTCGACGATTGTGAAGTCCTTGGTGGTGAGGATGCAGGTTTCTTTCGACATCGTAGTTCTCCATGCTCCTGGCTGGGAGCGGTAAATCGGGACGTGGTGGAGAACCCCTGGCCGCACGCGTGCGGCACAGGGGGCTACGATCCTGCGATGAGACACCCTCCGTAGATTGAGAGGCGGCCAAGCGGCATCGGTATGGTCATGCCGTCCGCAGCTCTGGGCCAGGCTGCTCCGCCATGACAGACCCGACAGGATCGACGCTTTCGACCGTCAACCGGTGCTTGCGGCCGTCGCGCGCAATCCAGTTGATGGATTGCGATACAGACAGGCCGACAAGAGCCGCACCGATGGGGGTGAGAATCGAAACCCGTCCCTTGGCGATATCGGCGTCTCCGGGGAATACGAGGGTGACGGTTCGGCTTTCGCCTCCTTCCGTGGTGAAACGCAGCGTGGACCCCATGCGGACGACGTCGGCCGCCATGCGTGTGTCTTCGACCACGCGTGCGCGGTCCAGTTCTGCGAGCAGTTCGTTCGCGGTTGCGGGATCCCTGACGGCATGGGTCTCAGCCAGCCGGTACAGCTTCTCGTGGTCGGTACGGGTCATCGTGATGGCAGGCTTGCGGCTGCCCATTGTGGTGGACATGTTCGAATCTCTTCTGCAGTTCGCAACTGCCGGCGCGGCATGCACCAACGGTTGGATGATCTTGTCTGGATTGGTTGTCGCAATTCGAGCCTGGCTGCGTCAGTGGCAGCTTGTGCAGGCCTCTATGCCCCGCGGCCTGGGCGCGACGCGACCGGGCCGGGGGCTAGGTGCCCGCGATGGGGCACGTCCGTTCAAGCGAAAGAGTGAACCGATGCGTCGACATGCCGACAACGTGGGATGCCCCATCGCCGAAGTCAAGCTGTGCTCGATGTCTGCCAGGCGATACCCGTCCGAAGCGGGTCGGTCACAGGAAATATTGGCAGGAGATCGTTCCGGTCAGGCTCGACAACACGAATCGTGTCGGTCGAGATGGTAGCGGGAGAGGGACTTGAACCCCCGACCCCAGGATTATGATTCCCGTGCTCTAACCAACTGAGCTACCCCGCCAGGGCGGCGGAAGACCCGAAACCGTTCCCTTCGGCTGAAGGGATGTGTCGGAGCGTTCGCCAAGGTCGGGCGGATATAGTGTTGGAGTGACAAGCCTGTCAAGCATTGCATGGGCGGCACTGGCCATCATTTGCGCGGCATATCGACCGGCCCGGCGCCGTGAGGCGGCGGCGGGCTTGAGTTAGCCGCTCCGGCCCTTTATGTGTCCGCAGCATAATCCTGAGTTGGCAATTGATGAAACCGCGTATTGCAGTCCTTGGATGCGGGTACTGGGGCTCCAACCATATCCGCACACTGAAGGCACTCGGCGCGCTGCATGCCGTCTCGGACGCCAATGGCGCGCGCGCGGAAGGCTTTGCCAGCGAACAGAACTGCCTCGCCATCAGCCCGGACGAGCTCTTCACCCGCGACGATGTCGACGGCATCGTGCTTGCCCTGCCGCCGCAGTTTCACGCCGCGCTGGCGATCCGTGCGGTCGAGGCGGGCAAGGACGTGCTGGTCGAAAAGCCGATCGCGCTAACGGTAGCCGATGGCGAACGGGCCGTTGCCGTGGCGAACGCCAACAAACGCGTCTTTATGGTCGGCCACGTGCTGCGTTTCCATCCGGCCTTCGAGCGGCTGAAGGAACTGATCGACGCCGGTGAACTCGGCGAGGTGAAGTACATCCACTCGCACAGGCTCGGACTCGGCAAGTTCCACACCGAGAACGACGCTCTATGGGATCTGGCGCCGCACGACCTGTCGATGATCCTTGCCATCACCGGCTGCGAACCGATCGAGGTGCGCGGCGAGGGGGCGGCGCTGCTTGACCACCTTTCCGACTTCGCGCATCTGCACATGCGCTTTCCGAACGGCATGCGCAGCCATCTCTTCACCTCGCGGCTTAACCCCTATCGGGAGCGGCGCCTGACGGTGGTGGGCACCAAGTCGATGGCGGTGTTCGACGATGTCGAACCCTGGGAGAAGAAGCTCGCCGTCTACCGCCATGCGGTGTGGCAGGATAGCGGCCAGTGGGCCTTCACCAACAACGAGCCGTCCTATGTAGAGGTAGAGCAGGGCATGCCGCTGACGCGCGAACTGGAACACTTCCTGTCCAGCATGAAGACGCGATCTGCGCCGCGCACCAGCGGGGAAGAGGCGGTTGCGGTCCTGCGCATCCTGACGGCCGGTACGGTCGGCCATTCCTGACCGCGGCCGGGCAAGCCGGGCCGCCTCGCGATCATTGAAATGCGCAATATACTGCCGGGAAGGTCGGCTATTCGGCCGGAACGCCTGCCGGCTGGGCAGCCAGCCGCGACAGCTTTGCCTCGGCGTCCTTGCCGCGTTCGGAACGCTCGATGAAGCCGCCGCCGAGAACGCGCGCGTCATCGCCGTCATCGGCATAGAGCACGCAGGCCTGTCCGGGGGCGATGCCCGACTCGCCCTCGCTGAGCTCGACCCATGTCCTGCCGGCTTCGTGAAGCAGCACCACGGGCCTCGGCTGGCGCGTCGATCGCACCCGGGCTGCTAGCTCCAGACCGGCCGGTGGAATGTCGGCGAGATCCGTGTCGCCGAGCCAGTTCACGTTGCGCAGGAACACCTTGCGGGTCTCCAGCGCCTCGCGCGGGCCGACAATCACGCGCGCACGCTCGGCGTCGAGATGCACGACGTAGAGCGGCTCGCTGGCCGAAACGCCGATGCCGCGCCGCTGGCCGACCGTATAGCGCAGAATGCCGTCGTGGCGGCCAAGCGTGCGGCCGTCGATATGCACGATGTCGCCCGGGGTGGCCGCCGCCGGCCGCAGCCTGGCGATGATGTCGGAATACTTGCCCTGCGGGACAAAGCAGATGTCCTGGCTGTCGGCCTTGTCGGCGACGGAAAGGCCCATTTCCTCGGCTGCCTTGCGGACTTCGTGCTTGGGCATGCCGCCGAGCGGGAAGCGCAGATAGTCGACCTGATCCTGTGTCGTCGCGAACAGGAAGTAGCTCTGGTCGCGGTCGGCGTCGACCGGGCGGTAGAGCGCCCGGTGCTGGCCATTGGCGCGGGAGCGGATGTAGTGGCCGGTGGCAAGCGCCGCGGCGCCGAGTTCGCGGGCCGTGGCGAGAAGGTCGGCAAACTTGACCGTCTGGTTGCAGGATACGCAGGGGATCGGCGTCTCGCCGGACACGTAGCTCTCGGCAAAGGGATCGATGACTGCCTTGCGAAAGCGTTCCTCGTAATTCAGCACGTAATGCGGGATGCCGAGCGTCTCGGCGACCCGCCTGGCATCGGCGATGTCACGTCCGGCGCAGCAGGAGCCGCTGCGGTGGGTGGCGGCGCCGTGGTCGTAGAGCTGCAGCGTCATGCCGACGACGTCGTAGCCTTCGCGCTTCAGCAGCCCGGCAACCACGGACGAGTCGACACCCCCTGACATGGCGACGACGACGCGCGTGTCCTCCGGCCTTCCGGGTAGATCTAAGCTGTTCATCTGCTTGGCGTTCCGCGTTGTTTCGTGGCTCGATGCCAGTCGCCGCAATATAGGGCAAGCGCCGGGGCGATGCCAGTCGCGCCCCGAATCCACGCTTATCGCGAGGCACTTAAAGTGCGACCCAATTTCCTAACGGGTGATTCAGGATCGTTACTTATCCATTAGGGAACGCTTAGGCAATTTTTAAAGCTGTGGCGCTAATGTGACGGTGATTGCGTCTTAGAGTTTTGTGGTTGTGTAGAGAGTACGATGACCGATCTGATTAGACCTCGCGTCAAATATGTGATTGGGCCAGACGGCAGCCCGCTGACGATTGCGGATTTGCCGCCGACCAATACGAGGCGCTGGGTTATCCGGCGCAAGGCTGAAGTCGTGGCTGCTGTTCGCGGCGGATTGCTGAGCCTCGAAGAGGCCTGCCAGCGCTACAAGCTGACGACGGAAGAGTTTCTCTCCTGGCAGGCGTCGATCGACGAATACGGGCTTGCCGGCCTGCGCACCACGCGTATCCAGCAATATCGCCACTGATCCCGAAACGATCGGCTCGGGATCAAGCTTCGGTTGATATCGGGCGCTACCGCCTGGCCATTTGCGATGCGGCTGCCGTAAGCACGGCGGACGCGGCGAAGAACCACAATCCCGGCATCGTGTAGGCAGTCGCCAGACCGCTGGTCTTGGCGGCGAAGATCACCAGCGCCACAAGCACCACATCGAGCATCGACCAGTTCGCCATCGCGCGAATCCAGCCCGGAACCTGAAACCCCGAGCCTTGACCGCCATAGGCGGCGATGTGCAGCAGGCCGAGCTTGGTGCAGGGAAACACCACAGAGAAAAGGCCGATCACGCAGGCCAGCATCCAGTCGCCCTCCGACCACAGGCCGGCGATCATATCGACCAGGGAAGGTTCATCCGAAAACAGGAAGAGCCGGTCGACGCGGATCAGCGGCAGGACAATGCCGAGCGCAAGGCTGAACGTCGCGGAAAACAGGACAAGCGGGAAAGCAAGGCGCATCGCCGAGCCTTAGCCGATCAATGGGAACGGGGAAAGTGGACCCTCGAGGATCCCTCGGACTCAGCCGATCATGGCGTTGCGCATGCCGCCATCATTGTCGCGGTTCTTGGCGTCCCGCGATTCAAGCATTTCCGCCTTGGAAAGCTCCGCTTCAGCTTCGGCGAGTAATGATTCGGCGGTGTTCCTCTGCTGCAGCAGGTCGTGCTGCGAATTCTTGAGATTGTCGCGGCGCAAGCGCGCTGCCTTGGCGAAGGTCGGATAGGCGAAATGGTTGATGTCGGTGATGCCGGCTTTCTTTTCCTCCGCGAGGATCTGGACCTCCAGTTCGCCGGCCATTCTCTCGAACTCGGCAATCATCATGTCCAGCTGCAGAAGCTGTCTGCGCTTGTCGTTCACCTGAAACTGCTTCAGCCGAACCAGGTTCTCACGCGTTTTCATCATCTGAAACTCCCGGATACGCAGACACTCACACAAAACATACGGGCGCGGCGACCGGGGACCGGCGGCATCATAGGAAACAGACTCCTAAGAATTTTTGCCCTCGGTAACCATTCGTTTACGCGCATTGTTAATCATACGTGTCAGGACTTAAGGCGGGGTAAAAATCCCGGGTGATGTGCAGATTGTAGGCCGAGCGGGTTGTTTCGGGTTGTTCATGTTGCACGTTAACAGACGGGCGGAATGATTCCGCTTTAGATTCAATAGGGTATATGCTCAGGTTAAAAAATCTGTTATCGCTTGCTGCAGTAAATTAGGTTTTGTTAACCATTCGATGGCAGCCTCGCTAGCAGGCACACACTGCCCCGGTACCGGACGGCGAGCAAAATCGGTCCGAGGCAGCACAAGGGGAATACAATGCGCGTTCTGCTGATAGAAGATGACAGTGCAACCGCACAAAGCATCGAGCTGATGCTGAAGTCAGAAAGTTTCAATGTCTATACGACCGACCTGGGCGAAGAAGGCGTCGATCTGGGAAAGCTCTACGACTACGACATTATTCTCCTCGATCTGAACCTCCCCGACATGTCGGGTTACGAGGTCTTGCGGACACTGCGTCTTTCGAAGGTGAAGACGCCGATTCTCATTCTTTCCGGCATGGCCGGCATCGAAGACAAGGTGCGGGGCCTCGGCTTCGGCGCCGACGACTACATGACCAAGCCGTTCCACAAGGACGAGCTCGTCGCCCGCATCCACGCCATCGTTCGCCGTTCGAAGGGACACGCGCAGTCGGTCATCACGACGGGCGACCTGATCGTCAATCTCGACGCCAAGACGGTCGAGGTCGGCGGGCAGCGCGTGCATCTTACCGGCAAGGAGTACCAGATGCTGGAGCTCCTCTCGCTGCGGAAGGGCACCACGCTTACCAAGGAAATGTTCCTCAACCATCTCTATGGCGGAATGGACGAGCCGGAACTCAAGATCATCGACGTGTTCATCTGCAAGCTGCGCAAGAAGCTCGACGCGGCTTCGGGCGGCCAGAACTACATCGAGACGGTGTGGGGACGCGGCTACGTGCTGCGCGAGCCGGAAGACATTCGCGTCAGCGCCTGAGATTTCCCGACCATTTCAAGTTCGAAAGCCCGGCTCCGGCCGGGTTTTTCGCATTCTGCGATGGTTCGGGTGATGAGAAGGCGCGGAGACCCTGATGTTTCGGGATCCCGAGCGTCGGCTACCGGCCTGCAGTCAGGCAGCGTTCTGTAGAAGTTTGAAACGATCGAGCAATTGCGGCCGATTGAACGGCTTCAGCAGGTAGCCTTGGGCGCCGGCGCGCTTGGCGCGCATGATCGCGCCGATATCCACCTCGGTGAGGCAGATGGCGATCTGCGGTTTGACAGGCGCCTGGATCGCCCGGATGCGACGGATGAATTCGACGGCCGACATGTCGGGAAGGGCGCCGTCAACGACGATGATCTCGGGCATGTCGCTCGCGCACATTGCGATGGCGTCGAAGCCGGTGGCGGCCTCGATGATCTGCAGGTCCGGACCGCCCAGGATCCGCTTCGCGACCTTGCGGATCACCGCAGAGTCATCGACGAACATGCAACGCTTCATAGTCCGGTCCCTTATCGTCCCACGCGCCCGAGCCGGAGGCGTCGGGTGCCCTCGGACGGACCGTAGCCCGTCTGTATGAATAACCATAGAATCGGTAAGGTAAAATTTTTGGAAACTTGCCGCAGTAGGTCGTTTTCCAGTAGTGGCTAGTACTGGCTAATCCGCAATACTGGAGCTTGGCACCGGTGTTATGCGGCGGTCAGCACGACCTCGTCGGCGCTTGCATGAATGGACACTGTCATGCCGGCCTCATGCGCGAGAAGAAGCGTGTAGTAGGGCTGCACGGCATGAGCGTCGATGGGCTCCTCCGGCTTGCGTCCCGAGTGCAGTTCCAGGAATTTCGGGGGTACGCGCAGCATCGGTCCGCTCGAAGACAGCGTGAACTTCGGCTGCGTGTGAACGTTCTCCAGGGTCACCGAGATCTTGCCGCCGCGCGGAATCGCGGCCAGTGCCACGAGCACGAGATTGAGCAGCAGCTTTACCTGATTCTTGGGAAGCAGCGCCCTTTCTCCGTTCCAGACCAGATCCGGCTTTTCGTTGCGCAGGAAGGCAGCGGTCACCGCCTCCGCGTCACCCGTGTCGATCTGCATGCCTGCGGACCCGGCGGCGCCGAAGGCGATACGCGCGAACTGCAGCCGCGCAGATGCGTTGCGCGCGCTCTGTCGGATCAGGCTCATGGCGTCTTCGTCGGCGCCGCCTTCATCGAGAAGTTCAAGCCCGTTGTTGATCGCTCCGACCGGGGAAATGATGTCGTGGCAAACGCGGCTGCACAAAAGGGCGGCCAGGTCCGGTGCAGAGAGAGTGAAAAGTTCCGACATGCGCAATATCCCCTTGGAGCCGAAAAACCGCGGTCCACGTCCCTCCCAAACCGCGAATCAGGGCCAACAATCGATTCTTTGGTACACAGCGTACCGCGATGCGGCAAGAAAGTGCCGATGGCAGAACCCGCCTTGCGACTGATCAGCATTTATTGCGCACGAGCGGACGCGGCCCTTGAACCGCCATGTTTGCGGCTAGGTTTAATGGTTGAAAAAGAATTGCCGAATAGTTTGGCAATTGATTCGAAATCAAGCGGCCGCAAGAGCCGCAGCAGGGTAATGGCGTCGGCGAATCAGCTCCCGGACGGAGATTGGAAGCATGTTTTCCCGACTGAACGACCGGACTATCTTCCGGCTCATCGCGTCGATGTTTGCGCTGGCGTGTATCATGGCCATGTCGGCCTCGCCGACGCGGGCGCAGGCCTATACCGCCGAAGAGATCGTCGAATCCGGACACCGGTTTTTCGGAGCGACTTCCGGCGGACTGGCGAGCGTGATCGAACAGATTTTTTCCTCTTACGGCCTGCCCAACGGCTATATTCTCGGCGAGGAGGGCTCGGGTGCGATCGTCGGCGGCCTGACCTATGGGGAGGGCACGCTCTACACCAAGAATGCCGGCGACCATAAGGTCTTCTGGCAGGGCCCATCGCTCGGTTGGGACTTCGGCGGGCAGGGGTCGCGTACCATGATGCTCGTCTACAATCTCGACGACGTTGCCAATCTCTACAACCGGTTCGGCGGCGTGGCCGGTTCGGCCTACGTCGTCGCGGGGGTCGGCTTCAACGTCCTGAAGAACGGCAACATGCTGCTCGTACCGGTGCGGACCGGGGTCGGCGCACGGCTCGGCGTCAATGTCGGCTACCTGAAGCTGACCGACAAGCCGACCTGGAATCCCTTCTGACGGTCTAGCGGGACGCGACCGGCCGCATCGTCGGCCGGTTGTGCGAATGTCGTTTCGTTTCGCCATGGCACTGGATTTCGGACCGCGCGGCGTGGCACAATCGCCATAGGCCGGTCATGACCGCCCGAAACGGAAAAATGCTTCAGCCATGCAGTCTGTCCTGTTCTTTGTGCTCGGCTTCCTGTCTGCCGGGTTTATCGCCCTGACTGTTGCTCCCGCGGTTTGGCGACGCGCTTCATTCCTGACGCGCAAGCGCATCGAGGCGTCGGTTCCGCTGACCCTGTCCGAGATTCAGGCCGACAAGGACCGGATGCGGGCCGAATTCGCCATGGCGACACGCCGCCTCGAGATCAACTTCAAGACGTTCCGGGAAAAGGCCGCGGCACAGATCGTCGAGATCAACCGCAACCGCGAGGAACTCAAGCAACTGATGTCGGAGCGCAGCGAACGGCACGAGGCGCTGACAAAGCTCGAGGCGCAGGCCGGAGAGGTGCGGGCCGAGCTACGCAAGCGCGAGGACCAGTTGCAGGTTCTCGCCGAGCAGCTGGCGCAGGCCGAGCATCTGCTGGAACAGCGGGCGGAGGAAATCGAGAAGCTCGGACGGATGTATGACGAGGCGACGTTCACGGCGTCCAACCGTCAGCTCGAGCTTGTGGCGCGCGAAGGCGAGATCGAAAAGCTTTCCGCCGACATGGCAACGCTGCGCAGCGAGCGGCGCGATATCGACCGGCGCAACAAGGAAATCGCGACAGAGAGCCGGAGTGCGCGCGAATCCCTGAAGACCGAACAGGAGCGCGCGCTCGCTCTCGAGGCCCGCATCGAGCGGCTGCTCGCGACGATCGCCGACCGTGAGGAGACACTGGACAGGCGCGAGCGGGAAATGACCCGCCTGCGCGAGACGCTGAAGTCCGGCTCCGCTACGGAAGAAGAGCTGAATGCCCAGCTGGCAGCCCTGCAAGCCGACAAGCAGAAGCTCGAAGGCGAGCAGGTGGCGCTGAAGCAGCAGCTCTCGACGGTGTTGTCGGGCGCCAGGATCAAGGAGATGGAAAAGACGATTGCCAAGATCTCCGCCGACCGCGATCTGCTTGAAGAGCGACTGAAGCTGCTGACGCGCGAGAACCGGAAACTCAAGGTCGACATCGCCGTTCACGAGCGCACCAAGTCCGAGGAATGGAGCGGCGAGCGTCGTGCCAGCGCCCATCTGCGCGAGCAGATGAATGACCTGGCGGCGGAAGTCGTCAGGCTGACGGCCACGCTTGAAGGGCCTGACTCGCCCATCGCAAAGGCCATCGGCCTGGCACCGCGCGGTGGCCAGGACAACGGCACGGGCACCAAGGTCGTCAGCCTGGCTGATCGCGTGCGGGCACTGCAGAGCGCCGCGTCGGCGGACTAGGAACCCTAGGCCCGGCTGAAGTGATGCAGCGCGATGGCCGAGGCCGCCGCGACGTTCAGGCTGTCGAAGCCCGGTGCCATGCCGATCCGCGCCGTGCAGAGCCTCGACAGCAGGCTTTCCGGAAGACCCTCGCCCTCGGTTCCGAGAAACAGCGCCAGGCGTTCGGGACGCGCCAGGTCGCGGAGATCGGCCGCTCCGGCCGGCGACAAGGCAAGCTGCGCAAACCCCAGCTTGTCCAGCATGTCGGCAAGGCTGGCTGCGTCCGTGCCGGAGGCAAAAGGCACCTTCAGCGCAGCTCCCACGGAAACGCGGATCGCCTTGCGGTAGAGCGGATCGCAGCAGGCCTGATCGAGAAAGATCGCGTCGACGCCGAAGGCAGCAGCGTTGCGGAAGATGGCGCCGACATTGTCGTGGTTGGCGAGCCCGACCAGCACTAGCACCAAAGCTTGCGCAGGCAATGCCGAGGCGAGAGTTTCCGGCAGTTCGGGCGGCAGCTTGCGGCCGACGGCGAGTATGCCGCGGTGGATGTGGAACCCCGCAATAGCGTCCATCACGTCTTGCGACGCGGCATAGACGGGGAGGTCGGGCGGCGCCTTTTTGAGGGTTTCAGCGAGGCCGGGCAAACGGTTTTCCAGCACCAACACCGATTCCGGCGCAAAGCGCGCCGAGGAAAACAGCACGTTCAGCACGACCTTGCCCTCGGCGATGAAGCGGCCATGCCGGCCGGCAAGGTCGCGCTCGCGAATGGAGAGGTAGGGTGCGACGCGAGGATCGGTCGGGTCGTCGATGCGGGTGGCTTGCATGGGCGGACTATGCAGGATGCGGCAGCGATTGCTACTGCCCGCGCGCTTTGCGCGTGAGTTCGACAAGTATGCGCCGCAGGTCGCCAGCCTCGGAGAGGGGTTCGGGGAAGAAAATCCTTGCGACCTCGTCGCCGGCTGCGATGTCGAAGCCCTCGACGTCGATGCCGGTCATCTGCCAGTCGCCATCCGCGGCATCGGCCAGGTGGCGGGCGATAGCTGCGATCGCATCGAGGTGGTCGGCATTCATGTGGTCGAGCGCAGACTGCTCGGTTTCGGCCAGCGCGTCGACCACCGGCCCGGAAAGCAGAAGGTCATCGCGGCCGAGCAGGTAGGCCTTTCCGAAGCCGCCATTCAGGCTGGCTCGCTCGGGTTCGAGGCGAAAGATGGCGAAATCGCCGAGCCCGATATAGAGGCCGGCCTTTGGGTTGCGGTTCAGATAGCGGCGCCTGGCCCGGCTGTCGGCCGGTGACCCGAGCTCGAGGCGTTCGGCGCGACAGACCAGCGTCACGCGCGGATGGGCAAGCGGGTCGCCCTTGCCGAGCTGGCCGAGGAGTAGCGAGCAGCGCGGGTCGGCCATGATCGCCGGCGTATGGGCCGAAAGTTGCGAGACGAGGATGAGCGGCGCGCCATCGGCATCGGTGGCAACGCCCACTCGGCTTGCCAGCGGATATCCGCTGCCGGGATCGAGCACGGCAAGCGAGCCGGACCGTGCCGTGCGCATCAATCGATGCGCCAGCCGGATGGCTTGCGCGTCGGTCTCCCGGATGACGTCCTTGCTGTCGCTGATCACGCTTGCTCCAAAATTCGTTCCGTCTGCCGGACGTTGGATGGCCGAGGCCGGATCGCCGCTATCTGGGAGCCATGCGCAGCGCACCATCGAGGCGGATGACCTCGCCGTTCAGCATCTGGTTGCCGATGATGTGGAGCGCAAGGGCGGCATATTCGGAGGGATCGCCGAGGCGGGACGGGAAGGGTACCGAGGCGCCGAGCGAATCTTGCGCCTCCTGCGGCAGGCCACGCAGCATCGCGGTGCTGAAGATGCCGGGCGCAATCGTCATGACGCGGATGCCGAGCCTGGCGAATTCGCGCGCGATCGGCAGCGTCATGGCGACGACGCCGCCCTTTGACGAGGCATAGGCTGCCTGGCCGATCTGGCCGTCATAGGCGGCGATGGACGCCGTGTTGATGACGACGCCGCGCTCTCCACCGTCGAGCGGATCGAGCGACATCATCCGATCTGCCACGAGCCGGATCGTGTTGAAGGTGCCGATCAGATTGACCTCGACGACCTTGCGAAAGTCATCGAGCGGGTGAGGGCCGTCGCGGCCGAGCGTCTTCGATGCGATCGCAATGCCGGCGCAGTTCACCAAAATGCGCGGCGAGGCCAGTTGCTCGATCGTCTGGGCGAGTGCCGTTTCGACGCTCGTCGCATCGGCGACATCGCAGTGCAGCGCAATGCCGCCGATGTCGGATGCCACCTTCCCGGCGGCATCGAGGCCGAGATCGAAAATCGCGATACGGGCGCCGGCCGCGGCAAGCGCTCGGGCGGTTGCCTCGCCCAGACCGGAGCCGCCGCCGGTTACGATTGCCGTATGACCGTTGGGGTTCATGCGATTGCCTTTGCCTGCGTGGCGCCAGTTTCGGCCCGTGGCCCATCTTCCGCAACCCTGGAGAGATCGGCGTGGCAGACCTCGCCGGCGAGCTTCGCGACGGCGTCCGGCACCAATTCGACGGCGAGCAGCCGGTTCGGGTCCACGGGACGGGGCATGACGATTTGACCGCGCGGTATCCGCTTGAAGCCGAGAGGCCCGTAGTAGGGCTCGTCGCCGACCAAGAGGACCGCGGGTGCACCGGCCTGTTCGGCGGCTTCGAGCGCTATGCGGACGAGCTTGCGGCCGATGCCGAGATTCTTGAAGGCCGGACGTACCGCAAGTGGTCCGAGCAGCAGGGCGCGACCCGTTCCTGCCGCGACGCGGGTCAGGCGCACGGAGGCGATGACGACGCCGCCATTCAGCGCGACGAAGGACAGGCTCCGCTCGTGGGGGCCGCCCTCACGTATGCGGTAGGCCGCGCGGGCGAAGCGGCCCGGCCCGAAGGCTTCTGCGTTGATTGCTTCGATCTCGGCATCATGCGCCGGGGCTTCCGGCAGGTAAGTCACGTCGGCAGGGATCATGGTCTTTGCGTTCCGGTCAGACGAGGAAGATGGCTGCGCAAGCGGCAGCGTTGGCCAAACGGCGCCGTTCAGGCGCGGGCTTCCATTCGTCGTCGGTCGAACCGGAGTCTTGCAAAGATGCTTGTCATCGGACGGTTCCGCTAGCACCATTTCGGCAGCGCGTCCATTGCGGTTTTTGCCGGCTGTTGACGAACTGTTCAGCCGCCGGGGGTTTCGACCGTCGATGCCTGGCCCTACATCGACTGAAACAGGAGAATGATGATGGGACTGCTGGTCGACGGAAAATGGACGGACAAATGGTACGATACCAAGGAGTCCGGCGGCAAATTCATCCGCTCGGAATCGCAGTGGCGCGATTGGGTCACCGTTGACGGAGCGCCAGCCGAAGGCCGCTCACGCGGGTTCAAGGCGGAACCGGGACGCTATCACCTCTATGTCTCGCTCGCCTGTCCATGGGCGCACCGGACCCTGATCATGCGCAAGCTCAAGAAGCTCGAAGACCTGATTTCGGTGTCCGTTGTGCATCATTACATGGGCAAGGAAGGTTGGACCTTCCTCCAGGATGACGGCGCCACCGGCGACACGCTCTATGGGCTCGACTTCCTGCGTCAGATCTACACGAAGGCTGATCCGAAATATTCGGGCAGGGTCACCGTGCCTGTTCTCTGGGACAAGCAGGAAGAGACGATCGTGTCTAACGAGTCATCCGAGATCATCCGCATGCTGAACTCGGCGTTCGACGAATGGGGCGATGCCTCGCTCGACTTCTACCCGGAAGGGTCCCGCGAGGAGATCGACCGTATCAATGCTCTGGTCTACGATTCCATCAACAACGGAGTCTATCGTTCCGGCTTCGCCACGACGCAGTCGGCTTATGAGGAGGCCTTCGCCGAACTCTTCTCGGCGCTCGACCAGATCGAGCAGATCCTGGCACGGAAGCGGTATCTGGTGGGCGACGACATAACGGAAGCGGACTGGCGGCTGTTCACAACGCTGGTACGGTTCGATGCAGTCTATTTCGGGCACTTCAAGTGCAACCTGCGGCGTATCGACGACTATCCGAATCTGTCGAACTATCTGCGCGACCTCTATCAGGTGCAGGGCGTGGCCGAGACGGTGAACATGCACCACATCAGGTCGCACTATTATGGCAGCCACGATACGATCAATCCGACGGGCATCGTGCCGGTCGGGCCGGAGCTCGATTTTTCTGCTCCGCACAATCGCGGCAGGCTCGACGAGGCTGCGTGAAGCCCACCGCTTCGCTACCAGTACGGCGAGGCCGGTTCGCCGGCGAAAACCTCGGCAATGCGTCTTAGTGTTGCCGGGGTAGTCTTGTCGGGTAGGGCGTCAAGCGGAAAGAAGCCCGACTCGGCAATCTCGCGGTCGGGCAGTTTCGGCGCCGTCTGCCGGAACGCCTCGATCAAGTAAAAGGCGACATGGTCGCGACGGCTGGCGCCACGATTCAAATGCAGCGATTTCAACAGGGGCGGCGCCGTGAACAGGATGTTGCCTTCCTCCTGAAACTCCCGTTCCAGCGCTTCGGCCGCCGTTTCCCCGCGTTCCACTCCACCGCCCGGCAGTTGCCAGCCCGGCACGTAGGTATGCCGGATGAGGAACACCGACCGGTTCGAAGCGTCGAACACCAGGCCACGAACGCCGACGGTCATCGGCCGGGCCATGAGGAAATAGAGGTGAAAGAGCCTCGCCCGCAGGCCGGGCCAGCCGGTTTGCCGGAACGGATCGGCCGCGCCAGTCTTGTCTGTCATCGGCGGCGCCACGGGTAGCAAGCCGGCACGGCGTATCCTAGAAAGGCGTGATGTTCAGGCTTGCACATATTTCCGACGTTCATCTGGGTCCGCTTCCGGCTGTAACCTATCGCGATCTCGCCTCCAAGCGGGTGATTGGCTACGTCAACTGGCAGCGCAACCGGCGCCGCTTCCTGCATGACGGCGTGATCGACATGATCGCGGCCGACATTGCGGCCAACGCGCCCGATCATCTTGCGGTGACGGGCGACCTCGTCAATCTGGCGCTCGACGCCGAAATCGCCGCGGCGAGATCCTGGCTCGTGGCACTGGGGGAGCCGGATGAGGTCTCGGTGGTGCCCGGCAACCACGACGCCTATGTGCCGGGCGCGTTCGACAAGGTGTGCCGCTCGTGGGGACCCTGGATGACCGGCGACGGGCTAGCCGCTCCGGTCGATCGGAACCAGTTTCCCTATATGCGTGTGCGGGGCCCGGTCGCGCTGATCGGCGTGTCGAGCGCGCGTGCGACCGCACCGTTCATGGCCAGCGGTTTCTTCCGTGAGGTCCAGGCGCATCGTCTGGCGAAGCTGCTTGACAAGGCGGGGGAGCAGGGCCTGTTTCGGGTGATCATGATCCATCATCCACCGGTGCGCGGCGCGGTTGCCCAGCACAAGCGCCTATTCGGCATCGGCAATTTCCAGAAGACGGTGCGCAAGCATGGCGCGGAACTGGTGCTGCACGGCCACTCCCATGATCCGTCGCTGAACTGGATCGATGGCGGAAAGAACCGCGTGCCGGTTGTCGGGGTATCGGCCGCGGGTCAGGCGGTGGGCGGATCGCATCCGCCGGCCCAGTGGAACCTGATGGAAGTCTCCGGCGAAGCCGGCGCCTGGTCGCTGCGGCTCGAGCGTCGCGGGCTGACCGGCCAGACGGTTCCAGTCGGGCAGATTTCCACGACGGAGCTTATCCGCGCGGGAAACGCGCGCGGATAGATTACTGGCCGAGACTCGCCATCAGCCGATCCCACAGCGCCATGACCGAGGCGATGAGGCCGACCAGAGCGCCTGCCGCCACAAGTCCCAGTCCCGACAAGAAGGGCCGCCAGCCGATTTGTTGCTGTCCGGCGGCGGGCGCTTGGCCATGCTCGGGGCGGACAAGACCTTGCAGCGCCGGTTCGGCCGAGCCTTCCATGAGGCGCTCGCGCTCGACGATCCTTTCGGCGACGTAGCGTGCCACCTGTTCGGCGACCGGCCCTATCGTGGCGGACTCCGCAAGCACGACCCGCCCGATCCGCGTATCCTTCACGAAACGATAGGTCCTGCGGTCGCGGCCCATGGCGACGTGGCTGACGGCGTCGATCCATAGGCGGGGCTGCAGGCCCGACGAAATGGTGAAATCGAACAGGTCGATTTCGGCCGGCACTTCGCCAAAGACGGGCGCCAGTTCGGCCGCCAGAAGTTCAAGCCGCGTGCGGCTGGCCTCGCGCAGTTCGACCACGACGTCGTCGCGGTCGGCAGCGGCGTTCTTCACGTCGCGGATCACATCGGCCAGCCGCAGCACGGGCCGGTCGGATTTCAGATTGTCGCCGGTTTCGCTCATAGCGTTTGGCTCCAGCCCCGCAGGGCATGGTTAAGGTGAGGTTAACATAGCGGTTTTGCGGCCGCACTCAAGCGGCGGATGCCGCGGGCCCAATTGTCGAATGCCGGGTCTCATACGGCGGAGGAAAGCAGTGCCGCCACCATGTCGGGCCGCTCTTCGACCAGCATGTGCCCGGCGCCCTCGGCGCGAACGACATCGAAGCGGTCCGGCAGGCCCGAGGACTGCTCGAAGGGCAGAACGGGATCGGCGTCGCCCCAGAGCAGGCGTACCGGCATCCGCAGCCCTGCCATCGCTTCGCGCGGGATCTCGCCCTGGCGGCCGCCACGCGTGATCGCTGCCGCGATCTCGACGAGGCTCTCGGTCTGGCCGGGCAAGGCCCGCATGCGGTGCAAGAGGTCGACGGATGGCTGCGGCACGGCGATACAGGGCGCCGACATGGCGGCGAGGCTGGCCTTGATATCGTCGCGCGAAACGGCTTCGGCATAGCGGCGAAGCAGAGGTCCATTGATTTCCCCGCCAAATCCTCCGGGGGCCAGCAGCGTCAGCGACGCGACCATCCCGGGAGCGGAAAGGCCGATCAGCGTGGCGATGGCGCCGCCCATGGAATGACCGACGATGTGCGCGTGCCGGACCCCGCGCGTTCGAAGGTCCGAAGCGATCAGGCCCGCGCTGGCGCTCGGTCGCGTTCCCGGCAGCGCCAGCGACGCGCCATGGCCCGGCAGGTCGTAGGCAATGGTGCGGATCGTGCCGCCGGCAGAGCCGACGACGTGGTCCCAGACGCCATGGACGGCGCCAAAGCCGTGCAGCAGCACGAGCGCCGTATCTCCCCCGCCGGAATCGGTCGCGAAAGGCGGGGGAGGCAGCGTCACGCCTTGCTGATCACGCGGTTTGCGGCCGACGTAACCGCCTCGAGCGAGGCGGCAACGATGTTGGTGTTGATGCCGACACCGAAGAGTTTGCCGCCGGGATGCTCGACTTCCATGTAGCAGATCGCCGCCGCATTGGAGCCGCGCTGCATGGAGTGCTCGGAATAGTCGAGAACCGAGAGCGCAACTCCGGTGTGGCGCGACAGCGCGTCGACGAAGCCGTCGATCGGACCGGTGCCGGTGCCCGAGATCGTGACTTCCTTGCCGTTGTCGACGATCGACGCCTCGACAATGCGATTTCCCTTCCGGTCGGGATCGGGGAAGGTCTGGTGGTCGAGGAACTTGAGGCGGGCGCCCGGCTGGTCGACATAGAGTTCGAGGAAGCGGTCATGGATGCGCTTGGCCGGCACCTCCTTGCCCTCCATGTCGGTGATCGACTGAATGTCCTGGCTGAACTCGGCCTGCAGGTTGCGCGGCAGGTTGAGCCCATAGTCGGCCTGCAGGACATAGGCGATGCCGCCCTTGCCGGACTGCGAGTTGATGCGAATGATCGCCTCGTAGCTGCGCCCGACATCCTTGGGGTCGATCGGCAGGTAGGGCACTTCCCAATACGGCTTGTTGGCCTGCTTGATCGCCTTCATGCCCTTGTTGATCGCATCCTGATGCGAGCCCGAGAAGGCGGTGTAGACGAGGTCGCCGACATAGGGATGGCGTTCCGGAATCCGCAACTGGTTGGAGTACTCGTAGACATCCTTCATGCGGTTGATGTCCGAGCAATCCAGCATCGGGTCGAGACCCTGCGTGTACATGTTGAGCGCCAGGGTGACGAGGTCGACATTGCCGGTGCGTTCGCCATTGCCGAACAGGGTGCCCTCGACGCGGTCGGCCCCGGCGAGCAGGCCGAGTTCGGTCGCGGCGATACCGGTGCCACGGTCGTTGTGGGGATGCAGGGAGACCAGAATGTTCTCGCGGTTGTCGAGCTGGCGGCACATCCACTCGATCTGATCGGCATGGATGTTGGGCGTCGACATCTCGACGGTTGCCGGCAGGTTGATGATCAGCTTGTTGTCCGGCGTCGGCTGCACGATCTCCGAGACCGCGTTGCAGATCTCGAGCGCAACTTCGAGCTCGGTGCCGGTGAAGCTTTCGGGTGAATACTCGAAGCGATAGCCGCCGCCGGCCTTGGCAGCCATATCGGTGATCATCTTGGCCGCATCGGTGGCGATCTGCTTGATGCCTGCCACGTCCTTGGCGAACACGACCCGGCGCTGCAACTCGCTGGTCGAGTTGTAGAAATGCACGATCGGCCGGGTCGCCCCTTCGAGCGACTGGAAGGTGCGGGTGATCAGCTCGGGCCGGCACTGCACCAGCACCTGAAGCGAGACGTTCTCAGGCACGCCTCCTTCCTCAATGCACCAGCGGGCGAAATCGAAGTCGGTCTGCGAGGCGGACGGGAAGCCGATCTCGATCTCCTTGAAGCCCATGTCGAGCAGGAGCTGGAACATGCGCGCCTTGCGGTCGTGACCCATCGGGTCGATCAGCGCCTGGTTGCCGTCGCGCAGGTCGACGGAGCACCAGATCGGCGCCTTCTCGATGCGCTTGTCGGGCCAGGTTCGGTCGGTCAGGCCGACAGGAGGGTAGGGTTGATACTTTCGTCCGGCGTCGGGCATGCCCTTCGCCTGCGACATCGAAGTCTTTGCGTCCATCTTGTCTGCTCCCGGCGAGGATCGCTTCTCAAGCGAATGCAACGCCTATCAAATCTTCATGCAGGAAATTGTGACTGGCAAGGAGCTTGCTGCGCTGGGCGGCGTATTCGACCGCCGGGCGCTCCTTCAGCTGGCCCGACGATCGCCGATAAGACCGAGCAGCAGAAGGGCCGAGGAAAGCGCGCGCACAGTGTCGACCGCGAAGGCGGACTGACGGGACATGGCTGTGGCCGGGCGCTTGGACATGGCGGGTCTATTACATCAGGGCCGCGGGAGTGGCAAGTGCGTCGGGAATTGGAGGCGCGTCAGGTCTTGATCCACCGGGCGACGAGCCGCGCCAGCGACGGTCCGATCGCCAGGACGATCACGAGACGGGCGCTCTGCAGCGCCATGACAAAACTCAGATCGACATTGTCCGACGCGGCGGCGATGATGGCGACGGAATCCATGCCGCCGGGGCTGGTGGCGAGGTAGGCGGTCAACGGATCGATGCCGAGTTCGTGGCTGAGCAGCCAGGCGAGCCCGCCACAGAACGACATCAGGGCAACGATAGAGCCGATGATCTGCGGCAGCGCGCGGGCTGCGTGATGCAGGATCGCGCGGGTGAAGTTCAACCCGATGGCCCAGCCGATCAGCATGTAGGATGTTCCGAGCAGCCAGACCGGCAACTGCATCGGTGCGCCGAACCACAGATGGACGACGGCACCGAGGATCGCCGCACCGAGAAAGTAAGGCGAAGGCAGGCGCAGCAGTTGACCCACGAGGCCGCCGCCGAGCGCAATTGCCAGGGTGGTACCGAAGGGCACCCACTCGATCGCGGGAAACCAGATGCTGGCGGGGGCCTCGACGCCCGATGTGTCGACCCAAAGCCGCGCGATCATCGCCGCCGAGATCGAGACGAAGATGACGCGCAGATACTGCATGAAGGCGACGAGCCGAGCATCCGCCCCGAACGCGCCGGCCATCAGAACCATTGCAGTCGCGCCGCCGGGTGCCGAGCCCCAGACGGCAGTCGTGCCTGGCAGAATGCGGAATCGGCTGATGAACCAGCCGAGAAAGCTCGACGCGAGCAGGGTGGCCGTCACGATACCGAGGAAGAGCGGCCATTCGTGAAGAAAAGTGACGAAAATGGCGGGCGAGAGTGAAGCTGCGACCAGGCATCCGACAAGCGCCTGCGAGCCGGCGAAGCCGAATTTCGAGACGCGCACCGTGGCACCGTTCGTGCCGGCGAGAATCGCTGCCAGCATCGGACCAAGCAGCATGGCAGCGGGCAAGCCGGCATATTCCAGCAGGGCGGCGAAGATCAGCGAAACCGCCAGCAACGCAACCCATTGGGCTACGGCATGCAGATTTCCCAGACTTTGCGTTGGTGTCGGCGGGGCGGGCGGTTGCATTCAGCTACTCCATAGACCCCACCGGCAGCCGATGTCAGGTCCAAGAGCAAGAAAATGACGACCCCGCTCGAATTCCCCGACGTTCGGACCGGTAACGTTCCAGGGCTTCTCTAGGCGAAGGGGACAGCGCTGGTGCCGGGAGGCAGCTTGGCTTCGTCGTCGGGCTCGACGTGAATGGTGATGCGAACGCTCGGGATTTCCTGCTTCAGAGCCGCCTCGATCCGGTCGCAGATTATGTGGCTGTCGCCAACCGACATCCCTGAATCCACCACCAGGTGGAATTCGATGAAGGTGGCGCGGCCGGCGATCCGGGTCTTCAGGTCATGGACCTCGAGCGCGCCCCTGGAGTTTGCAGAGATGATGTCGCGGATGCGGACATGCTCGTCTCTGTCGACGGCGCGGTCCATCAGGCCCTGCATCGACGAGCCGATCACGTACCAGCCCTGCCACAGGATGTTCAGGGCGACGATGATGGCCAGTGCCGGGTCGAGGATCGACCAGCCTGTCAGGACAGCGCCGACGAGGCCGACAATCACCCCGATGGAGGTGACGACGTCGGTCATTATGTGGCGTCCATCCGCAACCAGCGCGGGTGATTTTTCCCTGAGTCCGACCCGGATCAACCACTGCGCCCAGAACAGGTTGATGGCAGCCGCGACGCCGTTGATCGACAGGCCCAGCCAGGGCTGTTCCAGCGTGACCGGCGATTCCCATGCCCGCCATACCTCGGCAAGGATCAGGAGCGAGGCAAGCACGATCAGCACGCCCTCGAGCACGGCCGAAAAATACTCCGCCTTGTGATGGCCGAACGGGTGGTCCTGGTCGGCGGGCTTGTGGCTGATGCGGATCGCCCAGAAGGCAGCCAGCGCGGCAATGACATTGACGATCGATTCCAGCGCGTCGGAATAGAGCGCAACCGAACCGGTCAGCCACCAGGCAACGAATTTCAGCCCCATCACCGCGAAGGCGATGACGATGGACCAGAAGGCGAGGGCTGCGATCTTCTGCTTCGCTGTCATCCGCCGGTCAGGCCGCCTTGACCTTGGCCTTGCGGGGCAGATGGGCGACGACGTTCTCGATCATGCGCATGCCGGCATCCTGGCCGAGCGTCATGATGGATTCCGGATGAAACTGCACCGCGGCAATGGGCTCGTTGCGGTGCTCGAAGGCCATGACGATGCCGTCGTCGGTCTCTGCGGTGACCTCGAAATCCGCCGGCAGGCGGACCGGGTCAGCAAAAATCGAGTGATAGCGACCGACCGTGACTTCCTTCGGAAGGCCGGAGAAGATGATCCCGGGCTTCGATACGCGGATGCGCGATGGCTTGCCGTGCATGGGAATGTGGAGCTGGCGCAGTTCGCCGCCATAGGCTTCCGCAAGCGCCTGCAGTCCGAGGCAGACGCCGAATATCGGCAGGTGACGGTCGCGCGCCTTGCGGATGGTCGTAGCGCAATCGAAATCCCTCGGCGTGCCGGGTCCGGGCGACAGGACGACGAGATCAGGCTTCAGCCGGTCGAACACTTCGTCGGCTACCGGCGAACGGACCGTCGAGACGGTGGCGCCGGTCTGGCGGAAATAGTTCGCCAGCGTGTGGACGAAACTGTCCTCGTGGTCGACGAGGAGGATGTTGACACCGTCGCCCACACGGGAGGTCTGGCGTTCGGCGGTGGCGGCATTGCCGGCCTTGGCGTCGCGAATGGCGGAGATCATGGCTGATGCCTTCAGTTCTGTTTCGGCTTCTTCATCCTCCGGCACGCTGTCGAACAGCAAGGTAGCACCGGCACGCACCTCGGCAATTCCGTCCTTGATGCGGATGGTGCGCAGTGTCAGGCCGGTGTTGAGGTCGCCGTTGAAATGCACCATGCCGATGGCGCCGCCGTACCAAGCGCGCGGGCTCTTCTCGTTCTTTTCGATAAAGCGCATCGCCCAAAGTTTCGGCGCGCCCGTAACGGTCACCGCCCAGGCATGGCTGAGGAAGGCATCGAAAGCGTCCATGCCTTCGCGCAGCCGGCCCTCGATGTGGTCGACCGTGTGGATGAGGCGCGAATACATTTCGATCTGGCGCCTGCCGATGACCCGCACCGAGCCCGGCTCGCAGACCCGGCTCTTGTCGTTTCGATCGACGTCCGAACACATGGTCAGCTCGGACTCATCCTTCTTCGAGTTGAGCAGCTTCAGGATCTGCTCGGAATCCGAAATCGCATCGTCGCCGCGCTTGATCGTGCCGGAAATCGGGCAGGTCTCGACGCGGCGGCCGTTGACGCGGACGAACATTTCAGGCGACGCGCCGATCAGATATTCACCCTCTCCGAGATTGATGAAGAAGGAATAGGGCGACGGGTTGATCTGCTTGAGACGGCGCGAGATCTCGGAGGGCGGCGTTTCGCAGCGCTCGTAAAACATCTGGCCCGGCACCACCTCGAAGAGGTCGCCGCGCTGGAAACTCTCCTTGGCTTTCTCCACCAGCTTTGCGTATTCACCCGGCGAATGGTCACCGCGAGGCGGGATGCTGCTCGATGGCCTGAAAGGTTCCTCCCTGCCGCCGCGCGCCAGCCCTTCGGTGGTGAAACCGTCGCCGGAATAGTCGTAGCGGTCGTGCCAGGCCAGCGCCTGGTGATGATCGACGACGAGGATCTCGTCCGGCAGATAGAGCACGAGGTCGCGCTGGCTGTCGGCCCGCTGCAGCGAGAAGTCGACCGGGTCGAACTGGAAGGCCAGGTCATAGCCGAAGGCGCCGTAGAGGCCGAGATTGGAATCCTGCTCCGTCCGGAACAGGCCGACCACGGCACGCAGCACGGTGAACACCGAGGGAACGCGGCTGCGCTCCTCTTCCGTGAAGACGCGGCCGGGCGTCGCCACGTCCAGCCGTACGAGCGTCGCCGTCGACTCCACAACCGTGACATCGTCCAGATTTGAAACGGTATCGAGGATGAGCGGCAGCATAACTTCGCCACGACCGTTGAGAGCCTCGATGCGCATGGCGCGGCCACGCGCCGAAATGACCAGCGGCGGGTCGATGATCGCCGTGTCCCAGCGCGTGTAGCGTCCCGGATATTCGTAGTTCGATGAAAAAACGGCGCCGCGGCGTCCGTTCAGGCCGTCGATATAGGTCTCGATGGCACCGGCATAGGGCGTGTCATGGCGCTGCCTGGTGATGCTCACGCCACCGGCCGTGACAAACCGTTCGGCTCCGTCTTCAAGTAGCTCGATGGTCATTCCCGTCTCCATCCGTTCCTGCGGGGCCGGGCAAGCACCTGAAATACAAATGGCCGCCCGGATATTCCGTTGCGGCCACAAAAGTTTCCACGCGCACGCGCTTTCAGGCCGCTGTCAGCAGGCCCACCACCAAGTCGATGCATTCGTGCGCGAGTTCATGATTTTCCCATAGCCGCGATTGACGAAGGGCGCAACGGGAATCGGCGCGCCACAGGCAGCGGTTGATGATGCTCGCGAGGGCTTGACGTTGCCGAAGCGTGTGGCAATCTTCACTCAGAAGAAAATAAATGAAATCTGTGGAAAATCCTGATGTCGCCGGGGGACATGCGGCGGCGAAAGGACATTCGGGAAGCGCAGCATGCGCACGGGAGGGAATTGCCATGAGTACGACTACCATGACGGTCAGCGGCCCTAGCTCGGGCCAATTGCACCGGACAATCGACTGGCGCGGCGCATTCTGGGTCGCCAGCGGCGTGCCGGCGCTGGTGCTTTTTTCGATCGGCGGCATTGCAGGAACGACAGGCAAGCTCGCCTTCGTCATCTGGACATGCTCGGTCATTCTCGGGCTGGTCCAGTCCTTCACCTATGCCGAAATCGCCGGACTGTTCCCGTCCAAATCTGGCGGCGCGTCCGTCTACGGTGCGACGGCTTGGCTGCGCTATTCGAAATTCATCGCACCACTCTCGGTGTGGTGCAACTGGCTGGCCTGGACGCCGGTGCTGTCGCTCGGCTGCTCCATTGCCGCAGCCTACATCCTCAGCGCGCTGGCGCCGATCCCCGGCTTCACCGAGGGTTCGGCGGAGGTCGTTGCCTGGCTTGGCGATCCGGCCAATGCAGGGAAGTCCGCTGCCGATGCGATCGCGGCCCTAACCGCTTCCGGCACCCCCGCGATTCGCGACTGGACCCTATACAGCGGCTCGCTTGGACCGGTCAGTTTCTCTCTCAACGCGGTGTTCTGGATCGGCGTGGTGCTGATGCTGATCGTCTTCGCGATCCAGCATCGCGGCATTCTCGGCACGGCCAGCGTGCAGAAGTACATCGGCCTGATCGTCATCATCCCGATGCTGATCGTCGGCATCGTGCCGATCGTCACCGGCCAGATCAACTGGGACAACTACTCGCCGCTGGTGCCCTTGGCCGAAGCCTATGCGCCCGAACCCGGCACCTGGAACATCAGCGGCTGGACCCTGGTGTTCGGCGGCATGTTCATCGCGGCCTGGTCGGCCTACGCCTTCGAGACCTCGATCTGTTTCACCAGCGAGTTCAAGAACCCGGCGCGCGACACGGTGCGCGCAATTCTTTATTCGGGCCTGCTTTGCCTGTTGCTCTACACGCTGGTGCCGTTCACCTTCCAGGGCGTGCTCGGCCTCGAGGGCATGCTGTCAGGTCCGATCGTCGATGGATCAGGCGTCGGCAACGCCATGGCTCAGATGGTCGGCGGCGCCGGCATCATCACGTCGATCATGATCATGCTGATGATCCTGGCGCTGATGCTGGCCATCATGACGGCAATGGCCGGCTCCTCGCGTACGCTCTACCAGGGGTCGGTGGATGGCTGGCTGCCGCGTTATCTCAGCCACGTCAATCCGCATGGCGCGCCGACGGCCGCCATGTGGACCGATCTCGTCTTCAACCTCGGGCTCCTGGCGATCGCTGCGGCCGACGCGACCAGCTACTTCTTCATCCTGGCCGTTTCGAACTGCGGCTACATCATCTTTAACTTCCTCAACCTCAACGCCGGCTGGATCCACCGCATGGACAACGGGCACATCGCGCGTCCGTGGAAGGCGCCGACCGTGCTGATCGCCATCGGTGCGATCCTGTCCTACGTCAACGCCATGTTCATGGGCGCCGGCGCCAAGGTCTGGAACCCCTGGGCGCTGTGGGCGGGGCTCATCGCGGCGGCGCTGATCATTCCGGTGTTCTGGTTCCGCCACTATGTGCAGGACGGGGGCAAGTTTCCCGTGCACATGCTGGACGACCTCGGCATCAAGCAATCGGATCTAGTGGTGCGGAGGGCGGGCATGCTGCCCTATCTGACGCTCGCTGCCGGGGCCGCGGTGGTGCTGATCTCGAACTGGTTCTTCGTGATCTGACAAACCCTGAAGTTGATCAGAAGGGCCCGGAGCGCGAGTTCCGGGCCTTTCAGCATCCGGACTAGTCTTCCAGCGCGCCGTCCTTCGGCCTGGCGCTGCGTGTTTCGCCGACCAGCTTGATGATGTCGTCGCCGGCGCGGCCGGACCGGTGGATGATGCGGGTGAGGATGTAGCCCGCCTGGGGTGCGTGTATCGCGATCGCGCCATCCGGCTCGCCGGGCGAATGGACGATCGTGGCGAGCCTCGCGCCTTGCTCCACTCTCTGCCCGGGTTCTACATGAAAGAGAATCGCGCCGGCCCGCGGCATCGAGATCATCTCGACATTGGCGATGGGAGCGGCAATGCCCGTAAACGGTCTCGGTCTGGCGGCCGCTTCGTCGGCGATAACACCTCGCGTGGCGAGCAGTCTGTAGATGCCCTCGGCGTCCGACGCGGCAGTGGCACTCTCGACGTCGCGCTGGCCGCGAAACTCGACGGTAGTGACGACACGACGGTCGAGGGCCGCTTCTTCAGGCGGCAGCTGCAGCCAGGGGTGGATGGCCGCCTCCTCGAAGGCAGCGCCCGACGAGCCCTGCCACAGGACGACTGCCTCGACTCCCATCGCGGCCGCGCAATTCTCCATCGCCGGCCAGAGCTCCACGGGGACATACAGATAGGGCACACCCTCGTCATCGCAGTGCAGGTCGAGAACGATGTCGTGGCCGATAGATAGCTCGACCAGCAGGCGTTTCAGGCGCACGTCCACCGTGGCGGACGCCGTTGCCGGGGGCAGGGCGCTCTTCTCCGGCCGGTCGAGCAGCGGAAAGTCGCGGTTGAAGTTGGTGCGCGTGCCGAGATGGAAGCGGCCTTCGAGGTCGCCGTAAAGATACTGCGCGCGTCCGACCGGGTTGGCCGCAGGGACGACCGTAATGTTGCCTAGGATGCGACCCTCCGCCTCGGCCTGGCGCAACCTGGGCATCAGCGCGTGGATGGCCACGACTCCCGGCAATTCGCCGGCATGGAGCGCGGCTTGAATATAGGCCGATGGCGCATCAGGCGAGGAGCCTGCGAAGCGGTAAACCGGCAACTGATAGACGACGCCTTCGGTGTCGCCGTGAATCTCTTCGATCGTTTTTTGCATGAGTGTGTCCTGAATCCGGCCGGGACCATGCCCGGAGTCTTTTGCGGCTGCAATGGAAACACCTTGATCCAGGCGCCGTCGTTGACGGGGGCGGCGAGATAACAGAAACAGGGCTTCAATCAAGGAGACATGGCATGACCAACCCGACTGTTTCAATCGCCGACCTCTCCGGCAAGACGGTGCTCGTTACCGGAGGGTCGACCGGAATTGGCGCGGCGCTGGTCGAGGCCTATGCCCAACAAGGCTGCCAGGTCGGGCTGCACTACAATCAAAGCCAGCAGGCGGCCGAAGCGCTGGCGGCGAAGCTGCGGGACGGCGGCGCCGACATATTCCTGGTGGAGGGGGATTTTTCGGTTTCCGCCGACGTGACACGCGTGGTCGAGGAGACGGCTCAGAAATTCGGCAAGCTCGACGGGTTGGTCAACAACGCCGGCGGCATGCTCGGTCGGATGAACTATTCGGAGATGACCGACGAGCAATATGACGCCGTCATGGACCTCAACGCGCGCTCGGTCATCACGGCGAGCCGCGTGGCGATACCGTGGCTCAAGAAGCAGGGCGGTTTCATCATCAACACCTCGTCGATCGCCGCGCGCAACGGGGCAGGCGGCGGGGCTGGGCTTTATGGCTCTTCGAAAGCCTTCGTCTCGAACGTGACACGCGGCATGGCGAAGGAACTGATCGGCAACGGCGTTCGGGTCAATGCGGTGGCGCCCGGCGTCATCCTGACGCCGTTCCACGAGCGCTACTCGTCGCCGGAGCAGATGAAGGGCATGGTCGCTACGATCCCGCAGGGCCGCGCCGGCACCCCCCAGGAGTGCGTGGGCGCCTATCTCTTCCTGTCGTCGGAGGCGATGAGCGGCTATGTCACCGGCCAGGTGATCGAGGTGAACGGCGGGCAGCTGATGCCATAGGCATCAACGCAAGCCCGTGGCGCCCAATGCTTCGCACCAGTGGGCAAGGCGGTCCTTGAGCATCCGGTCCCGGAAGTAGGGATCTTCCTCCTCGGCGAGCCGCTCGATTTCCTCGAACACGAAATCCGGCCCATGAGCCTGCCATGCAGCCTTAAGATCGCGGTGCGGGCTGGTCCCAAGACGTAGGCCGAACCAGATCCGGTTCTCGATCGTGGCGATGTTGGTCGCGGAGCCGAGCCACCTTTGTCCGGTAGCCTTGCAGCGCACGGCATAGATGCCGGCGACAACCTTGCGTTCCTTGTAGGCGGCGATGACCGCCTTCTTGCGTTCATTCTTCATGACGTGTCCCGCTGGCGGCAACCTGCCGCGTCGAATGGTGGCGAGGCAATATCACCCGGGTAATATTGACGCAATCAATTTTATCCGGGTAGAAAGCACCTCCACGAGGAAACCATTTCATGTCGCCATCGCCGTCAACGGCCAGCATCGCCTTCCAGGGCACGAAAGCCATAGCGGCTGGGCCGCTTGCCGAGGTGGCCATTGCGGCACGGCAGGCACTCGTGCGCGATCCGGAGACGCCGCTCTTGGTCTTCGACGACGAGACTGGCGGCGTAATCGACCTCGACCTTCGCGGCTCGGATGCAGACGTGCTGACCCGTCTCGCGGCAGGGTACGCTGCGCGGGCAGATGATCCAAAAACGCCTGGCCGCGGCCGGCCGAAGCTCGGCGTAGTCGCCCGGGAGGTGACGTTGCTGCCGCGGCACTGGAACTGGCTGTCCGCGCAGCCCGGCGGCGCCTCGAACGCGCTACGGCGCCTGACTGAGACGGCGATGCGCTCGGAAGAGGGCAACGGTCGTGCGCGAGCCGACCGTGAGGCCGCCTACCGATTCATGTCTGCAATGGCCGGCGACCTGCCGGGTTTCGAGGAGGCGAGCCGCGCGCTGTTTGCCGGCGACCGCGAGGCGTTTGGGCAGCACAGCGGCGGCTGGCCGGTTGATATACGCCGCCATGTGTTGAAACTTGCCTGGCGAGACGGCGAGGCCTGACGGGGAAAGCCGAACCGGCCGATTGATTAGTCCGCCGCGGGAAGCCGGCGAATGGTGAACTCGATGACGCCGCCAGGCCGCTCGAACCAGCTTTCGATTTCTGTCCAGTAGGCCTGCTTGGGCCAGCGGTCGAACCATTCGCGCGCCTTGTCGCGCGCATCGGTTCGCGGCAGTACGAAGGTTTCGCGAAGAAAGCCGTCGCGCGGCATGCGTTCGCGTTCGGCACGTGAGCGGTCCAGCCTCTTTTTCAGGCCGTCGAGCGGTGGTCTGGCCGGCGTGCGCATCAACGAACTCCTTGACCCGTCCACTGAACAGATTAGGGATCGCGCAGAAAATTACGAGTCAAAAGACGCGTTGCCCGGGCTCGCGCAGGACAGACGGAGCCATTCCATGGATCGCCCCGAAATACCGGCCGGCCTGCCAGCCGATATCGAAAGCAAGAAGGCCGAGGCGCGGGCCTGGTTTGAACAACTGCGCGATCGCATCTGCGGCACGCTCGAAGCCATCGAGGATGAACTGACTGGCCGCGGCGCGTCCGATCAGCCGGGCCGCTTCGTCAGGACGCCCTGGCAGCGCGAGGAAGGCAAGGGTGGCGGCGGCACCATGTCGACGATGACCGGCCGGGTGTTTGAAAAGGTCGGCGTCCACACCTCGACCGTGTTCGGCGAATTCTCGCCTGAGTTCCGCAAGCAGATGCCGGGCGCCGACGAGGATCCGCGCTTCTGGGCGTCGGGGATTTCGCTGATCGCGCACCCCCGCAATCCCAACGTGCCCGCGGTCCACATGAATACGCGCATGGTGGTCACCTCCAGACAGTGGTTCGGCGGCGGTGCCGATTTGACGCCGGTGCTCGACCGTCGCCGCAGCCAGGACGATCCCGACACCATCGCCTTCCACGCGGCATTGAAGCGAGCCTGCGACAGCCATGCCGAGATCGCCGATTACGGGCGCCTCAAGGAGTGGTGCGACGACTATTTCTACCTGCCGCACCGCAACGAACCACGCGGCACGGGCGGCATCTTCTTCGACTGGCAGCATTCGTCCGACCAGCAGGGCGGATGGCAGGCCGATTTCGCGTTCGTGCAGGATGTCGGGCGGGCTTTCGCGGATGTTTATCCGCAGCTCGTCAGGCGCAATTTTAACGACGACTGGACGGACGCCGACCGCGAGGAGCAACTGATCCGGCGCGGTCGTTACGTCGAATTCAACCTGCTCTATGATCGCGGCACGATCTTCGGGCTGAAGACAGGCGGCAACGTCAATTCCATCCTGTCGAGCATGCCGCCGGAAGTGAAATGGCCTTGATCGGCCGACCCGACGAAAACTTGCCTTCCATTGACCTTGGAGCCGCCACCGTCTAGGTGATGCGGCAATTGTCGGCGCATGGCCCGTTGATCGCCGCGCGACACCTTCAGGAAAGACATCTTTTGACGAATCTCCCAGACATGGCTCCGGCATTGGCCGGGGCGCTCGCAGCGCGTGGTTATGAAACGCTGACCGCCGTCCAGACTGCAGTCCTGGCTCCCGAAGCCGATGGCGCGGACCTGCTCGTCTCCGCGCAGACTGGCTCCGGCAAGACGGTTGCGTTCGGCATCGCGATTGCGCCGACCCTGCTGCAGGGAGCCGAACGGTTCGACGGCGCCGGGGCGCCGAGCGCTCTGGTCATCGCGCCGACCCGCGAGCTTGCGATCCAGGTGCGGCGCGAACTCGAATGGCTCTACAAGGAAACCGGTGCGCGCATTGCATCCTGCGTCGGCGGCATGGACATGCGCCAGGAACGGCGCGCGCTGGAGCAGGGCGCCAACATCGTCGTTGGCACACCCGGCCGCCTGCGCGACCACATCACGCGCGGATCGCTCGACATATCGGCCTTGCGTGCAGTGGTACTCGACGAGGCCGACGAGATGCTCGACCTCGGCTTCCGCGAGGATCTCGAGTTCATCCTCGCAGCCGCGCCGGCCGACCGCCGTACGCTGCTGTTCTCGGCGACGGTGCCGAAAGCCATCGCGCAATTGGCCAAGCGTTTCCAGCGCGATGCGCTGCGCATCACCGCGACAGGCGAGGGCGACCAGCACGACGACATCGAATACCGGACCATCCTGGTGGCGCCGTCCGAGCGCGAAAACGCCATCATCAACTCGTTGCTGTTCTTCGACGCGCAGAACACGCTGGTCTTTTGCGCGACGCGCGAGGCGGTGAGGCGCCTGACCAGCCGGCTCGCCAATCGCGGCTTTTCGGTCGTGTCGTTGTCCGGCGAACTCAGCCAGGCGGAACGCACCAACGCGCTGCAGGCGATGCGTGACGGCCGCGCCCGCGTCTGCGTGGCGACCGACGTTGCCGCGCGCGGCATCGACCTGCCCAATCTCGACCTTGTCATCCATGCCGACCTGCCGACCAATCCCGAAACGCTGCTGCATCGCAGCGGCCGGACCGGCCGCGCCGGGCGCAAGGGCGTCTGCGCGCTCATCGTGCCCTATCATCGGCGCGGAAGTGCCGCGCGCTTGCTGAAGCTGGCCAAGCTGGAAGCAACGGTTCAGCCGGCGCCGGGCCCGGCCGAGATCGACGCGCGCAACCGCGAGCGCATCCTGGCAGAACCGTCCCTGACCGAGGCGCCTGCCGAGGACGAGATGGAGTTCATCCGCGAGCTGCTCTCGACCCACAGTCCCGAACAGGTGGCGGCGGCGTTCCTGCGCCAGCAGCTTGCAGCACGCCCGGCGGCCGAGGAACTGTCCGACGGACCCGCGCCGAAATTCGATCCGGCCAAGGGCGAGCGGCCGGATACGCGTTTCACCGACGGCGTGTGGTTCACCATCTCCGTCGGCCGCAAGCATCGCGCCGAGCCGCGCTGGCTGCTGCCGCTGATCTGCAAGGCCGGTCATGTCACCAAACGCGAGATCGGCGCGATTCGGATTCTCGACACAGAGTCGCGCTTCGAGATCGTTTCCGACCGCGCCGAAGGCTTTGCCAAGGCGGTCAAGGCGCATGGCACCGGCGAGAAGGGAGTCGTCATTCAACCTGCCGGCGACGCCGGCGCCCCGGAGAGCTCCAGCGCTCACGAGCCGCGCGAGCCGAAGGACTCATGGGAGAGCAAGAAAAAGAAGCACCGCAAGGGAGCTTCGAGCCATGCGCCGCGTCCCGCCCCTGATGGCGCGCCGGGCGAACGGCCGAAGAAGAAGTTCAAGCCGAAGATGCGGCCCGCCAAGGCCTGAGCCGACTGGAGGCGGGCGAGTGTGGAAGCGCCGGCGAGCCGGAGATTCTGCTCGCTGAAGCACCCTGTCGCTGCTCGGCGGCTCTGCCTTTTTCGTTCCTCCGGGCAGAGTTTTGCCCAATTCTGTGTTATGTTCCAGGTCTTGGCGAAAACCAGGAAAGGAGACATCCGATGAAGGAATTTCACTGCGGGTCACTCGTCCCGGGATGCGACTGGCATACACGCCACGAGGAGGAAGCCGAGGTCATGCGCCGTGCCGTAGAGCACATGCGGGAGACGCATGGCGAGACGGTAATCCGGGAAACGATGGTCGAGGCCATCAGGTCACGCATCGAAAAGGTGCGCGACGCGGCCTAGCCCTTGATCGCTTCCGTGGCGCGCTCAAGCAGCGCGCCGCGGTCGAGCGAAAAGCCCGAGTCAATCCACGCATTCTCAAGGCTTTTGAGCAGGGTGCCTAGGCTTGGTCCGGGCTGCGCCCCGAGGTCCAGAAGGTCCGCTCCCTTGATCGGGAACGCGGCCGCCTGCCAGTTCTCGGCATATTTCAACAGACGCGAAAAGCCGCCGGCTCCGAGCAGCGCATCGTTGTTCTCGACGGCTCTCGCACGCGCGGCCGACAGCGCCAGCCGCAGCTGATCCCGGATTGCCGTGCGGTTCCCGCGGTAAAGCTTTTCAGCGAGATCGCGTTCGGTTGTCTTCGGGTCTATCTTTCCTGTGCTTGCCCATGCCGCAAGCCGCTCTCTGTCGGCGTTGGACAGCCTCAGTCGATCGGACAAGGCATCCAATCGCGCGCTGTCGGGCGGGATGATCGCGATCAGCCTTAGGAGCGGGTCAGCCTGCCAGCCGAGATCGCGTTCGGCCGTCGTCAGCGGGTGGATGCTGTCGATCCCCCATTTCTCGCTCTCCGGCAGGACGCGTGTCAGAACGCCGGCCTGACGCATCCAGAGCAGCGCGCGGGAGGGGTCGGGGGCGGCAAGGAGCCGCTTCAGCTCGGTCCAAACGCGCTCCGGCGACAATGTGTCGAGCCCTGACCTCAATCGGGCGCAGGCCTTCAGGCCTTCGGCGTCCGGGCGCCCGGACCCGTACCATGCGAAGAAGCGGAAGAAGCGCAGGATCCGCAGATAGTCCTCGACGATGCGGGCCTCCGGATCGCCGATGAAGCGCAGGGTGCGGCTCTCGAGGTCGGCCAGACCGCCGACGAGGTCGATGACCTCGCCATCGGCGTTGGCGTAGAGCCCGTTGATGGTGAAGTCCCGCCGCTCGGCGTCCGCCTTCCAGTCGCGGCCAAATCGCACCTTGGCGCGCCGGCCGTCGGTCTCGATGTCTGCGCGCAGGGTGGTGACCTCGAAGGGGCGGCCGTCGGCGATCACGGTAACCGTGCCGTGTTCGATGCCGGTTGGCACCGCCTTGAAGCCGAGTTCCTGCGCCCGCCTGGCGGTTTCTTCCGGCAGGGTCGTCGTGGCAATGTCGACATCGGCGACGTCCTGGCCGAGCAGGGCGTTGCGGACCGCACCCCCGGCGATCCTGGCTTCTTCGCCATCCGCCGACAGAGAGCCAAGCAGGCGCTGCAAGTCGGGATTGCCTAGCCAATCGGCCCGTTCGGCGATGCTTACGGTCACTGATAGAGCCTTTCATAGAGCGTGCGAACGATGCCTGCGGTAACGCCCCAGATGCGCTGGCCGCCATAGGGCATGTCGTAGAAGAACCATTCCTGATCGTTCCACATGCGGCTGTCGCGGCGATGGTTGACGGGGTCCATCAGGAAGCGGAGCGGCACCTCGAAGGCTGCATCGACTTCGTCGGCGTTGATCGTCAACTCGAACGCCGGTTGTACGATCCCCAGCACCGGGACGATGCGGTAGCCGCTGCCGGCAACGTAGTCCGGCAACCGGCCGATCACCTCGATGTGGCTGCTGTCCAGCCCGATTTCCTCCATGGTTTCACGCAGGGCGGCAGCCTCCGGAGAAATGTCCGTCGGGTCGATCGTTCCGCCGGGAAACGCAACCTGGCCCGAGTGGTTCTTCAGCCTTTCGGCGCGTTTCGTCAGGATTACGGTGGCCTCATCGCTGCGATCGACCACCGGTATCAGCACCGCCGCATCGCGAAGCTCGCGCTGCAGTGCCAATCGGGGGTGCTGCGGGTTGAAGCGATGATCGCCATAACTGTTATCGATCCCGAAGGGCCCGCGCTCGTGGGCAGCGCGCGAGCGAAAGTCCTCGGCCGAATATGTCGCGGCAGTCACGTCGTCTCTCATGCACTGAGCTGCTTCAGCATGTCGGCCGGCATGATGGGATAGGTCTCGCCTTTCGAGCGCACGGCGAACATGGTTCTGCCGCGGATTTCGATTTCCTCGCCATGTTCGACCAATTCATACATCACCGGCCTTGCGACTAGGGCCTCGAGGCGGCCGCGGACCAGCACATAGGGCTTCAGGCCGCCGGTCTCCGTCTCGTCGACGAAGCGCAGGGGGTGGTCGGTGCCAACCTCTACTACATCGCCGACATTGGTACGAAAGGTGATGACCTGTTCGTCGCCGCTGCCCGAGACATCCATTTCGACGGCGACGAAGGGTGCATCGACGACCCGAATGCCGACCTTTTCCACCGGCGTGACGAGATAGGTCTTGCCATCGGCGTCCTTGCGCAGAACCGTGGAGAACAGCTGCACAAGCGGCATTCGTCCAATCGGCGTGCCGAGATAGAACCAGGTTCCGTCGGGCCTGATCTCCATGTCGAGATCGCCGCAGAAATCTGGGTTCCAGCGCTCGACCGGCGGCAACCCCTTGCCGGCCCGGGTGGCCCGCGAGATCAGAGCCGACAGGCCAGCCGTGTCGCCGGCCCCGGCAAGGCCGCTTTCGGGTGTTTTCCTGTAATCTGTCATGGTCACGAAATAGTCACTGTTGTTCCGCTTGTCAGCCACAGGTACTGATTTAAGTTCAAGCTATGCGCCACGCTTAGGCGCGAATCGCGGCACTGGAAACCTGCCGGCCGGTTTTCCAGACAATTCGAGGTCGAGACGGCATGAGCATCATGGTCAAGCAGGAACCGATCAGCGAAAAAGAAATGATCGCCGAGGCCGAAAAGGCGCTGGCCGACATATCGCGCATCAGAAGCGGCGTCGGCCGTGTCATCTTCGGCCAGGAAAGCGTCGTCGAGCGCACCTTGGTTGCTCTGCTGGCGGGCGGCCATGCGCTGCTGGTCGGCGTTCCCGGCCTTGCCAAGACTAAGCTGGTCGAAACACTGGGCGTGGTTCTCGGGCTGCAGTCAAACCGCATCCAGTTCACACCCGACCTTATGCCTTCCGACATCCTGGGCTCCGAGGTCATGGAGCAGAGCGACGCCGGCAAGCGTTCGTTTCGGTTCATCCAGGGACCGATCTTTGCGCAACTGCTGATGGCCGACGAGATCAACCGCGCCAGCCCGCGCACCCAGTCCGCGCTGCTGCAGTCGATGCAGGAATACCATGTGACCGTGGCGGGCGCCCGCCACGACCTGCCTTCGCCCTTCCACGTCCTCGCCACGCAGAACCCGCTCGAGCAGGAGGGCACCTATCCGCTGCCCGAGGCGCAGCTCGACCGGTTCCTGATGCAGATCGACATCCTCTATCCGGAGATCGAGGCGGAACGCCGCATCCTGCTCGAGACCACCGGCGTCGAGGATGCCAGGGCCGAAAACGTGCTCAATCCTGAACGGCTGAAGGAAATCCAGATGCTGATCCGGCGCATGCCGGTTCCCGAAAGTGTCGTCGAGGCCATTCTCAAACTCGTCCGTTCGGCACGCCCGGGGCAGGGCAACGAGGACGCCGACAAGCATATCGCCTGGGGCCCCGGTCCGCGCGCCAGCCAGGCGCTGACCTTGTGCGCCCGCGCCCGGGCCCTTTACGATGGCCGGCTCGCGCCTTCGATAGACGACGTCCATGCGCTGGCCGAGCCCGTGCTGCAGCACCGCATGGCACTGACCTTCGCAGCGCGCGCGGAGGGCGTGACGGTTCGCGACGTCATTGCCGGGCTGGTCAAGGCGCAGGGCTGACGATGGAGAAATCCGCGGCGAGGATTTCCTGATGGCCCGCATCGGCGAAGCCTCCGCTCCGGTATCGACTCGCGACGCACTTGGCCGCGGCCGGATGCGGGCGGCTCTGGTGCCGGACCTGCTGGTCGAGGCACGCCGCATCGTGAACACTGTCATTGGCGGCTGGCACGGCCGTCGCAAGCGCGGCATCGGCGAGAATTTCTGGCAATTCAGGCCCTATGTCGACGGCGACGCGATGGCGCGCATCGATTGGCGTCGCTCAGCCCGCGACGACCACACCTATGTCAGGGACAGGGAATGGGAGGCCGCGCACACGGTCTGGTTATGGGCCGACCCTTCGCCTTCCATGCTCTACAAGTCGACGGGAGCAAGCGTGTCGAAGGAGTCGCGCGCGCTTGTGCTCATATTCGCACTAGCCGAATTGCTGTCGCGCAGCGGCGAACGCATAGCATGGCCGGGCCTCACCGACCCGTTCACCGCGCGCAACGGCGCCGAAAGGCTGGCGTCGCATCTCAGCCACGCGATCGATCTGCCGGCCAAGCCCGAACTGACAAACATACGGCGCTTCTCGGACATCATCATCGCCAGCGATTTTCTCGATCCGCCCGATGAAACCATGGCCTGGCTCGACGTGCTGGCGCGTCACGGGGTGAGGGCCCATCTCATCGAGGTGGCGGATCCGGCCGAGGAAGCCTTCCCCTATGCGGGGCGGACCGAATTCTCCGATCCCGAGACCGGCCAGAAGCTGACCGCCGGGCGCGCCGAGAACGTGCGGGAGGACTATCGGCTGGCCTATTCGGCGCGGCGCCAGGAGCTGTTGCGCTGGTGCAAGCGGCTCGGCTGGAGCTACACGGTCAACCATACCGACCGTCTCGCCTCCGAAGCGCTGGTGCGGGTCCACATGGCGATGTCGGCCGAAAGCGGATTTGCCTCGGGTGGTCCGGCATGAGCTGGCTGCCGCTCTCCTTCGGCTTTCCGGCAATCCTGTGGGGGCTCGTCGCGCTGCCGGTCATCTGGTGGCTGCTCCGCCTGACCCCGCCAAAACCGCAGACGGAAGTCTTCCCGCCGCTCAGGATCCTCGCACGGGTGCTGAAGAAGGAGGAGACGCCGCACCAGAGTCCGTGGTGGCTGACGCTGCTGCGGTTGCTGATGGCGGCCCTGATCGTCGCTGCGCTGGCGCAGCCCATCTGGAACCCGCGTGAAAAGCTGCCGACCGGAGGCGAGGGGCTTGCCCTGGTGATCGACAATGGCTGGGCCAGTGCTCGGCATTGGGATCGGCGCGTCGCGACCGCCGAGCGACTGATTGCCGACGCCAATGCATCCGGCACGCCGGTGCTGCTGGCATTCACTGCCGAAAAGCCCAATGCCGATATCGGTCCCTTCGATGCGGCATCCGCGATTGAGAAGCTGAACGTGGCCGAACCCCGGCCGGTGCCGGTCGATCGGCCCGCCGTGTTTGAACGCGTTGCTGCCGAACTTCACGCCCTGCCCGATGCGTCGATCGCGGTTCTGGCCGACGGGCTTGCCGCGCCGGGCGACGCTGCAGCCTTTTCGACGCTTCTCAACGAGAACCCAGCAAGCGTGCTGTGGGCGGTGCCGGACAATCTCGACATGGTCGGCCTGACCGCCGCCGAGAACGAGGTTTCAGGCTTCACGCTGTCGGCAACGCGGGCGCCCGGCGATCCGGCTCCCCGACAGGTCACGGCGGGCGCGTTCGACGACAAGGGCCGGCGGATTGCCGATGCGACAATCTCGTTTGGCGCAGGCGCCACCGAGGGCAGCGGCGAGATGACCGTGCCGTTCGAACTGCGCAACGACTTTTCCTACATCGCCCTCGACGGCGAAGGGCAGGCTGCCTCGGTACGCGTGCTCGACGAGAACGCCAAGCGCCGCCGGGTGGGGTTGCTCTCGCAGGCGGAGGCCGACCAGGCCCAGCCGCTGCTGTCGCCGCTCTACTACATCAAGCGCGCGTTGCTGCCATTTGCCGACCTTGTCGAGCCGGCCAGCCAGGATCTCGCTGAAGCGATCCCGCAACTGCTCGAACAGAAGCCGGCAATGATCGTCATGGCAGATGTCGGGACCATTCCGGACACTGCCCGCCAACAGCTGATCGAATGGGTAGAGAATGGCGGCACGCTTGTGCGCTTTGCGGGTTCGCGGCTAGCGGCCGCAGGCAATGATGAAGACCTCCTCCCGGTCCGCCTGCGGCTCGGCGAGCGCTCCATGGGAGGCTCGCTGTCCTGGACCACGCCGCAACCGGTGACGGAATTTCCGGCCAGCGGGCCGTTCGGCGATCTGGCGCCGCCGACCGAAGTGACGGTGTCTCGGCAGGTCCTGGCAGAACCGACTTCCGACATTGTCGAGCGCACATGGGCGAGCCTTGCCGACGGTACGCCGCTGGTGACGGGCGCGAAGCGCGACAGGGGAACGCTGGTGCTTTTCCATGTCACGCCGGAGGCGACCTGGTCCAACCTGCCGATCTCCGGCAGTTTCGTGGAGATGCTGCGGCGGATCGTGCAATTGTCGCGCAACCAGGGTGCGGTGACGACCAACGCGGAAAGCCCGGTCGCGGCGCTGGCGCCCTACCGGATGATCGCTGCGAACGGAACGCTGACGCCGCCGCCCCCTGAGGCCAGGCCGCTGGCCGTCGGCGGCGCGTCGGCCCCGGTAACGATGGAGAATCCCCCCGGCCTCTACGGCACGGAGGAGGGCGTGTTCGCGCATAATCTTCTGGCGGCGGATGCGACCTTCGAGCCGCTGGTTCGGCCGGCAATATCGGCGCCGGTGACAGAACTGCGTTATGCTCTCGACGAATCGCGTGACCTGAAGGGGCCGCTCGTGGCCATCGCTCTCGTCCTTATGCTGCTCGACACGCTCGCCGTGTTCTGGATGGGTGGTGTATTTTCGCGCCGTCCGACGCGGTCGGCTCGAACCGTCGGCGCTGCGACCGCATTGGCGCTGCTATGCCTCGGCCTGGCATCGCTGCCCGACCAGGCGCGGGCGCAGGATGTCGGACCCGGCGACGCCGATGCCATCGAGGCAATCTCCAAGACTCGCATCGCCTATGTCTTGACGGGCGATGCCGGCATCGACGCCGTGACGCGCGCTGGGATCGCCGGGCTGTCGCGTTTCATGATCGAGAAGACCGCGCTGGAACCGGGTGAGCCTGCCGGCGTCGACATCGCCAAGGATGAGCTGTCATTCTATCCGCTGATCTATTGGCCTATCGACGCCGGAACAGCCATGCCGAGTGAAGCCGCGGTCGCGCGGGTCGACGCCTACATGCAATCCGGCGGCACGGTCCTGTTCGACACGCGCGACCAGTTCTCGACCGGTATCGACGCCGGTTCGGCGAGCCCGGCCACGGAACGGCTGCGCGACATTCTCAGCAGCCTGAACGTGCCGCCGCTCGAGCCGGTGCCCGAAGACCACGTGCTGACGAAGGCGTTCTTCATCATGCCGGAGTTTCCGGGTCGCTTTAACGGCAGCCCGTTGTGGGTGGAAGCCTCGCTTGAGGCCACCAACTCGGAGAACCGGCCGGTACGGACCGGCGATGGTGTCAGCCCGATCATGATAACCGCTAACGACCTGGCCGGCGCCTGGGCGATCGACGAGAACGGCGATCCGCTACTGCCGACCGTGCCGTCCGATCCGATGCAACGCATCTATGCGCTGCGCGCCGGCGTAAACATCATGATGTACATGCTGACCGGCAACTACAAATCCGACCAGGTGCACGTGCCGGTGCTGCTCGAACGGCTGGGTCAGTGAGGTCCCGGCGATGAATTACTCGATCTCCTTCGAACCACTGATGTCATGGCCGCTGCTTGCTGCCATCCTGGTTCCGATCGCGATTATCGTGCTCGCCGGTCTGTGGCTGCGCCAGCGCGGCGCGATCTTCCGCTGTGCGGCGCTGCTTGCCCTCGCCGCCGCGCTGATCAATCCGGTACTGCTCGACGAGGAGCGCGATCCCCTGAAAAGCGTCGTGGCGTTGATCGTGGATCGCAGCCAGAGCCAGGACATCGGCGACCGCCAGTCCGAAACCAGCGCCGCGCTTGCCGGCCTGCAGGAGCGGCTGGCCCGCTTCAAGCAGTTCGAGGTCCGCGTCATCGAGGCCGGTCGAGCCGACGCTGCCGACGAACGCGCCGAGACGCGGCTGTTTTCGGCACTCGACGGTGCGTTCCGCGACGTGCCGCCGTCGCGCATAGCCGGCGCGGTGATGATAACCGACGGGCAGGTGCACGATGCGCCGAACTCGGCGAAGAGCTTCCCGGCACCGCTGCATGCGCTGATCACCGGCGACGAGGACGAGCGCGACCGCCGCATCCGTTTCGAGAACGCGCCGCGCTTCGGCCTCGTCGGCAAGCCGCTTGAGATGACCTACCGGGTGCTTTCGGCCAATGGCGAAGGCGGACAGGTCGATGTGCGCGTGTCCATCAACGGCCAGCCGGTATCGACGCAGCGCGCAACGATCGGCGTCGAGACGCAGCTTGAGATCGTCATTCCGGGCGCGGGCCGCAACATCGTCGAACTGGCGATCGACCCGGCCGAGGGCGAACTCACCGACACCAACAACCGCGCCATCGCCATTCTCGACGGTATCCGGGAGAACCTGCGTGTGCTGCTGGTGTCCGGCGAGCCGCATGCCGGTGAGCGCACATGGCGCAACCTTCTGAAGTCCGATGCGTCGGTCGACCTGGTGCACTTCACGATTCTGCGCCCGCCGGAGAAGCAGGACGGCACGCCGATCAACGAACTGTCCTTGATTGCCTTTCCGACGCGCGAACTGTTCGTCGAGAAGATCAACGATTTCGACCTCATCATCTTCGACCGCTACCAGCACCGCGACGTGCTGCCGATCCTCTATTACGACTACATCGCCGAGTATGTCGAAAAGGGAGGCGCGCTGCTGATCGCGGCGGGGCCGGAATATGCCGGCGAGCAGTCGATAGCCCGGACGCCGCTGATGTCTGCGCTGCCGGCTATGCCGACGGGGCAGGTGATCGAGCAGGCCTTCTATCCGCGCCTGACGGAACTCGGCCAGCGTCATCCGGTGACACGCGGGCTCGACGGGTCAGCCTCCGAGCCGCCGCACTGGAGCCGCTGGTTCCGTCTCATCGGCATCGACCGGCCAGAGGGCGAGGCGGTGATGAAGGGGCCGGACGACAGGCCGCTTCTGCTGCTCGACCGCAAGGGCGAGGGACGCGTCGGCATGCTGCTGTCCGACCAGGGCTGGCTCTGGGCGCGCGGCTTCGAAGGTGGCGGCCCGCATGTCGCGCTCTACCGCCGCATCGCGCACTGGTTGATGAAGGAGCCGGAGCTTGAGGAAGAGCGGCTGACAGCAGGCGGCCGCGGCATGACGCTCGACGTGACGAGGCAGACAATGCGCGACGATCCGGGTCCCGCGCTGGTCATCACACCGTCCGGCAAGACGCTCAGCGTGCCGCTCTCGGCTTCGTCGCCGGGTGTTTTCACCGGCAGTTCGGAGGTCGACGAAATCGGTCTCTACCAGATCGGCAATGGCGACCTCAGCGCGCTCGCGCATGTCGGGCCGGTCAACGCACCGGAATTCGCCGACACGATATCGAGCGAAGAGGTGCTGCGCCCCGTGGCCGAGGAAAGCGGCGGTTCGGTACGCCGCATCGCCGGCCTGACCGGCGTTTCGCTGCCGGGCATCGTGCCTGTCCGGGGAACCTCCAACGCCTCAGGGACCGACTGGATCGGGCTTAGGACCACGAACGACAGCGTGCTGAAGTCGGTTTCGCGCGTGCCCCTGTTCGGCGGCTTCTTCGGCCTCGGCCTGCTGCTTCTGGCGCTCGGCTCGATGTGGTATCGCGAGGGACGATAGCGCGTCGCGATACCTTCGCCGGGGGAAGCTATTCTTCCGGCTCGGTCGTGAACATCAACGGAAATCCCTCGGCCTTGCCGGCGTCGGTAGCTCGCGTCGCCTTCGTCTCGGCGATGTCGCGCGTATAGACGGCAACGACGCACACACCGAGACGGTGGGCCGTGATCATGACCCTGTGGGCCTGGTCTTCGGACAGCCGGAACTCTGCCTTCAGGACACGAACGACGAATTCGCGCGGCGTGAAGTCGTCATTGATCAGGATGACCTTGAACAGCTTCGGCCGTTCGGTCTTCGGTTTCGGCTTGGTACGTGGCTTGACGACGGTTTCGGGCATCTGGCGTGCTGACGGCAGGAGCGCAAGCTGCGGAATCTCGCACAAATGCGCCGCATCGTCCAGCCGGACCCGGTGGTTCAGTTCCTGAACTTGCCGCGCCGCGCCGCCAGGCTCAACATGCGATGATGCCGAGCCACGGCTCGACGCACGATGTGGAGGATAGCGACATGAACACTCTCAGTCTCATGACCCTTGAGCGCGACAAGGCAATGGTTACCGGCAGTTCCGTCGAGGCGCTGGCCGCCGGCCTGCAGGGCAGTCTGCTGGCGAGTGGCGACGCCGGTTACGATGAGGCTCGAACCATCTGGAACGCCATGATCGACCGTCGCCCCGGCCTGATCGTGCGCTGTGCGGCGGCCGCCGATGTTGCCAAGGCGGTGCGCTTTGCCCGCGACAACGGGCTGCTGCTTGCCGTGCGCGGCGGCGGCCACAACATTGCAGGCAATGCCGTGTGCGATGGCGGGCTGATGATCGACCTTTCGCAGATGAAGTCGGTGCGGGTCGACGCAGCAGCCAGGAAAGCTGTCGTGCAGCCCGGCGCCACGCTTGCCGACGTCGACCGGGAAACGCAGGCCGTAGGGCTCGCGCTCCCGATGGGGATCAATTCCACGACCGGGATAGCAGGGCTGACGCTGGGCGGTGGCTTTGGCTGGATCACCCGCAAGTTCGGCCTGACCATCGACAGCCTGCTCGCGGCCGAGGTGGTCACCGCCGAAGGAGAGACGGTCCGTGCCAGCGCGGACGAGAACCCAGACCTGTTCTGGGGCTTGCGCGGCGGCGGCGGCAATTTCGGGGTCGTCACCTCCTTCGAGTTCAAGCTTCACAAGGTGGGGCCGGAGGTGCTCGCGGGGCTGGTGGTGCATCCCTTTGCCGAAGCAGAGGCGGTCCTGAAGGAATATCGGCAGGTCGTGGCTGGCGCGCCGGATGAACTGACCTGCTGGGTCGTCATGCGCCAGGCACCGCCGCTGCCATTCCTGCCGAAAGAATGGCATGGCAAGGAGGTCCTGATCCTTGCCATGTGTTACTGCGGCGACCCCGGGGATGGCGAGCGTGCGACGGCGGCTCTGCGCTCCATCGGCAAACCGATCGCCGACGTCGTAGGGCCCAATCCCTTTGCCGGGTGGCAGCAGGCCTTCGATCCGCTGCTCACGCCCGGTGCGCGCAATTACTGGAAGAGCCACGACCTGACGGAGCTCTCGGGTGCAGCGCTCGGCGTGTTGCTGTCGGCGGTCAAGGCGTTGCCGGGTCACGAATGCGAGGTGTTCCTCGCCCATGTCGGGGGGCAGGCCGACCGGGTTGCGGCCGACGCTACGGCGTTTCCGCAGCGCAACGCGCATTTCGTGATGAACGTGCACACCCGCTGGCAGGACGCCGGCGACGATGCGGCTTTCATCGGCTGGGCGCGCAAGCTCTTCGACGCGATGAAGCCGCATGCCGCGGGCACGGCCTATGTGAACTTCATGCCGGATGACGAGGGAGGCCGCGTCGAGGACGCCTATGGCCGCAACTACAAGCGGCTGGCTTCCATCAAGAAGCGCTACGACCCGAGGAACCTGTTCCGGATGAACCAGAACGTGAAGCCGGCGGCCTAGCCGGACCGGAGGCTGCCGGCCGCATAGGCCGGCGGCCACTCACTAGCGACGCAATACGGCCGACAGAACGTCCCTGACGCCGATCGCACCCATGAAACGGGATGCTTCGTCGAACAGGGCCACGGGGGCCGTCTGCGAGCGGTGCATGGCCAGCATGACCGCCTTCAGCGAGGTGCCCGGACTTGCCCAGTACACCTCATGGGAATCCTCCGGCAGCGTCTCGATCGGATCGCAGGATACCCAGATCGCCGGCTGGCCGTTGCGTTCGGCGGCGACGACAAGGCCCTTCTCGTCGATCTTGAAACGCGTCGTTTCGCGCCGGTCGAGCCAGAGCCAGCCGCCTTCGCCAGCACTTTCGAGGTCGCGCTTGTCGCGCATGACGTTCCAGGCGGTGAGCACCGACAGCGGGTTCACATTGGCGATGAAGTCGCGCACGTAATCGTTGGCGGGCTGCAGCACGATGTCTTCCGGCGTGCCGCTCTGCACGATGCGGCCGCCTTCCATGATGGTGATGGTGGTGCCGATCTTCAGCGCCTCCTCGAGATCATGGCTGACGAAGATGATGGTCTTCTTCAATTCGTCCTGCAGTTGCAGCAATTCATCCTGCAGCTTGGTGCGGATCAGCGGGTCGAGCGCGGAAAAGGGCTCGTCCATGAGGAGGATCGGCGCTTCCGTGGCGAAGGCGCGGGCGAGGCCGACGCGCTGCTGCATGCCGCCCGACAGTTCGTGGGCGTATTTCTTGGCCCACTGGTCGAGATGAACGAGTTCGAGCTGCTTGGCGACGCGCTCCTTGCGTTCCTTTTCGGGTACGCCGGCGAGCTCGAGGCCGAAGCCGACATTTTCCTCCACGGTGCGCCAGGGCAGCAGGCCAAACTGCTGGAACACCATGGCGACGCACTCGCGGCGAATTTTGCGCAATTCCTGCGGCGAGCAGTGGGCGACATCGGCCGACCAGTCGCCGTCATGCACGATGACCTCGCCGCGGGTGACCGTGTTCAGCCCGTTGACGGCGCGCAACAGGGTCGACTTGCCCGAGCCCGAAAGACCCATCAGCACCGAAATCTCGCCTTGCTGAACGGTCAGGTTGGCGCCGGCGCAGCCGAGCACATTGCCGGTCTTTTCGAGAATCTCCGCACGGTCCGCGCCCTTGTCGAGCATGTCGACGGCCTTCTCCGTGTCGTCGCCGAAGATGATGTCGACATTCTTGAATTCGACCGCGACGCTCATTTCTTGCCTCCGACGCCGATCCGGGTGGCCCGGTCGAGGATGATCGCCAGGATGACGATGGCAAGCCCGGCCTCAAGGCCAAGGTCGATCTTGCGCGAGCCGAGCGCGCGGTTGATCTCGGTACCAAGGCCGCCGGCGCCGATCAGCGCGGCAAACACCACCATCGACAGCGACAGCATGATCGACTGCGTCAGGCCCGCCATGATCGTCGGCAAGGCCGAGGGCAGTTCCACCTTCCACAATAATTGCCGCTTGGTGGCGCCAAAGGATTCGCCGGCCTCGATGATGGCGGTGGGGACTGAGGTGACGCCGAGATGGGTGAGCCGGACCGAGGTCGGGATGACGAAGATGATGGTGACGATAAGTCCAGGCGCGTTGCCGAGACCGAAGAGGGTCAGAACCGGGATGAGATAGACGAAGGTCGGCAGCGTCTGCATCAGGTCGAGAACCGGAAGCAGCACACGGTAAACCTTGGGCTTGTGCGCGGCCCAGATTCCCACCGGCACGCCAATGGCCATCGACATGGCGGCAGCGGCGACCACTAGCACGAGCGTCTCGACCGTCTGCTTCCAGAGGTTCTGGTTGATGATGAAGACGAGGCCGAGGAAGACGCCGAGCGCCAGTGGTCTGGAGCGCTGCAAGAGGTACGCGATCCCGGCGATCACCAGGGCAAGCACCGCAGGCGGCATCATCAGGAGAATGTCGACCATGGAGTCGAGCAGGAAGTTCAGTCCGTTGGAAAAGGCACGAAAGAACGTGTTGAAATTGTCGGTCAGGAACTCGAAGAAGTTCTTGCCCCAAGTGCCGATCGGTATCTTGTAATCGACCAGAAATTCAGAAACCGGATCCATATCGCCCCCTCGCGCGGATTGCCTCTCGCTTTTTAACCCATCATTGCACGGCTAAACGCAAAGGGCAGCCGAAACTGGTTCGGCTGCCCCATTTTGACAGGCGTTTGGCAGCGTGGCTAGTTCGCCAGTGCGGCCTTCACAGCGGCGGACGCATCGCCGCCGTCGAAGGTCGTGACGCCTTCCAGCCACGGCGTGACGGCATCGGGGTTCTTCTGCAGCCAGGCCTTGGCAGCGGAGTTCGCGTCGCCGCCCTTGAGGATCTCGTCCATGATCGCGCCCTCCATGTCGAGACTGAACTTCAAGTTGGAGATGAACTTGCCGGCGTTCGGGCATTCGGTCATGTAGCCCTTGCGCACATTGGTCTCAACCGTGGCGGCTCCGAAGCCGGAGTCACCCATGCCGTCGAGATAGGTGATGTCCATGGCGCCCATGATCGGATGCGGCGTCCAGCCGAGGAAGGCGATCCACTCGTTGTTCTTCATCGCTTGTTCGGCCTGGGTCAGCATGCCGGCTTCCGACGATTCGACGAGTTCGAAGCCCTCCAGATTGTCGGCGGGGTCCTTGATCATCTCGAGGATGATCCGGTTGCCGTCATTGCCGGCCTCGATGCCGTAGATCTTGCCGTTGAACTTGTCCTTGAACTTTCCGATGTCGGTCAGGCTCTTGACGCCTGCTTCGGCGACATAGGTCGGCACCACGATGCCGTAGCCGGCGCCTTCGAGGTTGCGCGACACAGTCTCGACCGAACCTTCCTCGGTGTATTCCTTGATGTCGGCGGTCATCGAAGGCATCCAGTTGCCGAGGAAGACGTCGAGATCGTTGTTCTTGAGTGAGGCGTAGGTCACCGGAACCGACAGCACCTTGACGTCCGGCTCATAGCCGAGCGCTTCCAGCAGCACCGAGGCGATGCCGGTGGTTGCCTGAATGTCGGTCCAGCCGACATCGGAGAGCCTTACGGTCTTGCAGCTTTCCGGATCCGCAGCGAAGGCAACGCCCGACGAAAGAAAGGCCGCCAGGCCAAGGCCCGCGGCGAGTGAGTTGATACGCGACATGAGGAGTCTCCCATTGAAATTCTGCTTGCGGGGCGGCGTTGGACTTGTCGCTCCGCTGAATTCCGCAAGCCAAACATCATTTTCGTCCCGATTCAAGCGCCGTGACCTGCTTGCGGTCGGCACCGGGTGACCTGCATGCGACAACCCGGCCGTTCGGGGCGACGGCTGGCGCGCCGCCTTCGGATAGAAGCCGTGAGCCCATTTAGCGTCGGTTGGCTAGGATCTTGTCTTTCATTCGCCCGACCACCCCCATATATTCCCGACCACCAAGCCAAGCCGGGGAGAGCGACGATGGCGACACTGCAGAATTTCGATGCCGAGATTGCCAAGACGCAGAAGGCCGTCGAGGAAGTGCGCGCGAAGATCAACCAGTCCGGCGAAGTGCTGGAAAAATTCGCCAGGTCGGACGAAAAGATCGGCGCTGTCGACTTCGACATCGAGAACGCCCGGATCGAGGACGTGCTGAAACAGCAGAAGGTGATGGAAGGCAACATCGCCGATCTCATCATCGGGCTCGAGGACGCGACGAACGTGTTCGGCACCGAATTCGAGAACATGAAGAGTTTCACCGGCTGGGAGACCTTCATCGGCATCTTCTCCAAGGAATCGAAGCAGCGCATGCGAACCGATCGCGTGCGCAACATGTCGCTGGCCGGCAATTTGCAGGAACTGCTGGCGAAGTCCGACACGATCGTCGGCATATTGAAGGCGCAGAAGGAGGTGCTCGACCAGCGCTACAAGACCTCCGAGACCAGCCTGTCGCAGGTGATCGAGCGCCGCAAGACGACGATGGCGACGCTTGAGGCCGTACAGAAGCGGATCGAGGAACTGAACCCGATGCTGCTCGACGTCGAAAACCGCATCGCCGCCTCGACCAGCCAGAAGGAGCGCGCCGACCTCGAGAGCGAGCGCTCGAAGCTGGCCACCGAATACAACGAGCGGCAGGCCAAGGAGCAGGAACTGCTGGCCGAGAGCCAGACGCTCGAACGCTACACCTCGATGTTCCAGACCTTCGTGGATTCGCTGAACAACCAAATCGCGGCGCAGAACACGCTGATCAACAAGCTGACCATCGATACCGAGCAGCGCATCGTGCTCTACAAGGCGCTCGAGGATTCGCTGAAGACCGCGGCGCAGCAGGATGTCGCGCACAAGATCAACACGTTGGGCAGCAAGGTCGATAACACCGCCGAGGAAACCATGGCCGGCATCGGCGCTGCCTCGCAGAAGCATATCGGCGACCTGCTAGAACTGCATGAGAAGAACATGGTGGCCACCGCCGACATCCAGCGCCGCAAGAAGCTCGCCGACGACGCCTTCGCCCGGCGCTTCGACGAAGTGATGCGCAAGCACAACGCGTCGGACTACATGCAGAGCTGAGGCGCCAGGCCTCGGCGGATCGATCCTGAATGTCTCCTGAAAACGAAGCGGCGGCACGCTATTTCGAAGCCATCTCGGCGGCGTTGCGCGGCCTTGAAATCTTCATGCGAGACGACCGCTCACCTCTCTACCGGCATGGCATCGTCGCCAGGATCGTCGCCGAATATATCGCACGGCTGGAGGTCTCGTTCTCCTGCTGGCGCAACCGGCTTGGCTTCATGGACACGTTCCGCATCTCGCGCGCCGAGAGCGGCTTTCCGGTGTTCCAGAACCTGCTCGAGCTCGAAAACGACCGGCGGACGGCGGAAGAGCGCCTCGCGAAAATTCACGAGGCCGATGAGTTGCGCGGCGAGATGGCCGACTTCATCCTGCGCCACAAGGAGTTTCCCGCCGCGCTGCAGAAGTCGATGGCCGAGCGGCTCTATCTCGAGGATGTCAGCGCCGAGCTTGCCTTCGGCCCGATGACGCTTGCCCAGACTGCGAAGGTCTCGGTCAACCCCAAGACCGGGCGCCCTTTCTATCTTGTCCACTGGGCGGCCTTCGACGGCACCGCCAATCTGCCGCTGATCTACATGGTGACGGTCGAGGATTCGTCGGAGGCGATGATCCGCCAGCTTGTCGGCCCAAACGGCAAAATGAACGACAAGGTCGAGATACCGCTGCCGGTCGACGGGCTGCTCAACCCGGAACTCGCGCACCGTTTCGACGACTTCACCGAGAAGAACTCCGCCTATACGCTGTCGCCGGTGACGATCGCGGTCAATCTCGACAAGGATTTCGCCGAGCTTCACCCCAAGCAGGTGCGCCGAATCGTGCTCGGGCCGTTCTATTCGGCCGGCATCACGGAGAACAATTCGACCGTCGCCGAGGTGCTGTCGAGAGTGCGCAAGCCCGAAAGCGCCTGGCTGCTCACCTGGACGATCCAGGAGGTGTTCTCGAAAGCCGAGAAGCCGGGGCGCAAGGGGCTGTTTTCCAGCGAACAGGCAAGTGAAGAGTTTCACATCAATACCGACGATCTGGAAGCCACCCGACAGGGCGTGTCGAGCTACGAGAAGCACGCGCTGATTCCGCACGAGGCCTACCAGGCACTCTATGCGGTGGGCGAGGCGCAGAAGATCTTCGCGGACTACAAGGTCCACATCCTGTCGAACGGGCAGGTGATCAGCGATGTTTGAGCATCCGGCGCATCTCGTTCCGCGCGACGGATCAATCTGAGGAAACTCACATGGACACCGGCCTGACCACGATTTCGGAAGCCGACATCGACAAGCACCGGGCGACTGCCCAGTCGATGATCACGCGCATCGTCGTGATGGAGGATTCTTCGGGACGTTCCGGAGCAGAAATCGCCGGCACCGGCCGCCGCTTCGTCTCGACGGTCTCGACCGGCTCGGTGCGGCGCACCCGCGAAGTCGAACTCGGCAAGACCGTCGCAGCCATCCGGCCCGACGACCAGCTGATGTCGATCCCGCAGCATACGCTGCTCTACCGGACGCGGCGCGGCATCTCGATCGCACTGGCGGTCGCTGCGGTCTGCGCCGAGGGCTCAGACCTCGAAAGCCTGCAGGCGCGCAACGCGCGCGCACCGCTCGAAGGCGAGGATGCCTCAGTCTTCAAGAAGCTCCTGTCGGCGTCGGCTTACGTCGCAGCCTTCAGCTTCGCCTCCTACCTGCTGCAATTGATCGAGGCGGATGGCGAGGCGCCGAACGATATCGATGAGCCCGACTTCCTGTTCGACACGCCGCAGGACGCGTTGAAGTCGCTGATCGCCGGGCTAGACGGCGTGCTCGCCGGATCGAAGACCGATGCCGATCTTGCGGTTCGGGCAAGGAGCTTTGCCCGCGTGGCGATAGAGGGGCTGCTGTCGCGCAAGAGCCGCTTCGACGGGCTCGGCACGTTCGAGAACGCGCATATCCGAATAGAGTCCGACGATTTCACCCTCGACGGTTTCGACGTCGCGCCCGGCCAGAAGCGCACCAAGCTGGTGATGAGTTTCAAGAAGCCGAACGAGATCATCGGCAACCACATCGCCAAATACCAGGCGATGAAGCTTGCCAAGATGCTGATGGCGCATGATTTCGACCGGCAGCTCAATCCCTTCGTCGAACTCGGCGGCTTTCTCTTCACCTTCATCGGCGACGGCGCGCCGGGCACCGGGAAGACGATCCTGATCCAGATGCTGGCCGGGCTGATCAACGACTACTGCCAGATCGCCGGCTACCCGTTCCACTACGAGAATTTCGGCGTCGACCAGATCTCGTCCTACCAGGGCAAGTCGGGCCAGAACTGCAAGCAGTTCGTTACCAACGTGCTCAACCCGCGCGCCATCGGCTTCGGTACGATCGACGATATCGACCAGGTCGCCGCCAAGCGCTCGGACGACCGCGCCTCGGCCGGCCAGCAGGAGGTGACCGGCGTGCTGATGGAAAGCTTCGCGGGCGCCACCACCGTGGTGCGCGGCAATTGCTCCTTCGGCATGTTTTCCAACTATCCGGAAAATGTCGATGACGCGCTGCGCCAGCGCGCCGGCGCCCGGTGGCTGGTCGACGGGCCGCAGACGCGCGATGACTATATCGACATCTTCGTGCTGCTCGCCGGCAAGAACCACAAGATTCCGCTCGGCGAGCACGATCTGTTCGAGGCGCAGGTCATCCAGAAGGCGGTCTCGGCGGCCTATGAAGAGCATTCAAAGCCGCAGGAGGAGGGGCTCAAGAAGGTCTACGACCGCTATCTCGACGAATTCGGCGAGCCTCAGACGCTGGCTGACATCGGCGCCTATCTACATCTGATCAAGGAGGCCGAGCCGCGCTTTACCGGACGCGCCATCAAGAACGTCACCGATGCGATCAAGATGCGCGCCATGGACATCGAGCTGCCGGACGAGTGGTTCGAGAAGCCCGGAACCTTCATGCACAAGGGCTACGATGACAAGAAGGCGATGATTGAGGAGCTTCGCGGGCCCTTCTCGATGGCCATGGTGATGCAGGAGATCAACCGCTACGCGGATTCGGAGTTCCGCTATTCCGACCGGTCCGACGACGTAGCCGTCTCCAACCTGCTCCGCGACGCGCGACTGCGCGAGCGCGCTCAGCGCGAAATGGAAGAGATGAGGAAGAAAGGGCTGTGGAATGCGTGAGGCGGCGTCATCCGTCGCTCACCGGCCCGCACTTTCTCAGAATGAAGCAACGGGAGAGGAAGCAGGCCGTGCCGTTGGTGCCTCCCTCTCCCCGTTCTTCACGGGGAGAGGGTAAGGGTGAGGGGCATCGCAATGCGCGGACCAAACGTAGTACGTACAAAGCGTGCCCGTCTGCTCCGCAGGTCGGACAACGACGCAGAGCAGATGATGTGGTCGGAACTGCGCAATAGACGCTTGAACGGCTACAAATTCGTTCGACAGCTGGCGATCGGTCCTTACTTCGCCGATTTTGCGTGCCGGGAGGCAAGCCTCGTGTTGGAGATCGACGGGAGTCAGCACGCGGCCAGCCAGCGAGATCGAATTCGCGACGACTTCCTGATCTCCCAAGGCTGGTCTGTCCTGCGCGTCTGGAATGTCGACGCCCTGAGAGAGCGTGGATCGGTTCTTGACACTTTATTGGCGGCGCTGGAAGGCAGGCTCGACAGACATGTCGAAGCCGCGGACCTCCGGTTCGTCGCCGCCGCAGGCTATGGTGAGGTGCTTCGATGATCGTGAGAGCCGCCCCTCACCCTTACCCTCTCCCCGTGCAAAACGGGGAGAGGGGGGCCTCGGCGTTGAGGCCATTTGCGATTGAAGCGGCAGCAATGACTTTCCTCGGGTCGCCGGCCCCAGCTCATCGCCCAGCGGTTGGACCCAAGGCATGACCGTTGAAGCCAAAAAGGGCGATCTGCTGCGCGACAACGAACTGATCTACGGCCGGCTGCTGACGGTCGACCAGCCGCATCTGATCGAGCGTTACAACAAGGCGCTGGTCGCGTTCGGGCTGCAGCCGACCAAGCTCGACAGCTTCGAGATCGACCGGACCGGCTTTTCGCCGCAAATCGCAGAGGAACTGAACGACCCGCTCTATCTCGACCCCAACGAGGTCAATCGCCGCTTCATCATCCTGACGCCGGCGCAGGCGGACCTGCCGGTGGTGCACACCGCTTTCTCCAATACGTCGCAACTCGTCTATGAATTCTTCGAGAAGAACTCACGCGCCATCAACGCGCTGACGATCAAGGACGTCATCTACGGCGAGATCGAGGACTCGGTCTCCCGCGTCGAAGACATCGAGGACCTGCTTTCGATCAACCAGGTCGAGTTTCGCGTGCTTTCGGCCGAGGATGTCCTCGGCAAGGCCGCCGAGTTGGGCAAGCTAGCCGACCGGCTGAAGCAGGAGCCCGACGCCTGGCGCGACGATAAAATGCTGAACCGGATGGTTGAGCTCGCCAAGATTTGCGGCGACATCCGCGAGAACGCGCTGGTGCCCGACCAGGTGATCTTCCGCCACAACGCGTTCTGGACCAGCCATTTCGGCGGGCTCTACGTCTTCGTCGATCCCGACATGACGACGGTGATCAGCGACCCGTCAGCGCCGGGCTTTCGCCGTTCGCGGCCCTGGCAGGTCAGCTACCTGTCGATCCACGATGCCGACCGCGTGTTCGACTTCCTCGCAGCGACAGGCCGTATCGAACTGCCGCGCGGATCATGGATCGAGCCGTCGAACTATCTCGAACACCGCGCCGAGATGGCGATCCGCGCGCTGATCGGCGAGGCGGAACCGAAACGCGACCTCGGCGGCGTCGACAAGGTCTGGCTGCAGACCTGGATCCTCAACAACGCCGACCTGATCAACAGGGACGGCGTCTTCCCGTTCCTGAACGCCGCCAAGCGGGAGATCGCGCAACTGGGGCATCTCAAGATCGACGAAGTGATGCCGCGGCACCGCTTCCTGGTGGTGCGTGCGAAGCCCACCCATCCCGATGCCTGGCTGACCAACAGGCTGATCTCGGATTTCGTGCCGTCCGATTTCGTTTCACGCTACATTTTCAACAAGCAGGGCTTCTACGCCGATTACGAAAGCCGGCCCGAACCCTGGCGGCGCCATGTTGTGGATACGCTCAAAACCACATATCTCAAGGACAAGGCGGGCTTCCGGTCGCGTCTTTATGGACTTGTCGATTGAGGGATGACCGCATGCTCGATCCGATTGTGAATTTCTTCACCCGGGTTTTCCAGTGGATCGGCCGCGGCATCGGGCTCGTCATCGGGGTCATCCTGTGGCCGTTCCTGTGGGCGGGCCGCTGGTATACGCAGCGCGGCTGGATCCTGAAGTCGATCCTCGGTCTCGCCGTCGCCGTGCTGGTCTGCCTCTACGCGTATTTTTTCTGGACGACACAGCGCTGGACAAATTTCAATCCGGACTACGTGGTCGCCTACGATCTCGAGAAGCGCGCCGCTTCGGCCGGCGAGGCACTCGAACCGGCGGCAGCCGGCGCGGGCGCGACCAACAGCGCAGCCAGGACCTGCGCCCGATCGGCCATCGCGGACGTCACCGCCGATTTGATCGACTACAACGTCAACCAGAATGCCTGGGTGTCGTCGATGATCCTGTCGAAGGTCGGGCTTTTCGGCATGCCGTGGCGGCACACGCCGTTCTTCGACAACAAGGCGGCTTTCCAACTCGGCATCAATCAGGCGCTTCGCCGTACGACGACGGAACTCGTCGACACGTTGGGACGCGTGCGCGGCACCTCGCAGATCGACCAGAGCTTGCAGGAGGCGCGCACCTCGCTGGCCTGGGACGAGACCGCCTGGTACGTCGGCTTCCGCGGCCCAACGCGGCCCACACCCAGCGTCTACCGCGAAGCCATCAGGCACCTGCGAGACTTCAACGGCCGGCTCGAAACCTGCAATGCCACCTTCGATGCGCGCGCCGACAACCTGATCACGTTCCTCGACCGCATCGCCGGCGACATCGGCTCTACATCGGACATGCTGCGGATCCGGTCCGAACAGTTCAATTCGGGCTGGTTCGATACGCGCGCCGACGACCGCTTCTGGTTCGCCTATGGCCAGCTCTATGCCTATTACGGCATCATCCACGCGACGAATGCGGACTTTCAGGAAGTCATCGCCTCGCGCGGCCTGGGGCCGCTGTGGACACGCACCGAAGACCAATTGCGCGCCGCCCTCAACATCGCACCGTTCATCATTTCAAACGGCGAGGAGGCCGGCTGGATCATGCCGACGCACCTGGCGACGATGGGATTTTATCTGCTGCGCGTACGCTCGAACCTTGTGGAAGTTCGATCGGTGCTGGATCGATAGGGCCGTTTCTGCGTCGCATCATCGTCGCGCAGAATGCCGTTAGAGACAGCCACCACCGAATTTCACGGTGTAGACCCGGCGAGATGGCGTGTCCGGGTGTCGCGGAGCATTGATCAGGATCGTCGCCCCCTCGGCTCCGCGCGGATCAAGCCAGAAAACCACGGGCTTCGTGCTCCATGTTCTCGCTGTCGCCGTGAAACGCATCAGCCTCGCGCTGATCGCGAACGCGGACCGCTTGAAATAGGCACGTAGAGCGGGACCGTATAAGTATCGGTCCTGCCAACTGCTTTCTCCATCACGGGTAGGTTTCAGGTGCCAATCGCCAACGGACTTCCTGAAGCGTTCCAAGCGCCTTGCGGCATCTTGGCCGGAAGGATCGTGCAGACTGGTAAACGACGCGCCAGAGAGCGTTATCTGGTCCGGATACTTCTCGAATCCATCCGCTATTTCGGTTCCTGACGCATCAAACCAGTTGCCGTTTCGCTGCAGGTGAATGCCGACCTGATTCAACGGCAAATGATCGTCGGATTCGTACTCGTACAGAATCCGGACCGCAAAATAGCCGGGCCGTCCATCAAGGTTGCGATCACTATGGTTGATCATGAACCAGTGAATTCCTTCGGCTGGAAGCGCGATGCAGGGGGTGGTCGTGAGGTCGACCACGAAAAGATTAGACTCAGCAGCAGCACGCGTCGTCGAATTCCTGATCCAGGCCAGAGATCCGAACGGCGTCTCCTCGTAGAAGTCAGCGCGCAATCGTCTTTCCGCTTGCACTGGAAGCGGAAGGAGGGACGCGACAGCGAGCGAAAAGGCCGCGGCCCGGCCGAGCACTCTGCTAGTCTTTCGGCACGACTTTGTTTGCGGCATTTGTCCCAACCCCCTTTGTGACCAGTGGCAACACCAAGGTTACGAGCACCAGCAAGCCGGATGAAAGGAACAGCTTGTTGTGCATCCACTCCAGCCGATAAACCGCGATGTTCAGCGCCCAAATTGGAAAGGCGATGAAGCTCGTGAAGACAATTTGCGGCCAGCTCCTCACGTCTTCCAGAATCCTGAGGTATGCGACGCAGATTGGCACAAGCGCGATGAAAAACCCGTAGGCAAAGATCAGCTTCGTATCCTCGGCGGGTATCGAAGCGTTGATCGCCAGGAAGGCGGCACTGACTTCTGCGGGAATGAGTTTCTTGACGCGGTCTGCATATGTGTCCGCTGGTTTGACCTGCCTTTCCATGTCCGCCCTCACGAAACCAAAGGTTGCCGTTGCGGCAAGGTGCAACTTCAACCTGCATTTGTAAATAGCAATATTACACCAAATACGTGTATCTCCAACTGAGCAAGTCGCATTTCGCGTATTCGGCGGCTGTTTTGAGACGGCGCGGCGGGCTTTGCTCTGGCTTGTTTGCGACGCGCGTCCGTCCCGGATAAAGGCGGATTGCGCACCAAGTCACAGCAGGCCGAATTTTCTTTACAGGAAACAATGTTGCATGTTGGTTGACCTTGACACTGTGAGAAGGTTACATCGTGCGGCGGGTGCGCGCCGGCCAGGCGCCGCCTGAACCAGACATCAACGATCGTCCCAACCGTCCAGACCGAGGAACAAGCCGTCATGGCCGAAGTGAAGTCCGACATTGAAATCGCCCGCGCCGCCAGCAAGAAGCCGATCATGGAAGTCGGGGCGAAGCTGGGCATTCCGCACGAACAGCTTCTGCCCTACGGCCACGACAAGGCGAAGGTTTCGGCCGAGTACATCCAGTCGGTGAAGGGAAACAAGGACGGCAAGCTGATCCTCGTTACCGCCATCAATCCGACGCCGGCCGGCGAAGGCAAGACGACGACGACGGTGGGCCTCGGCGACGGGCTGAACCGCATCGGCAAGAAGGCCATGGTGTGCATCCGCGAGGCTTCGCTCGGGCCGAATTTCGGCATGAAGGGCGGCGCCGCCGGCGGCGGTTATGCGCAGGTCGTTCCGATGGACGACATGAACCTGCACTTCACCGGCGACTTCCACGCCATCACCACGGCGCACAATCTCCTGTCGGCGCTGATCGACAATCACATCTACTGGGGCAACGAGCTCGGGATCGACAGCCGTCGCGTGGTGTGGCGCCGCGTCATGGACATGAACGACCGCGCGCTGCGCCAGATCAACGTGTCGCTCGGCGGTGTGGCCAACGGTTTCCCGCGCGAGGCGGGCTTCGACATCACGGTCGCCTCCGAAGTCATGGCGATCCTTTGCCTGGCGCTCGACCTCAAGGATCTGGAAAAGCGTCTCGGCGACATCATCGTCGCCTATCGCCGCGACAAGACGCCGATCTATGCGCGCGACCTGAAGGCGGATGGCGCCATGACCGTGCTGCTCAAGGACGCGATGCAGCCGAACCTCGTGCAGACGCTGGAGAACAACCCGGCCTTCGTGCATGGCGGTCCGTTCGCCAACATTGCGCATGGCTGCAACTCGGTCGTCGCCACCACGACGGCGCTGAAGATCGCCGACTATGTCGTTACCGAGGCTGGCTTCGGCGCCGATCTCGGCGCGGAAAAATTCTTCGACATCAAGTGCCGCAAGGCCGGCCTGAAGCCCGCGGCTGCCGTCATCGTGGCCACCGTGCGTGCCATGAAGATGAACGGCGGCGTCAAGAAGGAAGATCTTGGCGCCGAGAACATCGATGCCGTGAAAAAGGGCTGCGCCAATCTCGGCCGGCACATCGAGAACGTGAAGCAGTTCGGCGTGCCCGTGGTGGTGGCGATCAACCACTTCACCACGGATACCGAGACCGAAATCCAGGCGATGAAGGATTTCGTCGCCTCGCAGGGCTCGGAGGCGATCCTCTGCAAGCACTGGGCCAAGGGTTCGGCCGGCATCGAGGACCTCGCCCGGAAGGTGGTCGAAATCGCGGAGTCCGGTTCGGCGCAGTTCTCGCCGCTCTATCCGGACGACATGCCGCTGTTCGAGAAGATCAACACGGTCGTGCAGCGCATCTATCGCGGCTCGGAGGCGATTGCCGACAAGTCGGTGCGCGACCAGCTACACGCCTGGGAGAAGGCCGGCTACGGCAACCTTCCGGTGTGCATGGCCAAGACGCAATACTCCTTCTCGACCGATCCGAACCTGCGCGGCGCGCCGACCGGCCACACGGTCCCGGTGCGCGAGGTCAGGCTGTCGGCCGGTGCCGGTTTCGTTGTTGCCATCTGCGGCGAGATCATGACGATGCCCGGCCTGCCGCGGGTGCCGTCGTCCGAGAAGATCATGCTCAACGCGAAGGGCGAGATCGAGGGGCTGTTCTAGGTTTTTAAGGCCTGCCGGTCAGCGCATTCGGGGCCGCCTTGCCATGCAGGGCGGCCCCAATTTTTTGGGGAAGCAGATAGCTAGCTTCGGGCCGGTCGTATCCTCGCCGGATTGCCGACGACGGTCGCGCCTGCTGGTACATCCCGGGTGACGACCGAGCCGGCGCCGACGATGGCGCCGTCGCCTATGGTTACGCCGCCCAGGATGATGGCGCTGCCGCCGATCCAGACATTGTGTCCGATGTGCACGGGGCGGGCGATCTCCAGTCCTTCGGCGCGCCTTGCCGCGTCCTTGTGGTGCTCGGCGCAATAGACCTGAACGCCGGGACCGAGCAAGGTCTGGTCGCCGATAAGGACCGGTGCGGTGTCCAGGATCGTGCAGCCGGCATTGAGGAAGGTGTTGCGGCCAAGCGCGATGTTGAAGCCGTAGGCGCAATGAAAGGGCGCCTCGATGCGCGCGCCGGTCCCGGCATCACCGAGCAGGGCGCGCAGCGAAGGCGCCATGTCGCCGCGCGCATCGGGATGCATCTGGTTGTGCTCGAACACGGCGCGCCGTGCTGTGACGCGCAGGCCTTCCAGTTCGTCATCGATGCAGGTGTACCACTCACCCGCCTTCATCCTGTCGCGCTCGCTCACGGGTGGGGCTCCCTTTGAACGCGATGTCAGCACGGGACGCGTGCTGCCGCAATCCCGGCGCTCGACGGGGTTCAGGCGCGTTGGAAATGCGAACTGCAATGTCGTCAGCCTTGCCTGGTCTTGCTGTCCGGCATGGCGCGCGCTGCCAGAAACATCATGGAATAGGCAGCCTTTCGCCGGTCCCACCCGCTCTTTTCGGCGACGTCCAGCACCCGCTGCAGCAGCGGGTCGAGCGCGGTGCGCAATTCGGTCTCATAGGCGATATCGTTCACCGGGACGGTCGGCGACGCAATTTTCTCCAGTCCTTCCATGTCCCCTCGGTCCTCGATCCTTACGAAAGCGGGCGCCCGCTCGCGCGGGCGCCCTTCGATCAGAAGTCCATGCCGCCGCCGGGCATTGCCGGCATCGGAGCTTCCTTCTTCGGCTTCTCGGCCACCATCGCCTCGGTGGTGACCAGCAGGCCGGCAACCGACGCGGCATCCTGCAGCGCGGTGCGCACGACCTTGGCCGGGTCGATGACGCCCTGCTTGTAGAGGTCGCCGAACTCGTTCAACTGGGCGTTCCAGCCGTAACCGAAGTCCGCCTTCTCGCGCAGCTTGCCGACGATGATCGACCCTTCCGCGCCGGCATTTTCGGCGATCTGGCGAACCGGCGCCTCGATGGCGCGGCGCACGATGTCGATACCGGTCTTCTGGTCGGCATTGTCCGCCTGTACCGCGTCGAGCGCCTTGGCTGCCCTCAGAAGAGCCACGCCGCCGCCCGGCAGGACGCCTTCCTCGACCGCGGCACGTGTCGCATGCAAGGCATCGTCGACACGGTCCTTGCGCTCCTTGACCTCGACCTCGGTCGAGCCGCCGACGCGAATGACGGCGACGCCGCCGGCGAGCTTGGCCAGCCGCTCCTGCAGCTTCTCGCGGTCGTAGTCGGAGGTCGTTTCCTCGATCTGGGCGCGGATCTGGGTGACCCGGCCGTTGATCTCGTTCTTGGAGCCGGCACCGTCGACGATGGTGGTGTTCTCCTTCTCGATGACGACCTTCTTGGCGCGGCCGAGCATCTGCAGCGTGACGTTTTCGAGCTTGATGCCGAGGTCTTCGGAGACCGCCGTGCCGCCGGTCAAGATGGCGATGTCCTCGAGCATTGCCTTGCGGCGATCGCCGAAGCCCGGCGCCTTGACGGCGGCGACCTTGAGGCCGCCGCGCAGCTTGTTGACGACGAGCGTGGCGAGTGCCTCGCCCTCGACGTCCTCGGCGATGATCAGCAGCGGCTTGCCGGACTGGACAACCGATTCCAGCACCGGAAGCAGCGCCTGGAGGTTGGACAGCTTTTTTTCGTGGATCAGGACATAGGGCTCGTCGAGCTCGACGCGCATCTTGTCCTGGTTGGTGACGAAGTAGGGCGACAGGTAGCCGCGGTCGAACTGCATGCCTTCGACCACTTCGAGCTCGGTCTCGGCGGTCTTGGCCTCTTCGACGGTGATGACGCCCTCATTGCCGACCTTCTCCATGGCCTCGGCCAGGAACCGGCCGATCTCAGCGTCGCCATTGGCAGAGATGGTGCCCACCTGGACGATCTCGTCGTTGCGGGTGACCTTGCGGGCGTTGGCCTTCAGTTCGGCCACCACGGCGTCGACGGCCTTGTCGATGCCGCGCTTCAGGTCCATCGGGTTCATGCCCGAGGCGACGGCCTTGGCGCCTTCGCGTACGATCGCCTGGGCGAGAACCGTGGCGGTCGTGGTGCCGTCGCCGGCCAGGTCATTGGTCTTCGAGGCCACTTCGCGCACCATCTGAGCGCCCATGTTCTCGAACTTGTCCTCGAGCTCGATCTCCTTGGCGACGGTGACGCCGTCCTTGGTGATGCGCGGCGCGCCGAACGACTTGTCGATGACCACGTTTCGGCCCTTGGGGCCGAGCGTCACCTTGACGGCGTTGGCCAGAATATCGACGCCGCGCAGCATGCGCTCGCGGGCATCGGCGTGAAACTTGACTTCCTTTGCAGCCATTTGAACACTCCTTCTAAGGCAGCTTCTCTAAACAGCCCGGGTCGCCGTCAGGCGGCCTTCTTCATTCCGGCGACGTTGTCGATGATGCCCATCACGTCGCTTTCCTTCATGATCAGCAGATCCTCGCCATCGAGCCTGATCTCGGTACCCGACCATTTGCCGAACAGGATGCGATCGCCGACCGTTACGTCGAGGGCCTGCAGCTGGCCGGCCTCGTTGCGCGCACCGGCGCCGACGGCGAGAACCTCGCCTTCCTGCGGCTTTTCCTTCGCGGTGTCGGGGATGATGATGCCGCCAGCCGTCTTTTCATCGGCCTCGATGCGGCGGACCAGGATTCGGTCGTGCAATGGACGGAACGCCATGTCGTTCTCCTTCAAGGACAAACAGATTGTTGATGTTCCACCGCACCGGACCGGCAATATCGGCCGATGCGGAGTGTGCGACCCGGCTTCCCGGCATCGCGCGCATTCGAGCTAGGAGCCCGATTTTGCCGTTTCAAGAGGATCACGAGCAAAAATTTTCATCGCGCGTCAACGCCGCGAAAACGCGTCGAAATCCGGCGTTTGAAGGGCCGGGGAACGCCCGCCGTCAGGGCTGCAATCGGTGAGCGCCCGGCCCCTTGCCGGCAAGCCGGTCTTCGGGGTTGTGAAGGGGGCATCGGTCGATCGACATGCAGCCGCAGCCGATGCAGTCAGAAAGCCCGTCGCGCAGTTTCGTGAGCTGGGCGATACGGCGATCAAGGTCGTCGCGCCAGGCAGTGGAGAGCTTCGCCCAATCGTCGCGCGTCGGCGTGCGCGCTTCAGGCAGTGCTGCAAGCGCAGCGGCGATCCGGGCAAGCGGGACGCCGATCTCCTGCGCCACCCGGATCACCGCGATGCGCCGCAGCACATCGCGGGCATAGCGGCGCTGGTTGCCGCTGGTCCGGTGGCTCTCGATCAGGCCGCGCCTTTCGTAGAAATGCAGTGCCGAGACGGCCACGCCGCTGCGCCGGGCTACTTCACCAACCGTCAACTCCTTGCGCATGGCAATCTCTGCTTGACCTCAACATTAGTTGAGGTTGTAGCACCGAAGCTTCACTGCGCAAAGCGGAGGAAGAGAAATGCCTGAATGTGTTGAATGGTCTGGAATTGACGGCACCGCGATACGGAACCGGTCAGCCGATCTGGCGCAGTGCCTCGCCGGCGGCCATCGCCGCAGAGAGGGCGACATTGAGGCTACGGCCGCCTCCCTTCATCGGGATCAGCAGGCTGGCGTCGGCCAGATCGTGAACGCGGTCCGGCACACCGGCGGACTCGCGGCCAAACAGCAGGATATCGCCGTCCTGATAGGTGAAGTCGCAATAGGGCAGGGCGGCGCGCGTCGAGAACAGAAGCAGGCGGCGCTTGTCACTCGCGCGCCAGGCCTCGAAGCTGTCGAAGTCGACATGACGGGTCAGCGCCGCCATTTCGAGGTAGTTCATCCCGGCGCGTTTGAGGTTGCGGTCGGAAAGATCAAAACCCGCGGGCTCGATGATGTCGACGGAAACGCCGAGGCAGGCAGCCATGCGCAGGATCGTCCCGGTATTGCCGGCGATGTCCGGCTGGTAGAGCGCTATGCGGATGCCGCGAGGAACGTCCATAGGGTCTCCATCTGTGGCCGAGGCGCAACAGCTGCGACGGAACGTCGCAAATTGCCGTTCTGGCCCGTAGTCAACTCACGCCGTCGGGTCTATAGAACCCGCCGTGTCAACCCGAACCGATGGAGGGGTCAATGGAATTCATGACGACTGTTGATATCCACCGCCCCACCCGTGGGCATATCGCCTGACGGCGGCTTCGGTTCGACGCATCCTCTGACAATCTAGAGCATCCTCGTTTCGAGTCCCGCCGGAAGAGTTTCCGTCTCCTAGGGATTAGAACCATGTTTGCCATATTTTCGCGCGGGCGAAAGGCCCCGCTTGAGCCACAGAACCGTCAAGACGCCGAAAGCAAACTGCATGAGGCGAAGCTGGTCGCCTGGGCGTTCGCCATCGGCGAGCGCAGTCCAAGGGCTGATTCGCCATATCGCGCGCGGCGACAGCATCGCGGCATGCTGGACGACCTGCCGCAGCCGGAGACGCCGGAACTGGCGCCGCTGCCGACGATCCGAATCCTCGTCGAGGTGATTGCGCGGCTGTTCATGTCCAAACCGTCCAAGGCAGCGACCATGGTGCGGTGGCAGGAGATCCAAATCCGCCTGTCGGCGAAACCGCGTCGGTGCCCTACATTGAGCGGAGTGACGCGGACGATTCGAAAACGTCCGCGCCGGCCGGCACGGATCGGGAAGAAAAAAGGGACCGGGCCGCCTGAGGCGGTACGGGACCGTTATCGATCAAGAGATGAATGATGTTCCGCTGGTTTGAATCACGCCTCGATCCGTTCCCGCCGCACGAGCCGGTGGAGCCGCCGCGCACGCTGGTTGCGTTCTGCCTGCACTATACGCGCGGCGCATGGCCCTACATTGCCGTTTCGGCTCTGCTGACCTCGATCATCGCGCTGACCGAAGTGTGGATGTTCGGCTTCCTGGGCTCGATCGTCGACTGGCTGTCGGCGCAGAACCGCGAGACTTTCCTGCAGACCGAAGGCTGGCGTCTCGCCGGCATGGCCGCCATCGTACTGGTGGCGCTGCCGGTGACCGTTTTTGCGCACTCGCTGTTCAACCAGCAGACGCTGATGGGCAACTACCCGATGCGTATCCGGTGGCAGGTGCATCGCTACCTGCTCAAGCAGTCGATGAGCTTCTACCAGGACGAGTTCGCGGGACGCATCGCCACCAAGCTGATGCAAACGGCGCTTGCGGTGCGCGAGTGCATCATCAAGCTGTTCGACGTCCTCAACTACGTCTCGGTGTATTTTCTCGGCATGCTGTTCATCGTCGGCACGGCCGATTGGCGGCTTGCCGCGCCACTCGCCGTCTGGCTGGTCAGCTACGTATTGCTCCTGAGCTATTTCATCCCGCGGCTCGGCAAGGTTGCCGAGCAGCAGGCCGATCAGCGTTCGATGATGACGGGTCGGGTGATCGACAGCTACACCAACATCCAGACCGTCAAGCTGTTCTCGCACAGCCGCCGCGAGGCGAGCTACGCACGCGAGGGAATGACCGGCTTTCTGGATACCGTCTACCGCTCCATGCGGCTGGTGACCCAGCTCTACGGCGTGCTCTATATGCTCAATTCGTTGCTGCTGTTCTCGGTGGCCGCGCTGTCGATCTGGCTGTGGCTCGGCGAATTGGTCACGATCGGCGCCGTTGCCGTGGTGATCGGCCTGGTGCTGAGGCTCTGGGGCATGTCGCAATGGATCATGTGGGAGGTCTCGGCGCTGTTCGAGAACATCGGCACCGTACAGGACGGCATCACCTCCATATCGCTGCCGCGCCTCGTCGAGGACCGGCCGGACGCCAAGGAGATCAAGGTGTCGGCCGGCAAGATCGAGTACAGGTCGATCGGCTTCCACTACGGCAAGGGCAAGGGTGTCATCGAGAACTTGTCGCTGACCGTCAGGCCCGGCGAGAAGGTGGGCATTGTCGGGCGTTCGGGTGCCGGCAAGTCGACGCTGGTCAACCTGTTGCTGCGCTTCTACGACCTCGAGAAGGGCGAGATCCTGATCGACGGTCAGGAGATCGCGGCCGTGACGCAGGACAGCCTGCGGGCGCAGATCGGCATGGTGACGCAGGACACGTCGCTGCTGCACCGGTCGGTCCGCGACAACATCCTGTACGGCCGGCCGGACGCGACCGAGGAGATGATGATCGAGGCCGCGCGGCGCGCCGAGGCGCTCGACTTCATCGCCGGGCTTGCCGATGCCAAGGGCCGCAAGGGCCTCGACGCTCATGTCGGCGAGCGCGGCGTCAAACTCTCGGGCGGCCAGCGGCAACGCATCGCCATCGCCCGCGTTATGCTGAAGGACGCGCCGATCCTCATCCTCGACGAGGCGACCTCGGCGCTCGATTCGGAAGTCGAGGCAGCGATTCAGGAAAACCTCTACCGGCTGATGGAAGGCAAGACCGTCATCGCGATCGCGCACCGGCTCTCCACCATCGCTGCAATGGACAGGCTGGTGGTTATGGACCAAGGCGAAATCATCGAGGAGGGGTCGCATGACGAACTGGTGGCCAAGGGCGGGCTTTATGCGCAGCTGTGGGCGCGCCAGTCGGGTGGCTTCCTGCTGTTCGACGACCCCGTCGACGCCGACCTCGTGACGGCCGAGACCGGACAGGCGGCGGAGTGATGATCAACGAGCCCGGATTTCGCGAGAATCTTTGGCGGCGCTTCGAAGGCGCCGTCGATGCTTTTCACGATACCGACCGCGAGGTTCTGCCCACGACGGCCTGGGAGTTCATCCTCTACTTCGCCAGGCAGGCCAAAGGCCCGTTTGCGCTGCTGCTGATCATGGGCGGGCTCGTCGGTGCGGTCGACGCCGCGCTCTACTGGTCGATCGGCTGGCTGATCGACCTGCTCGACTCGGCCACGCCCCAGACGCTGTTTGCCGAGCACTGGCATGAGCTTGCCGGGCTGCTCGCCCTGCTGCTGGTGGTCCGTACCGCCGTGCTGATCGGTTCGGCACTGGTGGAGCAGCAGGTCATCGTGCCGGGCTTCTACGCGATGGTGCGCTGGCAGTCGTTCCGGCGCGTAATCGAACAGCCCTACGATTTCTACCAGAACGACTTCGCCGGACGTATCGCCACCAAGATCATGCAGGGCGGCGAGGCCGTCGGCGACTTCATCGTCAACGTGCTGCAGACGATGTGGGCCTTCGTCACCTTCGTCATCCTGGCGATTACGATCCTCACCTCGGTAGACCCGTGGATGGGGCTGGTGGTGGCGCTCTGGGTAGCAAGCTATGCCGGTATCGTCTGGTATCTGCTGCCGGAAATGCGCCGCGCCGGGCGCGCGACAGCCGACGAGCGTTCCGTCTTCAACGGTCGGCTGGTCGATGCCTTCACCAACATCATGTCGGTCAAGCTGTTCGACAGCGGAAGGCGCGAGCACGCCTATGTGCGCGATGGGCTGCAGAGCTATTTCCAGGCCGTGGTCCGGCTGACGCGTGCGGTGACCACGGTGCGCTCGGCCATCGCCATCATCAACGGCATCATGATGAGCACGATCGCCGCCATCTGCATCGTCAGATGGACCGGCGGCGGGATCTCCACCGGCGCCATCGCCGCGGCTCTCGGGCTGGTGTTCCGCCTCAACCAGATGTCGGGCTGGATGATGTTCAACATCAACGGGCTCGTGCGCAATTACGCCACCGTGCAGGACGCCACCCGCACAATTTCGGTGCGTCCGGCGTTGCGCGACGCCGCCGACGCCGTGGAACTGCCGCCGGCCAAGGGCGACATCCGTTTTGAGAACGTCTCGTTCCACTATGGCAAGACCGACGGCATCATCGACAATTTCAACCTGCACATCAGGCCCGGCGAGCGCGTGGCGCTGATCGGCCCGTCGGGTGCCGGCAAGACGACGGTCGTCAACCTGCTGCTCCGGCTCTTCGACATCGAAGGCGGCCGCATCCTCGTCGATGGGCACGACATCCGCTCGGTGACGCAGGCATCGCTGCGCCAGCAGTTCGGCGTGGTCAGTCAGGATGCGATGCTTATGCACCGTTCGATCGCCGACAATATCGGCTATGGCAAGGCGGGGGCATCGCTCGCGGCCATCGCCGACGCGGCAAAGCGTGCTTCGGCCGATGAGTTCATCGCCGAAGTCGTCGATCCGCGCGGGCGAAAGGGCTACGACGCCCATGTCGGCGAGCGCGGCGTCAAGCTGTCGGGCGGCCAGCGCCAGCGCATCGCCATCGCCCGCATGATGCTCAAGGATGCGCCGATCCTGATCCTCGACGAAGCGACATCGGCGCTCGACTCGGAGGTCGAGGCGGCGATCCAGGACAATCTCTACCGGCTGATGGAAGGCAAGACCGTGATCGCCATCGCGCACCGTCTGTCGACGATCGCGGCACTCGACCGCCTGATCGTGCTCGATGAGGGCAGGGTCGTGGAGGAGGGGACGCATAACGAGCTGCTTGCGAAAGACGGTCTCTATGCCCAATTGTGGAAGCGCCAGTCCGGCGGCTTCCTGGGCGACCAGATTGCCGCCGAGTAAAGAACTACAGAGGCTTACTTGTCGACACGCATGTCTTCCATGTGGCCGGGACTGCCCGCCGATTCCGGCCTCGATCTGCTCGGCCACGAGATACTCGCCGAGAAGGCCGCCGCCCTTGGCCGCTCCGGCGCGAAGGTGGAAGCGACCCTTGCGCGGCTGCGCGAGCACCAGGGCGACACCGACGAGCGCCAGGCTCTGCTCAAGTCCGCCGCCGATGCGGTCCACGCCTATTTCATCCAGCGGGAACTCTGCGGCTTGAAGCGGCATGATTCGGTGATCCGGGACTATGCCATTCCAAAGGCCGTTCTGGTTCGGCTCGGAGCTCGTTAGCAGGCCGGGTTCGGCATGGAGCGGGCTTCACGCGCGGGCCTATAAGGCCTCGAGGCATCGGCTCCCAGCACCCAAAGCGCCGGTCGAAAAAGTGATGCCGGTTGCCGTCCGGCACGCAGCGCCCGCGACGTCCACAGGAGCGCCGCGACAATCTGCCCTTCCCCCCGCTGGCGACTGGACAAAATGGGGCTGCCCGCATAAACCAAACTCAAAATTGCCCGGGGGATTTGGCCGGCCGTTTGCCATGCGCATGCGGTCTGGCGCAGGGGAGCGGGGAGTCCCGCCCACCGGTCAGGATGAGGTGAAAGGAAAGTAGTGCTGTGAGCGCAACCGAAACCCACGACCCCAATCGCCGCGACTTTCTCTACATCGCTACCGGCATGGCCGGCGCCGTCGGCGCTGCCGCCTTCGCGTGGCCTTTCATCGACCAGATGCGCCCGGATGCCTCGACGCTCGCCTTGGCTTCCGTTGAAGTGGACGTATCGGCCGTCGAGCCCGGCATGTCGCTGACGGTCAAGTGGCGCGGCAAGCCGGTCTTCATCCGAAACCGTACGCCCGAGGAAATCGAAGCTGCGAAGCAGGTTCCGATGGCCGAGCTCAAGGATCCGGTTGCGCGCAACGCCAACCTGACCTCAGACGCTCCGGCAACCGACGTCGACCGCTCTGCCGGCGAGGGCAAGGAGAACTGGCTGGTCATGATCGGCGTCTGCACGCATCTCGGCTGCGTACCGCTCGGTCAGGCCGGCGACTTCGGCGGCTGGTTCTGCCCTTGCCACGGCTCGCACTACGATACGGCCGGGCGCATCAGGAAGGGACCGGCACCGCAGAACATGGCGGTTCCGACATTTGAATTCCTGTCCGACACGCGCGTTCGGATCGGCTAAGGGGACAATTCGATGAGTGGTGGACATTCGACCTATACCCCGAAGACCGGGATCGAGCGCTGGTTCGACGCACGCATGCCGCTGCCGCGGCTCGTGCACGACTCCTTCGTTGCCTATCCGGTTCCGCGCAACCTGAACTACGCCTATGCCTTCGGCGGCATCCTGGCGATCATGCTGGTGTCGCAGATACTCACCGGCGTCGTGCTGGCGATGCACTACGCCGCCGACACGGCGCTGGCTTTCCAGTCCGTCGAAAAGATCATGCGCGACGTGAATTCGGGCTGGCTGTTGCGCTACCTGCATTCCAACGGCGCCTCGATGTTCTTCATCGCCGTCTATATTCACATCTTCCGCGGCCTCTACTACGGTTCCTACAAGGCGCCGCGCGAACTGCTCTGGATCCTCGGCTGCATCATCTACCTCCTGATGATGGCGACCGGCTTCATGGGCTACGTTCTACCTTGGGGCCAGATGAGCTTCTGGGGCGCCACTGTCATCACCGGCTTCTTCACAGCCATCCCGCTTGTCGGCGAGTGGATCCAGCAGCTGCTGCTCGGCGGCTTCGCGGTCGACAACCCGACGCTCAACCGCTTCTTTGCGCTGCATTACCTGCTGCCGTTCATGATCGCCGGCGTGGTGGTGCTGCATGTCTGGGCGTTGCACGTCGTCGGCCAGACCAACCCGACCGGCATCGAGGTGAAGTCGAAGACGGACACGGTTGCCTTCACGCCCTACGCGACCATCAAGGACGCGTTCGCGATGGTGCTGTTCCTGCTGTTCTTCGCCTACTTCGTCTTCTACATCCCGAACTATCTCGGCCATCCCGACAACTACATCATCGCCGATCCGCTGAAGACGCCGGCCCACATCGTTCCCGAATGGTACTATCTGCCGTTCTACGCGATCCTGCGCGCCATCACCTTCAACATCGGGCCGATCGATTCAAAGCTCGGCGGCGTCATGGCCATGTTCGGCGCCATCGCGGTGTTGTTCTTCGTACCCTGGCTCGACACGTCCAAGGTGCGCTCGGCCGTCTACCGGCCCTGGTACAAGCTGTTCTTCTGGCTATTCGTCGCCAATGCCATCTTCCTTGGCTGGCTCGGATCGCGGCCCGCGGAGGGCGTGTACGTGATCCTGTCGCAGCTGGCGACGCTCTACTATTTCGGCTTCTTCATCGTCATCATGCCCCTGCTCGGGCTGATCGAGCCGACGCGCCGGCTGCCAAACTCGATCACCGAGGCTGTGCTTGGCAAAAACAGTGCGAGCGGCGCCGTCCATCCGGCAGGCGCTGTCGCAGCGCCCGAGACCAAAGGCTGATCGGACGAGAATCTTGAGAGGAACATTTCGCATGAACAGGATTCTCAGCGTTCTGGTGGCGGCAGGTCTCGCCGCCGCTGGCGCAGCAGGCGTTGCCCGGGCAGAGGAAGCCCACAACGCGGCCGAGCCGACGCACTTCCCGATCCACAAGCCCACCGAGGAAACCTGGAGCTTTGCCGGTCCCTTCGGAACCTACGACAAGGCGCAACTGCAGCGCGGCCTGAAGGTCTTCAAGGAAGTCTGCTCGGCCTGCCACTCGATGAAACTCGTGTCGTTCCGCACGCTCGAGCATCTCGGCTATTCCGAGGCCCAGGTGAAGGCACTGGCGGCCGAGTACACGGTCACCGACGGTCCCAACAATGATGGCGACATGTTCGATCGGCCGGGCATTCCGTCGGATCACTTCCCCGCTCCGTTCCCCAATGCGATCGCCGCCGCTGCCGCAAACAACGGCGCAGCGCCTCCGGACCTGTCGCTCATGGCAAAGGCGCGCGGCGTTGAGCGCGGCTTTCCGACCTTCATCTTCGACGTCTTCACGCAATATGCCGAGAACGGACCGGACTATATCCACGCGTTGCTGACCGGTTATGGCGAGGAGCCGCCGGAGGGCATGCAGATCCCCGAGGGGACCTACTACAACCCGTATTTCATCGCCGGCAAGTCACTCGCCATGGCGCCGCCGCTTTCCGACGACCAGGTGACCTATGACGACGGCACGCCGCAGACCGTCGACCAGTATTCGCGCGACGTGGCAGCCTTCCTGATGTGGACCGCCGAGCCGCATCTCGAGGACCGCAAGAGGACCGGTTTCAGCGTCATGGTGTTCCTGCTGCTGTTTGCCGGCCTGGTCTACCTGACCAAGCGCAAGGTCTGGACCGACGTGGCGCACTAGGACAAGCCATGGCTACAATTGAAAAAGGGCGCCGCGTGCGCCCTTTTCTTTTGTGACGATCCCCGGCAGTAATGATGGGCAATGGGACGACAGGCATGAAAACTTCCCTCGAAGAGACGCTTCTGTCTTCGATCCGCAATATCCCGGACTACCCGAAGCCCGGCATCATGTTCCGCGATATCACCACGCTGCTCGGCAATGCCGCGGCATTTCGCCGGTCGATCGACGAACTGGTGCACCCCTATGCCGGATTGAAGGTCGACAAGATCGCCGGCATCGAGGCCCGAGGGTTTATTCTGGGCGGCGCGATGGCGCATCAGCTCTCGGCGGGCTTCATTCCGATCCGCAAGAAGGGCAAGCTGCCGCACGAAACCGTGCGCGTCGCCTACAGCCTCGAATACGGGCTGGATGAGATGGAAATGCACAAGGACGCCGTCAAGGAAGGCGAGAAGGTCATCCTGGTCGACGACCTGATCGCCACGGGCGGCACGGCGGAGGGCGCGGTCAAGCTGTTGAGGCAGATGGGTGCCGACATCGTGGCTGCCTGCTTCGTCATCGACTTGCCGGATCTCGGCGGCCGCGAGAAACTCGAGGCGCTGGGCGTCACCGTTCGAACCTTGGTCGGATTCGAAGGGCACTGAGCCGAAGGCTCAGCCCATGTCGACCAGAACTCCGCTGTCGAATTCCATGACCTTGTCGTTGCCGGAATCGAAGGCCTCGCCCCGCACGGTCAGGATGCGCCAGCCCGGTCGGCTCGCCAGCGCGCGGTGGTTGAGCACCGTCCGGGTGAAGCGGATCGTCTCGCCTGCATAGACTGGCTTCAGCCATTTGAGGTTTCGGAAGCCCGGGGAGGGGCCGAAGACGGGGCGTGGGCCGGGACCCTGCCAGTCCATGTCGGAAGCGGTCATGCCGGCATCCACGCTCAGCCTCATCCACACGGCCGCCGTATGCCAGCCGGACGCGCACAGTTTCTTGAAGACGCTGCCCGCGGCGGCCGCCTCGTCGGTGTGAAACGGCTGAGGATCGTACTTCCGGGCATATGCCTTGATCGCCTCCGGCTCGAAGCGGTGCGAGCCGAGGTCGCGGACGATACCGGTGCCGAAGAAATCGTCGAGTGTCATGCGCTGGGCGCTCCCTCGCGCTTCAGGAACATGATCGTGTTCTCGAGTTCGAGCACACTGACGCCATCCTGATTGTGCATCTCGGAATGGATCGTCACGAGGCCGAGCGACGGGCGCGACTTCGAAACGCGGGTACCCAGCACCTTGACCGTCGCGGTCAGCGTGTCGCCGGCCAGAACCGGCTTCTTCCACTTGACGTAGTCGATGCCCGGCGACCCCTGGGACGTCGAGTCGAGAAGGATTCCGTCGCAGAGCAGGCGCATGAACATGGCGCAGGTGTGCCAACCGGAAGCCGACAATCCGCCAAGGATGCTTGCCGTTCCGGCAGCTTCATCGAGATGCATCGGCTGGGGGTCAAACTCTTTGGCGAATTCGACAATCTCCTCGGCAGTGGCTCGCTTCGAGCCGAGGTCGATGACGCTGCCCTCGACAAAATCCTCGAAGGCCCATTTCTTTCCGGTCATGACGGGTCCTGTTCAAGCTTGAACCTTATGATGACGGGATAAGGGCCGGCGGGCAAGCGCCGCCTCTCAGAGCCATCCCTTGCGGCGAAAGAACCAGAATGGAAGCACGGCGGAGATGACCATCATCATCAGCGCAAACGGGTAGCCGAAAAACCATTGCAGTTCCGGCATGAGCGCGAAATTCATGCCATAGACCGACGCAACCAGCGTTGGCGGCAGGAACACGACGGCGGCGACCGAGACGATCTTGATGATGGCGTTCTGCTCGATGTTGATCATGCCGAGCGTGGCGTCGAGCAGGAAGTTGATCTTCTGGGTCTGGAAGGAGGCGTGGTCGCTGAGCGACAGGATATCGCGCGACAAGGTCTTGATGCGCGAGCGCAGATCCTTGGAGATCTTGTGCTGGATCGTAGCATTGGCGAGGAAGCCGGACAGGCGCTGAAGCGTCAGAAGGCTGTCCTGGATCTTGGACACCAGATCCTCCTTGCGGCCGATGCGCCGCAAGACGAGTTGGAAATCGCGGTCCCGCTTGGAGGCCTTCTTCTCGGAGGGGTGGAATATGTCATGCGAGATGGTGACGACTTCGCCGCTGGCCCGCTCGAGCACGTCGGCCAGCCGGTCCACGATCGCCTCGAGCAGACCGATCAGGACGGTCTCGCCGTTGCTGCAGCCCGTATCCGCCTTTTCGGCGCGCAGCGGAAAGGTCTGGAAGGCCCGCGGTTCGTGGTAGCGCACGGTGGCCAGGCGGGTACCTGCGAGAACGAAGGTTACCGGCGACATCTTGGGACGGTCGCCATCGGCGTGAGCCGGCAGCGTGGCGGTCATGATATAGGCGCCGTTTTCGGTGTAGAGCCGCGAAGAGATTTCGATCTCCTCCATTGCCTCAAGCGAGGGGATCGTGACTCCGATCCACTCCGCGACGGCTGTCTCCTCCTCCTTTGTCGGCGAGAACAGGTCTGCCCAGACAACGCGTTCCTGATTGGCGGCAAAGCCATCCACGGCGCGGAGCCGGTCGTTCTCGGCGACGAATGCCTTGATCATCGCCGGATTCTCCCCCTGCTTGCCTGGCAAACCTTTCGGCGGGCCAGGACCTGAAACGCTGTCGGCCCGATGCCGCGATTAGACCCGGGCCGGACCGGGGTCAAGGCGGCAGCGATGATGCCTAGGTATTGAACCTGAAAAGCAGGACGTCACCATCCTGCACGACATATTCCTTGCCCTCGTCGCGTGCCTTGCCGGCTTCCTTGGCAGGCACTTCGCCGCCGAGCGTCACAAAATCATTGTAGGCGATCGTCTGGGCGCGGATGAAGCCTCGCTCGAAGTCGGTGTGGATGACGCCGGCGGCTTGTGGCGCCTTGGTTCCCTTCTCGACCGTCCAGGCCCGGGTCTCCTTCGGTCCCACGGTGAAATAGGTAATCAGGTGGAGCAACTCGTAGCCGGCACGGATCAGCTTATCGAGACCGGGCTCCTCCAGTCCGAGATCGGCGAGGAACTCGGCAGCCTCCTCGTCGGGAAGCTGCGCCACCTCGGCCTCGATCGCGGCGGAGATCACGACGGTGCGCGCGCCCTGGGCGGCAGCCATCTTCTCGACGGCCTGCGTGTGCTCGTTACCGCTGGCCGCGTCGGCTTCGGAAACGTTGCAGACATAAAGCACGGGATGGGATGTCAGCAGGTTGAGGCCATGCAGGATTGCCAGGTCTTCGGCCGCAATTCCGTCGAGAAGCAGGCGGGCCGGCTTGCCGTCCTGCAGCAGTGCCAGCGCCTGCTCCATCATCGGAAGAACGGTCAACGCCTCCTTGTCCTTGCTCGCGGCGCGCTTGCGGAACTGGGCGACGCGGCGCTCCAGGCTGTCGAGGTCGGCGAGCATCAGCTCGGTCTCGACCGTCTCGGCATCGGCGACCGGATCGATGCGGCCTTCGACATGGGTGATGTCGTCGTCTTCGAAGCAGCGCAGCACATGGACGATGGCGTCGACCTCGCGGATGTTTGCCAAGAACTGGTTTCCGAGACCCTCGCCTTTCGAGGCGCCTCGCACGAGGCCGGCAATGTCGACGAAGGAGATGCGTGTCGGGATGATCTCCTTGGATTTTCCGGCCGCGGCGAGCTTCTTCAGCCGCGGATCAGGAACCGCGACCTCGCCGGTGTTGGGTTCGATGGTGCAGAAAGGGTAATTGGCCGCCTGCGCCGCCGCCGTCCTGGTGAGTGCATTAAAGAGCGTCGATTTGCCGACATTGGGCAGGCCGACGATACCGCATTTGAAACCCATGGTGCTAAAGGTCCTGTCCTGAAATCCGTGATTGACCCGGGCTATGGGCGATCGGATCGCCGATCGTCAAGCCTTGGCCGGTTGAGGTGGCAAATCCGACTGTCGGGCAGTCGAGTTAGTCCTTGCCGAACATCTTCTTCAACAGCGCAGCCATCGGGCCGCCTTCGGGAAGCTGCGCGGCCGGTGCCTTCTGGCGCGCCTGCCTGATATGGCTCTGCTGCTTCCTGGCAGGCTTGGCCTTTTCAGGCTCGTCACTACCTTGAACGGCGAGTGTGAGTTTGTTCATGAATCCGGACTCGTCGTTCTTGACGATTAGGGCCGCGTTGTCGCCGATACTGTCGAGCAGGGGATCCAGCCATTCCATGTCGGACTTGGCGAAATCGCCGAGTACGTGGTGCTGGACCATTTCCTTGACGCCTGGATGCCCGACGCCGATGCGCACGCGCCGATAGTCCCGGCCGACATGGCCGTCGATCGAGCGGATGCCGTTGTGGCCGCCCGCTCCGCCGCCGGTCTTGATGCGGACCTTGCCCTCGGCAAGGTCTATCTCGTCATAGAATACGGTCAGGTCGGCGGGCTGCAGCTTGTAGAAGCGCAGCGCCTGGCCAACCGCCTGGCCGGAATTGTTCATGAAGGTCTGCGGCTTGATCAGGACGATCTTCTCGCCGTCGATCGTGCCTTCGGAAACGAGGCCCTGGAACTTCTTCGACCAGGGCGAAAAGGAATGGCGGCGGGCAATTGCGTCCGCCGCCATGAAGCCGACATTGTGCCGGTTGTTGGCGTATTTCGTGCCTGGATTGCCGAGACCTGCAAACAGCAGCATCGTGACGGTCCTCCCGGCGCGAAGCGAAGACTACTCTTCGGTTTCTTCTTCCTCGTCGCCGCCCTCTTCGACTTCGGCAGCGTCTTCGGCTGCCTCATCGGCTTCGGACTTCATCGCCGACGAACCGGCGACGGTGGCGATGGTGAAGTCGCGATCGGAGATCACCGGCTTGACGCCCTCCGGCAGCGTGACCGCCGAGATGTGGATCGAGTCGCCGATCTCGGTACCTTCCAGATCAACCGTGATGTATTCCGGGATCGCGTTCGCCGGGCAGTGGAACTCGACCTCGTGACGCACGATGTTGAGCACGCCGCCGCGCTTCAGGCCCGGTGACTTCTCTTCGTTGATGAAGTGGACCGGCACGTTGACGTTGACCTCGGTGTCCTTGCCGATGCGCAGGAAATCCACATGCATGGGGAAGTCGCGCACCGGGTCGAGCTGGTAGTCCTTCGGCAGGACCTGGACCTTCTTGCCGCCGACGTCGATCGTCGCGACAGTGGTCAGGAAGCCGCCACCGTGGATCTTGTAGTAGATTTCCTTGTAGGACAGCGCAATTGCCAGGGGAGGCTGCTTGTCGCCGTAGATAACTGCAGGCACTTTGCCGTTGCGGCGAACTTCACGGGCGGACCCCTTACCGACCTGTTCGCGTGCTTCGGCCTTGAGCTCGTAACTAGCGTTGCTCATGGCATTTCCTTTTCGTTTTCAACTGGAGCGCTCGCGGAAAGCCAGAGCCGTCCGTAAACGTCGAAAGCCGCCGGATAGGGCGGCTCTCCGCCGCGTTGCCTCCAAGGGTGTCTACGCGGGTGGCGGTGCTATAGCGGAAGGTCCCGGCAAGTGCAAGAAGCCGCGCCTCCATGGGACACATGCACTCCGTTGTGAGCGCCGAGGCGAAGCGAAGCGCACCGGCCTGTCCATGCGGAAGCAGCATTGGCCGGAACCGGTTCGTTCCACGGGTGTTTATGCCCTGAACAAACGCACAGCGTGGGCATCTTCCAAGCGACGGTCCAACAACCCTCGCTGGCTTCAACTGATGCGCTCCTGTCTGCGACAGCAACGCACAAGGTTACCCTTCCGATGTATCCAGTTTCCCTCGACGTCAATGGCAAAACCGTTTCGGCCGAAGTCGACGCGCGCACGAGTCTACTCGATCTGCTCCGCGAAACGCTCGGAATGCCCGGTTCGAAAAAGGGCTGCGATCATGGCCAGTGCGGCGCCTGCACGGTGATCGTCAACGGAGTGCGCATAAACTCCTGCCTCTCGCTGGCCGTCAGCCACGACGGTGATGCGGTGACGACGGTGGAAGGGCTCGCGGATGGTGAAAGCCTCAGCCCGCTGCAAAAGGCCTTTGTAAGCCACGACGCATTCCAGTGCGGCTATTGCACGCCCGGCCAGCTGTGCTCCGCAACAGCTCTGCTCGACGAGATCAAACGCGGCGAGCCCAGTGTCGTGACTGACGGAAAGGTGACGCTCAACGAGGAGGAAATCCGCGAGCGCATGAGCGGCAACCTTTGCCGCTGCGGTGCCTACAACAACATTGTCGACGCCATTCTTTCGGTCGCCGGAGAGCCAGCATGAAGCCTTTCGATTATGTACGCGCCGGCTCGGCGCAGGAGGCGGTCCGCGCGGGAGCCGAAGGCCGCTTCCTCGGCGGCGGCACCAATCTCGTCGACCTGATGAAGCTCGAAATCGAGCGGCCGGACAAGCTCGTCGACGTGTCCCGGCTGGCGACGGAGGAGATCGAAGACGGTGACGACGGTCTGCTGGTCGGTGCGGGCGTCAGCAACTCCGCGCTCGCCGGCCATCCGCTGGTGCGTGAACGCTACCCGCTGCTCTCGACGGCTCTACTGTCGGGCGCCACGCAGCAACTGCGCAACAAGGCAACGGTCGGCGGGAATTTCCTGCAGCGCACGCGGTGCCAGTATTTTTACGATGTGTTCCGGGCCTGCAACAAGCGGGAGCCGGGTAGCGGCTGCGACGCGCTCGACGGTATCAACAGGTTCCATGCCATCCTTGGGGCGAGCGAGCACTGCATCGCGGTCCACCCCTCCGACATGGCGGTGGCGATGGCAGCCCTCGACGCGACCGTCGAGACTCTGAAGCCGGACGGTTCGACCCGCAGCATCCCAGCACGTTCGCTGCACCGGCTGCCTGGTGACACGCCTCATATCGACCATGTCCTGGAGGCGGGCGAGCTTATTACGCATGTCGTGCTGCCGGCCTCGCCGCCAAAACGTCAGCTCTACCGCAAGGTACGGGACCGCTCTTCCTACGCCTTTGCCGTTGTGTCGATCGCGCTTGCGCTCGACCTGCAAGACGGGCGACTGGCCAATGTGAGCATTGCGCTTGGCGGGGTGGCGCACAAGCCATGGCGGGCAGAGCGTGCCGAAGGCATCCTTGAAGACTCCAGACCCGACGCCGAGCTCTTCGCCAATGCAGCCGATGCCGAACTCGCCCACGCCGTCGGTCACGGTCACAATGACTTCAAGATCGACCTGTCGAGGCGCCTGATCGTGGCAGCGTTGCGCGATCTTTCGGAAAGCAAGCGGGAGATCGCGGCATGAACCAGCAAGACAGCAGGAAGTGGATCGGCCAGCCGCTCGACAGGGTCGACGGTCCAGCCAAGGTCACCGGTCAGGCCACCTATGCCGCCGATTACCGGGGCAACAGCCCGGCAGCCATCGGATTCATCGTCGAGGCAGGTATCGGCAAGGGCCGGATCGTCTCGATCGACACGAGAGCAGCCGAGGCGAGCGATGGTGTGTTGTTGGTCCTGACGCACCAGAATGCGCCCGAGCAGGCGCCATTCGGCAGCCATGACGATGCCGGCCGGTTCGGCCAGTCGCATGCGGTGCTGGAGAACGAGAACGTCAAGTACCACGGAGCCCCGGTGGCTTTCGTCGTGGCCGAAACACTCGAGCAGGCCCGGCATGCCGCGCATCTGGTCTCGGTTCGCTATGACCAGCAGCCGGGCGTCTTCGATGCAGAGGCGCACGAGGACAAGGCGACGAAGCCCGACAGTCTCGATGGTGCGGACCAGGCCGACAAGGAAGTCGGGCACTTCGAACCGGCCTTCGAAAAATCAGCCGTGACGGTCGAGGCAGAGTATCATACGCCGTCGCAGCATGCCTCGGCGATGGAGCCGCACGCCACGGTGGCGGAATGGTCCGACGGCAAGCTCACCGTACATATGGCGGTGCAGATCATCGCCGATGCCCGCAAGGGCTTTGCCAACACGCTGAAGATCGAGCCGGGCGATGTCAGGATCGTGTCGCCATTCATCGGTGGCGGGTTCGGATCGAAGCTCGGTATCCACAACGAGGCGATTCTGGCGGCGTTGGCCGCGCGCGAACTCGACCGGCCGGTGCGCGTCGCCCAGACGCGCCGCAACCTGTTTGCGAACGGCCCGCATCGCACCGCGCATCGCCATCGCCTCAAACTCGGGGCTGACGCGGATGGCCGGCTGCAGGCAGTGTCGCACGACAGCCTTGCGGTCATGTCGCGCGGCTATCCCTTTGCCGAAGCCGCCGGCGGCCTGACCCAGAGCAGTTACGCCGCAGAGGCGATCCGCATGAGCCACAGGATCGTCGAAGCGAACGTTCCCAAGGTCGATTCGATGCGCGCGCCGGGGGAGGCCATCGGCACGCTGGTCTTCGAAAGCGCGATCGACGAACTGGCCGAACGCTGCGGCATCGACCCGATCGAGTTCCGCCTGCTGAACGAACCGGAAACCGAGCCCGGCTCCGGCAAATCATTCTCCACGCGACCGCTGGCGCGCTGCCTGCGCGAAGGTGCCGCGAAGTTCGGCTGGCAGAGCGGCGTCGTCCGTCCGGGAATGAAGCGTGACGGGCGCTGGCTCATCGGGCACGGCGTAGCCGCTGCCATCCGTCCGAACAATATCGAGCCGGCAGGCGCCGAGGCGTCGCTGGCACGGGACGGCAGACTGACGCTCAGCCTCGACATGACCGACATCGGCACCGGCACATACACAATTCTCGGCCAGATTGCTGCCGAGACGTTGGGGATGGACACAGGCGCCGTCGAGGTCCGGCTCGGCGACAGCGATTTCGTCGAGACCTGCGGCTCCGGCGGCTCCTTCGGCGCCGGCAGCACCGGCACTGCCGTTCAGCAAGCCTGCGACAGCATCCGCACCGACATCCTGGCACGCGCGGCACGCATCGACCCCGACTGGTCCGGCGTGAACTCGGCCGACCTGACCATCGACGGCGACCGCGTCTCGGTCGGCGACCGCAGTCTTGCCCTCGGCGACATTCTCGATGCGGTCGGCGGCGAGGCGTTTCGTGCGAAGTCGCACATCAAGCCGGGCGATGCCCACAAGACAATGGCGCAATATTCTTATGGCGCACTCTTCGCGGAAGTAGGCGTCGATGCTGACACGGCCGAGATTCGGCTGCGGCGACTGCTTGGCGTGTTCGACGCGGGTCGCATCCTCAACCACAAGACCGCGCATTCCCAATTGATGGGCGGCATGATTTTCGGCATTGGGGCCGGGCTGCTGGAGGAGAGCCTGATGGATATGCGCTACGGCGCATTCATGAACCGCGACCTTGCCGAGTACCATATCGCCGTGAACCGGGACGTTCCGCGACTTGAGGTTCACATGCTCGAGGGTTTCGACGAGCATTCAAATCCGCTGGGGAGCAAGGGGATCGGCGAACTGGGAATCTGCGGCACGGGTCCGGCGATCGCCAATGCGGTCTACGACGCCACGGGCCACCGGGCGCGCAAGTTTCCTATCCACATCGAAGACGTTCTCCCGGCAGTCGCACGACTGACTAAGGGCAACGCGGCTTCGCGGTAGCGGCGCGATCAGTCAAACAGGCTGGAAACGGATTCTTCCGTGGCGGTCCGCGAAATGGCTTCGCCGATAAGATCGGCGATCGAAACCACGCGGATGTTGTGGGCGGCGTCGACGCTCGATGTCGGCTGTATGGAATCGGTGATCACCAGTTCCTGGAGTTTCGAGCCGGCGATGCGTGCTATGGCGCCGCCGGACAGTACGCCATGGGTGATGTAGGCGGTGACGCTCGTGGCGCCGCCGGCGAGAAGAGCATCGGCGGCATTGCAGAGCGTGCCGCCGGAATCGACGATGTCGTCGATGAGCAGGCAGTCCTTGCCGCGAACCTCGCCGATGATGTTCATCACCTCGGAGTCTCCCGGGCGTTCCCGGCGTTTGTCGACAATGGCGAGTTGCGCGTCGAGCCGCTTGGCCAGCGCCCTGGCGCGCACCACGCCTCCAACGTCGGGCGACACGACCATGACGTTGTTCAACTGTTTGTATTTTGCCTTCACGTCGCGCGCCATGACCGGCACAGCAAAGAGATTGTCGGTCGGTATGTCGAAGAAGCCCTGGATCTGGCCGGCGTGAAGGTCGAGCGTGAGGACGCGGTCCACGCCGGCGCGGGTGATCATGTTGGCGACGAGCTTGGCGGAGATAGGCGTGCGGCCCGAGGCTCTGCGGTCTTGCCTTGCATAGCCGAAATAGGGGATCACGGCGGTGATGCGGCGCGCGGAAGAGCGCATGAACGCATCGATCATGATCAGCAGTTCCATGAGATGGTCGTTGGTGGGGAACGACGTCGACTGCAGGACGAAGACATCCTCGCCGCGCACGTTCTCCTGGATCTCGACGAAAATTTCCTGGTCGGCGAAGCGCCTGACGCTTGCTTTTCCGATCGGCACGTTGAGGTAGCGGGCGACGCCTTCGGCCAACACCCGGTTCGAATTGCCTGCGAAAAGTTTCATGCAGCGTCCCTGGCGAAAGGCCACTTGGCTATGACCGGGCTTTTAGCGGCATGGGCCGCTATTGCAAGCGGCAGCACGGATTAATCCAAAGAATCCGCGTCACCCGGCTGCCTGCCGCCGGGTTACCCTGTGGAACCGCCGATCCATGATGCGAGCTGGTCGATCGTGTCGTCGGCGATCTGCTGCATGGCGGCAGCCGGCACGGCGCTCCAGCCCTCGCCGCCGCTCGACCCGGCGACCTGCTTGCCGTTGATGCGATGCAGGCGGTTGCCGCTGCGGTCGTAGATGTCCCAGACGTAGAGCACGGTGGTCTGCTTGCCCTCGGTTATGGTCGAGAAATAGCCCTTGAGCACGTGGGTGGTCGACGGGTCGGAGGCACCTGCAAGCCCGATGCCGCGGGACCTGGCGCGCGACGCCAGCCGTTCGGTCAACGGTGTCGCCGCCTCCACCGTCGCGCCGACGATGGGGTCGAAGTGCAGCCGCGTGCGGGCGGCGATCGCTGGTTTGAGAGGAGCAGAGGCCGTGGACGACGGGGCAGGGGACGACACACCGTTTGCGCTTGCGCCGGCCTGCTCAGTCCCGCTGAGGGGGGCGATCGCCGAGGGCTCGAGCACATCCTGGCTGCTGCTGCAGGACGAAACCGCGACCGCGACGAGCAATGACCCGGCCACAAATGGCAATCGCCTCATTGCTTTGAACTCCTGACCTGCCGCCCCTCCGCCAAGTGAACCCTCTCTATCACTGCACGATCAAGTCGAGATCATGGCGAGACAGCGGCTTGGGCTGCGAATCGGTAGTCAGGTAGGTGCGCCCCAGGGTCATCGCCGTATCGGTCTCGGAATCCATGATGATCATGTGCGCAAACAGCGTCATGTTCGGCGCGACGGGCTCCGGATTGCCCTGGTAGAACATAGGCATGTCCATCCAGGACGGGGCAAAGCGCGCGCCGAGCGAATAGCCGCAGGCATTAAGCCGGTGCTTGGTCAGGCCGTGGGCTTCCATTGCGCGGGCATGGGCATCGAAGACGTCACCGAAGGTGTTGCCCGGGCTCATCGCCTTCTCGACGGCTAGCATGGCAGCAAGGGCCGCATCGAACAGCTCCTGATGGCGCTTTGACACCTTGCCGGTCAGGACCGTTCGCATCATGGCGGCATGATAATGGTGGAATACGCCGGCCCATTCGAGCGTCAGCTGGTCGTTCTTGGTCAGCTTGCGCCGGCCGGCCTTGTAGCGGCAGAGCAGGGCATCCTGGCCGGAGCCGATGATGAATTCGTTGGCCGGGTAATCGCCGCCACCTGCGAAGATGGCACCCTGCATGGCGGCAAGGATGGCCGCTTCGTCGCCGCCCTGCTTGATCAGGGGGAGCGCGGCGTCCAGCGCATCGTCGGCCAGACTGGCGGCCTTTTCGGCCTTCTTGATCTCGGCGGGGCTCTTGAACAGCCGCAGCCGGCCGACGATTCCAGATGCGTCGGAAATCTGGCCGAAGGTCTGAAGCTGCTCGTCCAGGCGGCGACCGTTGAAGGCGGTCAATCCATGGGTGTCGTATTCGACGCCGATGCGGGCGCCGAGCAGATCGAGGTCGTTCAACAAATTGCGCAGGTCGACCGCCGGATTGGCGCCGTCACGGTCCGTCCACAGGATGATGTTCTCGATGGTGGAGGTCTGGCGCGCCTGCCGCAGGTCGGCAGACCGGGTAAGCAGCACCATGGAGCCGTCGGCCTTCACCACGAGCGACTGGAAGAAGCAGAAGCCGAACGTGTCGTAGCCGGTGAGCCAGTACATGCTCTCCTGGGCGAACAGCAGCATGGCATCGAGTTTGCGCTCGGCCATCTCGATCATCAGCCGGTCGCGCCGCGCGTCGAATTCGGATCGTTCAAAGTGCAGCGCCATCAAGTCTTCTCCAGAACAATAGCCGAAATATGCCGACCGTAGTCGGCTTCCCCACGGTGCGTCGCGCGCCGGTAGGAATAAAACAGTGCCTCTTCGGCATAGGTGCAGCGATGCAGTGCGTCTGCACGGACACCGGCGGCAAGCAGCCTGTCGGTCGTGTAGCGGCAGAGGTCGAACATGGAATGCCCGGCCTTGCGCGAGGCCACGAAGTAGCGGGCGTTGCCGGCGTCCGCAGCGAGAAAGCGGTCAACGAACTCGGGCCCGACCTCATAATTTTCGGCGCTGATCGAGGGACCGAGCACCGCAACGACCCGTTCGCGGCGAGCGCCGAGCTGTTCCATGGCGGAAACCGTGTTCTCCAGGACGCCCGTGAAGGCGCCTTTCCAGCCGGCATGCGCGGCGCCGATAACGCGCGCCTCGGCGTCGGCAAAGAGCACGGGCCCGCAATCGGCCGACGAAGCGCCGATGGCGATTCCGGGCCGGTCGGTGACAAGCGCGTCGGCTTTCGGCCTGTCGCCCTGGAACGGCTCGCGCACGACGATTACGTCGGGCGAATGGATCTGGTAGGCGGTAAGCAGCCGGTCCGGAGTGACCCCCATCCAATCGGCAACGCGTCGGCGGTTCTCGGCAACGGAAGAAGTGTCATCGGCCGAGCCGACGCCGGTGTTGAGGCCACGGTATATGCCTTGGGAAACGCCGCCGGTCCGCGTGAAGTAGCCATGCCGGATGCCGGCGGCCGCGGCTTCGTCCAACAGCGGGGCCTGAATGGGGTGCGGGTTCGTGTCGGTGGACATTGAAGCCTTGTCGACTCCGGATGCTGTTTCGTCAAGCGTGTCTAAGGCACCCGAGGCAACCGCCCCTGCGATGGGCGAACTCGCCGCAAACGATGGTCAGTGCGCGCTGCCGAAGCCGGGCATGGGGCCTCGAAACGCCGAAATCGCCATTACCTTGAACAACTTACCCATGCCGTCCGGACCGGCCAATCGCTCGAAATCCGCCGCAATTCCTGCGCGCCCTGCCTCGTCAAGGGCGGCGCCCAGGCGACCCGCGCGCTCCAGCAGCCCCATGCCAACAAGGAAATCCCCTTGCGTCGCCATTTGTACCTGAAGGCCCCGCGACCGTGCCGTCGCGGCAAGCGCTGCAAAGTCGACATGGGAGGTGAGATCCGCTTCGCCCGGATGCTCGAAAATTCCTTCGTAGCGGTGCTGCCTTACCGCCTGGAACGTGTCGCCAGGACCGTGCTGGAGATGCCCGTAGTCGAAGAACAGCCCGGCGCCGCCGTGTGCTGACAGGCGGTCTGCTATCTGCACCATCAATGCCTCCCGGGCTGGCGCGACTTCGACGATGCTGCCCTCGTCTGCGTCAGCCGACTGTTCCGGAACGGCGTCGGGGTCGAGAGGGGCTGTCCCTGCGACGAATTGGAGGGAACCCGCCTCGTCAAGCGCAACGCAACGCTCAGTCCAGCGGCCATCATGTCGGATGAACTGCCGGAAGGGCAGGGCGTCGAACAGTTCGTTGCAAGCGACAAGCAGTGGTCGGACCGGAAGCGCGTCAATCGTGTCGTACCAGAAGAGTGGCGCTCCCGTGGCGGCGAGGGCCGCCTTCTGCCGGGCGACCAGATGCGGGCTGGCCTCGACAAGGGCGAAGGACGCGCCTGATGCCAGTTCCGGCTCGATCTTGCCAATGGTCCGAATGACGTCGCGCATCATCGTGCCACGGCCCGGGCCGATCTCGGCGATGGTGACGGGGAGCGGCCGCCCGGCCGCTTGCCATGCTGATATGAGCCAGACGGCGACCAGTTCGCCGAACATCTGGCTGACCTCAGGGGCGGTGACGAAGTCCCCCCCGGCACCGAACGGATCGCGCGTGGTGTAGTAGCCGTCGTCCGGATCGAAGAGGCAGATCATCATGTAGTCGGCGACCGAAATCGGGCCGGAGGACTGGATCAGCCTGGCGATCTTCTGTCCGAGGCGGTTCATGTCGCTGGGATTTGGGCCTGCCGCTGAGCCCGCCAGATTGCCCAGAGGCCGACAAGTACCATGGGCGTCGACAGGACCATGCCCATGGTCAGCCAGTTGCCGGCAAGATAGCCGAGCTGGGCGTCCGGCTCGCGGAAAAACTCGACGAAGATGCGGCAGAGGCCATAGCCGGTGACGAAGGCACCAGCCACGAATCCGGGCGCTCTCAGCTTCAGAAAGACGTGGGTGAGGAGGCGCAGCACCAGGAACAGGACGAGCCCTTCCAGTGCTGCCTCGTAGAGCTGGCTGGGATGGCGCGGCAGGTCGCCGGCATTCGGAAACACGAAACCCCATGGAACATCGGTCGGACGCCCCCAAAGCTCCGCGTTGATGAAGTTCGTGATGCGGACGAGGCCGAGCGCCACCGGAACGCCGGCGGCGATGACGTCGAAAAGGCTCCAGACGCGTATGCCGCGCGATCGGGCGAAGAGCAGCATTGCGAGCGTCGTTCCGGCAAAGCCGCCGTGGAACGACATGCCGCCCTGCCAGACGGCAAAGATATCGAGCGGGTTCGCCAGATAGCGGGCGAAGTCGTAGAACAGGATATAACCGACGCGTCCCCCAAGCACGATGCCGACGGCAGCCCAGACGAGAAAGTCGTCGATGTCTTCGGGCCGCATCGGCGCCTTGCCGGAGAGCCACAGGCGGGGGGTCGTCAGCAGCCGCTTGGCGTACCACCAGCCGAACAGGATGCCGACGACATAGGCCAGGCCGTACCAGTGAACGGCCAGAGGACCGATCTGCACGATGACGGGATCGATGTCGGGAAAGGGCAGGGCGGCGAGTGGCAAGGCAAGAAGATTGGTCAAAAGGAGACTCCGGAACCCGTTGGGCGCGGACCATGGGGCAGGGTCCGGGAAGGGTCAAGATGAGGCTTCGACAGCGTTGCCACCTTGCATTCGGATCGTGACGCCATTACCTCGGATAGAGGTGCCAGGAGGTTTTCCATGTCGACCGGACCCAACCGCATACTCGATGAGTTCGCCAAGCTGATGACCGATGCCGCGGGTGCCGCCCAGGGCGTCAGGCGCGAGGTAGAGACGGCATTCAAGGCGCAGGCCGAGAAAGTGCTGAACACGATGGAAGTCGTGCAGCGCGATGAGTTCGAGGCAGTCCGTGAGATGGCGCTGAAGGCGCGTGCGGAGAACAAGAAGCTCCAGGCTCGCATTGCCGAACTGGAAGGGAAGCTCGGCATGTCGGCGTCAGACAGCGTCGGCGATGCCCCTAAAGCGGCCGCCAAGCGTCGCCCACAAAAATAATTCGTTAAACTTTTCCACAAGACGCGATCGGGAAAAGCGCTGTTTCCTGAATCGCTTATCCGACCGCGTGAATCTTCTGCGCGGTCGCTTTCCCGTGGGCTTTCCAAAAAGGGGCTGTTCACGCGACTCGTCATCAATACACTGAATTTGTTGCATGATTCGGAACCGGATCAAGCGCCGGGCAATGTGGGGCCTGTCAGCGTTCGTATGATGGCCACGCCGCCCGAGGTTCGAGACACGATTGTTCGACGTGTGTGCCCTTTGCGCGGAGCGCGGCGGCGCTCCCAGAACGACAGGAAGCATTACATGGAACTGATAGAACTCGACATTGCCCGCGAAATCCACCCGGTGGATGTGATCGAGCACGTCGCGCACACCAATGACTGGGCTTTCGAGCGCGCCGGCGACGACGAGATCTCGATCTCGGTGGCCGGCAGTTGGACGGACTATCACGTGTCGTTTTCGTGGATGGAGGATTTCGAAGCGCTGCACCTGGCCTGCGCCTTCGACATCAAGGTACCCGAGACGCGGGCGCTGGAGGTGATGCGGCTTCTGTCGCTGATCAACGAACAGATGCTGTTCGGCCATTTCGACCTTTGGGAACAGGAAGGCGCGATCATGTTCCGGCAGTCTCTGTTGCTTGCCGGCGGCGCCGAGCCGACCAGCCAGCAGGTCGAGGTGCTGCTGTCGTCGGCGCTCGAGGCCTGCGAGTGTTACTTCCAGTCGTTCCAGTTCGTCGTTTGGTCGGGAACGAGCGCGCGCGACGCGTTGTCGAGCGTGCTGTTCGAGACGCAGGGCAACGCCTGAAGCCGATGGCTGCGGGGCTGGAGAAAAAGCCGGAGATCACCTTCGCGGATTTCGACCGGATCGATATCCGCGCCGGCACGATCGTCGAGGCCGAACCGTTCCCGGAGGCGCGCAAGCCGGCAATCAAGCTGAAGATCGATTTCGGCGAACCCATCGGGGTCAAGAAATCCTCGGCCCAGATCACGAAATACTATTCGCCGGACACGCTTGTCGGCCGCCAGGTCTTTGCCGTGGTAAATTTCCCGCCGCGTCAGATCGGCAAGTTCATGTCGGAGGTGCTGACGCTCGGCTTCCCCGACGAGGAGGGCGCGGTGGTGCTCGGCGCGATAGAGCGCACCGTGCCGAATGGCGGCCAGCTGTTCTAGGTAGCGGCGGGCGTCGGGTCTCGGTCAGGCCGATGCCGGCATGCTTGCCCGCGCGGTCCGGATATTCTCCAGGAACATCTCCGTGCAGGCCTTCCAGGTATAGCGCATGGCGCGTTCGCGCGCTTCGTGGCGGTCGGTCTTCAGGGCGGCCAGCGCCGCCTCTCGCAGGTCCTCGGCAACCGCGCCTCCAACACCGTCACCGACGATGTCGATCGGGCCGGTAACCGGGAAGCCGGCGACAGGCGTTCCGCTGGCAAGCGCTTCGACGATGACGTTGCCGAACGTATCGGTGCGGCTCGGGAAGACGAAAACGTCCGATGAGGCATAGATGGCGGCGAGTTCGTCATTCGGACGATGGCCGAGAAAGTGTGCTTCCGGGTACCTGGCCTGCAGCCTGGCGAATTCGGGCCCTTCCCCGACAATCACCTTGCTGCCCGGGAGGTCGAGGTCGAGGAAGGCGGGCAAGTTCTTCTCGATCGCGACGCGCCCGACACAAAGAAAGATCGGCCTCGGAAAATCCAGCTGGGTTCGCTTGTCGGGGTGGAAGTGCGCGATGTCGACGCCGCGCGTCCACGGCTGGAGCTTGTCGAAACCGCGGCCGGCCAGGTCCTCCGACAACGAGGGTGTGGCGACCATCGTGCCTTGTCCGGAATTGTGGAAGGAACGCAGCAGGCCGTAGGTCCAGTCCTCGGGAACCGGCAGGCGGGCGGTGACATATTCGGGAAAGCGCGTGTGATAGCTGGTGGTGAAGGGCAATCGTTCGGTCAGGCAATAGCGCCGCGCCATCCAGCCAAGCGGGCCCTCGGTGACAATGTGAATGTGGTCCGTCTTGCTGGCTTCGATAAGCCTGCGCACCTTGCCTGGCGTGGTCAGGGCGAGCCTTATGTCGGGATAGGTCGGCATCGGCAGGGTGTGGAAACGGTTCGGGGTCAGGAACTCGACCTCGACGTCATGTTGCTTGAGGTTCTCGGTCAGCCGTTCAAGCGTGTGAACGACGCCGTTGATCTGCGGCCGCCAGGCATCCGTGACCATCAGAATGCGCCTGACGCCGCTCGGGTGCCGGGTCGACGTTCCGCCACCACTTCGCTCGGTCACATCGTCGGCAGGCTTGATTCGGGCCGAATTCATGCACGGCGTTTCACCATCCTTTCATGACAGGCGCATGAATCACGGGTTCCGGGCGACATGGCGCCGAGCGGGCGATGGAGGGCGCCTTCTGCCCGCCTTATGCAGGCACGCGAACGACGACACGCAATCCGCCCATGTCGCTGTCGTCGAGCCGGATGTCGCCGCCGTGGCTGCGGGCGATGTCCCTGGCAATGGCGAGGCCAAGGCCAGTGCCGCTGGTGTCGAGATTGCGCGCCTGATCCAGTCGGACGAATGGCTTGAACACATCCTCCCGGCTCTCGGCCGGAATGCCCGGCCCGTCGTCGTCCACGGTCACCGTCAGGGAGCCACGCGCATGGATGGCGTCGACGCGCACATTGCGCGCGTAGCGCATTGCGTTGCCGATGACATTTGCCAACAGCCTCTCGAAGGCATTGGGCCGGACATGGACTTCAGGATCGCCGGTCAGCGAGGTCTTGAGCTTGCGCTTGCGCAGCCTGGCCTCTTCGGCAAGCTTGTCGAAATAGCCCTCGAGATCGAAGCGCCCGGCATCTTCTTCCGCCTCGCCGCGCGCGAATGCGAGATAGCCCTCGAGCATGGACTGCATGTCGTTGATGTCCTGATCGAGAGCCTCTGTGTCGACATTCGATCCACTCAACGCCAATTGCAGCTTGAAGCGCGTCAGGATGGTACGAAGGTCGTGGCTCACACCGGTCAGCATGGCGGTGCGCTGCTCTATCTGCCGTTCAATGCGCTCGCGCATCTGGATGAAGGCGAAGCCGGCGCGGCGAACCTCTTCGGCGCCGCGCGGGCGGAAATCCGGCGGCATCGGCCGTCCCTTGCCAAAGCTCTCTGCCGCTTCGGCAAGCTTCAGGATCGGACGGATCTGGTTGCGCAGGAAGGGGATGGCGATCATCAGAAGGACCAGCGACGTGCCGACCATCCAGATCAGGAAGATGTGGGTGTTCGAGGCGTACGCCTGGCCGCGGCGGACGAATACCCGGAGCACCTTGTCCTCGAGTTGGATGCGGACTTCCAGCACGCCAGAATTGCCGACCGTGTCGATCCAGAAGGGACGATTGATCTGGCGGGTGATCTCGGTTGAAAGAATCTGATCTAGGATGGAGAAGAACGGCTTGCGACCAGGTGGCGGAAGAGGGTCGGGTGGCAGGATGTCGATCTTCAATGACAGCCGATCCTGCGCGATGCGGATAACCTTGGCGTAGTCGTCATCGTTCGGGTAGGTCTCGATCATCTCGATGATGGCCGCGATATCGCGGGTGGTGGCCCGCGAAAGCCGCTGCGTCACGGTCTGCCAGTGCCGTTCCATGAAGACCAGCGTGACGACGGATTGCAGCAGGATCATCGGCGTGATGATGATCAGCAGCGAGCGGGCATAAAGCCGCTTCGGCATATAAATCGCCACGAGACGCCAGAACCGGGTCCAGCGGGTGGAAAACCGCGCCGCCGCCCGCCGGACGCCCGCAATGAACCCGCTCTGCTGCTGGTCGGGTGCACCTAGACCGGTAGCGATCATCCGATGTCCCGTCCGACGGAGCGAGTCCCACAGGCCGGTCGCCGTCGATCGCAATCTATTCCACACTCAGACGATATCCGATACCGCGCACCGTTTGCAGCCATACCGGGTTCGAGGGATCCCGCTCGATCTTGCGGCGCAGGCGGTTGATCTGCACGTCGATCGTCCGTTCGCCGACATCGGACTCGCCCGTTACCAACTCGTGGCGGGGAATGGTCTCGCCGGCTCGGCCGGCAAAGATGGCCAGGATCTCCTGCTCGCGGTCGGTCAGCTTCAGCGGTTCGCCGCCACGCTTCAACTCGCGCTTGGCGATCTGGAAGGTGTAGGGTCCGAACACGAGCTGCTCGACCTTCGGTGTCGCGACAGGTCCGCCGCGGCGCAGGATATTGTTGATGCGCAGGATCAATTCGCGCGGGTCGAAGGGTTTGGGGAGATAATCGTCGGCTCCGGCCTCCAGGCCTGCGATGCGGCTGTCGGTTTCCGACAGCGCGGTCAGCATAAGGATCGGCACCTTCTTGTCGATGCGCAGCGACTTCGTCAGGTCGACGCCGCTCTCGCCTGGCATCATGATGTCCAAGATGAGGAGATCGAAATCGAGGCCCTCGAGCTTGCGCCGCGCCTCGGCGGCATTGCCGGCGGCGGTGACGCGGAAGCCGTTCTCGGTCAGGTACTGCTTGAGAAGGTTGCGGATCCTGGTGTCGTCGTCGACGACGAGCAAGTGCGGCGCGTCATCGCCAGGTGCCGCCGGGCCCTCGGTCCTCTCAGTCTCCATGGACTTTTCCTGACACGTTTCCGGGCAAATTGTCTATCTGCGTTCTCAGTTCCGGGTTGACCATCGCCTTCAGGAACCGCTCGATGGTCTGTCGGTCGTCGCTCGCCGCTCCCTTCAATGCATCGTGGATGCGGCGCGACTGTGGCCTTGCCAGCGCAAGGGCCAGCGAGCGGCCCTTGGCCGTGGGGTAGAGCTCCCGCTGACGCCTGTCGCGGGGTCCCTGCACCTGGATGATGTGCCCGGTGTCGATCAGCTGCTTCAGCACACGGGCCAGGCTCTGCTTGGTGATCTTGAGGACGTCGAGCAGTTCCGCGACCGTCAGGCCCGGCATGCGGTTGACGAAATGCAGGATGCGATGGTGCGCTCGCCCGAAACCGTACTCGGCCAGTATCTGGTCGGGATCGGAGGTGAAGTCCCGATAGGCGAAGAACAGCAATTCGATGATCGACAGGTCGATGCCGTCCTCGCTCGAAAGGGCGGTTCGTATCGGCTTCGTTGCGGCGCTCGTTCGGTCGGGCATGCGAATTCGGGGTCCTTCTCAAAAATACGTCAGTAGTGTTGACATATATTTGGGGCGATGGTAATTTTTGCCAAGCTTTTGGGACGATGACGAACGAAAAGGCAAGCCGGTCCGCACTTCTCCGGAACTTCCATCAATTTGCCTTGGTTTGTGCATCGGCATAGGCTTTAGCTTTTCAGAAGCGCGCGAAGCAACTGGATAAAGAACGATCGGGCGATCGCCCGCGGGAGGTAGATCATGGCATCCGTTCCATTCGACCAGCTTGAAGGTTTCATCTGGATGAACGGCGAGTTCGTCAACTGGGCGGACGCCAAGGTGCACGTGCTGACGCACGGCCTGCATTATGCAAGTGCCGTATTCGAAGGCGAGCGCGCCTATGGCGGTGAAATCTTCAAACTGACCGAGCACACCGAAAGGCTGCATGAATCCGCTCGCCTTCTCGGCTTCAAGATTCCCTACAGCGTCGAAGAGATCGACAATGCCTGCCGCACGCTGCTGCAGAAGCAGGGCTTCAAGGACGCCTATGTCCGGCCGATCGCATGGCGCGGCAGCGAGCAGATGGGCGTTTCGGCGCAGAACAACCGGATCAATTGCGCGGTGGCGATCTGGCAGTGGCCGAGCTATTTCGATCCGGCCCAGAAGCTGAAGGGCATCCGGCTCGACATGGCGGAGTGGCGCCGCCCCGATCCGCGGACGGCCCCCTCAAAGTCGAAGGCGGCTGGTCTCTACATGATCTGCACGCTGTCCAAGCATGCGGCGGAAGCCAAGGGCTATGCCGATGCCATGATGCTGGACTGGCGCGGCCAGGTAGCCGAAGCCACCGGAGCCAATATCTTCTTCGTCAAGGACGGCAAGATCCACACGCCGACACCCGACTGCTTCCTGGACGGCATCACGCGTCGCACCGTGATCGGCCTTGCCAAGGACCGGCGCCTTGATGTGATCGAGCGCGCCATCATGCCGGAAGAACTCGAAGGCTTCGAGCAATGCTTCCTGACCGGCACGGCCGCCGAGGTGACGCCGGTCTCGGAAATCGGGCCCTATCGCTTCGAAGTCGGCGAAATCGCCAAGACCCTGATGCATGACTACAACGCGGCCGTTCAGCCGAAGCAGGCCATCGCCGCAGAATAGGCTGCGGCAATCGTTAGCGCAGTCATGGGCGACACGAAGAAATAGACCGCCCGGCACACGGCACTATATTGATGGGCGACCTCACGGTCGCCCATTGCGTTCTGGGGTTGCCCGACTTGCGAAAAGGGCCCGCCGCGGGTCACACAGGAAAGGAATACCATGGGGCAGCTGAATGCCGGCATCGTGCCGGTTACACCCTTCCAGCAGAACTGCACGATCCTCTTCGATACCAACGACAAGACAGGTGTCGTGGTCGATCCGGGCGGGGAGATCGATAAGATCCTGTCGGTCCTGAAGGACAATGGCATCACCGCCACCGCGATCTGGCTGACGCACGGCCATATCGACCACGCGGGCGGAGCCATGGATCTCAAGGAAGCGCTCGGTATCGACATTATCGGGCCGCATGAAGCCGACCGTCCGCTGCTCGAGGGGCTGGAGGCTCAGGCGCGCCATTTCGGGATTTCAGGCGCGGTGCGCAACTGCACACCGGACCGCTTTCTCGCCGAGGGCGAGACCGTGTTTTTCGGCGAGCATTCATTCGAGGTGCTGCATTGCCCCGGCCACGCGCCAGGGCATGTCGTGTTCTACAACCGGGCAGCGAAGTTCGCGCATGTCGGCGATGTTCTGTTCAACGGCTCGATCGGCCGCACCGACCTGCCGGGCGGGGATCATGCCACGCTGATCCGCTCGATCAAGGAAAAGCTGCTGCCGCTCGGCGACGACATCGGCTTCATATGCGGCCATGGCCCGGGCAGCCGGCTCGGCGACGAGCGTCGCGGCAACCCCTTCCTGGTCTAAACCGTAATTCCAGTCCGGTTGGAGGCACCGTCAGGCTGCGTGCGCCGACGGTGCCGGTCAGTCAGTTGGCCACGCAAAAGTGCTGCTGGCCGTCGTAGCCGGTATAGGTTCCGGTGCGGGCCTTGAAGCTGCGGTAGCGGTCGGCGCAGTAGTCGTACCAGTCCTCGGTCCATGGCTCGATCGACGAGTAGCCGTAGCGCGGATCGTCATACCCGGCCGCATAGCGGCGGACCGGCTCTCGCCTCGGCACATAGGCCGGTTCGCGATAGACAGGTTCGCGATAGGCAGGCTCCGAATAGGCGGGCCGTGATGCCAGCCCTACGGCCAGGGCACCGGCAGCGAGGCCGAGAATGCCTGCGACCGCCAGGTCATTACCGCGCGAGTCGTGGTAGCCATGGTGGCGGCGCCAGTGGCGTTCGCCCGCATTGGCGGCGGGGAGGGTGGCCAGCGTCGTGGCTGCCACGGCAACCGAGAGCACGGCGGTCTTCAGAATGCGGTTCATGTCGTCTCCTTCGCGCCGGCGACACGTTGAAGGCCGGTGCATGAGACGACATTAGGATCGCGGACCTGAACGCCGGCTGAACGGCAGGGGTCGGGCTCGAGGTGCCGCCTCGACGCTCGACCGACCTGGTCCCGCGGTCCGGGAAGCCTTCCTGTGGCGCCTTCAAGCAGGCGCCAGCGCTACGTCGGCCGGCGCGCCGACCGGGTCAGGCGACCGAAAGATTGACCGCCTTGGGACCCTTGCCGCGTTTGTCCGGCTCGGTCTCGAATGTCACTTTCTGCCCGTCTTCCAGACCCTCCAGGCCGGAAGCCTGCACGGCCGAAATGTGCACGAACACATCCTTGTCGCCGCCTTCCGGCGTGATGAAGCCGAAACCCTTTGCGTGATTGAAAAACTTGACAGTGCCGGTCTGCGGCATGGGAAACTCCTCTATCCCACTGCTTCATTGCCAACGGGTTTTGGCCCGCTGGCTCGGCCGTTCACTGGGGGAGACCAGACGTTTCACCGCGCCGGGACTTTGCCGTTGTCCTCTGTGTCACGGTGCGCCCGGACCCCTTGATTTCTCGAGCGCTGTCAATCAAGCCTCCGGGCCGGCAAATGCCCGAGACCGAAATTTTTCCCCATTTTGTGTATTCGGGCAAGCAGAAACTTTCCGCGGCGGTCGGCGGAATGATCTTGCCTGCGGTTAGCCGCAGCCTTTACCGGTGCGGTAGCTGCCTATTGTTCGCAGAACTGCACGACGCCTATGCGGATGCAATTTTGCCGGGAACCGCCACCGTCATACTGGCGATACACCTTTACCCTGCAGTTCGGGCCCACATGCCGGTGCGTCACGCGTGCGCCGTACTCGGGCAGATAGTGCCGCTCGACTTCGCGATGGCAATCCCTGCGGCCGTCGTAGGAATCCTCTTCCGGCGGGTCGACGAGGACCACCCTGCAGTTCGACTGCCTGTGACGATGCCAGACCCTGCGATCGTATTGCGGCAGGAAGTGCCGCCGGACATCGCCATGGCAATCAACCGCCACTTGCACCACCAGACCATCGGCGGGCTGCGAGACGGGCGCCTGCGGCATGGCCACTGATTGCCCGCATACACCGACAGCAAGCGCCACCAGGGATGCGCCGAACACGCTGAAAGCCCTCATCTTTCCCTCCCGCCCCATTGCCAGCAGACAATGTCACGAAAAGCGCGGTTTTCAAGCTGTATTCGGCCAAGGTCTTCCGCGACGGCCAACAAAAACGAGCATGACGGGGCCGGCCATCATGCTCTTCTTGCAACTTTGCAATGCCGACCTTACGGCCGGCAAGTAATTTCTATTCGGCGCGCAGGTTGACCGCCTTGGGGCCTTTGCCCATGCGATCTGGCTCGACGTCGAAGGTGACCTTCTGGCCGTCCACGAGCGTGCGCAGGCCGGATGCCTCGATCGCCGAGATGTGGACGAAGACGTCCTTGTCGCCGCCTTCCGGCGTGATGAAGCCGAAGCCTTTGGTTGCGTTGAAGAACTTTACGGTGCCGGTCTGGGCCATTGGGAGAACTCCTTCACCCGTTGCTATGTCTGGTTCCTCGTTCGCCGCGTCGCTTCGGCTTGAAGGTCCGGTGGTTATCTGGCGGCATGCATTGGCCCCCCGCCATGGCAGGGCTGTCAGAGATTCACGGTATCGGGGAAAGGGTCGATCAAAACGTTCCAGATCTCCGGGTCAGCAAATGCCCGAACCCAAATTTTATCGCACGGAAAGTGATTTCTGACAAGCCGGGGCTTGAACTTAGCGTAACGTAAGCTTTTTGCGTGACCGGGTTCTGCCCGGCTGTTCGATCCCGACGACAGGACTGCCAGACGCGAAGCGCTGACGCTGCGGGACGCACGGGCGGCGCAATAGGCCGAAACTTTTGTTCAATTGCTGCGAAGTTGCTTCACTTCGCGCACCCGGCAATCGTCGCCGACATGCCGATGCCGGATCATCACTCCGAATATCCGATGCGTGCGGACGCTGCGGTGGCAGTCGGCTGGCTTCCTGTAGCCTGCCTTGAGCGCCGCCGCTGTGTCGAACGACGCCATCGGCGGCATGGTGGTCGCGGCAACCACGGCGCCGGCGCAGGCCGACAGGACCAACGCAAGGGCGATCGAGCGGAAGTGCATGGCTGCTCCTCGTTGTGGCTGCTGCGTGTGATGGTTTCTGAGGTGATAATAACCCAAGTTGCCGCATCGGAACCCCGGCTATTTTCAAGACCCGCTCCGCTGGTTAATTCTTGGTTGCGAATTGCCGGCGTTTTTTCGTTCGCGATCGAGGCTATTCTTCGACGCCCGGATAGGCCGAGGCCTTGAGCAGGCCGGCCAGATGGGCGGCGTTCGAGGCCGCCATCTCGATCATGCCCGCGACCTTTTCCGGGGTTTCCGGCAGGTCGACGAAGTTCACGCTGCCCATCGCCTCGCCGACCCAGTAGAGGCCGGCATTGGCTGGAATGGTGAAGCCGACATCGTTGAGCGACTGGAAGCAGGCGGCATGGCAGGCATGCGCACCGTCCTCGTTGCCGACGATTGCGACGAGCGCGACCTTGCCGGCGGCCGGCATGCGCCCACGGTCGTCGGTCTCGCCGAGAAACGCGTCCAGCCGCTCAAGCACCCGCTTGGCGACGCTCGAAGGCTGGCCCATCCAGATCGGCAGGCCGAGCACAAAGATGTCGGCGGCGACGATCTGCTCGCGCAGCGCCGGCCAGTCGTCGCCATCGCCCATGTCGGAAAGGACGCCAGGCTTGATGTTGTGGTCAAGCACGCGAACCGGCCGGTCCGACGTGACCCCGTGCTTTCCGAGCGCGGTCAGGATCTCCGACAGCATCTTGTCGGTGGACGACTTCTCGTCGGCCGAAGAGGGTTTGAGCGAACAGTTGAGGGCGTAGGCGGTCAGCTTCTTGTCGTTGGCCATGTCAGGTTCCTTTCCGATTGTTGGAAAGGCAACGTCCTGGCACCGGATGGGTTGCGGGCGACCTTGCCCGCCCGGCTTTTGTCTCAGCCGATCACCTGCCAGGCAGCGCCGGCGAGCGCGGAAGCCGCGAGGACGGCCGGCATTGGCGCCTTGAAGCGGAAGATCGCGACGGTCGAAGCCAGCGTCAGCAGCAGGGCCGGCAGGTTGACCGTGGACCAGACCGGCACGTCAAAGGTCATGCCAAGGCCAGTCCAGGAGCGCAGCTCGCGGAAAAGGACGTGCAGCGCGAACCAGATCGCGAGATTGAGGATCACGCCGACGACCGCGGCGGTGATCGCCGACATCGCGCCGGTCAGCGCCGGGTCGTTTCGCAGGCGCTCGATGAAGGGTGCCCCGAGAAAGATCCAGAGGAAGCAGGGCACGAAGGTCACCCACGTCGTGAGGATGGCGCCGAACGTCGCGGCAAGAAAGGGATCGAGCGTTCCCGGATGGCGCAGCGCCGCCAGGAACCCGACGAACTGGACGACCATGATCAGCGGCCCGGGTGTCGTCTCGGCCATCCCCAGCCCGTCGAGCATTTCGCCGGGCCTCAGCCAGCCATAGTCCTGCACCGCCGCCTGTGCGACCCAGGCAAGCACGGCATAGGCGCCGCCGAAGGTCACCACAGCCATCTGGCTGAAGAACCCGGCGATCTGGCTGAACACGTTGTCGGGCCCGAGCAGCGCAAACAGCAGCGCCACCGGGCCCAGCCAGAGCGCCAGGAAGATCGCCGAGACGCGCAGCGACCAGGCGAGGTTCGGGCGGGCATGGTGGGGAATTGCCTCGCCGAGGGCGGATTCGGCATCGGAGAAGGCGTTGTGCTTGTCCGCCGGATGGCCGCCGCCGAGCCGGAACAGCGGAGAGCCGGCGCGCCCTCCGGCATAGCCGACCAGTGCTGCCGCCAGGATGATGGCCGGAAAGGGGATGCGGAAGAGGAAGATTGCGATGAAGGCAGCGGCAGCAATCGAGACCATCGCCCAGTTCTGCAGGGCGCGCGCCCCGATGCGCCTGACGGCATAGAGCACGATGGCAAGCACGGCGGCTTTCAAGCCGAAGAACAGGCCGGCGACCAGCCCGACATCGCCGAACGCGGCGTAGATGTAGCTCAAGGCGAGGATCGAGACGAAACCCGGCAGAATGAAGAGCGACCCGGCCACCAGCCCGCCCTTGGTCTTGTGCAGCAGCCAGCCGATATAGACGGCGAGTTGCTGCGCCTCGGGACCGGGCAGCAGCATGCAGTAGTTGAGCGCGTGCAGGAAACGGTTCTCGCCGATCCAGCGCTTTTCCTCGACCAGGATGCGGTGCATGACGGCGATCTGGCCGGCCGGTCCGCCGAAGCTCAGGGCGGCGATGCGCAGCCATACACGCACGGCGTCGGCGAAGGGAATGGCGTGCGGCGACGCGGCGTGTAGCGGCTTCTTGAGCTGGGCAGTCATGGCGCTACTTTAACGTTCGACCAGTTGTGGGTTTCGCCGGTCGCGTCGCGGCACCAGCGGTAGAGGGCGTCGTAAAGCATCATGCCCGCCTCAAGCTGGGCAAGGTCGTCGGCATATACCCGCGACAGCCCCAGCGAAACGGCAAGCAGGCCGGCGGCTTCCGGGGCAAGATCCAGCCGCCCGGTGTCGGCGCTGCGCACGATCGCGGCGAGGCGCTGTAGCGGTTCGCTTGCCAACCCGAACTCCGCGACCATGACGTCGAACGTGCACAATTCGCCGCGGTGGCTCCAGAACACGTTCTCGATATCGAAAGGCATAGCGCCGAACCGTTCGCCGACGGCTTCGACCTCCTGCGGCGCGACAAAGAGGAATACGGCACCGGGGTCGACGAAGCGGCGGATCAGCCAGGGGCAGGCGATGCGGTCGATCTTGGGACGGGCGCGCGTCACCCAAACGGTTCGCCCCGCCTTGTCCCGCGCCGGCATGCGATCGCTCCTGACGGTCGGGAGACCGGCTTCGGTCCAGGCCTCATGTCCGCCTTCGAGCGTCTCCGCCGTGGCACCGAGCAGCCGCAGCCACGCGGCGACGCCTTCGCTGAGCTTCTTGCCGCGCTGGCAGATGACGATGGCAGAGCCGCCGGCCAGCGCGCTGCCCCATGTCTCGACCGAGGCATGCGCGCGCCGCGTGGCGCCGGGAGTGAGGCGAGGATCGGAGGCAAAGTCCTCGTCGGTGCGGACGTCGACGAGGGCTGGGCAGTTCGGCGTGCCGACCAGGCGGGCAAGCTTGTCGATGGAAATCGAAGTTGGAGACGGCATGACGCGTCCTTCCGTTTAACGGGTTGCTGGACGCGATACTTGAGCCGGAGCCTCGTGGGGAGATCGCGATCCCCATGAGGATTTCATTCGCGCCGAACGCGGCGCCTGTCAAGCGGCGGCGATCACAACTCGACCATCGTCTCGAAACCGCCGAAGATCATGCGCTTGCCGTCGAAAGGGGCGGTGGCCATGTCGAAATGCATGCGCTCGTCGGCCATGACCTTGGCGACAACTTCGTCACGGCTGGCGCGCGACTTGTAGGTGATCCAGGCGAAGATCACGATTTCGTCTTCCTTGGCATGGACGGCGCGCGGAAATGATGTGAGTTCGCCATAAGGCACGTCGTCGCCGGTGCACTCGACATAGGACAATGCGCCATGCTCCATCCATACGGAGCCGCCGAGCTCCGCCAGTTTCCGGTAGCTGTCGAGTTTCGCCTTCGGCACGGCGAGCAGAAATCCATCCACATAGGTCATTCGCGTTCCTCCTTCAGTTGCATCCGCCTAGGACGAACAAGGTGCCGGGCTTCCGACAGGGGTGCCGCGCTTTTTGGCCTCGGCGCTCAAAGTACCTGTGCAGCCAGGGCCGTGTCGTAGAACTCGACCAGTTCGACGACCTTGCCGTCGCGCACCGTCCAGAAGTCGGCGACTTCCAGCACGAAACGAACGCCGGTCGCGCGGCGCCTCATATGCATTTCGTTGCGTACCACTACTCGGTCTCCCTCGGCGATCGTGTCGATCCGCTCTACGGCGAGATACTCGAAATCCTCGTGCAATGACGCGACGCGTTCGCGAAAGCCGTGCTTGTCGACCACCGCGCCGGCATATTTGGAGAATTTCGGGTCGGCCACCATGAAGAAGCTGATGCGGTGGTCGCAATTGTCGAGCACGGCATCGATATCGCCGCGGGCATGGTCGGCGTAGATCTGATCGACGAGTTCTTTCGGCTGCATGATCCCCTCCGGGTTTGACCGGTCCAAGGATGCATGTTTTCGCCCTCGACGGAAGCGCGGCAGGTCCGAGCCCGATAAACTACCGGCCGGGCCTGCCTGTCTTGCCGGTGCGCCGCTTCTGACGCCCGGTGTCGCGCGAATCCTCGTAGGAACCGATGCCGCTCCGCTCCCGCACGACCGGCTTGGGATCGTCCTCCTTGCGGGGAGCCGGCTTCGTGGGGGCAACCCCTTCGACCGGCTTTTCCGTCCGGCGAACCGTCATTTCGTCGAGCGAGTTCTTGCGGAACAGTTTTGGAGCATCGTCGGGCAGTCCGTAGTCCGCTCCGTGCGCCTCGTTGTGCGACTGCTTCTTGAAGAGCGAGCGCGACACGGCGCCCGCCGGTGTCGTGGCATCTGTGCCCGGGCCCATATCGTCGATCGAGGGCTTCTTGAACAGGCCTGGCTTGCCGCTGGGGACCGCAAAATCCCCCGAACGCCCCATGTCGTCGAGTTCGGGCTTGGCGAACAGGCTCCTGCCTGCCGCGGCTCGCTGGGCGGTACGGGCTTCCTGTTTGGTCGGCGCGTTCTCGTCCACGGCGCGGTGAATGGCGCGGCCCTTGTTGTGCTTGCCCTTCTCGCGACCCGACACCGGGCTTTCGGACTCGGCGTAGCGGGCGAGCGGATCGTCGGAGACAGACAGTTCGATGTCGCGCAGGCGCTTGATTTCGTCGCGCAGTCGGGCGGCCTTCTCGAAATCGAGGTCGGCGGCTGCATCGCGCATCTGCTTCTGCAGGGCTTCGAGGTGGGCCTTCAGGTTGTTGCCCACCATTGCGCCATCGGCGGCGAAGTCCGAAATCTCGGGGCGGACATGGTCCTTCTCGTAGACGGACTCCAGGATGTCGGAGATGCGCGACTTGACGCTCTCGGGGGTGATGCCGTTGGCTTGGTTCCAGGCCAGCTGCTTCTCGCGTCGGCGCTGGGTCTCGGCCATGGCGCGTTCCATGGAGCCGGTGATCTGGTCGGCGTAGAGGATGACCTTGCCGTCGACGTTGCGGGCAGCGCGGCCGATGGTCTGGATCAGCGAGGTTTCCGACCGCAGAAACCCTTCCTTGTCGGCGTCGAGAATGGCGACGAAGCCGCATTCGGGGATGTCGAGGCCCTCGCGCAGCAGGTTGATGCCGACCAGCACGTCGAAGGCGCCGAGCCTCAGGTCGCGCAGGATCTCGATGCGCTCCAGCGTCTCGATGTCGGAATGCATGTAGCGGACGCGCACGCCGTTCTCGTGCAGGTACTCCGTCAGGTCTTCCGCCATGCGCTTGGTAAGCACCGTGCACAGCGTGCGATAGCCCTTCCTGGTCGTCTCGCGGATCTCGCCGACCACGTCGTCGACCTGGGTCTTGGCCGGGCGCACCTCGACCGGCGGGTCGATCAGTCCGGTCGGACGGATGACCTGCTCGGCAAACACGCCGCCGGCTTCCTCCATCTCCCAACTGCCCGGCGTCGCCGAGACGGCGACCGACAGAGGGCGCATGGCGTCCCACTCCTCGAAGCGCAGCGGACGGTTGTCCATGCAGGACGGCAGACGGAAGCCGTATTCGGCCAGCGTCGCCTTGCGACGGAAGTCGCCGCGATACATGCCGCCGATCTGCGGGATGGTGACGTGGCTTTCGTCGACGAAGACCAGCGCGTTGTCGGGAATGTACTCGAACAGCGTCGGGGGCGGATCGCCCGGCCGGCGGCCGGTCAGATAGCGCGAATAGTTCTCGATGCCGGCGCACGAGCCGGTGGCCTCGAGCATCTCGATGTCGAAGCGGGTGCGCTGCTCGAGACGTTGCGCCTCGAGAAGCCGGCCGGCGCGCTCCAGTTCGGCGAGCCGGCCCTTCAGCTCTTCCTTGATCGACTTGATCGCCTGGTTGAGGGTCGGGCGCGGCGTCACATAGTGCGAGTTGGCGTAGATCTTGACCGATTTCAGGTCGCCGGTCTTCTGGCCGGTCAGCGGATCGAACTCGGTGATGCTTTCGATCTCGTCGCCGAACAGCGAGATACGCCAGGCCGAATCCTCCAAGTGGGCGGGGAAGATCTCGATCGTGTCACCACGCACGCGGAACGAACCGCGCACGAAATTGATGTCCTGGCGCTTGTACTGCTGCGCCACCAGATCGGCGAGAAGCGCCCGCTGGTCGAGGCGATCGCCGACTTCCATCTGGAAGGTCATGGCGGTGTAGGTCTCGACCGAGCCGATACCGTAGATGCAGGAGACCGAGGCGACGATGATGACATCGTCCCGCTCCAGCAGCGAGCGCGTCGCCGAGTGGCGCATGCGATCGATCTGCTCGTTGATCGACGATTCCTTCTCGATGAAGGTGTCGGTGCGCGGGACGTAGGCCTCCGGCTGATAATAGTCGTAGTAGGAGACGAAATACTCGACCGCGTTGTCGGGGAAGAATTTCTTGAACTCGGAATAGAGCTGGGCCGCCAGCGTCTTGTTTGGCGCCAGGATCAGGGCAGGGCGCTGCGTCTCCTCGATCACCTTCGCCATGGTGAAGGTCTTGCCGGAGCCGGTAACGCCGAGCAGCACCTGGGTGCGGTCGTTCTCCTTGACGCCGGACACGAGGTCGCGGATCGCCGTCGGCTGGTCGCCTGCCGGCTCGAAGTCCGACACCATCTTGATGGCCAGGCCGCCTTCCGACTTTTCCGGCCGTGCCGGACGGTGGGGGACCCACATCTCGCCGTTCTTGTGCAGCGGGTTGCCGGATTCGATCAGCGCCGACAGTGCGGCGACCGTGGCAGTCACGCCACCCGAGGACATCTTCTCGGCTTCTTCCAGACTGACGTCGAGGCCTGCGACCGGATTGAGCCCGGCGGCGGCCCGCTCGCG
>CAMYMG010000041.1 GCA_947259295.1 uncultured Rhizobiaceae bacterium
CAGCCTGGTGCTCCTTCAAAATGCCGATGATCTGTTCGTCAGAAAATCTCGATCGCTTCATTGCCTGTCTCCTCATACGAGGAACAGCCTAACCTCAAAGCGAGGACAATTCAGGGGAGCACGTCAGGTCTCATGCGGCCACCGCCTAAACGGCAGCTAAAACTTTAGTGGGCCATCGGGCGGCTCAGATGACGTCGCGAGCTAACAATGAAAACTGCTCAATGATGCGCCGCATGAACGGCCGCTTACTGGCTAACGCTTCCCAAAAGCAGACCGTGCGGATACGGCCCAAAAGCAGACCTTCATGAGAGGAAAGCGACGTCGAATATCCCTAGTGCAAATCAAAGCTTCTGCCGAGACGCAGCCTTAGCCTTTCGGTTCCGGCCAAGCCCCATTTTCTTGGCGAGTTCGGAACGCGCTGCTGCGTAGCTCGGCGCAACCTTGGGATAATCCTGCGACAAGTTCCACTTTTCGCGATATTCATCCGGAGTTAGCCCGAAGGTGGTTGCTAAATGAGGTTTCAGCGATTTGCAGCGCTTTCCGTCTTCTAGGCAGATGATGTAGTCCGGGTGAATCGAACGCTTCGGATTGACGGAAGGTTCTGGCGGGGGCTCAACCGCCGGAGCATTCAGAGTCTTCAGCGAGTTGTTCACGCTTGCTATAAGATCCGGCAGCGAACTCGCGGGTGTCGGGTTATCCGCAACATATGCGCCGACAATCTCGGCCGTTAATTCAAGCGGTGTCGTTACTCAGTAGACCTTTCCGCTAGCTCGACCATTCCCGCCACCGAATGGGTGCGAAAACAATGGGCTTTTCCTGAAACAGCACGCATAAATTGCCTGCATTGGTAGAGGCTGCCATAAACAAGATTCCGGATTGAACTGAAGAGTTCCCTGCTCTTGCAATTTAATTCCCTGCTACCCCGAGTAGGGAATTTGCTTCTAAAGTCATGAGATTGCTAAGGAAATTGACCTCTCAAAACGTCAAATACCCCAAATTTGGCGAAATTTCCCTGCATTTTGCCGTTTAGCAGGGAATTTTGACTAGAGACTGGTTCGCTCCAGACTGCCTCCACCACCAATTTAACGCTTCCAGTGGATTGGTACCAGGCTAGCCAAAAGCTAGCCAAATCGCACCGATGGGACATTCAACCCCTGTGGGGTCAGATCTTGTTCGCGTGTAGGTGCGACCGTTTTCAGTCTGCGGTTAGAGCAACTTCCAATCTCGCGAGGCGTTGGCTGCAAAATTGGAGGCACACATGACGATTGAGAAGATATACGCCAACCTGTCATGCAGCAGTCTGGAAGAAAGTGTCGAATGGTTCGCACATCTCCTCGGTCGAGAGCCCGACGCCAGACCGATGCAGGGTCTGGTGGAATGGCATCACCGGGACGATGCAGGCCTGCAACTTCTTGAGAATCCCGAAACGGCCGGCACCGGCACTCTGACTTTGATCGTCCGAGACATTCAGCGTGAGCATCAACGGTTGACAAACAGCGGGCTCAGGCCGTCGGAAATTCGACCTGCGGACGCGGCAAGCCTTATCCAACTGAACGATCCGAATGGAAATTTGGTCGTACTGGCCCAACCGAAGTGAGCAGCCACACGCTAGACAGCCGACGCTGGTGTAAGTCCTAGCTGCGTTTTAATCCCTCTCAATCGAGGGATACAAGGGCACGAGAGCAGGCGATGGAACGAATTCGCGAAGTCTGCCGTTCTGCTCCATTCCGGAGGGAGTACCCGAATATGGCTTCTGCACCGCGTGCCGCATGGAAAGGCTTTCTTCGCGTCGGCGCCGTCTCTTGCGGTGTCAAGGTCGTCGGCGTGGTGACCGAGGCCGAAAAAATCCACTTCAACGTGCTGAACCGCAAGACCGGAAACCGGGTGCGCGCGGTCTATGTCGACGAAGAAACCAATGAAGAAGTGCCATCGGAAGAGCAGATCAAGGGTTGGGAAGCCGACAAGGGCGACTTCATCGAGGTCGAATCCGAGGAGATCAAGGCACTCAAGCTGACGTCGGAACACACGCTCGACATCGACGATTTCGTGCCGCTGGCCGACATCGACACACGCTATCTCGAAAAGCCCTATTATCTCATCCCGGCCGACAAGCCGTCGATGGAAGCGTTTGCCGTGCTGCGCGACGCTCTGGCCAGCAAGAAGATGGCGGCGCGGTCCTGCGTTGTGATGTACCAGCACGGCCATGACGTGGTGATCCAGCCCTATGGCGAGGGCATGCTGATGTCGTGGCTCAGGCCGCACAATCAGGTGGTTTCCGAGAGTTCGGTGTTCGACGACCTGCCGACGGGCAAGCAGGACAAGGAACTGATGGAGATCGCCGGCCTGCTTATCGACAAGAAGCTCACGACTTTCGATACGTCGGATTTCGAGGACCGCTACGAAGAGGCGTTGATCGAACTTATCGATGCCAAGCGCAAAGGCAAGAAGGTGCCGAAGAAGGCGCCCGAAGCCCCCAAGGAGAACGTCGTCAATCTGGCCGAGGTGCTGCGCAAGAGCCTCGAAAAGGAAGGCATCTCCGCAAAGGGAAAGGCCAAGTCCAAGGCCACTGGCAAGAGCAAGGCCAAGAGCAAGGCTGCCTAGCGGGTGCTTGGCGCGACGCAAGCCGGGTTCTTTCAAGGCGAGTATCCCCGGATCGGGAACGTCTCAAAAGCCTGATCGTTGGACTATCGCCTGCGGGCGCAATCCACGAGCAAGGAGATTTTCCATGGAATGGTTCATGAACTGGTGGTGGGCGACAATCATCGGCCCCATCGTGCTGATCGGCGTCATCGCCTATGCGACGTCGCGGGAGCGCCGGCTGACGGCGCGCGAAGAGAAGGATCAGGCCGACGCGGTGGAGCGCGTCTACGAGAAGGAACGGTAGCGCCTGCTTGCGAGCCAGCAAGCCTCTCAGTCGCCCTGCCTGCCGTAGGCCTTTCTCAGTTCGTCCTTCGCCTGTTCCAGGATCTTCTTCCGTTCGCTCGAAAGGTTGCTGCCGGCGCGGTTGATGTAGAAGGTCAGCATCGACATTGCCGAGCGGAATGGTTCGGCCTTTCGTCTCTTGCTGCTGTCCGCGGAGTGCTTGAGCGAAGCTGCGATGTCTTTCGGGTCGTCCTGCTCGAATACGTGATCCTCAAGATCAAGCGCATCGCTCTTTTCGGTCACTTCGCCCGACCATTTTTCGCCTGAACGTGCCAATTTTTTACCTCCAGATAAGAAACCGAAAAACCGTCGGAAGGGCGGTTCGTTCCCGTGCCTTCTGAAAGTCCGCATGTGCCCTCGGACCGGCGCAGTGCGGAACGATCTGGCCGACCGCTCATTGTTCGGCGGAACCGCAAGGAACAGATCATGGCAAATCGCACCCATACCGAACGCGACCCCGAACGATTGAGCCCGGAAGCCAAGCGCGCGCAGGACAATTTTCTCTCTGTGCGCGGCCGGACCGTGATGGCGCTTGTGGCTGCGCTGATCGTGCTCAGCGGCGTGGCGTATCTCCTGACTGACCACGGCACCGATACGACGCCGGTGGAGCGCACCGACGAGCAGAACACAGGCGTCAACGCGCCGCTGGAACAGGCACCGTCTCCTGGGACGGTCGAGGACGAGCGCGGCGATCCTGCCCTGCCGGAGCAGCAATGACGACAAAGGGACCCCGCCCCGGCAGCACCGCAACGGCTGGGACGGTTCTTCTATTTGGCGTCGGTCTTGTCTTGGAGTTCGATCCGGCGGCGTAATCTTGCGAGGGCGTCGTCCGATTGCGTTTCGGTCCTGGCCGCCTTACGTCTCCGCAGCCTTGCCCGGTGCCACGCCGGAAAGAGCTCTACCGCCAGACTTTTCAACCACTTAATCATTGTTGCGAAACTTCGCAGCGGCGAACTTGTTCCAGCTCAGTTCCTTCCCATGTGCAGTTCCTTCTCCCCGAGCCGTGCTTCAGCGGGAACGATCCGGTAAGATCCGAGTTTGCAAACCGGATGCCCGTCAGCGTCGGCTTTGTCACGCGCGGGAGCGAGGGGAAACGGGGAGGCCGAAATCGCGCCGGGCCATACGTCAGGACCGAGGAACGATTTTCGCGCGAGGTGCAGGGCGCTGGCTTTGCTTGCGCCGTTTGCGCTTTGCGGTTGCAGCGGCGTGCAGTCGGCGCTCGATCCCGCAGGCGACGAGAGCGCCATTGTTGCAAATCTCTTCTGGGTCATGGTCATCGGCGGCGCGTTTATCTGGATCGGCGTCATCGGTACGCTGCTCTTCGCCATTTCGCGGCGCGAGCGGCCGGTGAGCGATGCCGGTGCCGGCCGGCTTATCCTCTGGGGCGGGGCGGTATTTCCCTCGGTCACGCTGCTCTTCCTGCTCGCCTTCGCCCTGTGGCTGATGCCAGGCCTCAGGCCGTTCGCAACGCCCGCCGATGCCTCCATGACGGTCGAGGTAACCGGCAAGCAGTTCTGGTGGCAGGTCGCCTATCGCCTCCCGGATGGCAGCCGGGTTGCTGCCGCCAACGAGGTCAGGCTGCCGGTCGGCAAGCGCGTCGAGTTCGCGCTGGAAAGCGACGACGTTATCCACTCCTTCTGGATCCCGGCGCTCGGCGGCAAGATGGACATGATCCCCGGCCGTAGAAACCGCCTTTCGCTGCTTGCAACCAAGGCAGGGACGTTCCGGGCACCTTGCGCCGAATATTGCGGCACTTCGCATGCGCTGATGGCGTTTTCGGCGGTTGCCATGGAGCCCTCCGACTTCGATGCCTGGCTTGCGGCTCAGGCAGAGCCGGCAGCCGGTGTAAGCGGCGAGGGTCGTGAAGCCTTCCTGCGCAATGGCTGCGGCGCCTGCCATCGTGTCGACGGGACCGAGGCGAATGCCACCATCGGTCCCGATCTCAGCCATGTCGGCTCGCGCAAGACGATCGGCGCCGGCATCCTGCCGAACACCGAAGCCGCAATCGCCAGCTTCATAGCCAATCCCGGGGCCATCAAGCCGGACGCGAAGATGCCGGCCTTCGGCGCGCTGCCGGCGGCAGAGATCGATGCGATGGCCGCCTGGCTGAAGGGGCTCGAATGATGCAACCGGCTCCGCGGCTTCCGGACAGCGAACGGTCGGCCCAGGCCGACCAGCTGCGCGACGCGTGGGCGGCGCCGACCGGCTGGCGCTACTGGACCAGCGTCAACAACACCCAGGTCGGCCTCTGGTACGCGGGCTCCGCCTTCTTCTTCATGCTGTTTGCCGGCGTTCTCGCGCTGATGGTGCGCGTCCAGCTCGCCGTGCCGGGCAACGATTTCCTGTCCGCCGATCTCTTCAACCAGGCCTTCACCCTGCACGGCACGGTGATGATGTTCCTATTCGCGGTGCCGATCTTCGAAGCCGTGGCGATCTTTCTCCTGCCGTCGATGCTCGGCGCAAGAGAACTGCCGTTCCCAAGGCTCGGCGCCTTCGGTTTCTGGAGCTTCCTGCTCGGCGGCATCTTCGTCTGCGGCTCGATCTTCTTCGATGCCGCGCCATCCTCCGGCTGGTTCATGTATCCGCCGCTCGCCACCGACAAGGAATTCTCCGGCATCGGCGCCGACATCTGGCTGCTCGGCCTGTCCTTCATCGAGGTGGCGTCGATCGCCGCCGCGGTGGAAATCATTGTCGGCATCATGAAGTGCCGTGCGCCCGGTATGCGCATCAACCTGATGCCGCTGTTTGCCTGGTATCTGCTGATCGTCGCCGGCATGATCCTCTTCGCCTTCCCGCCGCTGATCGCCGGCGACCTGCTGTTCGAGATGCAGCGGATGTTCGACTGGCCCTTCTTCGATCCCTCACGCGGCGGCGATCCGCTGCTGTGGCAGCACCTGTTCTGGATCTTCGGCCACCCGGAAGTCTACATCATCTTCCTGCCGTCGATCGCGCTGATGGCGATGATCGTGCCGACCTTCGCGCAGCGGCCGATCGTGGGCTACTCGTGGATCGTGCTCGCCGCCGTCGGCACCGGCTTCCTGTCCTTCGGCCTGTGGGTGCACCACATGTTCACCACCGGCCTGCCGCAGATTTCGCTCGCCTTTTTCTCGGCGGCGTCGGAGGCGGTGGCGATCCCCACCGGCGTGCAGATCTTCGTCTTCATCGCCACGATGCTTGCCGGCCGCGTCATCTTCTCGACGCCGATGCTGTTCGGTACCGGTGGGCTGGCCATCTTCGTGATCGGCGGGCTGACTGGCGTGATGGTGGCGCTGGCGCCCTTCGACTGGCAGGCGCACGACACCTATTTCATCGTCGCCCATCTGCATTACGTGCTGATCGGCGGCATGCTGTTCCCCGTCGTCGCCGGCATCTACTACTATTATCCGCTGATCAACGGCAGGAAGCTGTCCGACGGGCTCGGCAGGCTCGCCTTCTGGCTGATGTTCGTCGGCTTTAACGTAGCGTTCTTCCCGATGCATCTCACCGGATTGCGCGGCATGCCGCGGCGTGTCTTCACCTATCCGGACGAACTCGGGCTCAACCTGCTGAACCTCGTTTCCACCGTCGGCGCCTTCGTCTTCGCCGCCGGCGTGCTGGTCGTGGTGGTCGATGTACTGCGTCCCAAGCACCGCCAGCCGGTCGGTAAGCGCAATCCGTGGAATGCCGGCACGCTGGAATGGATCAACGAACCGCAACACAATTGGGGCGTACGCTCCATCCCGCAGATTACAAGCCGATACCCGCTCTGGCAGCAGCCGGAACTCGCCGAGCAGGTCAATGACGGACGCTGGTATCTCGCGGACGCCCCGCATGGCAGGCGCGAGGGCATCGTCACCTCAGTGCTCGACGCGCGGCCGATCCAGGTTCTGCGCGTCGCCGGCCCGGCGCTCATCACCATCGCGGCGGCCGCCTCGCTTGGCGGGGCCTTCGTCGCAATGACGTTCCACTGGTGGGTGGTGACAGCCTTGTGCGCCGCCGTCTCCTTCGGTGCGATCCTCTACTGGCTGTGGACCGGCACGGGCGAGATACCCGAGCAGGCAACGCGGCGTGCCGGGCCGGACCTCGACCTGCCTCTCTACGCCTCTGGCCCGGCATCCGTCGGCTGGTGGGCGATGTTCATCACCATGATCGGCGACGGCACTGCTTTCGGCAGCCTCGTCTTCGGCTATTTCTTCTATTGGACGATCCACAGCGATTTCACCGCCGGCGCCGCGGGACCCGGCGCGACCTGGCCGATGATCTCGGTCACGCTGTTCGCATGCAGCTGGCTGCTGACCGTCGCCGCGCGGCAGCTGAACGCCCGGGCAAGGGTCGGCAGCATGCGGCTGGCGCTCGGCATCGCTGCGCCTCTTACCGTGCTGGCTGCGGTCGCCGGGTTCTGGGGACCCTGGCAGGCAGGCATGGAGCCGACCCGCCATGTCTATCCGGCCATCGTCTGGATCCTGGTCGCCTGGACGCTCGTCCATGCCGCGCTCGGTATCGTCATGCAGTTGTGGTGCCTGGTGGCCAGCCTTGCCGGCCGGCTGACCCCGGCGCATGACCAGGACATGCACAATGTCGCGCTCTACTGGCACTTCATGATGGTGACCGCGCTGACGGCCTTCGCGGTTGTCGGCCTGTTTCCGATGGCGGTGACGTGATGATCCGGCTGCTGCCCCGCGAAGTGGAGTCCCTGTGGACACTGTTCACCGCGCCGATCGTGTGGGCACTGCATTTTCTGATCTGCTATGTCGGCGCCGCGATCTATTGCGCCAAGCCGGGGCTGCTGGGGCTCGATTTCGCTGCCGTGCGGCTCGGCATCGGCATCGTGACCGCGCTCGCGCTTGCTCTCATCCTCCTCTCGACGCTGCTGGCATGGCGGCAATGGGGTTTTGGCACCTACGACCCGCCGCATGATGACGCCACGGCGCACAGCCGACGCCGCTTCCAGGGTTTTGCAACCCTGTTGCTCTCGGGATTGAGTTTCGTCGCCGTGATATTCGTCGCGCTGCCGGCGGTTTTCCTGACGGAGTGCCTGCGATGAGGCGGTTGCTGCTTGCTGCCGGACTTGCCGTGCTGGCCCTCGTGTGGGGCGGGCCGCTGCTGGCTGCCTGGCGCGACAGTTTTTCCGCCCACATGGTGGCTCATATGGGCGTGGTCGCGGTGGCAGCGCCGCTCATCGCCGCCGGGCTCACGCTGCCACCCGCCTGGGCCCCGCCGGCCATTCCTGCACTATCGTCGGGCGCGCTGCCGGTGGGTGCTGCCCTGCTAGAATTCATCGTCGTCTGGGGCTGGCATGCGCCGGCGATGCGGGCGCTTGCGGAAGCGTCGCTGGCCGCGACTGCCATCGAGCAGCTCATGTTCCTCGGCTGCGGCCTCTTGCTGTGGACGGCGGCGTTCCGCCCGGGCCATGAGATGGCAGGCGCCTTCGGCCTGCTGCTGACCTCGATGCACATGACGCTGCTCGGCGCGCTGCTGTCGCTCAGCCCGCGCCCGCTTTACGGCCTTTCGGATGTCACCTGCTTCGGCGTGCAGCTCGGCGCCGGCCTCGACCAGCAGATCGGCGGCGTCGTCATGCTGGGGGTCGGGGCCGTCGTCTACCTTGCCGGGGGCATCTTGCTCGTAGCGCGGATGCTCAACCGTGAACAGGCCGCGGAGGTCGTCCGGTGATCAGGATCAACTGGAAACATGCCGCTGTCGCACTTGCCGTCCTTCCTTTCGCGGCACTGCTGTTTGCCTGGATCGGCTTCTTCAATGTCGGGGCGTCCACCGGGCACTGGAAGATTACCGACTGGTTCCTGCATTTCGCCATGCGCTCGGCCGTCCGCACCTATGCACTGGCCGTCAACGAACCGGAGCGGTTGCCGGTCGAGGCGATCAAGCCGGCGGCCGGCCATTTCGCGCGCGGCTGTGCCATATGTCACGGAGCGCCAGGGGAACCGCGTTCGCCCGCAGCGATGAACATGCTGCCACGGCCGCCGGACCTTTCCTATTCGGTCGGCGAATGGCAGGACGCCGAGCTGTTTCGCATCGTCAAGCACGGGGTACGCTTCACCGGCATGCCGGCATGGCCGACCCAGAACCGCGACGACGAGGTATGGGCGATGGTCGCCTTCCTGCGCGCACTGCCGGACCTCGATGTGGGATCCTACCGGGAACTTGCGTACGGCAATGCCGGTGCGCCCGAATTGCACACGACGTCGTTTGGCGGTGCGGTGGCTGAATGCGGCCGCTGCCATGGCGCGGACGGGGCAGGGGGCGGACCGGCAACCCCCCTTATCGCGGGCCAGAGCGAAGCCTACCTCGCGGCCAGCATGGAGGCCTTTGCCGAAGGCCGAAGGGCGAGCGGGTTCATGGCATTGCCGGCGGCGGCTGTGGACGCAGCCGAGATCGATGCCCTGGCGGCGCACTTCGCGGCGCTGCCCCCACAGCGGCACGATGCAGGCCAGGAAGTTGCGCAAGACAGGCTGGAGCGCGGCGAACGGATCGCACGCGCCGGCGTCGCTGCGGCAGGCGTGCCGGCATGCCTTGGTTGCCATGGCGCGGACCGCAATCCGCTCTATCCCCGCATTCGCGGGCAGCGGCCGGACTATCTCGCGCAGCAACTCAGACTATTCCGTGCCGGACAGCGTGGAGGCGGTCCCTTCAGCCACCTGATGACAAATGCGGCAAAGGGCCTGACAGACGAGGACATCTTGGATTTGGCAGCCTATTTCGCCACCCAGGATGACCCCGGCCGCTAAAAAATGCGTGTGTTCGCGGCACCTGGGGAGCCTCCGATCGAGGCGGGCCTGCTGCTGCTCAAGACAGCCGATGTGCAGGGAACCAGTATCTGCCATCGGAGTTAGAGGACGCGGGGTCTGCTTGGCTGTCAGAATGATAGGAGTAGCACGTCTTGACCATGCAATTTTCAAAGCCGGTATGCGTCCTCGTTGGACTGGGCTATCGCCGTGAGATCAGCAGCGTCCTGGAAGCGCTGGAATTTCTGAACGACTGCCCGTGCGACACCCGGGAAAAGGCTGCTGCCGTGGCTGCATGCCGTGCGGCGCTGGAAGGCCGGACGAGATCCGATACGGCACGTCTCGCCCTGATTTCGTTCGCTCTCAAGCAGGATCAGCTCATCACCAATGGCGGCCCTCCGGAATTGGCCTATCCGGTCGGCGCGCATATTGGCGGAACAACTTCGAGACAAAGCTAGATGGCGTGCAGGCTCGCAACGTTAACCGTTGCGGAACGACTAGAACAATGTCCAGTGCGTCGTACGCTGCTTGAGCCGCCTCGTATTCTCCAGGGTCCTCGAACCCGCCTTCGCCAGCAAGGAGCTTATGATTGCCAGAAGAAGTGCAAATCGAGGTACTCGAGAAGAGAATCGCATTCGTGCGGGAGAATCTTGCCAAGCTGGCGAGGGAGGCGGCTGAAGGTTCCGCAGGCGCCGGCCGCAACGAGGAGCGCATTGCCGGCGAGCAGGCGCTGCTTGATGACCTGCTCAGGCAGCGCGAGGCGCTGGAACCGTAGCCTGGGCGAACCGGCCCGGCGATTGTGCAACGGCCGGTGCGATAGCGAAATACTCTGCCGCGAGACGGGACTAGAACTGCCGCGCGCAGAGGGCAAGGTCATGCAAGGTTTTCTTCCTGTAGCGGCGGTATTCATCGGTGGCGGGCTGGGTTCCATGGCGCGCTACCTAGTGGGGCTCGCGGCCGTCAGATGGATCGGTTCCGGATTTCCTTCGGGGACGCTCATTGTCAACGCGGCGGGTTCCCTGCTGATGGGCCTGCTCGCCGGGCTGATTGCGACCCATCCCCGCAGCGACCACAATCTGGCGCTGTTCCTGACGACGGGCCTGATGGGCGGCTTCACCACCTATTCGACATTCTCGCTCGACACGGCCACGCTCTGGAATCGGGGCGAAGTGGCGATGACTGCCGTCTACCTCGCATCGACCATCGTCGTCGGCCTGGTCGGCGTCTTTGGCGGGCTCATGTTGTCGCGCGCCGCCTAGCAGCACTAAGCGTCGCCCGGCTACTCGAAGCGATCTGCGGAACGGCAGGAATCGTATCCTTGCCGGCTACGGGCCTTGCATTGTGCGCTTCGGTCGGTCGAGTGTGTGTCGCGATTGCGGTTCTCGATTCGCGCCTGTCTTGCGCGCGCGGCGAACCGTTTACCGGGGGAGGAACAAAAATGCCGGACAGCACAAGGCCGCTTGTCATCAGCGCGCCCGAGCCGCGCACGCTCGATCTGATCTTCACCGCGCCGGCGATGCAGACGCTTCGCGACCGCTACGAGATCGTCGAGATCGAACCCGATGAACTCGCGAGCCTGCCCTCGGAGACGCTTGCCCGCGCCCGCTACATCATTGGCCAGCCGCCGGTCAGCGAGGCGACGCTCGCAGCGATGCAATCGTTGCGCTGCGTGCTCAATGTCGAGAGTAATCTCTACAACAACATGCCCTATGAGCGGCTCTTCGAGAGGGGTATCCACGTCGTGACGACCGGGGCAGTGTTCGCCGAGCCGGTCGCCGAAATGGGGCTGGCGCTGGCGCTCAATCTGGCGCGCGGCATCGTCGACGCCGATCTGGACTTTCGCGAGGGGCGGGAGCTTTGGGGCGGCGAGGGTGCTGCCTCGGGGCGGCTGCTGTCGGGCTCGGAGATCGGCATCATCGGCTTCGGCGATCTCGGCAGGGCGCTCAACCGGGTGCTGACGGGCTTTCGCGCCACGATCCGGGTCTTCGACCCCTGGCTGCCGCCATCGATCCTGCGCGACAGCGGCGTCGAGCCGGCAGACCTCGAAAGCGTGCTCGCCAAGAGCGACTTCGTCTTTGTCGTCGCATCGGTCACCAGCGAGAACGAAGGCTTTCTCGGCGCCTCGGCTTTCGCATCGATGCGGCCCGGCGCTGCTTTCATCCTGCTCAGCCGCGCGGGCGTCGTCGATTTCGACGCGCTGATGGCGGCGGTGCGCTCGGGCCACATCGTGGCGGCAAGCGACGTCTTCCCGGAGGAACCGCTGGCTGCCGATCATCCGGTGCGCCGCCTGCCCGGATTCCTTCGCTCCGCGCATCGCGCCGGTGCGCTCGACGTGGCTTTCAAGCGCATGGGCGACATGGTCCTGGAAGACATGGATCTGATGGACCGAGGCCTGCCGCCGATGCGCTGCAAGCGGGCCGAACGGGAGACGGTCGCGCGCATGCGGTCGAAGCCCGTCACGCGGAACTAGCAGGACGCAAAGGTCGCCGATGCAGGGTCATGACCCTGTCGGTCGGCGCATCGCCAAGCATCGCGTCAGACTTTGGTACTAATCCCAAAGTCGTCCAAGGGTGGGCTTGAGGTCTCGCCAGCGGTCGCTAGGCTGTGAAATCACGACCGTAGCTAGCGGCCGGCAAGAAAAATACAAATCAATTTGGGAAGGAATCCGATGTCCAAATTTATCATGACTCGCCGCGGGCTAATCAAGGCCGGCGCGGTTTCGGGCGTGGCACTTGCCGCGCCGATGCACTTCGTGCGCAATGCCTTTGCGCAGGACACGTCCTGCAACATGCCCACGGGCGACACCGTGACCTTCGGCTGGAACGTGCCGCAGACCGGCCCGTATGCCGACGAAGGCGCCGATGAACTCAGGGCCTTCCAGCTCGCCGTCAAGCACCTCAACGGCGAGGGCGACGGCGGCATGATCCAGACGATGAAGCCGACCGCCCTCAAGGGCAACGGCATCCTCGGCAAGAAGGTCGCCTATGTGACCGGCGACACCCAGACCAAGTCCGACGCCGCGCGCGACTCTGCCAAGCGCATGGTCGAGAAGGACGGCGCTATCATGATCTCCGGCGGTTCGTCCTCCGGTGTCGCCGTGGCCGTCCAGAGCCTCTGCCAGGACATGGGCATCGTCTTCATGGCCGGTCTGACGCACTCCAACGACACCACCGGCAAGGACAAGAAGCGCTACGGCTTCCGCCACTTCTTCAACGCCTACCAGTCGGGCATCGCGCTCGCTCCAGTGCTCGCCGACGAATATGGCAAGGACCGCAAGGCCTATCACCTTACCGCCGACTACACCTGGGGCTGGACGCAGGAAGAATCGATCAAGAACGCCACCGAGGAACTCGGCTGGTCGACCGTGGCCGCCGTCCGCACGCCGCTCGGCGCCGGCGACTTCTCGCAGTACATCACGCCGGTTCTCAACTCCGGCGCCGATGTGCTGATCCTCAACCACTACGGCAAGGACATGGTCAATTCGCTGACCCAGGCCGTGCAGTTCGGCCTGCGCGACAAGGAAGTGAACGGCAAGAAGTTCGAGGTCGTGGTGCCGCTGTTCTCCGAGCTGATGGCGCAGGGCGCGGGCGACGCGGTGAAGGGCATCCTCGGCACCGCCAACTGGGACTGGAAGCTTGAGGACGAAGCCACCAAGGCCTTCACCAAGTCCTTCGGCCAGGAATATGGCGCGCCGCCCTCGCAGGCTGCCCATACTTGTTACGTGCAGGCACTGCTCTATGCCGACGCCTGCGAACGCGCCGGCACCTTCTTCGCTCCGGCGGTCATCGAAGCACTCGAGGGCTTCGAGTTCGACGGCATGGGCAACGGCAAGACGCTCTACCGCGCAGAGGACCATCAGTGTTTCAAGACCGCACTGGTCGTGCGCGGCAAGGAGAACCCGAAGGACAAGTACGACCTGATGGAGATCGTCCGCGAAGTTCCGCGCGAGGAACTGACCTACGATGCCTCGATCTTCGGCGGAGACCTCGGGCCGTCCGACGCCAAGCAGTGCTGACAGACTGAAGACTTGAACTGCCCGGGCCCGGCCGTCATCGCGACGGTCGGGCCCGGGTGACTGGCAGCTGGCGCAGCCTCACTCCGGGCGGACGGAACATGGACGCAATTCTACTTCAGATTTTGAACGGCCTGGACAAGGGCGGTGCCTACGCACTCATTGCGCTCGGCCTGACCCTGGTGTTCGGCACGCTGGGCGTCGTCAACTTCGCCCATGGCGCGCTGTTCATGCTGGGTGCCTTCTGCGCCGTCACCTTCAACAAGGTGCTCAGCCTCGAAAGCGTCGTCGTCGATCCCACCCAGACGACTGCCTGGGGCTCGCCGCTCGAAGTCCGCACCCCCTATGTCGAGGCATGGCTCGGCGATTTCGGCGTCTTCCTGCACAACTATTCCGTTCCCGCCTCGGTGATCATCGCCATCCCGATCATGCTCGCGATCGGCATCGCCATCGAGCGCGGCCTGATCCAGTATTTCTACAAGCGCCCGCACGCCGACCAGATTCTCGTCACCTTCGGCCTGGCCATCGTCATCCAGGAGGTCATCAAGAAGTTCTACGGCGCCAACCCGATACCCCAGGCGGCGCCCGCAGACTTCAGCGGCACGGCCTATGTCGGCACGCTGCTCGGCATGGGAGATGCGCTGCCCTATCCATGGTGGCGGCTGATCTACCTGCTGTTCTCCTTCGTCGTCATCGGCGGCGTGATGGCCTTCCTGCAGTTCACCACCTACGGCATGGTGGTTCGCGCCGGCATGCGAGACCGCGAGACGGTCGGCATGCTGGGGATCGACATCGAAAGGCGCTTCACGGTCGTCTTCGGCCTGGCTGCGGTCGTCGCCGGCATCGCCGGGGCGATGTACACGCCGATCCTGCCGCCGGATTACCACATGGGCATGGATTTCCTCGTCCTGTCATTCGTGGTCGTGGTCGTCGGCGGCATGGGATCGCTCACCGGCGCAGTCGTGGCCGGCTTCCTGCTCGGCATCCTGCAGTCGTTCGCTTCGATGAACGAGATCAAGTCGATCCTGCCGGGCATCGACCAGATCATCATCTACCTTGTCGCCGTCGTGGTGCTGCTGACGATGCCGCGTGGCCTGATGGGCCGTAAAGGCGTGATGGAGGACTGATGATGTTTGCAAACCTCTCACGCAACGACTGGCTGCTTCTTGTCGGGTTTTCCGTGGTCGTCCTGGCAGGGCCCATCATCCTGCAGCCGCTCGGCGCCGCCTATCCGGCGCTGATGCAGAAGTTCTGCATCTATGGCATCTTCGCGCTCGGCTTCAACATCCTCTTCGGACTCACTGGATACCTCTCCTTCGGCCATGCGGCCTTCCTGGGGGTCGGCTCCTATGCCGCGATGTGGTCCTTCAAGCTGTTCACGATGAACGTCATCCCGGCGATCCTCTTCGCGATGGTCTTCGCGTGCCTGTTCGCGCTCATCATAGGCTACGTCTCGCTGCGCCGGTCGGGCATCTATTTCTCGATCCTGACGCTCGCTTTCGCGCAGATGAGCTACAACCTCGCCTATTCCGTCCTGACCCCGCTGACCAATGGCGAGACCGGACTGCAGCTGTCGCGCCAGGATCCGCGCGTCATCGACGCGATGTTCGGGTCCCCGGGACCGGGCCTGCCGCGCGCCAGCCTGTTCGGCGTCGACATCAGCGGCGGCGGGTATCCGGGCTTCTATCTCTGCGCGGTAGCGCTGATCGTCTGCTTCTTCTTTGCCATGCGCATCTTCCGGTCGCCTTTCGGCATGATGCTGCGCGGCATCAAGTCGAACCAGAACCGGATGCGCTACACCGGCTTCAACACGCGTCCCTATCTGCTCTCCGCCTTCGTCATATCCGGCCTCTACGCCGGCCTCGCCGGTGCGCTGATGGCGGCAACCGATCCGCTCGTCGGTGCCGAGCGCATGCAGTGGACGGCCTCAGGCGAAGTCGTGCTGATGACCATCCTCGGCGGTGCCGGCACGCTTGTCGGCCCGATCCTCGGGGCAGGCGTGATCAAGTACTTCGAAAACATTTTCTCGTCCTTCAGCGACCGCACGCTGCATGGCTTCTTCAGCTTCCTGCCGGAGTCGCTCCAGGATCCGGTCGTCTCCTTCTTCTCTCTGTTCGTCGGTGATGGCTGGAACCTGACCCTCGGCGTCGTGTTCATGCTGATCGTCATCTTCCTCCCCGGCGGCATCATGGAGGGGCTGAGACGGGCCTGGAATCTGGTAAACCGCAAGGGCGACGGCGGCGACGCCGTGCCTGTCGGCCAGACACAGCCGGCGGAGTAGGACATGAGCACCAGAAACGTCGTTCTCCACGTCGCGGACGTCCACAAGAACTTCGGCGGCCTGCGCGCACTGTCGGATGTCGACCTGCAGGTCGAGGAGGGCACCGTGCACGCCATCATCGGACCGAACGGGGCGGGTAAGTCGACGCTGCTCAACGTCTGCGTCGGCCGCATCAAGCCGGACAGGGGGTCCGTGATCTTCGACGGCGAGGCGCTCGACAACCACCAGCCGCACGAGATCAATCAGCTGGGCGTCAGCCGCGTCTTCCAGACGCCAGAGATCTTCGCCGATCTCAGCCTGCTCGAGAACGTGATGATACCGGCCTTTGCCAGCCGGGACGGGTCATTCCGCTTCAACACCATCGCTGCCGTGTCGGGCCAGAAGGATGTGCGAGAAAGCGCCGAGCACGCTCTCGAAGACGTCGGTCTCCTCGAGCGCCGCCACGTCGAGGCCGGCAGCCTGTCGCGCGGCGACAAGCGGCGGCTGGAACTCGCCATGTGCCTCGTGCAGAACCCGCGCCTGCTGCTGCTCGACGAGCCGACCGCCGGCATGTCTCGTCACGACACCAACAGCACCATCGAGTTGCTCAAGCGCATCAAGAGCCGCGGCATGACCAAGGTCATAATCGAGCACGACATGCAGGTGGTGTTCTCGCTGGCCGACAAGATCAGCGTGCTTGCCCAGGGCCGGATTATCGCGGATGGTTCGCCCGACGAGGTGCGCGCCAATCCGAAGGTCAAGGAAGCCTATCTCGGAGAGGTCCAGGAGTGAACAGATCCGTGCACGATCGCGAAGCGTTTTCCGGAAAGGCAATTGAATTGGCCCAGAACGAAGCCGAGCCCTTCTTCAGCGTGCGCGACATTCACGCCTATTACGGCGAATCCTACATCGTGCAGGGCGTCTCGTTCGAGATCAAAAAGGGCGAGGTGCTTTCCCTGCTCGGCCGCAACGGCGCTGGCAAGACGTCGACGCTGCGCACGCTGGCGCGCGTCGACACGCCGACCCTGAAGTCGGGGGAGATCTGGCTTCAGGGCGTGCCCCTGCACACCATGAAGGCGCACCAGGCGGCGAAGCTCGGTGTGCAGTTGGTGCCGGAAGACCGCCGCATCATCGGCGGCCTGACTGTCGAGGAAAACCTTGTGCTTGCGCAGGTGACTGAACCGCGCGGCTGGGAACTCGAGAAGGTCTACGAACATTTTCCGCGCCTTGCCGAACGCCGCCGGCAGGAGGCGACGACGCTGTCGGGCGGCGAGCAGCAGATGCTTTCGGTCGCGCGCGCCCTGGCCCGCGACATCAAGATCCTGTTCCTGGACGAGCCCTACGAAGGACTGGCTCCCGTCATTGTCCAGGAGATCGAGAAGATCGTCCAGCAGATCCGCGAACTCGGCATCACGACCATCATCGTCGAGCAGAACGCCGTGGCCGCACTCAGGCTCTCGGACAGCGCCGTCATCATGGATACGGGGACGGTCGTGTTCAGCGGCACAGCCAAGGAAGTGCTGGAGAACACCGAACTGCGGCACGAGTATCTCGCGATCTGACGCGGGACGCGGTTTTCCTAGAATTCCGGGATGTTTTCCTTGAAGACCACCTGTAGCCTCGGCGGGTGGGGATCATACTCCTGACCACGTATGGCATGGGACAGGACATTAAGTGCCTCGCGTGCCTCGACGCGCGGGTTCTGGTCGATCACCGCATCGAGCGTTCCGTCGAGCAGGAGCGCCTTGCTGCCATCGGTGGCCTCATGGCCTATGAAGACCACCGAGTGTTGACGCCCGCGCTCATTGAGCGCCCGAGCGATGCCGGAATTGCCGCCACCGGCATTGTAAATCGCCGACAGGTCCGGGTTCCGGTCGAGTAGCGCGCAGGCCTCCGAGTAGGCCTTTTCCCGATCATCCATGACCTCGCGCATCTCGACGACCTGAAGCGCCGGGAATTCCTCCTTCAATATGTGGCGAAATCCCATCTCGCGTTCCTCGTGGCCGCGATAGGAAAGCGAACCGGCAAACAAGGCCACCTTGCCGCTGCTGCCTGCACCGAGAAACCGGCTGAGCAGATATCCTGCCAACCGCCCCGACGCGCGGTTGTCGATGCCGATATAGGCGATGCGCGGCACATGCGGAATGTCGGACGCGATGGTGACGACCTTCGCACCGCTTGCAGCCAGCGAGCGGACGGCCTCGCGTACGGTCGGATGGTCGAGCGCAATCACCCCGACGCCTTGTGTCTTGCCTTGAAGCTTCCGCAGCGCGCGGGCGAGGCTGTCGGGGTTGAAGCCCTCGATGGTGGCGATGTGCACGTCGATCTCTCGGCGCGAGGCTGCCTGCTGTTCGATCTGCCGATGCAGCATCTTGATGAAGCTGTTGGTACCGGTGGGCAGGACGAAGTCGAGACGCACGGTTTCTGGCTCGGCCGGTTCAGACCGCTCGGGCACGTCGGCTAGATAATCGAGGCGCCTCGCGACGTCGAGCACGACGCTTCTCGTACGCGCCTTGACCCCGGCGCGGTTGTTGATGACGCGATCGACCGTTGCGGTGGATACACCGGCCTCGCGGGCGATATCGATCAGGGTGGCACGCATGATCTGTCCTGTAGAGACGGTCGACCGTGGCCGAGCCGAAGTCTGATGTAAAATGATGTATTTTTTCGGCGCATGCTGCAAGTCTTTTGTCGTGCTGCGGCCCTCGAAGATCTCGGGCGCGTCCAATTCCTGCGTACACCCCACAATGCACGAACGTGCCGAGTTTTGATGTTTTCTGATCTAAAATGATGTTGACAGCCCTTGCTGGAGCAGCCAGTGTCCATGCGCGCGGTCGAAGAGGACGATCGCGACTGGTTTGGGAGGACCGTTTGACAGACCTGCAATTCGAACCCGACGTGTCTGTGCGGTCGCGCAATCATCGCATCGGCTGCATCGGCGCGGGCATGATCATGGCCGAGTGCCATCTCGCCGCCTACCGCGAGGCCAGCTTCGACGTGGCTGCCATTGCGTCGCGAACCCGGGCCAACGCTGCAAAAGTGGCAAAGCGCTGGAGCATCCAGACGGTTCACGCCACGCCCGAGGCGCTGATCGAGGATTCTGGCATCGAGATCGTCGATCTGGCCTTTCCGCCGGACCTGCAGCCCGCATTGATCCGGCACGCGCTGAAGCAGCCGCATGTGAAGGCCATTCTGGCGCAGAAGCCACTGGCGCTGTCGCTCGAGGAAGCGATCAGGCTTCGCGACGAGGCCAAGGCCGCGGGCAAGCTGCTCTCGGTCAATCAGAACATGCGCTACGACCAGTCCATGCGGGTGCTGAAGCAGATCATCGACCGCGGTGCGCTTGGCGACATTGTCTTCGCGCAGATCGACATGCATGCGATTCCGCACTGGCAGGGATTCCTGGCAGAGTACGACCGGCTGACGCTGGCCAATATGAGCGTCCATCATCTCGATGTGCTGCGCTTCCTTTTCGGCGATCCTGACGAGATCACGACGCTTACCCGCAAGGATCCGCGCACCGCATTCGAACATTCGGACGGCATAACCGTCTCGACGCTCAGATTTCCGTCCGGGGTCATGGCCGTTTCGCTCGAGGACGTTTGGTCCGGCCCCCGCCAGGAGGGCTATGAGGACGACCAGCATATTCGCTGGCGCGTCGATGGAACGAAAGGCGTGGCCAAGGGCACGATCGGCTGGCCGACAGGCGTGGCATCGACGCTAACCTATGCCTCGACGACGGAAACCGACGGCAAATGGGTTTCGCCGAGCTGGGAGACGATGTGGTTTCCGCAGGCCTTCATCGGCGTCATGGAACAGCTGCAGCATGCGGTGTCGAGCGGCACGCAGCCGGTGCTCGACGTCGCCGACAATGTCAGGACCATGGCGCTTGTCGAGGCCGCCTACCGGTCGATCGACGAAGCGCGCACGGTCAGGCTTTCCGAAATCTCGATCGACGAACAGCAGGGAGGACAACCATCATGATGCAGGCAGGGATTTTCACGGCCTATTTTCCGTACGGGCTGGAGGAAACGGCCAGGAAGATCAGGGGCCACGGGTTCAACACCGTCCAGCTCGACCTGCATTTCAAGGACATCGACCTCGGCGCCGGCAAGCTCGACAAGCAGACGACCAAGCGTGTGCGCGACACGTTCCGGGCGCACGACCTGCCGATATGTGCCGTTTCGGGTTACACCAACCTGATCCACCCCGACCTTGAGCAGAGGAAGGCCAATGTCGAGCGGTTGAAGGAGATCATCCGCAATGCGCGGGCGCTCGGATCGCCCTATGTGATTTCGGAGACCGGCACATACAACACCGAGTCCGAATGGATGAGCGATCCGAAGAACAAGTCGGAGGAGGGCTTCGAGACCTGCCGCAAGGTGATCGCCGAGCTGGCGCAGGAGGCCTATGACCACGGTGCGATGTTCCTGCTCGAGACCTATGTGAACAACGTCGTCGGCTCGGTAGAGGAGACGGTGCGGATGTTTGCCCAGGTCGATCATCCGGCGCTCGGCCTGCTGATGGACCCGACCAACTATTTCGAGGCCCACAACATCGACGCGATGGACAAGGTCATCAACCAGGTGTTCGACACGCTGGCCGACAAGATCAAGATCGCGCATGCCAAGGACGTTGCGCGCTCGGGCGACGACAAGAGCGAGAAGCATGCCGACATCGGCGACGAGGATGCTCTGGCCTCGCACACTTTCCGCGGCGTCGGCGAGATTGTCCTCAATGCACCCGGCACAGGCTCGCTGAACTACGACCTCTACCTGCAGCGGCTCAGCGAAAAACACCCCAACATCCCGGTCATCATCGAGCATCTCGACGAGACGGATGTCCCGCGCGCCAAGAAGTTCCTTGACGACAAGTTCGTGGCGCACGGGCTCTAGCGGCAGAAGGCGCCATGAAAGCACAGCGAATCAACTGTATCGGCGGGCCTCAGGTGCTTCTCCAGAGGAGCGATTTGCATGGTTGAGCTCTACGGCGAGACGCTGACCCGCCGCCAGGTGTCGGAACGCTCCGGCATGTTGTCGCAGTTTGCCGGCGTCCGGCTGATGACGCTCGGCAACGGTGTTGAGCGAGGCGTGCGCATGCTGGAATTTCGCACCGGCAGCGGGCTGCGCTTCACGCTGCTCGTCGACCGCGCCATGGATATCGCCGATTGCGAGTTTCGGGGCCAGGCGATCGGCTGGCATTCGCCTTCCGGGTTCAGGCATCCGGCTCTGCACGACTACGAGGGGGAGGGCGGACTGGCCTGGGCGCGCTCCTTCTCGGGTCTGCTCGTGACCTGCGGGCTCGACCACATATTAGGGCCGCAGGAAGTGCCTGCCGACAGCTATGGCTATCCGGGCAAGTCCAGGGTCAGCCATTCGTTGCACGGCCGCATCAGCACGATACCGGCGCGTCTCACGGGATATGGAGAGACGTGGAACGGAGACGAATGCGTGCTCTGGGCCGAGGGCATTGTGCAGCAATCGGCCGTCTTCGGCGAGGACCTGCACCTCATACGCCGCATCGAGGCTGATGTCGGCGGCACCGAGATCCGCATCCGCGACCGCGTCGTCAATCACGGCTTTGCCCGCACGCCGCATATGTTCTTCTATCATTTCAATGTCGGCCACCCGCTGCTCGGCGAGGGCAGCCGCTACCTCGCGCCGATCACCGACGTGGTGTGGGCGGCACATGCAGGCGAGCGCTACGAGAGCCAGGATGTCGGCTACAACGAGATACCGGAGCCCGTCACTGGCTTCGTCGAGCACGTCTGGCAGCACGAGGCGGCGGCTGACGAAGGAGGCGAGGTTCCGGTGGCGGTGGTCAACGACAGGATCGGCCTTGGCTTTCAGGTCACGACCCGCAAGGACCAGTTGCCCTGCCTCTACGAGTGGCAGAATTATCAGTCCGGCAATTACGTGCTTGGCATCGAGCCTTCCACGCACCACGTGCTGGGCGATCTTGCAGCGCGGGAGCGCGGCGAGATGATCTGGCTGGAGCACGCCGACGCGAAGGACTACGACGTTCGGCTGAACGTGCTTGACGGCCCCGCCGCGACCGCAGCCGCCGAGCGACGCATTGCCGGGATCGCGCAGCAGCCTGCCGAACGTTTCCCCGTACCGTCCGGCAATTTCGTCAGCCTGGGAGATCGCCGATGACCGCAGCGATGAAACTCAAGCGGGACTACAGCCTCGTCGGCGAAAGCACGCGCGCGGCCATCGAGACCGGCCTTGCCTCCGCCGAATGGTATCACACCGAGATACCACGCAAGGAGATGAAGCAACTGATGCAGCGCTCGGACGGCCCGGCAATCCGAGATACGCTGCTATGGATTGCACTGATCCTCGGCTCGGCCGGCGGCGCCATCTGGTTCTGGGGGACCTGGTGGTGCGTGCCATTCTTCTTCGTCTACGGCGTGCTCTACGGCTCGTCGAGCGACTCGCGCTGGCACGAGTGCGGGCACGGGACGGCGTTCCGCACGCGCTGGATGAACGACGCCGTCTATCAGGTCGCGAGCTTCATGCTGATGCGCAACCCGGTGAACTGGCGATGGAGCCATGCGCGCCATCACACCGACACCATCATCGTCGGCCGCGACGCCGAGATCGCCGTCATGCGCCCGCCGGACCTGCTGCGCGCAGTGCTGGCCTTTACCGGGATACTCGACTTCCGCTATGCGCTGCCCGGTCTCGTTCGCAACGCCTTCGGCAATCTGTCGGCCGACGAGAAGAGCTACATCCCCGAGACGGAATGGCCGAAGGCCGTCGCGGCCGCGCGCTGGCATGTGGCCGTCTATGCCGCGACCATAGCGCTTGCCGCCTACACATGGTCGTTCCTGCCGCTGATGCTGATCGGCCTGCCGCGCATCTATGGCAGCTGGCACATGGTGATGACCGGCCTGCTGCAGCATATCGGGCTCGCCGACAACGTGACCGACCACCGTCTCAACAGCCGCACCGTGCTGATGAACCCGGTGAGCCGGTGGATCTACTGGAACATGAACTACCACGTGGAACACCACATGTTCCCGATGGTCCCGTATCATGCGCTGCCGAAACTCCACGACATGATCAAGCACGACCTGCCCGCTCCGAACCCCTCCATGTGGCAGGCCTACCGGGAAGTATTCCCGGTGCTGTTGCGGCAGTTGCGCAACGAGGAGTTCTTCCTCAAGCGCGAACTGCCGCCGACGGCGCGGCCCTATCGAGACGAATTTCACCGGCTGGAGCTGCTGGAAGCGGCAGAATAGCGCCGAATTTGCCGCCGATGCGCGGCGGCCGTATCGAACCGAGAGGAAGACGAATGACGGAATGGGTCGAAGCGTGCGCCGTGGACGATGTCGAGGAGGAGGATGTCGTGCGGTTCGACCACGACGGGCGCACCTTCGCGATCTTCCGCTCGCCCGACGACGAGTTCTACGCCACGGACGGCCTGTGCACGCATGAGAAAGTGCATCTTGCCGACGGCCTGGTGATGGACGAGATCATCGAGTGCCCGAAGCACAATGGCCGCTTCAACTACAAGACCGGCGAGGCGAGGGGGGCGCCGGTCTGCGTCAATCTCAAGACCTATCCGGCAAAGGTCGAGGACGGCAAGGTGCTGATCCAGCTTGGCTGACCGCAGGAGATGGCTTTGACGCAGAGTCCGGTCGGCATGGTCATCGTCGGCGCCGGCGAATGCGGCGCGCGTGCCGCCATTGCATTGCGAGAGGAAGGCTACGACGGGCCGGTCACGCTGATCGGTGCCGAGGCGCACCTGCCCTACGAACGCCCGCCGCTCTCCAAGGATGCGCTGTGCTGCGCCGAACACCCGCGCCCCAGGGAGGTAGCCACCGAACAGCGGCTTGCCGATGCCGACGTGACGCTGCTGCGATCGACAAGGGCGCTTTCGATCGATCGTGTCAGCCGGACCGTCAGACTTTCGACGGGCGACACGCTCGGCTACGAGCGACTGCTCCTCGCGACCGGCGCATCGCCGCGTCGCCTTGCCCTCGCCGAGCAACCTGGTCGCTGCGTCTATCTTCGCACCTATGACGATGCCCTGGCCATCAGGTCACACCTGCATTCCGGCATCCGGCTCGCCGTGATTGGCGGCGGCTTCATTGGCCTCGAAGTGGCGGCGTCTGCGCGGACACTCGGATGCGATGTCACGGTGATCGAGGCGCAGCCTCGCATCCTGATGCGCGGGGTGCCGCAGGACATTGCGTCCGTCATGCATGCCGAACACGAAAGGCGCGGCACCAAGTTCAAGGTCGGGCAGGGCATCGCCGCAATCGCGGATGGGCCTGATACCGTTATAATCGAGCTGGCCTCCGGTGAGCGCGTTGACGCCGACCTCTGCCTCGTCGGCATCGGTGCAGTTCCCAATATCGATCTGGCGGAAGCCGCCGGCCTCGCCATAGACAACGGCATTGCCGCCGATGCCGGCCTTCGCAGCAGCGACCCTCACATCTTCGCCGCCGGCGATTGCTGTTCGTTTCCGCTGGCGCTCTACGACGGCCGGCGTGTCAGGCTGGAGTCTTGGCGCAATGCGCAGGAGCAGGGGGCGCTGGCGGCCCGCAACATGCTCGGTTTCGGCGAAGCGCACGCTGCCGTCCCCTGGTTCTGGTCGGATCAGTTCGAACTCGGCCTGCGGATTGCCGGGCTGCCGGACGAGGCGGTTGAGGTCGTGCGACGCGACCTCGATGACGGGGCCTTCATCCTGTTCGGGCTGGCGGCCAATGGACGGCTTGTCTCGGCGAGCGGCATCGGGCCGGGCAATGCGGTCGCCAGGGACATCCGGCTCGCCGAAATGCTGATTTCCCGGCGCGCCTCGCCGCCGCCGGACATGCTGGCCTCCGCCGGAACCCGACTGAAATCACTTCTCGCAGCATAGACAAGCAAGGAACATCGCGATGACCAGAACAAGACCGACCGTCGCCGATCTCCGTGCCATGAAGGGCAAGCGGCAGCTCACCATGCTTCGAGTCACGACACTGGAGCAGGCGGAAGCAGCCGAAAGGGCCGGCATCGACATCGTGTCGATCACGCCGGAACTCCTGCTCAATCCGGAGTATCGCGATGCGGCGCCCAGCCTATTCAGCATGCCCGGGGAAAACTTCTTCGAGATCGGCACCGGCGACGATTTCGTCCGCTGGGCCTTTCGCCTCTACAAGGCCAGCGCCGACGCCGTCTATTGCAGCGCCGGTTTCGCAACCGTCAAGCGCATGGCCGACGAGGCCATCCCCGTCATCGGCCATGTCGGGCTCATTCCGTCCCGCGCCACATGGACCGGCGGCTTCAAGGCGGTCGGCAAGACGGCGGATTCCGCCATGCAGATACTCGAGGCGGTAAGGGCTTACGAGGCGGCGGGCGCGATCGGCGCGGAGATCGAAGTCGTGCCGGTGGAGGTCGCCACGGCGATCTCAGAGCGCACACCCCTCATCCTGCTGTCGATGGGCGCCGGCAGCGGGTGCGACGCGCAATATCTCTTTGCCGAAGACGTTCTCGGCGAAAACCGCGGTCACATGCCACGCCATTCCAAGGTCTACCGCAATTTCGCGGCGGAGTATGATCGCCTGCAGGCGGAGCGAATTGCAGCTTTCTCCGAGTATGTGGCGGACGTCAACAGCAACCGTTATCCCGAAGAACGCCACATCGTGCGCATGGACCCGGGAGAGCTGAAAATCTTCCTGAGCCGGGCTGACGCCAACTGACGCCTGGTTCTTCCGTCGCCGGAAACACCGGCGTTCGAGGTCGCGCCGGACCGGTCAACACTCTTGGCTGTTCCTGCGAGATCGGCCGCCCATCCGGCCGCCGGCTACGCGGTCATGCCGGTGTTTTGGGAGCGGGTTTGGGCGCGGTACCGCCGACACGTTCACCGAGCCAGCCGAACAGGGCATAGAGCCCCGGAATGATCATGATCCCGAAAACGGTTGCAAACAGCATGCCGCCGACGACGGTCGTACCGATCGATATGCGGCTGGCGGCGCCGGCACCGGACGACAGCAGCAGCGGTACTGCGCCGAGGATGAAGGCGATGGCGGTCATCAGCACGGCGCGAAAGCGCATGTGCCCACCCTCGATCGCGGCATCGACGAGGCTCTTGCCGGATTCGTGACTCTCCTTCGAGAACTCGACGATCAGGATGGCATTCTTCGCCGCCAGCCCGATGAGAAGGACGAGGCCGATCTGCACGTAGATGTTGAGCGCGATTCCCAGGATGTTGATCGCCAGCACGGCGCCGAGAATGGCTACGGCTACCGAGGTGACGACAGCGAAGGGAATAGACCAGCTCTCATACTGGCCGACCAGGAACAGGTATCCGAAGATCAGCGCCAGCGCGAAGACCACTACCGTCTGGCTGCTGGCGACGATCTCCTGGTAGGAGAGGCCCGACCATTCGTAGCTGTAGCCATCGGGGAGGGTCTTGGCGGCCACGGCGATCAGTGCGTTCATGGCCTGGCCCGACGAGGCGCCGGCGGCAGGCTGTCCATTGATGGTCGCCGCCGTGAACTGGTTGTAGCGGTTGAGCAGTGTCGGCTGCAGGGTCGTGTTGACGGTAGCGAAGGCGCGCAGCGGCACCATCGCGTTGGTGGTGCTGCGCACATAGAGGTTCAGGATGTCGTCGACCTTGGAACGGTACTGAGCGTCGGCTGCGACGTTGACCTGATAGGTCTGGCCCTGAATGTTGAAGTTGTTGACGAAGGCCGAGCCGAGTTGCGCCTGCAGCGTGCTGAAGATGGTCGCGACTGGCACGTTGAGACGCTCGGCGCGCACGCGGTCGATGTCGAGGAAGAGGCCCGGCACGTCAGCCGAGAAGGTCGAGTAGGCGCGGGCGATCGCCGGATCGCCATTGGCCGCGACAACGAATGACCGCACGACCTGGGACAAATCCTCGGGGGATTGGCCGCCCAGCGCCTCGAGGCGGAAGTCGAAACCTTCGGCATTGCCCACGCCTGGAATGGAGGGCGGCGGGAACACCAGGAATTCTGCCGCGCTGATCTTGGCGTAGGACGCATTGAGGCTGTTGACGATGGCGCGCAGGCCGGTCTCTTTCGTCTTGCGCTCGTCCCAGGGTTTCATGACGATCAGTACCAGCCCGCTGTTGGGCTGTACCGCGCCGGAAAGCAAGCTGAAGCCGGACACCGTGACGGTGTTGGCGACACCGTCCGTCTCGCGCGCAATCTTGCCGACCTCGTCGAGCACGGCCTGGGTGCGGGGCAGGGAAGCCGCATCGGGAAGCTGGACGTTGACGAAGAGGACGCCCTGGTCCTCGATCGGAATGAAGGCAGAGGGCGTGCGCTCAAACATCAGGTAAACGGCGGCTCCCACCAGCACCATGATGCCGCCGGCCATCAGCGACCGCCGCGCCAGTACACCGGTGATGCGCGAATACCCGTCTCGCGTGCGATCGAGAGCGCGATTGAACCATTTGAAGGGCCCTCGCGCCGCTGTGGGCGGGCGAAGCATGATCGAGCATAGGGCCGGACTGAGAGTCAGTGCGTTGAGCGCCGATACCGTCACCGAAGCGGTGATGGTGACGGCGAATTGCCGGTAGAGCTGTCCCGCTATGCCGGGCAGGAATGCAACCGGCACGAAGACGGCAATCAGCACGAGCGTCGTTGACACGATCGGCCCGGTTACCTGCTTCATCGCGGCAATGGTTGCCTCGCGCGGCGTCGTGCCCGGGTTTTCCTCCATCACCCGCTGGACGTTCTCGACGACTACAATGGCGTCGTCGACGACAAGGCCGATCGCCAGAATGAGGGCGAACAGCGTCACGGTATTGGCCGAATAGCCGAAGGCGAGCAGGATCGAGAAGACACCGATCAGCGAGACCGGGATGGTCAGCGCCGGGATCAGGGTCGCCCGCCAGTCCTGCAGGAAGACATAGACGACGAGCAGCACGATCAGGCCGGTTATGAAAAGGGTGAGCACGATCTCGTGCACCGTCGCCTTCACGAAGTCGGTGGAGTCGTAGATGACGCTGTAGTCGACATCCGCGGGGAAGCGGCTCTTCAGCACCTCCATTTCCTTGCGCACCGCTTCGGCGACTCCAAGCGCGTTGGAGTCCGGCAACTGGTAGATGGCGATTGTCGCCGCCGGCTTGCCGTTGAGCTGGCTGGTCGAATTGTAGGATTTCGATCCCAATTCGATGCGGGCAATGTCGCGCACCCGCACGATGCTGCCGTCGCCGGCGGTTCGCACGATGATGTTGCCAAACTGCTCCGGGCTCTCCAGCCGGCCGAGCGCGGAGATGGAATATTGCAGCACCTGATCGTCCGCGATCGGCGGTGCGCCGATGAGGCCGGCGGCAGCCTGCACGTTCTGTTGGGCGATCGCATTGGTGACGTCGTCGGCGGTGATGCTGAGCGCCGCCATGCGCTGCGGGTTCAGCCAGATGCGCATCGAATAGTCGAGGCCGCCGAGTTGGGCCGCCGAGCCCACCCCATCGACGCGCGCCAGCGGATTGACGACGTTGATCTGCGAATAGTTTGACAGGAACAGCCCATCATGCGTCGCGTTGGGCGAGAACACGTTGATGATCATCAGGAAGTTGGGCTGCTGCGCAGTCACGCTGACGCCGAGATTGGTGACGGCGGAGGGCAGCTGCGGTGTCGCCAGCGCCACGCGGTTCTGCACGTTGACCTGTGCGATGTCGCTGTCGGTGCCGATCGCGAAGGTGACGGTCAGCGTGTAGAGCCCGCTCGAACTCGTCGTCGAGGACATGTAGAGCATGCCTTCGACGCCATTGACCTGCTGTTCGATCGGCGTCGCCACCGTATCGGCGACGGTCTGGGCATCGGCGCCGGGGTAGGATGCCGCGACCTGGATCGTCGGTGGCGTTATCTTCGGATACTGGGCCACCGAAATGTTGAGCAGGGCAAGCGTGCCTGCCAGCGTGATCAGGATGGCGATGACCATCGCCAGGCGCGGGCGGTTGATGAAGATCTCGGCGAACATGGGATCAGTTCCCGGCCGGTGCGGGCTTCGGGTCAACCACGGTGCCGGCGCTGATCTTCTGGATGCCAGATACGATCACCACTTCGCCGCTCGCCAGACCCGACGAGACTGACCAGTCCGTGCCGACCCGCGCGCCAAGCTCGACACGCCTGATGGTTGCCCGATTGTCGTCGCCGAGCACGAAGACATAGCTGCCGTCGCGATCCTGCTGCACGGCCGAGGCGGAAACGACAGGCAGCTGCTGCGGCTCGCCGGCCTGTACGGTGACGGAGACATACTGCCCCGGAACAAGCTTCAATTCGGGGTTCGGGAATTCGGCGTAGACGGCAATCGTGCCGGTATTCTGGTTGATCGAGGTGTCGACGAAGGCAATCTTGCCCGGCTGGTCATAGGTCTTGCCGTCGGAAAGCTGGAGCTCGGGCCTGTATTGCCCGGTGTCCACGCCGGCACCCTCGCTGTTCGGCTTGAGCTGATCGACAACCTGCAGATATTCGCGGTCCGAAATGGAGAAAACCACCCGGATCGGGTCTGTCTGGACGATTGTCGCCAGCGGTCCGCTGCTGGGCGAGACGAGGTTGCCAACGGTGATCTGCGCCTTGCCGATGCGTCCCGAGATGGGCGCGTCGATATCCGTGAAGGAGAGGTTGAGCTGCGCCGTCTTGATCTGCGCGTTGGCCTGGGCGATCTGCGCATCGGCCTGCTTGACCGCCGAGTCGGAAGAATCGCGTGTCGCCTGCGCCTGGTCGACCGTCGATTGCGGCACGTCGCCGGTGGCCTTCAGTTCTTGCTGCCGGGTCAAGGTGACCTGCGCCTGCTTCAAGTTCGCCTCGGCGCCGGATTTCGTCGCCTCGGCCGCCTCGAGCGTGGCCTGCGCGCCGTCCAGGGCTGCCTGATAGGTGTCCTTCTCGATCTCGAAGAGGTGGTCGCCCGCCTTGACGAAGCCACCTTCGGTGAAGTCGATGGCGGTGAGGAATCCCTCGACACGGGCGACGAGATCGACCTGCTGTATTGCCTCGACAGTGCCGACGAACTGGCCCTGCCGCGTAACCGGCGCCAGCTTGACCGCTGCCGTCTCAACCGCGGGGGGGCCGCTTGCGGCCGGCTCCTGCGCCGCGGCAGGCCAGGCGGCCAGCGTCAGGGAAAGAGCGAAGCCGAACGCACTGCGCGTATTCGATCCCAGTGATCGCATGTGACTACCCCTCAGTTCGCACAGTCGATGCGTTACCTTGGGGGAACCTAACCGAAAACACCTTGCCGTGACCAGCACGCTGCCAACCGGTCCCCAGGAACCGGTCGGCGGCGCCGCAGCCTTGCGGCTGCCTAGACTACTGCATGTACCAGCCGTGGCTGACGACCAGCGACTGGCCGGTCAGCGCGTTCGACCTGGCCGCGGCGAAGTAGAGCACGGCGTCGGCCACGTCGTCGGTCGTGGTGAATTCGCCGTCGACCGTGTCCTTCAGCATGATCGTCTTGATGACGGCCTCCTCGGATATGCCGAATTCGGCGGCCTGCTCCGGGATCTGCTTGTCGACCAACGGCGTGCGCACGAAGCCAGGGCAAACGACATTGGCGGTGACGTTGTGCTCGGCACCCTCCTTGGCCAGCACCTTGGCCAGCCCGATCAGGCCGTGCTTGGCGGTCACGTAGGGCGCCTTCAGCTTCGACGCTTCCTTGGAATGGACCGAGCCCATATAGACGACGCGGCCGTAGTTCGCGGCATACATGTGCTTCAGGCAGGCCTTTGTCGTCAGGAAGGCGCCGTCGAGGTGGATCGACAGCAGCTTTTTCCAGTCGGCGAAGGGAAAGTCGACCAGCGGCTTGACGATCTGGATGCCGGCATTGCTGACCAGGATGTCGACCTTGCCGTATTTCGCGACGACATCGGCGACGCCCTTGGTCACGGCGTCCTCGTCGGTAACATTCATGGCGACCGCGAAGGCGTCGCTTCCCTTGGCCCGTATCTCCTCGGCGGTCGCGTTGGCCGCGTCGAGGTTGAGATCGGCGATGACGGGAATGCCTCCCTCTGCTGCGAAGCGGAATGCGATCTCCTTGCCGATGCCGCTCGCAGCGCCGGTGATGATCGCAACTCGTCCATCAAAACGTGACATTCCATGTACCTTTCCGGGATCAGTCTTTCTTGAGATAGTCGAACACGACCTCGCCGAGGCCGAGCGTCAGGTCGGCGACATAATGGCTGGCCGACAGCACTTCGCGCACCGGAAGCTTTGCCACGTCGCACATGGCGTGCTCGAAGAACTGCAGGGCTGCCGGGCCGGACCATGCGCCCTTCAGCGTCACATCCTCCATGTAATAGCGCACCAGTTCGCAGATGCGCGGCGTGCAGTCGACATGCGGGATGATCTTGATCATGAAGGCGGGCTTCGCCATCGCCTTGGCGAGCGGGGCAAGTGGAAGTTCGCGATGCTTGTAGCCCATGGTCGCGGTGACGCAGAGCACCGAGCCGTAGTGCAACGTGCCGACCAGTGTTTCCTGCTCGTGCCGCAGCAGCGGTGTCGCCAGTTTCTTGGGAAAGCCCCAGATCTCGCGGCCGCCGGCGATCGGTGAATTGTCGTCGAGATACATGGCGTGCACATAGCCGCCCTCCTGGACCTCTCCCGACGGCGTGGTGAAGCGCACGGGAATGACCTGGCCGGTTTCGGTGTAGTCGCCAAAGCCCGTCGAGTCGGGCATGCGGATAAACTCGTAGGACACGGTGTCACCGGTCACCTCGAGCGGCTCGGGCACCACGGCGCGCAGGATTTCAGGGTCCGTGCGGTAGTTGATGACGACGAATTCGCGGTTGTAGAACTTGTAGGGCGGGCGCGGATAGGCAGGGTCGTTGAGCGGCATGGCAAAGGCTTTGGCGCGGACGTCGGCAATGTTCATGGCTCGGCTCGTTTCTCGTGCGTGGTGGATGCGGCGCTATTCGTGAACATGCGTGGAAAGGTCGAATGTCGAGACGCCGTCGGGCGTCGTGGGACGTTCCAGCACTTCCGGATGAGAAAGCGTATGCAGGGCGTCCTCATAGCCGGCCTGCCAGTGATCCTCCATCGTCGCACGCGAGAACTCGTAGTCCTTCGACGTGCCCTCGTAGCTCTTCGCCTTGTAGATGAGATGGACGATATTATAGGCCTTGTCGTCGGCCTGATCGATCAGCAGCCGGGTATCGGGATCCGCGTCGCGCAACGCGCTTTCGGGCACCAGCTTCAGCAGCTTTTCGAGCGCCCGGCGCAGGCGCTGCTCCTTCTTGAACTGGTCGGTGCAGGCTCTCGTGCGGCTCGAGAAGCGGATGTCCTTCTGGCGCAGTTCGAGGCCCGTCAGGTCGCGCGGCAGTTCGCCCCGCGCACTCCACAGATCCACCTGGAAGGCCAGCGTGTCCTCGCGCGGCCGCGAATCCAGCACCCATTGCAGCGGCGTGTTCGACACCAACCCGCCGTCCCAGTAGTGCTCGCCATCGATCATGGTGGCCGGGAAACCTGGCGGCAGGGCGCCGCTCGCCATGATGTGCTCCGGACGGATGGTATCAGTCGTGTTATCAAAATAGGCGAAGTTGCCGGTTCGTACGTTGACCGCGCCAACGCTGAACCGCATGGCGCCGGTGTTGATGAGGTCGAAGTCCACCAGCCGTTCGAGCGTCGCCTTAAGCGGCGAGACGTCATAGAAGCTCTGGGCGTCGACGCTTCCGGGTAGCGCCAGATACGGGGGGACGTGACGCGGTACGAAGAAGTCCGGCGCACCCCCCACCAGCGTTTCGAGAGCGCGTGTCTGGTTGAGGAGGCCGCGACTGAAGTCGTCCTTGAGGCCAATGGTATCGAGCCACGAGGAAACCAGCGTCGGGACGCCCGCCGGTGGCGCGGTGATCGCTTCCCAGAACGAGCGTAAGGCATCGACCCGCCGCCCTGGGGCGTTGCCGGCAATCAGCGCCGAGTTGATCGCGCCGATGGATATGCCGGCAACCCAGTCGGGATGGAGATCCGCCTCCGCAAGCGCCTGATAGACGCCGGCCTGGTATGACCCGAGTGCGCCGCCGCCCTGCAGCAGGAGCGCGATCCGCTCGAAGGGCGGTCGCTGCAAGGCGCCGCGTGCTTTCGTTTCAGAACGCTCCCCGCCTGCCATGTTGCGCTGCCCTCAATTCGCGATGGTCATATCGCAGTGCAGCATAATCGGAAATGACACCTGTGCCCAGCCGGGGTTGGCGCCATTTGTCGGGCTTGCACGTCACCGTTGCTGAATGAGCCCGTGAGGATCGGCTTGCGGACGTGGCGATGACCCGGCTACAGGGGGGCCTGCGGAGAACAGGCGTGAAGGAATATATTGAGATGGCTATGGGGCAGGCGCGGGTCTTGCTTTGCTTGCTGGCCCTGGCAGTGCCGGGCGCTAGCGCGTGGGCTGCCGAGTGGCAGCCGCATGAGAAGGTGGAGACTTATGCTGTTTCAGGAACCTCGGGCCTTGAACTCTATCAATCCATCGGCCAGCGCGGACCGAAGATCGGCGTCGGGCGCGCCATCGCCTACACCAACTTCAAGCTGACCTGGCAGAGGAACTATGTTCCGCGCGACGGCGGCTGCGTCATTGCTTCGGCACGACCCAAGCTGATCATCACCTACACACTGCCTGAACCGTCACAGACCCTGTCGGGAGCAACGCTCGAGAACTGGAACGTCTTCATCGACGGCGTGCGCGAGCACGAGAAGGTCCACGGCCAGATCATCGAGGACATGGTCAGGAAGATCGAGGCCTATTCGGTCGGCCTGACTGTCGCCGACGATCCCAAATGCAGCAAGATCCGCAAGGTCCTGACGGAACGCCTGACCCAGCTGTCGCTCGAACAACGGCAGCGCAGCCGCGATTTCGACCGCGAGGAACTCGGCGACAATGGCAATATCCACCGCCTCGTCCTGATGCTCGCCAACGGAGCATAGGCCCAGGCCGCCATAGGTCAGTCGCCCGGGCGTGCGTCAGCCGGTGGCGAGGCCCTGCCGCATTGCCTCGATCACGGTGACAGCCGACGCCGCGCCCGGATCCATGTGGCCGAGCGACCGATCGCCGAGGCGCGCCGAACGCCCTTTGGCGGCGACCATCGCCTTCGTTGCCTCGGCGCCCTGTCTCGCAGCCTCGACCGCCGCATCGAGGCACTGATCCAGCATCTTGCCGGATGCGTGCGTGGCTGCCGCGGCGTCGGCGGCCGGCACCCAGGCATCGATCATGGTCTTTTCGCCGATCTCGGCCTTGCCGCGATCCTGGATGCCCTTGGCCATCGCCTGCAGCGCCGCGACCATGTCTGCCTCTTCGAGCGTCGGCTTGCCCTTCACCGTCGCACCGGCTCGCATGAAGGCGGTGGCATAGAGGGGGCCGGATGAGGCTCCGACGGCGTTGAGGAAGGATTTGGCAGCCGTATTGAAAACCGCGGTGGGATCGAGCGTCGACGCGTCCTGGGCGGCCAGCGCGTCGCGCACCGCCGAAAAGCCTAGCTCCATGGCGATACCATGGTCGGCGTCACCGATGACGCCGTCGAGTGCGCAAAGCCGGTCCTTGTCTGCCTCGAGCGCCGCAGCAACCTGATTGAACATGCCGATGAGGCGGGTGGAATCGATGTTGGTCATGTCGCTCGCCCCTCAGCCGGCCCGGAACATGGCGCAGTCGCACGGATGGTCGAGCATGGTCTGCATCTCGTCGTCGAGGTGGAACAGCGTCACCGAGGCGCCGGCCATCTCGAGAGAGGTGCAATAGTGGCCGACCCAGGTCGCATGTACCGACACGCCGATCCCTTCGAGCCGCTCGGCGACCCGGCGGTTCATGATGTACAGCTCCATCAGAGGCGTTGAGCCGAGCGAGTTGACCAACACCGCGACCTTGTCGCCTCGTGCCGGCTGCATTTCCTCCAGAATTCGGTCGAGCATGGCGTCGGTGATCGCGTCGGCCGACTGCAGCTTGCCGCGCTCGACGCCGGGTTCCCCGTGGATGCCCATGCCGATCTCCATCTCATCCTCGCCGATTTCGAAGTTCGGCTTGCGGGTCTGCGGCAGCGAGCAGGGACCAAGAGCGACGCCCATCGTGTAGGTCCGTTCGTTGGCCTTGCGGGCTATGCGCTCGCATTCATCGAGCGACAGCATCCGGTCACAGGCCGCGCCCGCTGCCTTGAAGACGAAGAAATTGCCAGCAACGCCGCGCCGCTTGTCAATCTGGTCGCGTGGTGCCGAGGCGACATCGTCGGTGGTCAGCACCGTGCGCACCTCGATGTCATCCATCGCCGCCATCTCGGCGGCCATGTCGAAGTTCATGACGTCGCCGGCATAGTTGCCGTACATGAACAGCACACCCGCACCGCCGTCTGCCGCCTTGGCGCATTCGAGGATCGGATCGGGGGGAGGCGAGGCGAAGACGTTGCCGACCGCCGCGGCATCTGCCAGCCCCTTGCCGACGAACCCGAGGAATGTCGGCTCGTGACCGGAGCCGCCGCCGATGACCAGGCCGACCTTGCCAGGCCGCGGCCCATCGCGCGCAATGATGGAACGCGTGCTTCCGTCGACGCTGGCAAGGTGACGCGGATGCGCGGCCAGGATGCCGGCAAGCATCTCGTCGACCGCGTTCTTGCCTTCGTTGATGATCTTCTTGGTCTGCATCGTTCGATCCCGTTTGGCCGTACCGCAGATTCTCGCGCAGGGGTGATCGCGCGATCGCCCAATGGTTCGAATCCGACGGTAGCTGGCACTTCTCCCGCTTGCGAATTTGTCACCCAATTGCTTGAAAGAGAAGTGATTTGCCGGGCATCAACGAATTTCCCTGCGCATTACCCGGGATTTTTTCACATCGTTGCATTATATCACGGCGACACATGCACCGTCGGTCCACCGCCCAGAGCCGAGGACCAGGCCTCATGTTCGAATCGTTCGATCGAGAAATCAGGAATAGCGACAGTATGACCATGCATCAGAATTTTATCGGCGGAAGCTGGATCGACGGCCAGGAGGCCGCCGACAATATCAATCCTTCCGATACCGGCGACATCATCGGCAGCTATGCGCGGGCTTCGCGGCAGCAGGCCGAGGACGCCATCGGCGCGGCCCGTGCCGCGTTTCCCGCATGGTCGCGGTCCGGCATCCAGCAGCGCCACGACATTCTGGCGAAGGTCGCCAGCGAGATCATGGCGCGCAAGGACGAGCTTGGCCGTCTGCTGGCGCGCGAAGAGGGCAAGACGCTGGCCGAGGCAATCGGCGAAGTCGGACGCGCCGGCCAGATCTTCGACTTCTTCGCCGGCGAGGTGCTGCGGCTGGCAGGCGAGAAGATCGCCTCGACGCGGCCAGGCGTCGAGGTCGAGGTGACGCGCGAACCGGTCGGCGTGATCGGCATCATCACGCCATGGAATTTCCCGATCGCCATTCCGGCCTGGAAGATCGCGCCGGCGCTGGCCTACGGCAATTGTGTGGTCTTCAAGCCGGCCGAACTGGTGCCAGGTTCTGCCTGGGCGCTGTCGGACATCATCGTGCGCGCCGGAGCGCCCGAGGGCGTCTTCAACCTGGTCATGGGCCGCGGCTCGGTCGTCGGCGAAACGATGCTGAACGACGATCGCGTCGACGCCATAACCTTCACCGGCTCGGTCGCCACCGGCAAGAAGGTCGCGGCCGCCTGCGTCGAGCACATGCGCAAGTTCCAGCTGGAGATGGGCGGCAAGAACCCGATGGTGGTGCTCGACGACGCCGACCTGAAGGTTGCCGTGGAATGCGCGGTCAACGGTGCCTACTTCTCAACCGGGCAGCGTTGCACGGCATCGTCGCGCCTGATCGTCACCGAGGGCATCCATGACAAGTTCGTCGACGCCCTGACCGATCGCCTCAAGGGGCTGGTGGTCGACGATGCGCTCGATACCGCCACCCATATAGGTCCCGTCGTTGACCAGTCGCAACTCGACCAGGACAATTCCTACATCGATATCGGCAAGGCCGAGGGTGCAAATCTCGCCTGGGGCGGCGAGCGGCTGAACCGCAGCAAGCCCGGCTTCTACCTGCAGCCGGCGCTGTTTACCGAAACCACTTCCGACATGCGCATCAACCGCGAAGAAATCTTTGGGCCGGTCGCCAGCGTCATGCGCGTCAAGGACTACGAAGAGGCGCTCGCCAAGGCCAACGACACCCCGTTCGGTCTGTCGTCGGGCATTTGCACGACCAGCCTCAAGCATGCCTCGCATTTCCGCCGCAACGCCGAGGCCGGAATGGTGATGGTCAACCTGCCTACTGCCGGTGTCGATTATCACGTTCCGTTCGGTGGCCGGAAAGGCTCGTCCTACGGACCGCGCGAGCAGGGCCGTTACGCTGCCGAGTTCTACACGGTGGTCAAGACGGCCTACACGCTGCCCTGAACCTTTGAGGCCTGCGCCGGCGCTGCGAGCGCCGGCGTGGGTCCTAGAGTTCGAGGAAGGACAGGTCGCAGGGCACACTTTGCGCCGTTCCGCGGGCAGGGTGGACGGAAAGTCCACCCGCCGCCGCCTCGATCCGGTCGATGTCGCCGTCGCCTTCCCAGGGCAGCGAACCGATGATGTGACGAACGTCGGCCACCCCGTTTTCCGCAAGCATCAGCCCGGTCGGCACGCCTGCCGCGTCAAGCGGATGTGTGGTCTGCCTGGCGGAGTGACCGAGCAGCGACCGGTTCAGTCCCTCCTCGACGCCGAGCACGTTGACGTGGCGCCCATTCCACGGGGCGTAGTCGCGGCCGCCATTCGAAAACCACAGCATCGTCATCGGCAGCCGGGCCGCGTTGCGCAGGCTGAGATAAAGGTCGGCATCCTGGTTTCTCGCGACTGCCGTCCAACCGAGCGTACGGTCGGGCGCCTCGATCCCGACGGCGAAATCCTCATGGCGTTCGCCGACGGGATAGCGACCGAGATCGGCCATACCGCCGTCGGCGCGCGGGAAACTGTGGAAGTCGGTGGCTCGTGCCGGATAGGCGAGCAGCCCCCGCCCGCGCTCCGGATCCGTTTCAAGGCCTGTTTCGGGCGTCTCCCACCACCGTTTCGGCGAAAAGCTCAGTCGGGCGCCATGGCTGAGATTCAGCATGGCGTGGTTGGCGACCGAAATCGACTCGCCGCGGCCACCCGTGAAGACGTGGCGCTGGTAGAGGAAGGGGTGGTCGTCGACGAGGCGCAGTTCCTTGATCAGTGTGGCTCCCATTGCCGGGCGATCGAGCTTGAACCGGGCGATGGTCTCGGCTCCTTCTCGCGTCATCTCAATGGTCGACCAGGAACTGTTCGCCGGCCAACCGTGACCCGGGGCGCCATCAGCGGAAGCGTCGCCGAAGGGGGCGCAGAAAAAGTCGCCTGCCAAGCGTCCAAGATGCGGGGCGGCGTCATCGGGCATCTTATCGCCATGCCACGGCGCCTTGTGCAGCATGGAGATGACGCGGCCGTCGCGCTTGACGCTGAGCTCCGCAATCATTCCAAAAACGGGGTCGAAACGGACCTCGATGCCCTTTGCTTCGATCTCGACCATTGCTTCACCCACGTTGGCTCTCCCAGATTTTGTCGGGGCGCGACACGCACCACGCTCCCTCGTTGCGGCCCGTACTAGCCCTTTTTCCGGGTCAGGGGAAAGCGGATGCGCGCTCTATGGCTTCAATCCCTTGAGCGAATTTCGGTTGAAGGTCTGTCCGCATCACGTACCGCTACACTTCCCGCAAGCCACCAGGCGAGCGGCACAGGTGACGCAACGTGATTGACTCGCCGTACACGAGCGTTGATCAATTGCCGCACTTTCAGGGGCGGGCGACGCCGCAAGCAAAGCGGATCTGCAATGGGCATTCGATTGTTCCGATCTCCGGGCTCCGTCGGCGTAGCGTTCGCGCGCCTGATCGGCCTCGGACTGCTGGCGCTGCTGATAACGCTGCGCATTGCCGATCCGCTATTCATGTCGACGATCCGCAACCAGAGCTTCGACCTCTACCAGCGTCTCAATCCGCGCCCGCAATTGAAGCAGCCGATCGTCGTCGTCGATATCGACGAGTACAGCCTCGACCAACTGGGGCAGTGGCCCTGGCCGCGATCGGTCGTCGCCCGGCTTGTCGACCGGCTGACGGCCATGGGCGCGATCGCCATCGGCTTCGACATCGTGTTTGCCGAGCCCGACCGGCTTTCGCCGGACAGGATCGCCGAGGACAATGAAGCGCTGTCGCCTGAAGCAAAAGCGAGCCTGCTCGCGCTGCCCTCCAATGAGGACCTGCTTGCCGACGCGATCCGGCGTTCCCGCGTCGTCGTCGGCGAGACCAGCGTGCGCCATGGCGACAATGCCGAACTCGCAGCCGCCAGCGCGGATGACATTCCCGAAGTGCCGCATGCTTCGCTCGGCGCCGACCCGACGCCCTATCTCCTCAAATTCCCCCGCCTGGTGCAGAACCTCAAGGTGATCTCCGATGCCGCGGCGGGACACGGCATGTTTACCGTCGAACCCGATCCGGACGGTATCTTCCGCCGCATGCCGCTGGTCATGATGGCCGAGGGAAAGATGCGGCTCGGACTCTCAGCCGAAGTCCTGCGGATCGCGACGGGCGGCCAGGCCTTCGCCACACGCACCGACGACGCCGGGATTTCCGGCATCGTCGTTGGTGGCGTTTTCGTTCCGACCGACGGAAGCGGCAAGGTCCATCCCTGGTTCAACGCTTCGGACAGGTCGCGCTACGTTTCGGCGGGCAGCATCCTCGACGGCACCGCGCCGGTGAAGACCATCGCCGGCCATATGGTGCTGATCGGTACCTCGGCCGTGGGACTGGAGGACTTTCGTGCAACTCCGGTCGCAGCCTTCATGCCCGGAGTCGAGATTCACGCGCAAATCGTTGAAAACATTCTGGCGCAGCAGTTCCTGTTCCGGCCGAACTACGCCATCGGAATGGAAATCGTCATCGTCGTCCTGCTCGGCCTGATCATCATCTGGCTCGTTCCGCGAACGGGCGCCGTCTATTCCTTCGCAGCGGCCGTCGCGGTCATCCTGATCGTCACCGGCGGCTCCCTGTGGGCCTTCAACGCCGAGCGCCTCCTCATCGACGCGACCTTCCCGGCGGGCGCCATCGCGGCGATCTTCATTGTCATGGCAACGGCCAACTACATCCGCGAGGAACAGCAGAAGCGGCAGATCAGGAGCGCCTTCGGACAATATCTGTCGCCCGCGCTCGTCGATCGCCTGGCCGACAATCCGAACCAGCTTGTCCTCGGTGGCGAGACACGCGACCTGACACTGCTGTTCACCGATGTGCGCGGCTTCACGACGATCTCGGAGAGCTACAAGTCGAACCCGCAGGGCCTGACCCGGCTGATGAACAATTTCCTGACCGCCCTGTCGAAGGCCATTCTCGACCGCGACGGAACGATCGACAAATATATGGGCGATGCGATCATGGCTTTCTGGAACGCGCCGGTCGACCTCGACGACCATGCTCTGAGGGCCTGCTACGCCGCGGTCGACATGATCCGCCGGGTCGACGAACTCAATGTGTCGCGCCGCGAGGCCGTCCAGGGAGGATCGGACGAACCCTATCACGAGATCAATGTCGGCATCGGCATCAACACCGGGCAGTGCGTGGTCGGCAACATGGGCAGCGACATGCGCTTCGACTACACCGCACTCGGCGACACGGTGAACCTCGCCTCGCGTCTGGAGGGCCAGTCGAAGCCCTATGGCGTGCCGATCATCCTCGGCGACAACACCGCCAGCGTCGTGTCCTCCGTCGTGGCCACGATGGAAATCGACCAGATACGGGTCAAGGGAAAGCATGAGCCGGAGCGGATCCACGCCTTGCTCGGCCTCGAGGACATGCTCGCCAACAGCGACTTCGTCGCTCTGCATGAGGTCAACCAGCGGATGCTGACGAGCTACCGGCAGCAGAGCTGGCAAGCCGCGCTGTCAGCGCTTGACGAGATCGGCCCGCTCGCCGAGCAAGTCGGATTCGGCGTCAAAGAGTATCTGTCAATCTACCGTGCAAGAATTGCCGACTTCATGGCGAATCCGCCGGGCGACAACTGGGATGGAGTCTATACAGCTGCAAGCAAGTGAATTCACCTTGCCATCCGTTTGCAGGTGACGTAACGGAACAAATTTGTCACATTACTGCCAGGGTTCACCCGCTGCCTTTGACTCTAGCTGTCTTTTTCAGCCTCAATGATGTATGAAGCGGAGGGTTTTTGGGGGTTTAGTGCATGTGGCGTCACGGATTTGGCCACTATGGCCTACTATCCATTCTGCTTCTTAGCAGTCCGGCGCATGCGATGTCGCTGCGCGAGGCGGTGCAGCAGGCAGTCCTCACCAACCCCAGGATCGAAGCCGCGCAGGCCAACCAGCGCGCCACTACCTACAGCCTCAAACAAGCACGCGGACGGCTGTTTCCGGAAGTCGAACTGAACGCTGACATAGGACAGCAGAAGATCGACCGTCCCGAGGGCATCGCTCCGGAAAACAATGATACCTGGCGCAGCCGTCGTCAGGCCGGCATCCAGATCCGGCAGGTTTTGTTCGACGGCTGGGAAAGAGCCAACGACATCTATCGCTCGCAGGCCAATATCTCGGCGGCGTCCTACCGTGTCCTGGTCCGTTCCGAAGCCGTCGGCCTGTCGAGCGTCGAGGCCTACATCGATGTCGTACGCCACAACCACCTGCTAGCCCTGGCGCAGGACAATGTGCGCCGTCACCAGGCATTGCAGCGCATTATCCAGGAGCGCTTCGATGGCGGCAAGTCGCCGATCGGCGATCTCGAACAGACCATTGAACGCGTGGAGGCGGCCAAGGCGCTGGTCGCCCAGATCCGCGTCGCGCAGGCCGCCGCGCATGCCAAATTCAAGAATGCTGTGGGGCTCGAGCCGGGCAGGCTGTCAGCGGTGTCCTACGCCAGGGGAATTCCGAAGAGCGTGGCGGAGGTGACCAGCCTGGCTCTGCACAACAACCCCAGGGTCATGGCGGCCGTGGCCGACACGGATGCCAGCTTCTTCGAACAGCAGCAGTTCAAGTCGACGCTCTACCCGCAGGTCTATCTCGAGGGAAATGCCGTGCGCGGCGAAGACCTTGAAGGTACGGACGGCCGCAATGACGAACTCGGCGCCCGGGTGGTGCTGCGCTGGAAGCTGTTCGACGGCGGCGTCCGCCGCAGCCGGGTCTCGGAACTCGGTGAACGCCATTCCGAAAAGATCGCCGAACAGCTCATTCTCGGGCGCCAGCTGACCGAGGAGGTCGAAGTGGCCTGGGCACGACTGGTCGAGGGCCGCGCCCAGGTGGAGGCGATCCGCACGGAGTCGAACCAGGACGCCAAGGTGGTGGCCACCTACAAGGATGAATACAACGCCAACAAGCGCAGCCTGCTCGACGTCCTGGATGCCGAAAACGCCCGGTTCAACTCCCTGTTCGAGCTTTCGAACGTCGAGTCGCTGCATATTTTTTCCAGCTACGAACTGCTGGCGCTGATGGGGACGCTGCTGAGGACGCTCGATGTCAATGCGCCGCACCTTCCCGAACTGGAGTCTAACCGTTCGCCGGGCCGGCTGCTCAATTCCTCGCAGGGATTGTCGATCCCGCCGCTGAGCCAGAAATAGGCGGCGTCGGGCAAATGCGTCGAGACGCCGGATGACCCACGCCTCTCGCGGACCGTGCTGACAGGTGGAACAGCCGCGTCGATTCATAGAAGACCCGGCCGGCGTCGAAGCCGTGCCGGCAGATGTCCACGATCCGCTGCTCGCAGCCCTTGAATATCTGGCGCGCCACCACCGGCGGCCCTTCTCCGAGGCCGCGGTGCTCCAGGGCCTGCCGCTCCGGAACGGTCTGTTGTCGCTCGACCTGTTCGTGCGAGCAGCCGACAGGCTGGGTTTCGACGCCAAGATCGTCGAGCGTCAGCCGTCTCAGGTCTCGGGCCTGGTCTGCCCCTTCGTCATCCTGCTCAAGAGTGGCGACGTAGGGATCCTGCTTGAACGGCGCCAGGGCGCGCGCAAGGTGCCGGTCATCGTGCCCGGCGTTTCCGACGTCAAGAAGATGCGCCTGCGCGACATCGACCGCGAGGCGCTCGACACGGTAATTTATGTCGCCGACAGGCAGCAGCAGGATGCGGTCGCTGCCGATGCATCGCAGATGCGCAAGCGGCCGGGCCACTGGCTTTGGTCCGTGGTCATCCGCTTCTGGCCGACATGGCTCTACATCGTCCTCGCCGCCTTTATCATCAACCTGCTCGGCCTGGCGCTCCCGCTGTTCGTGATGAATGTATACGACCGCGTCATACCCTACAATTCTCTGCCGACATTGTGGGCCCTGGCAGCAGGCGTGATCATAGCGCTCGGCGCCGATTTCATGCTGCGCATGCTGCGCGCGACGGTGATCGAGAACTCTGGACGCCGCGTCGACATGAAGGTCTCGGCAGCTCTCTTCGAGCAGGCGCTCGATGCAACGATGTCCAGCCGGTCTGGCCGCGCCGGCGAATTCGCCAATCATATACGGGAGTTCGAGGGGGTACGGGATTTCTTTACCTCGACCAGCATCACCTCGGTGATCGATCTTTTCTTCATCGGCATTTTCCTCGGCCTGTTGTGGCTGATCGTCGGCCCGCTGGCGCTGGTTCCCCTGCTGGCGGTTCCGGTCGTCCTGATCGTGACGCTCGCCGTGCAGGTGCCGCTCGCCCGTTCGGTCAACCAGACGCAGCTCACGAAGTCGAACCGCCATTCCATTCTCGTCGAATCGATGGTTGGCATCGAATCGGTCAAGGCGATCTCGGGCGAGGGGGCACTGCAGAAGAAATGGGAGGACGCCGTCGCAGGCTCGGTGCGCGCCAGTTCCGCAACGAGGTTCTGGTCCTCGCTTGCCATGTATTTCAGCATGTTCGTCCAGCAGGCGGTCAGCGTCGCCATCATAATCTGGGGCGTATTCCTGGTCGCGGCCGGGGACATCACCATCGGTGCGCTGATCGCCTCGAACATTCTTGCCGGGCGTGTGCTGGCACCGCTCGGCAACATCGCCATGACCCTGGCGCGTGCCCAGACCTCGTTCTCTTCGCTGCGCCAGCTGAACGCGATGATGAAGCTGGACCGTGATCACAAGGCTCCTCCGGTTGCCGGCGGCAGGATCAATCAGTGCAGGTTAGAGTTCCGCGACGTCGATTTCTCCTATCGCGACCAGCAGGCGAAGGCGCTCGATGGCGTGTCGTTCAGGATCGCTCCGGGCGAGCGGGTGGGCATCGTCGGTCGCGTCGCCTCCGGCAAGTCCACGCTCGGAAAGCTGCTCGCCGGGCTTTATGGGCCGGTCAGCGGCTCCGTCATCGTAGACGGCACCGATATCAGGCATTGCTGGATGGCCGATCTTCGCAAGGCGATCGTCTATGTCGGGCAGGAGCCGGAGCTGTTTTCGGGGACGCTGAGCGAGAACATCTTGTTCGGTCGAAACGAGGACGCTGCCGACTTTGCGGCTGCCGTGCAGGCGTCCGGCGTTGCCGCCTTCGCACAGGGGCATCCGTCGGGATACGCGATGATGGTTGGCGAGCGGGGCCGTGCGATCTCGGGCGGGCAGCGACAATCGGTGGCGATCGCGCGGGCGCTGTTCGGACGGCCGAAGGTCTTGTTCCTCGACGAACCGACCAGTGCCATGGACAATCTGACGGAGGCAGCCTTCATTCGCAGTTTCCGCAACTGGCTGAAGCCGGACACGACGGTAATCCTCGCGACGCACCGCACGTCGCTGCTGGAACTCGTCGATCGACTGATCGTCATGGATGGCGGACGGGTGGTTGCGGACGGCCCGAGGGAGAAGGTTCTCGCCGCGCTGCTCAAGGGAAGGAACGCCGGCACGGCATCTTCAGGCGAGGCATCCGATGTCTAACGTCGACATGAATTTCGCCAATGATGCGCGGGCGGCGGTGGAAACGGCGGTGACGCCCGGGGCCTGGAAGATCGTGCTCGCCACCGGCGCCATCCTCGCCGCCAGCGTTCTGTGGGCCTCGTCGGCCCATGTCGGCAAGATCACCACCGGGGCAGGGCGGGTCATCCCGTCCAGCCAGGTCCAGGTCGTCCAGAGCCTGGAACCGGGGATCGTGGCGGAAATCCTGGTCGAGGAAGGAGAGCGCGTCGAGGCCGGTCAGAGCCTGATCCGCATCGACGACACCGGCGCGTCCTCGCGGCTCGGCGAACTGCAGCAGCAGAAGCTGTCGCTGAAGGCGGAACTTGATCGACTGACTGCGCAATCGGCCGGACTGGAGACCTTCGCCTTCCCGGACGGCCTCGACGCGGCTGCCGAGCCTTCCTACCGCGACCAGCTGGCCGTGTTCATCGCCGACCAGCGCAAGCTCAATGAGCAGCTGCAGATCCGGCGCCAGCAGCTGGTTCAACGCAGGCAAAGTCTGGAGGAAGCCGAGGCTACGGCGCGAAAGCAGGCCGAGACGCTCAAGCTGTCGGAGCGCGAACTCGAGCTAACCCGCAGCCTGTTCAACAAGAAGGCGGTTCCCGAGCTCGAGTTCCTGCGCATCCAGAAAGCGGTGAGTGAACTGCGCGGCGACCTCGACATCTGGCAGGCGACGCGGCTGCGGCTGCAGGCAGAGGTCGCCGAATCCGAGGCGCTGGTCGAACAGGAACGGTCGGCCTTTCTGGCCGATGTCCAGGCGCGGATATCGAAGGTCAATACCGAACTTTCCGTGGTGCAGGAAAGCCTGCGCTCGGCGACCGACAAGGTGCAGCGCGCGATGCTGAAATCGCCGGTCGCGGGCGTCATCAACAAGGTCAACGTGGCGACGATCGGCGAAGTCATTCCGGCCGGCGCGAGCATCGTGGAGATCGTTCCGCTCAACGACAAGTTGCTTATCGAGACGCGGATCAGGCCGCAGGACGTCGCCTTCATCCAGCCTGGGCTAAAGGCGACGATCCGCCTCAGCGCCTATGATTACACGAAATACGGGTCACTGCCGGGCGTTGTAGAGCGCATTGGCGCCGACACGATTACGGATGAAAACCGCGAAACCTTCTATCAGGTGATCGTGAGTACGGACCCCGACGACCCGCATATCTCGAAGGAGATCAAGGTTATTCCCGGAATGGTGGCGGTCGTCGACCTGTCGAGCGGCGACCGCACAGTGCTCGAATATCTCCTAAAGCCGATCCTCAAGGTTCGTGATCAGGCGTTTCGCGAAGCGAGATAGTATACATTACGCATGACGCAGGGGAATTCTGAAATATACTTGTGACCGTTTGTTCAGGATCTGATTTCTCTTATCGGGTTTTGAGGCCGACTCACAGTCTTGGACTCTGCGATTCACCATTTCTGCTGGTTCTGTGGACAGCGAACATTTTAGCCGGTAAAGTGCACGCCCTGGGAAGTTCTTGCTTTTCAACCAGCCGTTAGGGGCAACGGTGGCGTATCATGGCGATCAGGGCAACAGGTGACGTTGGGCCGTCAGCTGCCACCACCATCATGTCACACGACGGATCTGGTCCGGTGCTGGTTGCCGAGCCCGAGGTTTTGTTTCTTGGCGACTATTCGCGGCAGGGCCATGACCTGCTCATCACGCATGACGGCGCCGAGACGCGGGTCATCGACTACTTCGCGCATGCGACGTCGCCCAGCCTGGCTGCGCCGAACGGCGCCTTCCTGTCCGCCGACATAGTTTCGGCGTTGGCCGGCCCGCTGGCGCCCGGCCAGTATGCGCAGGCCGGCGGCCAGCCGGCGCTGGTCGAGATCGGCAAGATCCTGACGCTGACCGGCACCGCGTCGGCCACCCACGCCGACGGCGTGCAGGTTCCGCTGGTGATCGGCGACGCCGTCTACCAGGGCGATGTCGTGCAGACCGGGCCCGACTCCAAGCTCGGTGTTTCCTTCCTCGACGATTCCCTCTTCTCCATGTCCGCCAACGGCCGCATGGTGCTCGACGAACTGGTCTACGACCCCGCCAAGGCGGAAGACAGTTCGATGGTCATCAACCTCGTCCAGGGGTCGTTCGTCTTCGTCACCGGCGCCATAGCGCCGACCGGCAACATGAAGGTCGACACGCCGGTCGCCACGATGGGCATCCGCGGCACCACGCCGAAGGTGGTGATCAGCACCTCGCTCGGCGTCACCGAATTCAGCATCCTGCCCGATCCGCAGTCGGGCAAGGTCGGCAGCTACGTCATCATCGACAAGTCGAATGGCGAGATCCTCGGCACGGTCGAGTCGGTTGGCGACAAATGGGTCGTCTCCTCGCTTTCCAGCGAGGCGGTGCAGATCGCCAAGTCCGGCCTCGACCTGCTTGAGGACGCGCAGGCGATGTCCGACATCCGCGACGTCGTCGCCCACGCGCTCGGCGAGCGCACGCTGCTCAACGGCCCCGGCACGAACCAGCAGGTCGACTATGACTCCGACGCGGCGACGCCCGGCGACGGCGAGGAAACGGACACCACCTCTGCCGGCAGCGTACCGACCGGCGAACAGGCCATCGTCGACCCGACCCCTGACGTCGACGACCCGCCGGTGGCGAATGATGATGTGTTTGACGTCACTGAGGATGAAACTCTTCTGTCCAACGTCATCGACGGATCGGGCGGCGGCAGGGATTTCGACTGGGAAGGCTTCGCGGTTACCGTCAGCCAGGTGAATGGGGAAAATCTATCGTTTGGCACGGACGGATGGACTCAGGAGTTCCATTTGCCCCTGTCGCCCGATGCTTTGGTCGCTCAACCGGCAGCCGAGGTCTCTGGCCCTGCCTTGTTAGGCGCAACGCTGCAATTTAACTCAAACGGGACGTTCCTCTACGATCCGCGGGGCGAATACGATTGGCTGGCGGTTGGCGAAAGCGCCATCGAGATCTTCACGTACACGACCCGTGACAAGGGTGGCTATACCGACACGGCGACGGTGTCGATTACAGTAACGGGCGTAAACGACGCGCCGGTGATATTGTCGCCGGCTGTAGAAGTCGAGGTATTCGAGTCGAGTGAAGCGGGGGGCGTCGGTGGTGGGTTCAGCGGTGACTCGCTTTCGGGAACGCTGGCTTTTACGGATATCGACATCAGCGACACGGTGTTCAAATACAATGTCGTAACAATGGAGGAACAGCCAAATGGTGGCGCACTTGCCCACCCTTTCCTGACCAATACGCAACTTAAGGGTCTTCTTGTCCTGTCCGGCAGCGACGAGGGCACGACTGGCACCGATGGTACCATCGAATGGAGCTTCCTCGGCAACGAGAACCAGTTCGACTACCTAGCGTCCGGTGAAAGTGTCACGCTCGTTTATACAATCCAGGTGGTGGATCAGTACACCGAGGGCAGCAACTTCCAGACGATCACAGTCACCATAGTCGGTGCAACCGATGACGGTGGCGCCAATGATGCACCGGTTATCTCTGTTCAATCTGGGCCTGTGCCTGATTCTGACGTTGCCGGAGTTTATGAAACAAACGAAGGGCTGACGATTTCGGCCACGCTGACTGTTTCGGAAGTCGATAGGACTGACGATGTCGTTCTTTCGATCCTTCCCGTGGAAGTCGGGTCGAGCAGTACTGACCCCGTGGGTGGGCGACCAACTGCAGCCGTACTCCAGGGGATGCTCAGCCTATCGGCGAACGAGATCCTCACCGACACAGTTAAGACAAGCGACCAGTTCACTTGGATATTTAATTCCAACGGGGTTACGTTCGACTATCTCGCCGCTGGCGAGAAGCTTATCCTGGTCTACAGGGTGCAGGCTGACGACGGAATCGATAGTCACGTGATGCCGGTGACGATCACCATCACCGGCACCAACGACAATCCAACAATCGTCGGCGGCGTTTCGACGGATGCTTCGGGCGGCGTCACCGAAGATACGAACCCCGTTCCCGACGACCCCAACACGGTTGCGGTGGAGACGGGCAGCTATTTGACCGACACCGGCACCATCACCTTCAACGATGTCGATCTGACCAACACGCATACCGCGTCGTCCGTGCTGAAGTCGAGCAACG
>CAMYMG010000042.1 GCA_947259295.1 uncultured Rhizobiaceae bacterium
CGACCCGTGGGGCCTTCGCGCCGTAGCTGCGCTGCTGCTCGTCACCGCCTTCGCCTTCTCGTTCGGCCCGCTCGGCGGGCGCCTGGGCGACGGGTTCAGGCCGCATGCCGGGGTCGCGGCCGTTCCGGCGCGCATCGACGCCTGGGTCACGCCGCCCGCCTATACCGGCAAGCCGCCGCTGTTCCTGACGGCCAACGATACGCAGACAACCGAATTCTCCGTGCCCGAAAAGAGCGACCTGGCACTGCGCGTGACCGGCGGATCGGGCGCCGAAACGCTGGTCTTCACCGACAGCAGCGGCGCAATGCGCGACATTGACCCGGAGGGCGGCAAGGCCGACCCGGATGCCCCACCGGCGAGCGTTTCGACGGTTCGCCAGTTCTTCGGCAAGCTGACGGTCGACGGCACGCTGTCGCTCAAGTCGGGCGAACAGGAGCTGTCCAGCTGGCAGTTCACGGTGGTCCCCGACAATCCGCCTGTCATCCGTTTTGCCGACGAGCCGAAGCGTGCCGTCAACGGCGCGCTCGAGGTGACCTACGAGATCGAGGACGATTACGGCGCGGCTTCCGCCGAGGCCGAGATCGCGCTCGTCGACACGCCGGCCGGCGATGCGCGGCCGCTCTACGGCGCGCCCGAACTGCCGCTGAGCCTGCCGCGGCGCGACGCCAAGGAGCCTACGGCCAAGACCTCGCGCGACCTGACCGAGCATGTCTGGTCGGGTTCGCCGGTGAAGCTGACCCTGAAGACGAGCGACCAGGCCGGACAGGAGGCAAAAAGCGAGACCAAGACGCTGGTGCTGCCGGAGCGGCCCTTCACCAACCCGCTGGCCAAGGCGATCGTGGAGCACCGCAAGATCCTGTCGCTCGACGCCAACCGCAAGCCCGACGTGCTTTACCTGATCGACGCCATCACGCTGCGGCCCGAGGACACGTTCGACAATCCCTCGCACTATCTCGGCCTGATGGCCGGCCGCACCATGCTGAAGATGGCGTCGAGCGACGACCAGCTGCGCGAAGTGGCCGACTACATGTGGGAGATGGCGCTGACCATCGAGGACGGCGATCTCTCCGCCGCCGAGAAGCGCCTGCGCCAGGCGCAGGAAGCGCTGCAGCAGGCGCTGGACAACAACGCCTCCGACGAGGAGATCGAAAAGCTGATGGCGGAGCTCCGCCAGGCCATGGACGAGTTCCTGCGCGAATTCGCCGAGCGGGCGATGCAGAACCCCAGGACCGCCGACCAGATGCCGCAGAACGGCCAGGAGATGCGCCAGAGCGACCTGCAGAAGATGCTCGACCAGATCGAGAATCTCGCCAAGTCCGGCAATCGCGACCAGGCGAAGGACCTGCTGGCGCAATTGCAGGACATGATGAACAACCTGCAGGCCGGGCGCCAGAATCCCGGCCAGACAGGCCAGCAGAATTCCGAGATGCGCGAGCAGATGGACAAGCTCGGCCAGATCATGCGGCAGCAGCAGGAGATGATGAACGAGACCTTCCGCCTCGACCAGATGCAGCGCGGCCAGCGCCAGCGCGGCCAGGACCGCAGCGAGCAGCTCGGCGAGAACGGACAGCCCGGCGAAAACGGCGAGCAGGGCGACCAGGGCCAGGACGGTCAGGGCCGGCCGATGACGCCCGAAGAGTTCGCCGAGGCCATGAAGCAGCTGCAGCAGGGCCAGGGCCAGCTGCAGGGCGACCTCGAAGCGCTGATGAAGAGCCTGGAAGGCATGGGCATGGAGCCCGGCGAAGGGCTTGGCGAGGCCGGCGAGGCGATGGGCGAAGCCGAGGGCTCGCTCGGTCGCGGCGAAGGCGACCGCGCCGTCGGCGAACAGGGCCGCGCGCTTGAAGCCCTGCGCAAGGGCGGCCAGAACATGATGGAACAGATGATGCAGGCCATGCAGGGCGAACAGGGTGGCGGCCAGGAAGGCGGGCGCCAGCAGAACGCCGACCGCGACCCGCTCGGCCGCCCGCGTGCGACGCAGGGGCCCGACTTCGGCGATTCGGTCAAGGTTCCCGACGAGATCGACGTCCAGCGGGCGCGCGAGATCCTCGAGGCCATCCGCAAGCGGCTCGGCAATGCGCTGAGCCCCGAGCTTGAGCGGAACTATCTCGAGCGGCTGCTGGACATGCAGTAGCCGGCGGCGCTGAAGCCGCGAGGCGTCGGCGAAGGGTCAGGGCGTCGGCAGGCCAGGTTCGGTATCGCGCAGCGACGGCCTCGACGAGAAGACGTTCCACCAATCCGACAGCCGGCCGTGGCGGGCCAGCACATGATGTCCCTCCGGCGCGGCGGTGAAATAGGCGACCATCGCACCGAGATGGAGGTCGGCGATGGACACCGACTTCCCGACGAGAAACGGGCCGCCGGCAGCGAGTTGCTCCAGTGCGGCCAGCACCTTGTCCGATCGCTCGATGCCCTCGGCGATCACCGCCTCGTCGCCCGCGTCCCCTTGCGCCGGACGGAACAAGCGGTGCGAAAACACCTGTCGCACCATCGGCCAGTAACCGTAGGAATCAACGATTGCCATGATCTGGTTCATGCGGGCGCGTTGCGCCGGGTCGGCCGGCTGCAATGCAGGGCCGGGAAACGCCTCGTCGACGTAGCGGGTGATCGCGGCGGTCTCGTAGAGTACGAAACCGTCATGGACGAGCGTCGGCACGCGTCCGAAGGGGTTGAGCGCGAGGTAGGAAGCCGGAACCGGCAAGTCGAAGGGGTCGACCTCGACATGCCGCCACCGCACGCCCTTCTCCAGCAGCGTCATCGCTGCGATGCGAAGATAGACGCTGTAGCGATAGCCGTGCAGGTCGACGGCCATGCCGGTCTAGGCGTCGCCCTTGACGATGCCGACGAAAGGCAGTTCGCGGAAGGCGTGCGCCACGTCCATGCCGTAGCCGACGACGAAATAGTCCGGGCAATCGAAGCCGACATGATCGGCATTGAGCGACGTCTGGCGCCGCATCGCCTTGTCGAGCAGCACGGCGATGGAGACGCTCCTGGCGCCGCGCGACATCATCAGTTCGCGCGTGAAGGACAGCGTCTTGCCCGACTCCAGGATGTCGTCGATCAGGAGCACGTCGCGGCCGGCGACCTCGTTGTCGATGTCGCGCAGCACCTTGACCTCGCCGCTCGTCGTGCCGGTGCCGTAGCTCGAGATGAAGATGAACTCGACTTCCGGCGAGAGGCCGACATCGTGCATGGCGCGGATCAGGTCGGCGGCGAAGATGAAGGAGCCCTTGAGGACCGATATCACCAGCAGGTCGTGGTAGTCGCGTGCCGCGATATCCTTGGCAAGCTCGAGATTGCGCCGCGCTATGGCCGACGCGGAGTAAAGGACCTCGATGTCCTTGCCCCTGACTACTGGCATGTCGTGATCCTATTCCCCGAACGTGACCGAAACGGCCTTCACTCCGTTCTTAGGGACATCGAGCCGGCTCGAAAAGGCGAATGTTTCGCCAGGCGCCATGGAACGGGCAGCCGTCCCCAACCTGTAACGGGTGATTCGCCCGTCATTGCCGGTGACGACGATCTCGAGCGGCGGGAGGGTTTCCGCCGCGCTGCCGTCATTGGCGGCTTCGCCGTCCACAAAAAGGATGGGCCGCGCGCCGGAGACGTCGACCCGCGACGTGACGCCGGAGATGCGCAGCGCCTTCAGCGGCGCCTGAGTCTGGAGGAAGGGTGCGCTGCGCACCAGGGCGTGGCCGCCTGACACCCAGAAGGCCGCGACGGCAAGGCCGACGCCGAAGACCCAGAACAGCGGTCCGCCGCGCACTGCGGCACCGCCCGCCCGCTCCGGGCGCGCGCCG
>CAMYMG010000043.1 GCA_947259295.1 uncultured Rhizobiaceae bacterium
CGGCATTGCCGCCGACATCGAGCTCACCGCCGACGCCGAACGGGTGCGCGGCGCCGACCGCATCGTGCTGCCGGGCGTCGGCGCCTATGCCGATTGCGTCGCCGGCCTGCGCGGCGTCGATGGCATGTGGGAGGCGTTGGACGAAGCGGTGCTCGGCGTGGCAAAGCCGTTCCTCGGCATCTGCGTCGGCATGCAGCTGATGTCCGAGCGCGGGCTGGAAAAGACCATCACCAGCGGGCTCGGCTGGATCGCCGGCGACGTCAAGGAGATCGCGCCGAACGATCCGGCGCTGAAGATCCCGCAGATCGGCTGGAACACGATTCACGTGAAACAGCCGCATCCGCTGTTCGACGGCATTGCCACCGGCGAGGCCGGTCTGCACGCCTATTTCGTGCACTCCTACCATCTCGACGCGACCGACCCGGCGCAGGTTTTAGCCACCACCGACTATGGCGGCACGGTGACGGCGGCGGTCGGGCGCGACAATCTTGCCGGCACGCAGTTCCATCCCGAAAAGAGCCAGGCGCTCGGCCTCGCCCTTATCGCCAATTTCCTGAGGTGGAAGCCTTGATCCTGTTCCCGGCCATCGACCTCAAGGACGGCCAGTGCGTGCGCCTGAAGCTCGGCGACATGGCGACGGCGACCGTCTACAACGAGAACCCCGCCGACCAGGCCAGGGCCTTCGAGAAGCAGGGATTTGAGTGGCTGCATGTCGTCGACTTGAACGGCGCCTTCGAGGGTCAGAGCGTCAATAGCGCGGCGGTCGGCGCCATCCTGCAGGCGACGAAGAACCCTGTGCAGCTCGGCGGCGGCATTCGAACGCTGGCGCAGATCGAGGACTGGCTTGACCGCGGCCTCGCCCGGGTCATCCTTGGTACCGTGGCGGTGCGCGATCCGGACCTTGTGAAAAAGGCCTGCCGGCTGTTTCCCGGAAAGATCGCCGTCGGCATCGACGCCAAGGGGGGCAAGGTGGCGGTCGAGGGCTGGGCCGAGGCCTCCGAACTCGGCGTCATCGAACTGGCGCAGAAATTCGAGGGCGCGGGTGTTTCCGCCATCATCTACACCGACATCGACCGCGACGGCGTGCTGGCCGGCATCAACTGGGACTCGACCATCGCGCTCGCCGACGCGGTGTCGATCCCGGTCATCGCCTCGGGCGGCCTCGCCTCGATGGACGATGTCGTGCGCATGACCATGCCCGACGCGCAAAAGCTCGAAGGCGCCATCTCCGGCCGCGCGCTCTACGACGGGCGCATCGACCCGGCCGAGGCGCTGGCGGTACTGCGCGGCCGTGGAAAACCTGCCTCCGCGGTGCTAGATTAGCGCCATGAACCTGCAGCAAAAATTGCCGACTACGGCGGATGAATTCCTGCGCTGGAACGAGGGACGCGAGGGCAAGCGGGAGTTTGTCCGCGGGAGAGTCGTCGAGATGATGATCAACACGACGCGCAACCATGCGCGGCTGGCAGCAAGGCTCGTCATCATGCTGGGCAGCCAGCTGGACCTTACCCGTTTCGATATCGGCGCAGCCGACTTCGGCGTCGCGACAGCCGATGGAATTCGCTTCCCGGATGTCTTCGTCGATCGCCGTGGACCCGAATCCCGCGGCACCGACCTTGCCGCCACGGAGCCCGTGCTGCTCGCCGAGATACTGTCAGCCTCATCCTACGGCCGCGACTTCGTCGAAAAGCTGGCGGACTATACAGGCATCGGAACGTTGCAGCACTATCTGATCCTGTCGCAGGAAGAGCCGCGTGTCTGGCTCTGGTCGCGGAACAACCAGCAAGAGTGGGAAGGGCCCCGCGAGATCGCTGGCGCGGACGAAACGATCGATCTGCAGTCGCTCGCCGCTACGCTCCCGCTGGCCACGCTCTATGCAGGCATCGGACCTGCATGACCCTCAAATCCCGCGTCATCCCCTGCCTCGACGTCAAGGACGGTCGTGTCGTCAAGGGCGTCAACTTCGTCGACCTGATTGATGCCGGCGATCCGGTCGAGGCGGCGCGCGCCTATGATGCGGCGGGCGCCGACGAACTCTGCTTTCTCGACATCACCGCCTCGTCGGACAACCGCGAGACGATCTTCGACGTCATCGCCCGCACGGCCGAACATTGCTTCATGCCGCTGACCGTCGGCGGCGGCGTGCGCCAGGTGGCCGACATCCGCAAGCTGCTTCTGGCCGGCGCCGACAAGGTGTCGATCAACACGGCGGCGGTAAACAATCCCGATTTCGTCGCCGAGGCGGCCGACAAGTTCGGCAACCAGTGCATCGTCGTTGCCATCGACGCCAAGAAGGTTTCGGCGCCTGGCGACGAAGACCGCTGGGAGATTTTCACCCATGGCGGCCGCAACAAGACGGGCATCGATGCCGTGGAGTTCGCCCGAAAGGTCGTCGGACTGGGTGCGGGCGAAATCTTGCTGACCTCCATGGACAAGGACGGCACCAAGTCCGGCTACGACATCGCGCTGACACGGGCCGTGGCGGACGCGGTGCGCGCGCCGGTCATCGCGTCGGGCGGCGTCGGGACGCTCGATCACCTGGTCGCCGGCATCCGTGACGGTCATGCCACGGCGGTGCTCGCCGCCTCGATCTTTCACTTCGGGACCTATTCGATATCCGAGGCCAAGACCTATATGGCTGAAGCCGGCCTGGCCATGCGGCTCGATGCGGCCGCCTGAGCCACCGACGGAGTTCTTCTGATGACCGCATTTTCGCTCGCCGATCTGGAACGGATCATCGCCGAGCGGGCCGCCTCCGGCGACCCGCAGTCATGGACGGCAAGGCTGTTTGCCGGCGGCATGGACAAGGCGGCGAAGAAGCTTGGCGAGGAAGCGGTCGAGACGGTGATTGCGTCGATCGGCGGCGATCGCGGTGCCGTCGTTTCGGAAAGTGCCGATCTTCTCTATCATTGGCTGGTCGTGCTGGCGCTGGCGGGCGTGCCGCTCGTGGACGTGATGGACGAACTGGAACGGCGAACGACGCGTTCGGGCGTCGCCGAAAAGGCGGCCCGGGCCGGGCCGGCGTGAAGCGAAGGACGGTAGACGCGATGGACCAGCTGGCGCCGAGCGAACGCTATTCGCCCTACCGCTTCTTCTCCGCCGAGAAATGGGCCGAATTCCGGGCCGATACGCCGCTGACGTTGACCCCCGACGAGGTCAGGCGGCTGTCGTCGCTCTACGACCCGATCGACATCGACGAGGTGCGGCGCATCTATCTCTCGCTGTCGCGCCTGCTCTACGCCCATGTCGAGACCAGCCAGCAGCTGTTTCGGCAACGCCAGGCGTTCTTCAGCGCCGACGATGCCATCAAGACGCCCTATATCATTGGCATGGCCGGCTCGGTGGCGGTCGGCAAGTCGACCACCGCCCGAGTCCTCAAGGAGCTTTTGGCGCGCTGGCCCTCAAGCCCCAAGGTCGATCTCGTCACCACCGATGGCTTCCTGCTGCCCAACGAGGTGCTGCGGCGCAACAACCTCATGGAACGCAAGGGATTTCCCGACAGCTATGATGTCGGCGCGCTGCTGCGCTTCCTCTCGGCGATGAAATCGGGAGAGCCGAATGTGCGCGCGCCCGTCTATTCGCATCTGGTCTATGACGTGATGCCGGGCGAGTTCATCACCATCGACCGCCCCGACATCCTGATCTTCGAGGGGCTTAACGTGCTGCAGCCGCGCGAACTGCCGAAGGACGGCAATTTCGTGCCCTTCGTCTCGGATTTTTTCGACTTCTCCATCTACATCGACGCCGACGAAGTGCTGATCCGCCAGTGGTATATCGACCGCTTCATGCGGCTCCGCGAAACCGCCTTCCGAAATCCCGAATCCTTCTTCCACCGCTACGCGCAGCTGTCCGACGATGCGGCAGCCGCCATCGCGGAAGGCCTGTGGAGCAATATCAACCTGAAAAATCTCAGGGAAAACATCCTGCCGACCCGCCCCCGCGCCGATCTCATCCTGCGCAAGGGCACGCAGCACCTCGTCGAGGAAGTGGCGCTGCGTAAACTTTAGGGGGCGGTTTAAAGCTACCTTAACCGCACCATCCTTACTCTCCGCCGCGACAGGTCCACAAACCGATAGGCGAGCGGCAGCCGATGAACGCGCCCTTTCTGCACACAGACAGGCCGTCGGCGACACAAGCCGAGGGGCCGGAGAACGGTGTCGCGACGATCGCCATCGTCGTCCCGGTGCACAATGAGGAAGACGCGATATCGCCTTTTCTCGAGGCGGTGCGCCAGAACACCGACGCATTGGCCGAGCAGGGCCTCGCTTTCGAATTCATCTTCGTCAATGACGGCAGCACCGACGCCACGCTCGAGCGGCTGATCGAGGCGCAGGCGCAGGATCCACGCATCCGCGTTCTCGATCTGTCGCGCAATTTCGGCAAGGAGGCGGCGATGACCGCGGGCCTCGACGCCTGCGATGCCGACGCCGCGATCCCCATGGATGTGGATCTGCAGGATCCGCCCTACGTCATTCCGCTTTTGATCGAGAAATGGCGCGAGGGTTACGAAGTAGTGCTGGCCAAGCGCACGGACCGGTCGAGCGACGGCTTCATGAAGAAGCGGACCGCCTCGATGTTCTATCGCGTCCACAACTACATGGCCGCCCAGAAGATCCCACACGACGTCGGCGATTTCCGCCTCATCGACCGGCAGGTGATCGATGCGCTGCGCGCGCTTCCCGAGCGTCGTCGTTTCATGAAGGGCCTGTTCGCCTGGGTCGGCTTCAACACGGCGACGGTTGAATATGTTCGCGACCCGCGGCTGACCGGCAGTTCGAAATTCTCCGGCTGGAAGCTGTGGAACTTTGCCCTGGAAGGCATCACCAGTTTCTCCAGCGCGCCGCTCGAGATCTGGACCTATGTCGGCGCGACGATCTCGGCCTTCTCTTTCCTGTACGGCCTCCTGATCGTCGCCAAGACGCTGATCTTCGGCATCGACGTTCCGGGCTATGCGTCGATTCTGGTCAGCGTGCTGTTTCTCGGCGGAATCCAGCTGCTCGGCATCGGTATCATCGGCCAGTATCTCGGCCGGGTCTACGCCGAGATCAAGCAGCGGCCGATCTATATCGTCCGGCGCAGCTATGGGGGGACTTCCTGATGGAACTCGACGCTTACCGGAAGATGGCCGAAACCGAGGACGAGCACTGGTGGTTCTGCGGTCGCCGCGCGATCGGCGAAGCCGTGATTGCAGGTCTCGACCTTCCTCCCGATGCCCGTATTCTCGAGATCGGTGCGGGGACCGGCGGCAACATTGCCATGCTGGAACGGTTTGGCGAGGTGCAGGCGGTCGAGATGAGCGATCTCGCTCGCCAGATTGCCTGGGAGAAGACCGGCCGTGAATTCCTCTACGGCTATTTGCCGGACCATGTTCCGGTGGCGCCGGGCTCGGTCGATCTCATCTGCCTGTTCGATGTCTTGGAGCATGTCGCAGAGGACGAAGCCTCCTTGACGGCCATGCGCGACCTGCTCAAACCCGGTGGCAGGATCGTGCTTACGGTTCCGGCGCATCAATGGCTTTGGAGCGCACATGATGTCGGCCTCCATCATATGCGGCGCTATTCGCGCAAGCTGTTGCGGGAGCGGATCGAGAAGGCTGGCTATAGGATTGAGCGGCTGAGCTACACCAATGCGGCCCTGTTGCCGGTGGCTGTGCTGGCCCGGCTTGCCGACCGGCTGCGCCCATCTGGCGAAGCTTCGGGACAGGCGACGCCTCCGAAGCCGCTGAACGCTGCGATGAAAGCGCTGTTTTCCGCCGAAAGCCTGATCCTGCCCAAGGCAGCGCTGCCGTTTGGCGTTTCGCTGCTGGCGGTTTTCGGCAAGGAGCCGGTTACTGCTTTAAATGAGGCCGATCGCCGGTGGGCCGCGTGATCAGGCCGGCATATCTCCCGATCGACGGACCGTGGCAGTTCGAGCTTGAACCACCAAAGACGCCCGCGTCGGGCTGAAGTGCGCTTTGCTCCGTAGCGAAATTTGCCAGCAACTGGGCCTCAGGCCTCCAGTCCATCTTGTGAATATCGGGCTCGACCGGCACCTCGAACTCTAGGCAACATCCATATGACCACTGCAATCGGGACAAGAATGCCTGCCCCGACATGATTGTAGTTCAACAGGTGCGCGAAGAGCGGGAAGAACCACGCAGCGGCAAAAGCTAACAGAGATGGCCGCAGTGTGACCGCAAACATGTAGGCCAGTGCGACGCACATCGGGATCGTGTCGTAGGTGTAGCCATAGGGCGTAGCGACGATGGCCAGGGCCGCGGTGATCAATGCCCGCCGCCGATGGTCGACGGGCGCCGATGGCAACCACAGCCACACGACGACGCATATTGCGACTAGAGTAGCTGCAAGCTGGAAGAGATAGGCCAAGTTGACGCTGGCGCCCGCTGATCGGGCCATGATGAACACTGTCACGGCATTGCCATGATAACTTTGCGGATAGGGAGCTTCCATAATCGCCGTCATGAGAGCTCGCGTTTCGGCAAAGAACGACGGCCAGACGGCGAAGCCGAATGCCCATCCGGTTGCCGCGGCAAGCAGGGCTGCGGTTGTGGACGCGGACGCGATGGCACGCCAGTTCCCGCTAGCTATCAGGCAGAAGGGGATCAGGATGCCGATCTGCGGCTTCACCGTAAGCAGCCCGAACAGGAACCCGGCCAGAATAGGGCGTTTCGGGGCAGCAAGCAGCCCGCCGATCAGCAGCGCGGCGGTGAGGGCTCCATTCTGGCCGAACATGGCGTTGATGAAAACCGCCGGAGAAAGGAGAGCCGCGAGGTGAATTGCGAGAGGCAAACGCAATGGGCGGATTGCGAGATGAAGAAGGGCAAGGGTCCCGACGGTCCAGACTAGGTAGGCAATCGAAATCGGCAGAAGCGCGAGTGGAAGCCCGATGATGAGCATGGAGGGTGGATAGCTCCACTCCTGATCCGGGAGTGCCGGTGTAAACATCGCACGCAGGGCCGCCCTGTATCCTTCTGCGTCGAAGAGGAACTCAACGTGCCCGTCAAGCGCCAAGCGTGCGCCAGCCCAAAGATTTGTGAAGTCCCAGTAGGGAAGCCGCTTCGAAATGGTCGAGAGGCCGGCAGTGTCCAGGTTCCACAAACTGACGTGATACAATACCCCGAAGATGAGCCCGGTCAGGAAAATCAGTGACGCAAGCCAGAGGTCGCCGCGGGATTTTTCTGTCAAGCTGTCTGTGGTCATCAGTCGCGGTGCCCCGAGCCCGTAGGGCAGAATAGAAGCGCCGCGTTAAACAAACATTGCTGTTTAAATCGCCTTCGTCACCCGCCGCAGCGTCAGATTGATGCGCCCGCCGTGCTTCAGCAGCGCCGAAGTCGATGGATAGATCCGGTCGACACCGTGATAGGCCAGCCTGCCTTCGCCGCCGAGGATGACGACATCGCCGCTTTCGAGCCGGAACGATACGGTGCGCTCGCCGCGCTTGGTGCCGCCGACGCGGAACAGGCAGGCGTCGCCGAGCGAGACCGAGACCACCGGGGCCGCGAGATCGGCCTCGTCGCGGTCCTGGTGCAGGCCCATCTTCGCCGTGTCGGTGTAGAAATTCACCAGGCAAGCCTGCGGCGGCGAGGCATGGCCCGAGACGGTCTCCCACAGCCTGAGGAGCGTCTCGGGGATGGGGGGCCATGGCTTGCCGGTCACCGGGTGGGTCGGCTGGTAGCGGTAGCCGCGCTCCTTGTCGGTGACCCAGCCGAGCGTGCCGCAATTGGTTATGCGAACGCTCATTTCCTTGCCGGTGCGCGGCATGGCAGGCACGTAGAGCGGCGCAGCCTGGACGACGGCGCGCACGTCCCCGAGCAGCGCTTCCTGCGCGGCACGGTCGAGATGACCGGGGATGTGACGCACGCCCTTTGGCAGTACCAGCATTCTTCACCTTTCGGCCGACGGCGGCCTGCAACGCGAAACGGCGACCCGAGGGCCGCCGTCCAAAGATAGGCAGCAATTGCCCTGCGGCAATCAGCCCGCGGCAAGTTCCGGGATGCGCAGCGACTGACCGGGATAGATCTTGTCCGGGTGCGTCAGCATCGGCCTGTTGGCTTCGAAGATCACCGGATATTTGGACGCCTTGCCATAGACCTCCTGGGCGATCTTGGAGAGATTGTCGCCTTTCTGGACCGTGTAGAATTTGGGTTGCCTGGCGGGTGTCGACGCCTTGACCAGTTCGGTCATGTCGACATTGCCGTCGAGCTTCATTCCGGACTCAGGCGCCACGATGTTCAGCTCGTCGGCCTGCACCTTGGAGACGCCGAGCGTGTTGCCGATCGCCACGATGGCCTTTTCGAACACCGACTGGTCGGCGACGACGCCCTTGAGGATGGCGGTGTCGCCCTTGACCTCGACTTCGACCTTTTCGGTGCCGAGCTTGTGGGAATCGAGTTCCTTCTTCAGCGCCGAAGCCGAGGTCGCCTCGTCGTCATCGCCGAAGCCGAGCTTGTTGCCGACACTTTTCACGAAATCGAATATGCCCATCAGGCGGGTCTCCTTTGCGTTTCTTCCCCGCCGACTTTCGCATCCGGGGCCCGGAATTGAAAGCAGGAAGCGTCCTCAGTCGTCGCTGACCCGACCGCGCAGCTTCTTCACCGTCGAGCGTCCGGCCTTGCTTTTCAGCCGCCGTTCGACGGAGCCCTTGGTCGGCCGTGTCTTCTTGCGCGGCGGCGGCGGCGGCTCGGCGGCCTTGGCCACCAGTTCGGTCAGACGGGCCCGTGCATCGGCCCGGTTCTGTTCCTGCGTCCGGTAGCGCCCCGCCTCGATGACGACGACGCCGTCCTTGGTGGCGCGCTGGCCGGCGAGCTTCAGCACGCGCGCACGCACCCGTTCCGACAGTCCCTCGGCGTTGCGCGCGTCGAAGCGCAACTGCACCGCGGTCGCGACCTTGTTGACGTTCTGCCCGCCGGGTCCCGAGGAGCGAATAAAATTCTCCTCGAGATCACCGTCATGGATGACGGCTTCGTGCGAGATGATGATGGGTTCGTCGACGGCCATGGCGCAGTGATGACGCGGAAGGCGGCAAAAGAAAAGGGCGTCATGCGCGCTTCTCATGACTGGAATGCATGTTTTGCGGGTGACATGCAGCGTCGGCTTTGCCATGGTGCGGACAGATAGACAGGGGCGTCTGCTGCAAGCGGGCTGAGAAGTACCCTTTGAACCTGAACCAGATCATGCTGGCGTAGGGAGTCGATCGGGTTCTGCCAGTTGACGCATTCCCCGTGACCCCCCTCCGCCGAACCAGAGGGGTGACGATGACTTACAATGCCAGATCCGGACAATTGCTCGATGCGCTGCGAGAACAGCCGCCGCTTGTGCAATGTATCACCAACTACGTGGCGATGAATGTCGCGGCCAATGTGCTGCTGGCCGCAGGCGCCTCGCCTGCCATGGTGCATGCCGAGGAAGAGGCTGCCGAGTTTGCCGGCATTGCCGGGGCGCTGACCGTGAATATCGGGACAGTTTCGCCCGGCTGGACCGGCGGCATGCTGGCGGCTGCGCGCGCTGCCGCCAGGGCCGGCAAGCCATGGGTGCTCGATCCGGTGGCGCATTTCGCCACCGCATACCGGCGCGGCGTCGCCGCCGACCTCCTGGCGCTCGGCCCGACCATCCTCCGCGGCAATGCCTCGGAGATCATCGCGCTGGCCGGCGGCCAGAGTTCCGGCCAGGGCGTCGACAGCGGGGATCCGGTCGAGCAGGCGGAAGCCTCCGCCACAGCGCTGGCGCAACGCCACCAAATGGTCGTCGCAGTCACCGGCGCGACCGATTTCGTGACGGATGGCGCACGCGCGGCGCGCATTTCCGGCGGCTCGCGGCTGATGCCGCAGGTGACCGCGCTCGGCTGCTCGCTGACCTGCCTTGTCGGGGCCTTCGCCGCGGTCGAGCCTGACGCTCCCTTCGAGGCGACGGTTGCGGCGCTGGCGATGTTTGCGGTGGCCGGCGAGCGGGCCACCGATGGCGCGTCGGGGCCGGGTTCCTTCGGCTGGCGGTTTCTCGATGCCCTGGCGGCGCTCGACGGTGCCGGTCTCGCGGCCGGGTCGAAGATCGAGGCCGCTTGATGCGCTTCGACCTATCGCTCTACTTGGTGCTCGACCCAGAATTGTGCGCCGGGGCGGGAATGGTGGAAACGGCGCGCGCCGCCGTGGCGGGCGGGGTGACCATGGTCCAGCTGCGCGACAAGCACGCCACGACCGCCGCACGCATCGAGGCGGGTCTTGCGCTGAAGACAGCCCTTGCGTCCACCCGCGCCCTACTGCTCGTCAATGACGATGTCGAGGCGGCGGTGGAGATCGGCGCCGACGGGCTGCATATCGGCCAGGACGACTCCACGCCACAGGCGGCGCGCGCGCGCATCGGACGTGACATGATACTTGGCGTCTCGGCCGAGACCGAGGCTCTCGCCGCCGGGATCGATGCACGGATTGTGGACTATGCCGGGCTGGGGCCGGTATTCGCCACGCCGACCAAGCCGGATCACAAGCAGCCGGTAGGGCTGGACGGGCTGGCGCGCCTGGTCGCGGCCTCGCCGTTACCGGCGGTCGCTATTGGCGGGCTGAAGGCGGAGCATGCCGCCGCCGTGCTGACGACCGGGGCGCAGGGACTGGCCGTCGTTTCGGCGATCTGCGGCCAGCCCGACCCGCAGGCGGCAGCAAAGAGGATTGCCGACGAGATCAAGGCCTGGCGCTGATGATCAGCAATGTCCTGTCCATCGCCGGTTCCGATCCTTCCGGTGGCGCCGGCATCCAGGCCGACCTCAAGACCTTCGCCGCCTGCCGGGTTTACGGCATGGCGGCGCTGACGGCGCTGACCGCGCAGAACACGCAAGGCGTGTCCGGCGTCCATGCGCTGCCGGCAGAATTCGTGGCCGAGCAGATCGCCATGGTGTTTGCCGATATCCGGGTAGACGCGGTCAAGATCGGCATGATTGCCAATGGCGAGATTGCCGCGGCCGTCGCGGGGCAGCTGCGGCCGCATCGCGGACTGCCGATCGTGCTCGACCCGGTGATGATCGCCAAGGGCGGCGCGCCCTTGCTCGACCCGGAAGCGGTGTCCGTGCTGCGCGACAGACTGATGCCGGTCGCCACGCTGCTCACCCCGAATTTGCCGGAGGCGGCGGCGCTGCTTGGTGAACCGGTGGCCGGCAACCGCGATGACATGGCCGGCCAGGCCAGCCGCCTGCGCGCCCTCGGCCCGTCTGCCGTGCTGGTCAAGGGCGGTCACCTCGCCGGCGATGGCAGTCCGGACGTGATGGCGTCGGCGGAGGGCGTGACCTGGTTCGATGCCGCCCGTGTGCCGACCCATCGAACACATGGCACCGGCTGCACGCTGTCGAGCGCACTGGCCGCGGAACTTGCCAAGGGCGTGGCAGTTGTGGAGGCCGTCCAACGCGCCAAGCGCTACCTGACTGCCGCAATCGGCGCGGCCGACCAGCTGTCGGTCGGCTCCGGCCACGGGCCGGTGCACCATTTCCACGAGTTCTGGCCACAACAGAGTACGGCGGACCCTTCCCGGCTGCGGCGGCCATGAAAGCGGGATTGCGGCGCGGCGCGACGATCGCACTGGTACTGCTGTTGAGCTGGCAGGGCGCCATCTGGCTGTTCGACCCCCCGCGCTACGTGCTGCCGGGGCCGACCGATGTTGCCGACGCCTTCCTGCGCCAGCCCTTGTTCTTCGCGCGTCACAGCCTGACCACTGCCACCGAGATCCTGCTCGGCTTTGTCCTTGGCGCCGGTGCGGGGGCCGGTATCGCGCTGCTGATGGCGGCGTTTCCGCGTCTCGGCCGCAATCTTTGGCCGCTGCTGCTCGTGATGCAGGCCCTGCCGGTGTTCGTCATCGCGCCGCTGCTGGTCGTCTGGTTCAGCTTCGGTATGGGCTCGAAGGTGATCATGGCGATGATCATCATCTTCTTTCCGGTGGCCTCGGCATTTGCCGACGGGCTGCGCAGGACCGATCCGGACCTTGTCGATGCCACGGCAATGACGGATGCGACCCATTGGCAGAGCCTGATCCATGTGCGCGCGCCGCTGGCCCTGCCGAGCCTGCTTTCGGGCCTCCGCGTCTCCGCGCCGCTGGCACCGCTCGGCGCGGTGGTCGGCGAATGGGTCGGCGCCTCGGCAGGGCTCGGCTTCATCATGGTGCAGGCCAATGCCCGCATGCAGACGGCAACCGTGTTCGTGGCGATGGCCATCCTGGCGATCTTCACCCTGCTGATGCGCCACGCGGTCGACCGGCTGGCGCCACGCCTCATCCCCTGGGCTAGTAATCAATGAAGGACCGATCACGATGAACAGACGCGCTTTCCTCGCCGCAGGACTGATGCTGCCGGCCCTGCTGGGCGGCCGGGCACGGGCTGCAGACAAGCTGACCGTGCTGCTCGAATGGTTCGTCAATCCGGACCATGCGTCGATCGTGGTTGCGAAGCAGCTTGGGCTCTTCGAAGCCGCCGGGCTCGATGTCGAGCTGATCGCACCGTCCGATCCCGCCTCGGTGCCGCGGCTGGTTGCTGCCGGGCAGGCCGATATCGGCATCCACTACCAGCCGAATCTCTATCTCGATCATGCCGCCGGCCTGCCTCTCAAGCGCTTCGGCACGCTGGTCGAAACGCCGCTGAACAGCATTACGGTTCTTGCCGACGGCCCGGTGGCGAGCCTCGCCGATCTGAAAGGCAGGACGATCGGCTATTCGGTCTCCGGCTTCGAGCAGGTGCTGCTGTCGCAGATGCTGGCAAGCGTCGGCCTCAGTCTCGCCGATGTCAGCCTGGTCAACGTCAATTTCGCCCTGACGGCCGCATTGGCCGGGGGTCGGGTCGACGCGACGATAGGTGGCTTCCGCAATTTCGAACTGACGCAGATGCGCCTGGAGGGGCACCCGGGCCGGGCCTTCTATCCCGAGGAGCATGGCGTCCCGGCCTATGACGAGCTGATCTTCGTGACGCGTGACGAGCTTTTGCCGGACGATCGCCTGCCGCGTTTTCTCGACGCCGTGGAGAAGGGCGCGCTCTATCTGGTCAACCATCCGGACGAGGCGTGGAACCTGTTCGTTCGTGCCTATCCCGATCTTGACGATGCGCTCAACCGGCAGGCCTGGACGGACACGCTGCCGCGCTTTGCCAAGCGTCCGGCAGCCCTTGACCACGGCCGCTACCGGCGCTTCGCACGGTTTCTTGCCGAGAACGGCATGATCGAGGTGGCGCCCGACGTATCGGCTGTTGCAGTGGAACTGAAGTAGCGATGAAGCAGGCCGGCTCCTTTGTCCGGCCTGTCATTCCGGCTACTCGGCGGCTTCCTGCGTGCGGGGTGCAGCGCCCATGACCGCAGCATCGACATGGCTTTCGAACTTCTCGAAATTGTCGATGAACATGCCGACCAGACGGCTCGCCTGGCGGTCATAGGCCGACCGGTCGCCCCAGGTCGACCGCGGATCGAGAATGGCGCGCTCGATGCCGGGAACAGCGACCGGCACGGCGAAACCGAAATGCGGATCCGTGCGGAACTCCACGGCGTCGAGCGATCCGTCGAGAGCGGCAGACAGCAGCGCGCGCGTCGCCTTGATGGGCATGCGCCGGCCGGTGCCGTAGGCGCCCCCGGTCCAGCCGGTATTGACCAGCCAGCAGGCCGCGCCGTGGCCGGCGATGAGCTGTTTCAGCAGCGCACCGTACTCCGACGGGTGGCGAGGCATGAAGGGTGCGCCGAAGCAGGTCGAGAAGGTGGCTTCTGGCTCGCTGACGCCGCGCTCCGTGCCGGCCACCTTCGCGGTGTAGCCTGACAGGAAGTGGTACATCGCCTGCGCCGGCGTGAGCTTGGCGATCGGCGGCATCACGCCGAAGGCGTCGGCCGTCAGCATGATGACCGATTTCGGGTGACCGGCCCGGCCGGTCGGGCTGGCATTCGGAATGAAGTCCAGCGGGTAGGCGCAGCGTGTGTTCTCGGTCAGCGACCCGTCATCGAAGTTGGGCCGGCGCCGGTCGTCGAGCACGACATTTTCGAGCACCGTGCCGAAGCGCTGCGTGGTGGCGAAGATCTCGGGTTCCGCCTCGGCCGACAGGCGGATTGTCTTGGCGTAGCAGCCGCCTTCGAAGTTGAAGATGCCGTCCGGTCCCCAGCCATGCTCGTCGTCGCCGATCAGGGTGCGTGCCGGATCAGCCGAAAGCGTCGTCTTGCCCGTGCCCGACAAGCCGAAGAACACGGCGGCGTCGCCGTCCGGTCCCTCATTCGCCGAGCAGTGCATGGGCATGACGCCCCGGTCGGGCAGCAGATAGTTGAGCGCGGTGAACACGGCCTTCTTCATCTCGCCGGCATAGGCTGTGCCGCCGATCAGCACGATCATGCGCGTCAGATCGATCGCAATCACCGTCTCCGAGCTTGTGCCATGCCGCGCTGGGTCCGCACGAAAGGACGGCAGGTCGATGATCGTCATCTGCGGCACGAAATCCGGGAGGTCCGAGGCGGCGGGCCTGATCAGCAGATTGCGGATGAAGAGGGAGTGCCAGGCGTATTCGGTGACGACCCGGGTCTGCAGCCTGTGTACCGCGTCGGCGCCGCCGATCAGGTCCTGCACGAACAAGTCTTGATCTGCCGCATGGACCAGGAAATCCGCGTGCAGCCGGTCGAAGGCTTCCGGCGCCATCGGCTTGTTGTTGTCCCACCATACGGTCGGCGTGGTGTTCCGGTCGCGGACGATGAACTTGTCCTTCGGTGAGCGTCCGGTGTGATTGCCCGTATAGGCGACCAGTGCGCCATCGGCCGTGAGTCGCGCCTCGCCCCGCGAGATCGCGTGCTCGTACAGTTCGGCCGCAGAAAAATTATAGCGCACGGCCCCCGACGTTTGCAGGCCGATCTGGTCAATCCCGAGCGCTGGATCGTGGATTCCGGTTGCAGTCATCTGATACCCTCACCTGTCGATGGGCCGGCTCTGCCGGGCGGCACCCTTTCCGAGAGGGCAATCCGGTCGAAACAGAAAAGCCAAATGATTTCAAATCATTAATCGATTTAAAGATTTTAGAATTCGTTTAAATCGTTTATATGAGCAGGCCTGCTCAAGCATTGGGCAGTCTTGGCCTGTTGCTGCGTTCAAGGAAACCATCCATTGACCCCGGCGTTTGCGAAGACCACCGACCGGTGGGACCCCTTCGACACGGACTGAAATCCGTGCCACAATTTGTACCCAATTTGTCCCGCAATTGCCGCTTCTCAAAGCAGGAAGGGACACCCGCTCATGAGGGAGCCGCTAGATATGGCAACGATCGCGCTTGTCGATGACGACCGCAACATTCTGACGTCCGTTTCGATCGCGCTCGAATCCGAGGGTTACCGCGTCGAGACCTACACCGATGGTGCGTCGGCGCTGGAGGGCCTCGCCGCGCGTCCGCCGAACCTCGCGATCCTCGACATCAAGATGCCGCGCATGGACGGCATGGAACTGCTGCGCCGCATGCGCCAGAAGACGGACCTGCCGGTGATTTTCCTGACGTCCAAGGACGATGAGATCGACGAGCTGTTCGGTCTCAAGATGGGCGCCGACGATTTCATCCGCAAACCCTTCTCGCAGCGCCTGCTTGTCGAGCGCGTGAAGGCCGTGCTGCGCCGCGCAAGCGCCCGCGAGGCCGCCGCCAAGACCCCCAATCAGCAGGCCCGCTCGCTGGAACGCGGCCAGCTCGTCATGGACCAGGAGCGCCATACCTGCACCTGGCGCGGCGAGCCGGTGACGCTGACCGTGACGGAGTTTCTCATCCTGCATTCGTTGGCGCAGCGGCCCGGAGTCGTAAAAAGCCGTGATGCGCTGATGGATTCGGCCTATGATGAGCAGGTCTATGTCGACGACCGGACGATCGACAGCCACATCAAGCGCCTGCGCAAGAAGTTCAAGCAGGTCGATGACGATTTCGAGATGATCGAAACGCTTTACGGAGTGGGCTACCGGTTTCGCGAGGCATGAACCGGGAACGACTGCCTGATGGCCATCGAAGCAGAGCTCAAGAATAGGTCGGTCGCCAGGCGGCCGGCGAAGCTCCTGCCTTCATTTCTCGGGCGCGCAAAAATCCGCCTGCAGCGGTTCCTCGGCCACTACATCTTCTCGAGCCTGACCCGTCGCATTCTCGTCCTCAATCTCGCGGCGCTCTGCGTCCTCGTCGTCGGCATCCTCTATCTCAACCAGTTCCGCGACGGGCTTATCGAGGCGCGCGTCGAAAGCCTGATGACGCAGGGCGAGATCATCGCCGGCGCGATCGCGTCCTCCGCGACGATCGAAACCGATTCGATCCGCATCGATCCTGAAAAGCTCCTGGAACTCCAGGCGGGCGAGAGTCTCGGGCCGGGTTCCGACCAGCTGGACAGCCTGGATTTTCCGATCAATCCGGAACGCGTGGCACCGGTCCTGCGGCGGCTGATTTCGCCGACCAGGACCCGGGCACGCATCTATGACCGCGACGCCAACCTGCTGCTCGATTCGCGGCACCTCTATTCGCGCGGCCAGATCCTGCGCTACGACCTGCCGTCGATGGACGAAGAGGTGCCGGGCATCCTCGACAATGTGCAGCGCTTCATCACCGGCCTCTTCCGCCGCACCGATCTGCCGCTCTACCGCGAGCAGCCGGGCGGCAACGGATCGGCCTTTCCGGAAGTGATGAACGCGCTGACCGGCATTCCCTCCTCCGTGGTGCGCATCAGCGAGCAGGGCGAGCAGATCGTTTCCGTCGCGGTTCCCGTGCAGCGCTTCCGCGCCGTGCTCGGCGTGCTCATGCTGTCGACGCAGGGTGGCGACATCGACAAGATCGTTGCCGCCGAGCGCAGGGCGATCCTGCGCGTCTTCGGCGTGGCTGCGCTGGTCAACGTGCTGCTATCGGTGATGCTGGCCTCGACCATCGCCCAGCCGCTGCGCCGACTCGCCGCCGCAGCGGTCCGGGTGCGGCGCGGCGTCAAGAACCGCGAGGAGATCCCGGATTTCTCCGACCGGCAGGACGAGATCGGCAATCTTTCGGTGGCAGTGCGCGACATGACCAACGCGCTTTACGCCCGGATCGAGGCCATCGAGAGCTTCGCCGCCGATGTCAGCCACGAACTCAAGAACCCGCTGACCTCGCTGCGCAGCGCCGTCGAAACCCTGCCGATCGCCAAGACCGAGGTGTCGCGCGGCCGTCTGATGGAGATCATCCAGCACGACGTTCGCCGTCTCGACCGGCTGATCACCGATATTTCCGACGCATCCCGCCTCGACGCCGAGCTTGCGCGCGAGGATGCCGGGCGCATGGACCTGAAAAAATTCGTCGCCGACCTGATCGGCGTTTCACGCGATTCCGGCCGCCACCGGAAGGTGGTCGAGATCGACTTCAAGACCGACAAGTCGGCCGCCAACCGCTTCATGGTGGTCGGCCACGACCTGCGGCTCGGCCAGGTCATCACCAATTTGATTGAGAACGCGCGCTCCTTCGTGCCCGAGGACACCGGCCGCATCACCATTTCGCTGTCGCGCGTCGGCAAGCGCATCATCCTCAATGTCGACGACAACGGGCCGGGCATCCGCGCCGACAATGTCGAGCGCATCTTCGAGCGCTTCTACACCGATCGCCCTTCCGGCGAGGCGTTTGGCCAGAACTCCGGCCTTGGCCTGTCGATCAGCCGCCAGATCGTCGAGGCGCATGGCGGTACGTTGACGGCTGAAAACATCATGGGCGGCAAGCCCGGCGAGATCCACGGCGCCCGATTTACCGTGACGTTGCCGGCCGACGGCTAGAAGATGGCCAACAACATCCACGCCAGCGCCGTCGTGCTCGGCGACCGCGGCGTCCTGATCAGCGGCGAATCCGGGTCGGGCAAGACGGGCCTGGCGCTTGCGCTGATCGCGCATGGCCGTTCCCATGGGCTGTTCGCGCGTCTCGTCGGCGACGACCAGGTTTTCCTGTCGGCGCGACACGGGCGCGTCAGGTGCACCGCGCCGGACACCATCGCAGGGCTCGCCGAAATACGCGGCCTAGGTCCCGTCGCGATGGAATGGGAACCTGCAACGATCATCGACCTGCATGTCCGGCTCACCGACGACGGCAGCGCGCCGCGCTTCCCAGAGGCGGTGTCCGGGACGATCGAGGGCTGCATGGTGAAATCTCTGGTGCTGCCGGCCGGGGATCGACAAGGCGCCGTGTTTGCCGTAGCGGCAAGCCTCTCGCTGCCTCCTTTTGGATGACCGTGAACGAAATTTAATGCTGCAATGCGTCAAAATGGCTTGGGCGGAGGCACTTTTGGGCTTGTCAACGCTTCGTCGGTCGACAAGATAGCCCTCCCGTCAGCCGGATTAAGCCGGCGGGTACCGAAGCATACACAAAGCCGGTGAACGGACGATGACGGGAGCCAGGGAAGAATGATCGGTCTCGTGCTTGTGACGCACGGTCAGTTGGCCGAAGAGTTTCGCAATGCCGTGGAGCATGTCGTTGGTCCGCAGGAGAATTTCGAGACCGTTGCCATTGGCGCCGATGACGATATGGAGCGTCGCCGCCAGGACATCATCGATGCCGTGGCGCGCGTCGACCAGGACATTGGCGTCGTCGTGCTCACCGACATGTTCGGCGGTACCCCGTCCAACCTGGCAATTTCGGTTATGGAATCGGGGCATATCGAGGTGATAGCCGGCATGAACCTGCCGATGCTGATCAAGCTGTCCAGCGTGCGCAAGACGGGCGATCTGGCGACCGCCGTGGAGCAGGCCCAGGCCGCCGGCCGCAAATATATCAATGTCGCCAGCCAGCTTCTGGCCACCAAATGACCGGGCTCGCACCATCGGTCGACGGCCTGATCGTGCGTGATCTCAAGATCATCAACCAGCGCGGCCTGCATGCGCGGGCCTCCGCCAAATTCGTCCAGGTCGCAGGCTCTTTCGATGCCAGCATTCATGTCGAGAAGGACGGGACCACGGTGGGCGGTACGTCGATCATGGGCCTGATGATGCTGGCCGCCAGTCCCGGCTGCTCGGTTCGTGTCACTGCCAGCGGCCCGGAGGCCGAGAAGGCGATGGCGGCGATCGAGGAACTGGTGGCCACCCGCTTCGGCGAGGAAGCCTGACCTGCAAACATATGCAGGGATAAAGATTTCTTTATATCCCATTGTCGATTTCGGCGCGATCTGCTAGTCACGGCGCACATTCGCGACGCCGCCCCGAGCCGGGCCAGCGCTCGACGATCTTCAATGACAGGATGCGGAGCATGACAATGGCCAAGGACTACCACGTCGCCGATATTTCGCTTGCCGGCTGGGGCCGCAAGGAGATCGAGATCGCCGAAACAGAAATGCCGGGCCTGATGGCCTGTCGCGAGGAATTCGGCACCGACAAGCCGCTGAAGGGCGCGCGCATCTCCGGCTCGTTGCACATGACCATCCAGACAGCAGTGCTGATCGAGACGCTGAAGGCGCTGGGCGCCGAAATCCGCTGGGCCTCGTGCAACATCTTCTCGACCCAGGACCATGCCGCGGCGGCGATCGCCGAGGCCGGCATCCCGGTCTACGCGGTCAAGGGCGAGTCGCTCGAGGAGTACTGGGCCTACACCGACCAGATATTCCAGTGGGCCGACGGCGGCACCTCCAACATGATCCTCGACGATGGCGGCGACGCCACCATGTACATCCTGATCGGCGCCCGCGCCGAGGCCGGCGAGGATGTGCTGTCGAAGCCGACCAGCGAGGAGGAGGAATACTTCTACGCCCAGATCAAGAAGCGCCTGGCCGAAACGCCCGGTTTCTTCGCCAAGCAGAAGGCTTCGATCCGCGGCGTTACCGAAGAGACGACGACTGGCGTGAACCGGCTCTACCAGTTGCAGAAGAAGGGCCTGCTGCCTTTCCCGGCGATCAACGTCAATGACTCGGTCACCAAGTCGAAATTCGACAACAAGTATGGCTGCAAGGAATCGCTTGTCGACGGCATCCGCCGCGGCACCGACGTCATGATGGCCGGCAAGGTCGCCGTCGTCTGCGGCTATGGCGATGTCGGCAAGGGCTCGGCCGCATCGCTGAGCGGCGCCGGCGCCCGTGTCAAGGTGACGGAGGTCGATCCGATCTGCGCCCTGCAGGCCGCGATGGACGGCTTCGAGGTGGTGACGCTCGAAGATGCCGCACCCACCGCGGACATCATCATCACCACGACCGGCAACAAGGACGTCGTGACGATCGATCACATGCGCAAGTTCAAGGACATGGCGATCGTCGGCAATATCGGCCATTTCGACAACGAGATTCAGGTCGCGGCGCTGCGCAATCTGAAGTGGACCAACGTCAAGCCGCAGGTCGACATGATCTCGTTTCCGGACGGCAAGCGGATGATCCTGCTGTCGGAAGGCCGCCTGCTTAACCTCGGCAACGCCACCGGACATCCTAGCTTCGTCATGTCGGCCTCCTTCACGAACCAGGTGCTGGCGCAGATCGAACTGTTCGTGCGCGGCGAAAACTACAAGAATGAAGTCTATGTGCTGCCCAAGCATCTCGATGAAAAGGTGGCGCGCCTGCATCTCGACAAGCTGGGCGCCAAGCTGACTGAACTGTCCGGCGAGCAGGCTGCCTATATTGGCGTGACCCCGCAGGGACCTTTCAAGCCTGAACACTATCGCTATTAACCATAGCGGCATCAGCTACTAGATATTGAAGCCGGGCGGTTGACATTCCGTCCGGCTTTACTTTTGCGCCGCAAGCTTCTTCACGCCGATTCGCACAAGCGTTATGGTAGGTGATTCGCGACGCCTCCGCTTCGGCGGCAATCAACGGAGGCGCGCGTCAGGGCGGTCTTGCAGCAGGCGGCGGAGAGGAACAAGACATGCCGGGGGAAGACCCGCGTCAGTCGGGAAAAGCCGATTCTGGCGGAATAGAGGATTCCGGGGTCAGGCAGGGGATAGCCGGCGCCACGCCATCACGTCGCTTCGCATTGCGCGCGTCGAAGCGTCTGCTTGGCGCCTCGGCGGCCACTGCGCTGCTCGGTGTCGGTATCGCCCGCGCGCAGAACGTCAAGCTTCCCGGTTCCACCTATTCGCTGAGCGCCTTCGAAGTCATGCAACTGGCGATGTTTGCGGGCGTCATGGGGGCGGCCCTGCTGTCGGCCATCTTCCTCATTCGCGAGCGCGCCAAGACGACCAGCGAAAACGTCGCGTTGCGCGGCAAGATCGCCGACCTCAATGCGGCGGTCCAGCGCTCTGATGCCCTGCTCAACCTTCGCGATCTCAGAGTCATCGTCTGGAACATCAACGACAACCGGAAGCCCGAACTGATCGGCCTGCTGCCTCCGGAGAGCGGCGCGCCGGAAGAGCGCGCCTCGTTCCTGGCCTTCGGCCGCTGGCTGATGCCGCGCTCGGCCGCCAGCCTGGAAAACGCCATTACCGCATTGCGCGAGAAGGGCACGGCTTTCGATATCGTCATCGAAAGCCAGAACGGCGCGCCGCTCGAGGTTCAGGGCCGCAAGACCGCCGGCCATGTCATCGTGCGCTTCATCTCGCTGTCGGAATCGCAGCGTCTTCAGGCCCGGCTGCGCATGGACAACCAGCGCCTAGTCGCGGAACGCGACAGCATGCTCGGCCTCATCGATGCGATCGACATCCCCTTCTGGATCAGGGCCGCGGACGGGCAGTTGCGATGGGTCAACCGCGCCTACGCCGCCGCCGTCGAGGCGCCGGATCCGGAGACGGCAATCCGCGAAGGCCGCGAATTTCTCGGCACCCAGGCGCGCGACGCGATCCGCGAGCAGCATCTGGTGCGGCCGGTCTTCCAGCAAACCCTGTCGACGGTCGTCGGCGGCGATCGCCAGGTCTTCGCGGTGACGGATTTCGCGGCCGGCGAAGGCTCGGCCGGGCTGGCCCTCGACAAGAACGAGATCGAAGCGACGCGCGAAGAATATGAGCGCATGGTCCGCAGCCATGCCGACACGCTGGACCAGCTGACCACGGCGGTAGCCATCTTCGACAGCAGCGAGAAGCTGCGCTTCTACAACCAGGCCTTCCAGAAGCTGTGGGATTTCGACGGCGCCTTCCTGGCCAGCGCTCCCGACAATGCACTGATGATCGACCGCCTGCGCAGCGAGGGGAAGATCGCTGAGCAGCCGGAATGGCGGCGCTGGAAGGAGACCTTGCTCGGCGCCTACCGTTCGGTGGATTCGCAGGTGCACTGGTGGCATCTTCCCGACGGTCGCACGATCCGTGTAGTCGCCAATCCGCAGCCCAAGGGCGGCGTCACCTGGGTCTTCGAGAACCTGACGGAAAGAATGGATCTCGAAAGCCGCTACAACACTGCCGTGCGCGTGCAGGGCGAGACGCTCGACAATCTCGCCGAGGGGGTCGCCGTGTTCGGCCCCGACGGCCGCATCCGACTGTCCAACCCGGCCTTCAACGCGCTGTGGAACCTGACGGCCGACGTGGTTGAGAAGAAGACCCACATATCCGCCATCCGCGCGCAGTGCGAGCCGCTGGTCAAGGATAGCCCATGGCCGGGTTTCGTCGCCGCCGTCACCGGCTTCGACGAGGAGCGGCAGGACCGGCGCGGCCAGGCAGAACTGACAGACGGCACGGTGCTTGGCTACGCCGTCATTCACCTGCCCAACGGCCATGTCATGATGACTTTCGTCGATGTCACCGACCGCGTGAACATCGAGCGCGCACTCAAGGAAAAGAACGAGGCGCTGCTGAAGGCCGACCAGCTGAAGAACGACTTCGTCCAGCACGTATCCTACGAGCTGCGCTCGCCGCTGACCAACATCATCGGCTTTACCGAGCTTCTGGCGCTGCCCGACACCGGGCCGCTGGAGCCGCGCCAGCGCGAATATCTCGGCCATATCGGCTCGTCGTCGTCGGTGTTGCTGACCATCGTCAACGACATTCTCGACCTGGCGACGGTCGACGCCGGCATCATGGAACTCGAGATTGCCGAGGTGAGCGTCAGGCGGACGATCGACGCCGCGGCCGAACTGATCGGCGACCGGCTGAGCGAGCATTCGATCGAGCTTCGCGTGGATGCCGCGATGGCGCCGGAATTCTTCAGCGGCGACGAGATCCGCGTCCGCCAGATCCTTTACAATCTGCTCTCGAACGCCGTGAACTATGCACCGGATGGCAGCACCATCACGCTCACCTGCCGCAAGCTCGAGATCGGCACCGAATTTTCCGTGCATGACGACGGACCGGGCATCCCGCCCGAGGTACTGGACACCGTGTTTCGCCGCTTCGAGCCGCGCAGCAATGGCGGCCGCCGCCGCGGTGCGGGGCTTGGCCTGTCGATCGTCAAGAGCTTCGTCGAACTGCATGGCGGCAGCGTGCGCATCGAGACTGCCGAGAATGTCGGCACCACCGTCATCTGCCTGTTTCCGACCGCGCCGAACGGCATTCGCGAAGCTGCCGAGTGATCGCAGCGCCGAGCGACCGCGCCATGATTGAACGCTTCCTGCCCGACGAGAAGGCTACCACGATGCTTGGTGAGGATCTCGCCATGGCACTTCGGCCGGGCGACGTGCTGGCCCTGTCCGGCGACCTCGGGGCGGGTAAGACGACGCTGGCGCGCGGCCTCATCCGTGCGATGTCGGGCGACCCGGGACTGGAGGTGCCGAGCCCAACCTTTACGCTGGTGCAATCCTACGAGACGCGCGTCCCTATCCATCATCTCGACCTCTACCGGCTGTCCTCGCCCGACGAACTCGACGAACTCGGCCTCGACGAGATGCTTGGCGAAGGCGCGGCGCTTATCGAGTGGCCGGACCGCGCCGGTGGCCTCCTGCCCGACGACACGCTGCAGGTCGAGCTCGTGCATGAGGGCGATGGCCGGCTGGCGCGGGTCGCGGGGAGCGGCCCGGCTTTCGAACGGATCGCCCGCTCGCTCGCCGCGCGCGAGTTCCTGGCGGCGCGGGGCTATGGCGAGGCGCAACGGAGCCATTTTGCCGGGGACGCTTCGGCGCGTTCCTATGAAAAAGTGCTGCAACCGGGGAGCGTGCCGCTGATCCTGATGAACGCGCCGGAGCTGGTGCTCGGGCCGCCGGTGCGCGACGGCAAGCCCTATGCCGAAATTGCTCATACGGCGCGCTCGGTCGCCGCTTTCGTAGCCATCGACCGGGCGCTGGCGGCGGAAGGTTTTGCCGTGCCCGAGATTTTCGAGCAGGACCTGGCGCAGGGCTTTCTGCTGATCTCCGACCTCGGCTCGGAAGGCGTGCTCGATGCCGAAGGCCGGCCGATTGCGGAGCGCTATGCCGCCGCTGCCGAGCTTCTGGCCACGCTCCACGCGCGGTCGTGGTCGCGCCGGCTCGCCGCAGCACCGGGTGTCGTCCACGAAGTGCCGCCCTTCGACCGCGACGCCATGCTGATCGAGGTCGACCTGCTGGTCGACTGGTACCACCCCCATGTGACCGGCAAGCCGGCCGGGGCGCCGTTGCGCGACGCGTTCCGGCAAGAATGGACCAAGGTAATTAGCCGGCTAGAGACGGCCGAAATGACGCTGATGCTGCGCGACTTCCATTCGCCGAACCTGATCTGGCGCGGTGATCGGAAAGGGCACGATCGGCTCGGCCTGATCGACTTCCAGGACGCGCTGTGGGGCCCCTCCGCCTATGACGTGGCTTCGTTGGCGATGGATGCACGTGTCACCGTCCCGCCCGAGGTGGAGGCTTCGACCCTCGCCGCCTACACCTCCGCCCGCCACAGGTTGGGGGCCTTCGACGAGGCGGACTTTGCCGAGGCCTATGCCATCATGGCGGCGCAGCGCAATTCCAAGATCCTCGGCATCTTCGTCCGGCTGAACGAGCGCGACGGCAAGCCGGCCTACCTCAGGCATCTGCCCCGCATCCGCGACTATCTAAACCGCGCGCTCGCCCACCCGGCGCTCGCCGAGTTGCAGGGCTTCTATCGACAGCACGGGCTGATCGGGGATGCGTCATGAACCCCAAGCCAAGGGTCGCCATGGTGCTCGCCGCCGGGCTCGGCAAGCGCATGCGGCCGATCACCGACACGATCCCCAAGCCGCTGGTCGAAATCGCCGGACGAACCCTGCTCGATCGCGGACTGGACACTCTGGAAGCGGCCGGCGTGACGCGGGCCGTCGTCAACGTTCACTATTTTCCGCAGCAGATCGCCGACCATCTCGCCCGCCGCGCCACGCCGCAGACGGTGATCTCCGACGAAAGCGAGGGCCTGCTCGATTCTGCCGGTGGCATCGTCAAGGCGCTGCCCGCGCTCGGGCCTGAACCCTTCTACATCCTCAACGCCGACACTTTCTGGCTCGACCGGGGCGAACCGAACCTCGACCGCCTCGCCCTTGCCTGGGATGCTGCGAAGATGGATATTCTGCTCATGCTGGCAGACCTTGATTCCGTAACCGGCCACTCGGGCGGCACCGATTTCCTCGTCGATGAAGCCGGCCGCCTCAGCCGCGCCGCCGGTGCGCCCGACGGGCTGATCTATGCCGGCGCGGCGATCGTCAATCCGACGCTCTTCACCGGCGTGGCCGAGGGGCCGGCTTCGCTCAACCGCTATTTCGATGCCGCCATCGCCGCCGGTCGGCTCTACGGCATGAAGATGGACGGCCGCTGGATCACCGTCGGCACGCCGGATGCCATTCCGCTCGCCGAGGCGGCGGTGGCCGCAGGGGCATGAGCGACCCGCGCGTCGCCTCCATTCCGCCCGGCGCAGCCTTCCTTCCGACGCTGGCCGATGCCCTGCTGTCTGGCGTGCTCGTGCCGGGCTTTTCCGCTGACGGAGATCCGCTGGCGCTTGCCGGCGTCACTATCTATGTGCCCACCCGCCGTGCAGCCCGCGCGCTCCGGGCGATCTTTGCCGACCGCGCGACGGCCGGCGCCGCGATCCTGCCCGTGGTAAAGCCGCTCGGCGAATTCGACGAGGACGAGGCGATCTTCGGCGAGGACGATTCCGCCGCGCTCGAACTCGCGCCGCCGATCTCGGCGCTCGACCGGCTGCTCTATCTCACGCCGCTTGTGCACGCATGGAAGCAGCGGCTGCCGGCCCATGTCGCGCAGCTTTTCCAGGAGCCGGTCGTCGTGCCCGCTTCACCGGCAGATGCCATCTGGCTATCCCGCGACCTCGCGGCGCTCATGGACGAGATCGAGACCGAGGGCGCCGGCTGGCAGGGCCTCGCCGGGCTCGCGCCCGACAGCCTGTCGGGCTGGTGGCAGGTGACCCTCGAGTTCCTCGGCATCGTCACCAAGCACTGGCCGGATTTTCTCGCCGCCCGCCAGCAGTCCAACCCGGCCGCCCATCGCAACGCGCTGATCCGGCTGGAGGCCGAGCGGCTGCGCAACAACCCGCCGGCCGGCCCGGTCATCGCCGCCGGCTCGACCGGCTCCATCCCTGCGACCGCCGAGCTGCTCGCGGCAATCGCCCGCCTGCCGATGGGAGCGGTAGTGCTGCCCGGGCTGGACCGGGAGCTCGACGAGCGGGCCTGGTCGGTGCTGGCCGCCGACATGCCGCGTCCCGCCATCCTCGGCCATCCGCAGTTCGGCCTTGCCAAGCTCCTGCGCCGCATCGGCCTGACGCGCGCCGACGTCACCGAGATCGGCACCTCGACGCCGGCACTATCGTTGCGCGCCGCGCTGGTGTCGGAATCGCTGCGCCCGGCCGAGACGACCGATGAATGGGCCGAACGCCGCGCCGCCCTGCCCGATCGCGACGTTGTCGAAGCGGTGTCGCGCGTCTGCCTGGTCGAAGCGCCGCGCGAGCGCGACGAGGCCGTTGCCATCGCTCTCGCGCTGCGCGAGGCGCTCGACGAGCCAGGCCGCCGC
>CAMYMG010000044.1 GCA_947259295.1 uncultured Rhizobiaceae bacterium
CCGAGGACGCGCTGGCCGACGCCTTTGCCGCCGCGCTTGCGCAATGGCCAACAGACGGGGTGCCCGAGCATTCGGAAGCGTGGCTCCTGACGGTGGCGCGGCGTCGGTCGGTCGACGCGGCGCGGCGGCGCAAGCGGGCGCAGGACGCAAGCCCGCATCTCGAACTGTTGGCCGGCGAGGCGGAAGCACGGATGGACGGCGCCATGCAGGCTGGATGGACGGGCAGTATCCCCGACGAGCGGCTGAGGCTGATGTTTGCCTGCGCGCATCCAGCGATCGAGGCCGGCATTCGCGCGCCTCTGATGCTGCAGGCCGTGCTCGGCCTCGATGCGGCGACGATCGCCTCCGCCTTCCTCGTATCGCCGGCAACGATGGGCCAGCGGCTGGTGCGGGCCAAGGCGCGCATCAAGCAGGCCGGCATTCCCTTCCGCGTGCCCGAGGGCGACGAGCTTGCCGAGCGGCTGGACGCGGTGCTGGCGGCGATCTACGCCGCCTTCGCCGAAGGCTGGACCGACCCGTCCGGCGGCGAGACGAAGCGGCGCAACCTTGCCGGCGAGGCGATCTGGCTCGGCCGGCTGGTCGCCGGGTTGCTGCCAAGCGAGCCCGAAACGCTCGGTCTGCTTGCCCTCATGCTGTTTGCCGAAGCACGGCGACCGGCGCGGCGCGATGCTGCCGGTCAGTATGTTCCGCTAACCGATCAGGACACCCTGTTGTGGGATGTCGCGCTCATCGAAGAGGCCGAGTCGCTTTTGCTGCGGGCCAGCGGCATGGAGGCAATCGGCCGCTACCAGCTGGAGGCTGCGGTGCAATCGGCGCACGTCTCGCGGCGGCTCACCGGCCGCACCGACTGGCGGGCCATCCGAACGCTCTACGATGCGCTTGCCGCCATCGCGCCGTCGCCCGTCGTCGCCATCAACCGCGCCATCGCCCTGGCCGAGACCGATGGACCGCAGGCGGCGCTTGCCGAGCTCGACGCCATCGCCTCTGACGGACGTGTTTCCGGCTACCAGCCCTATTGGGCTGCCCGCGCCGTCCTTCTTTCGCGGCTCGGTCGCAGGGAGGCGGCCCGCGATGCCTATGACCGCGCCATCGGGCTCGAGCACGATCCGGCCGTGCGCGCCTTTCTGCAGCAGCGGCAGGCGGAACCGGCGTCCGGCAACTAGCCGTGTTCGCAGCGGTCAGCCCGTCGGGCAGACCGCGCCGTCGGCGACCCAGCGGCGGATCAGCTCGCCGAACACTTCCTGGGTGCCCGGCACCGGTTCGCGGCCGGCGCCCGGGTTCCAGCCCCAGCCGACCAGGCTGTCCTCGGCCATATGGACGACGATCTCATCGAGCGTCTTGCCGCCATTGCGCTCGGGATCCTTGATCTGAACGCAGATCTGGCCGAGCGTCTTGCCCTCCCACGCCATCTCGATCGGCGCGACATGCCACAGCGGATGGCCGGGGATGCTCTTCAGGTCGGCCGCCTGGCCGACGATCTCGACATTCTCGGCGCCGTGACAGGTGCCGCACATCATGCCCGGCATGCCGATATTGCTCTCGCCGCGAAACACCGGCGGCTGGTGCGGATGCATGTCCATGCCCTGCAGCGGCCGGTCGCCGGCCGGATGGCAGTTGACGCAGCGCGGGTGTTGAATGACCTTGCCGGCCTCCTCGAACAGCGCCACCGACCGCGCCGACGGGTCGGTGATCTGGTCGAATTCGGCGGGGGCCTTCAGCCCTTCCTGCGCCCACGCGCCGCCGGCAGACAGCATCAGCATGGCGAGCGCGGCCGCGCCGCCGGCAAGGGAAAGTCTCGGATGTTTCATGCTGTCACGCCATGCCTGCTGGAACGATGGGGAGCCGCCGCACAGGGCTGCCGGTGAGACGCCGCCACGCATTGGCGACCGCCGGCCCGATGGGCGGCGTGCCGGGTTCGCCGACGCCTGTCGGCTTCTCGCTGGAGGCGATGACCGCCACCTCGACATGCGGCATTTCGTTGATGCGCAGCGACCGGTAGTCGTGAAAGTTCGACTGTTCGATGCCGCCGCCCTTGCCGAGCGTCACCTCGTCGAACAGCACTGCACCAAGCCCGTAGCCGATGCCGCCTTCCATCTGCGCGCGGATGACGTTGGGATTGATAGCGACACCGCAGTCGACGGCGCACCACACCTTGTGCACCTTCGGCATGCCGCTTTCGCCGCGCGACACCTCGACGATCTGCGCAACATAGGTGTTGAAGCTCTTGACCACCGCGACGCCCCGCTCGCGCCCTTCCGGCACGGCCGAGCCCCAGTCGGCCATTTCGGCAACCTTTCGCAACGTTCCCATGTGTCGCGGCTCGTCGCCGAGCAGCGCCAGACGCCCCTCGACCGGATCCTTGCCGACTTTCTGCAGCAATTCGTCGACGAAGGTCTCGACGGCGAAGCCGGTATGCGTGTGGCCGACCGAGCGCCACCAAAGCGGCGGTATGGGCAGCGCCACATTGTGCGACATGACGCGCAGGTTGGGGATCGCGTAGGGCAGGTTGGCCGCACCCTCGACCGAGGTCTCGTCGAGATCGGCCTTGCCCATGATCGACTGGCCGACGATCGTCTGGTCCCAGGCGGTGATCCTGCCGTCCGGGTCGATCGAAGCCTTCATGCGGTGCACATACATCGGCCGGTAGAAGCCGCCGCGAATGTCGTCCTCGCGCGTCCACATGTGCTTGACCGGCCGCGAACCGTCGGTCGCCGCGAACACCGCCGCTGCTTCCTGCATGTAGGGCGAACCGAACTGCGCGCGCCGCCCGAAGCTGCCACCGGCAAGCTGCGTGTTGAGCCTCACCTTGGCCGGGTCGACGCCGGTGATCTCTGCCGCTGTCGCCTGGTCCATCGCCGGGAACTGCGCCCCTGAATAGACGTCGAGCGATCCGTCGTCGCGCTTGATGAAGACCGCGTCGAGCGGCTCCATCGGCGCATGCGCCAGGAACGGAAACACCATCTCCGCTTCGAGGCTCACCGTGCCGTCTTCGCTGAACGCTTGGTCGACGTCGCCGCGCTTGCTCGCCTCGAGCGCGTCGCTACCGCCGATCTGCGACGAGAAGTCAGCGGCGAGTTCGCTGCTCGAGCGCTTCTCTGCCCCAGACAGGTCCCACTCGACATTGAGCGCCGCGCGGCCCTTCAGCGCCGCATAGGTGTTGTCGGCATAGACGGCGACGCCCTGCGGCACCTGCTTCACGTCAACGACGCCCTGCACCTTGCGCGCCTCGGCATCGTCGAACGACTTCACCGTCGCGCCGAAATGGTCGGGATGCGCCACCACCGCCACCAGCATGTTGTCGGCCGTCACGTCGAGCGTGTAGACCGCCTTGCCGTTCGTCTTTTCCGGCGTGTCGAGCTTCGGCAGGTCCTTGCCGATCAGCACAAAATCCTTGGGGTCCTTGAGCTTTGCTTCCGCGGGTGGCGTCTGCTGCGCCGCTTTGTCGGCCAGCGCGCCGAAACCGCTCTCCTTGCCCGAGCCGGCATGGCTGATCCTGCCCTTCGACACGCTGATCTCGGCCGCGGGCACGCCCCATTCCTCGGCCGCCGCCGCCACCAGCATGGCGCGCGCCGTGGCGCCGGCCTGGCGGTACTGCTCCCAGGAGTTCGCGATCGACGACGAGCCGCCGGTGCCCTGCAGCCCGAAGGCGAGGTTGGCATAGACCTTGTCATCGGCCGGCGAATGCACGGCGCGCATCTGGCTCCAGTCGGCGTCGAGCTCCTCGGCGATCAGCGTGGCGAGCCCGGTGAACGGACCCTGGCCGAACTCGATATGCTTGGACAGGATGGTCACCGTGTCGTCGGTGCCGATCTTGACGAAGGCGTTCATCGCCTCGAGCGCGTCGCCGCCGCCCGCCGGCACGCCCTCAGCCGCAAAGCCGCGCGGCGCGATGGCGAAGCCGATCACCAGCCCGGTGCCGGCGAGGAAGGCGCGGCGTGTCGTGTGCATGGTCATGGCTCAGCCCTCCATCATGTCGGAGGCGTCGTGGATCGCCTGGCGGATGCGCTGGTAGGTGGCGCAGCGGCAGATATTGCCGGCCATGGCGCCGTCGATGTCCTCGTCGGTCGGCTTCGGCGTGTACTGCAGCAGCGCCACGGCCGACATGATCTGGCCCGACTGGCAGTAGCCGCATTGCGGCACGTCGATGGCCACCCAGGCCTTCTGCACGGCTTCCGCCTCCGCGCCCGCCAGCCCTTCGATGGTCGTCACCTCCGAACCGTCGACGCTGGAAATCGGCGTCACGCAGGAGCGCCGCGTCGAGCCGTCGAGATGCACGGTGCAGGCGCCGCATTGCGCGATGCCGCAGCCATACTTGGTGCCGGTGAGCTTTTCGAAGTCGCGGATCACCCACAAGAGCGGAGTATCCGGGTCGCCGTCGAAGCTTTTCTCTTCGCCGTTGAGGGTAAAATTGATCATGGGATTGCGAGCCTCCGAATCCGCGTAACGCTCCGCCTGAGTTCAGGAGTAGATGGCCGAGCCGCGAGCATCGTCAAGACACGGAATCGTGAAATTCGGGTCCGCCGCAGTGACGTCGCGGCAGCGCGCCGGCGCCGCTCACGATCGCGTGACACGTCTTGCCCGCCGGGCGTTGCGGCATAGACTTGCCACAGATGCGGGAAGAAGCATTTCCGCTGACGTTCACCTCGGGCGGACGTCAGAAAGATCAAGGGAGACACCATGCCATTCACACGACGCGACACGCTGCAGCTCGGGATTGCCGGCATTGCCGGCCTGAGCGCCACCACCCTCATGCCGTTCACGGCGCGCGCCGCGAACGAGGCCGACAGCTACAAGACCGACAGCGGAGCCATCGGCATCAGCCCGATCAGCCACGCCTCATTCGTCATGACGACGCCGGGTCTGACGATCTACAACGACCCGGTCGGCGGCAAGGCGGCCTATGACGGCCACCCGGCGGCAGACCTCATCCTCATCACCCACGAGCATGGCGACCACTACGACGCAGAGACGCTCGCCGCCCTGGCCGGTCCCGACACGAAACTCGTCGTCAACCCGGCCGTCATGGCCATGCTGTCCGACGAGCTGAAGGCGAAGGCCACCGCCATCGGCAATGGCGAGACGACGACGGTCGGCGACATCGCCATCGCGGCGGTGCCGGCCTACAACACCACCGAGGACCGCCTGAAATACCATCCCAAGGGCCGCGACAACGGCTATGTGCTGACCATCGACGGCAAGAAGGTCTACATCGCCGGCGACACCGAGGACATTCCCGAGATGCGCGCCCAGAAGGACATCGACATCGCCTTCGTGCCGATGAACCTGCCCTACACGATGGACGAGACCCAGGCGGCGTCGGCCGTCTCCGAGTTCAAGCCCACCTACGCCTACCCCTACCACTACAAGGGCTCCGACCCGAAGCTCTTCGCCGAGAAGGTGTCCGATGGCACCGAAGTGGTGATGGGACCGTGGTACCCCGAGGCCTGAGGGGCTTCGGCTAAACCCTCCCCCTTGTGGGGAGGGTGGCTCGCGAAAGCGAGCCGGGTGGAGCGCGGCGCCAATTCTTGCGGCGCGTCTCGCATCCCTATATACGCCGCGGCGCGCTCTCATCTTTCATCTTCCCCCGGCCAACCTCTCACAGGGTCTCCAGGCTTGCGGGTAGTCCAGCAAAGGGGCTTAAGACATCCGCAATATTAGAGCCTGAATCGGCCCCACAATGGATTGGCCAACGTTGTCAATGATTTCCGTCGTCACGGATAGTCCGTGAGATGAAGCGTGTCTATATACACAACCGATCAAACTGTTCGCGTTCTTAGGTTGCCCCGTCTCGTCAAGGTCAAGAGAAAGAAATGAACCATTACTAATCGGGCGAATAGTCGAAAATTCTTTATAGGACGTTATTCCTGAATGACTCTCAATAATATTGAGGTTACTTGATTTAAGTATTGCAATACCATTAGTTCGCGCCAGCAATGTTAGTACATTAAGATCAATTATTGCCGGTACGTCCTTTGTGATAATCAGAAACTGTGCAATTTCGAGAGGGTCGATACCCATTTCGCAAAGGCTCTGGGTTGCTGATGCCCATTCAATCGGCGGTATGTTCCCCGCCTTGAGAAGTGCAACCTGTTCATCGGCCCAAGCTTGAAGATGGACGAAGGGTGCCGAAATCCCCCCACTGGCTTCGCGCTTTGCAGTTTCTGGTTCATAGTCAAAGTAACCTATATAGTTTGCAGAACTTCGCCCGTGCACCGAAACAGCTAAGCCACCTATACATCTAACGCTCATAAAATCAGTGCCGTGCGCTATATGAGATGACAAAGCCGCTAGGCCGCAGATACTGCCGTCTGCCGACTTAATGAATCGGAGGCGATTGGCTCCTTTATCTTCAACCTTAGCATTGGTGTACTTGCTATATGAGATTTTTTCTAACCACCGGATGCGATCGCTTGGGGACGTTAGTTCGGCGAGGGGTCTATGAACTTGAATGTATGGGCCGTCGTTCGATTCACGATACTCAACCAAGACATCTATACCGGCCACCAATGCAGCTAAATAGTCACTGAACTCGACGAGTATCGGCTCCTCACCCATCCGATGTCTCTCAATCTTCTGGATTGTAGGATCTCCAATATCGGTCTTGAGCTTGAAAGATACGCGAGTCGAAAACGCGCCGAGGGTTGCTGAACGTTGGGTGGACAGGGTTGGTCGCAACGTTAGTCCATTGTCAAACATCAGCGTTTTCATTGAGTCATGGCCTTCATCCCACCTCTTGGTGAAGACTGTGACTCTTTCTGCCACCATAAAGACCGAGTAAAAGCCAATTCCGAAGCGGCCGATGGACTTAAACCCTGAAGAAGCTAGGCCCGGAAACTCCTCACATACTAGAGTTGACGCCCAAAAAGAGTTGCCAAAATCTAGAAATGGTCCAGTAAGTACTCTTTCGGACATACCGAGCCCGTCGTCCGAGATATCAATGCAGCATGCGCCATCCGCTTCCTTATGAATTTGGATACGGATCCTTCCGCCGAATTCCTTTTCGACATTTTTCCGAGCGACGACTGCATCACGAGCATTTTGAATAATTTCACGTAAGGCCACGTCTAGCTTGTGGGCTTTTCCGTAAAGAACCTCCCCGCCTAAACCCGAAACCAGTTTTTCGACATTTCCAACATGTAACTTTGCCGAACATGGCCTCCAGCCATTCGCACGGACATATTCACTCATGGACTCAGGCGATGTGACGCCCGAAATTCGCCGAACCCTAAACTGCGGGCTAATTTCCTTTTGGGGTCGGGACATTAGAATCTGATTGGATGCTCGAAGTTCTTTATCGGCTAGGCAAATGGCGTCATAGGCAACCCACCATGCATCAACGTCAGCGAGACCAAAGTCTCGGTTAGAGGTCACCGCTGCGGACGTGCCGGAACTGTCCGATTGGTCAATGTCCACACGCGCCAACCAATTCTGTGCTTTCCAGTGGTTCAAAGAAATGCCCTGTCTGCGAGTAAGCGCAAACAGAAAGTCGGGCGCGCGCCTATGATCAATGTGAGCCGCGTCCGCACACCGAAGCAGACACGCAATTTTCACAGGGTCAACTCGCCATTCGAGGGGAAAGGTTCCCGGTGCGTTATATTGCCCTTGCAGCTTCGATAGGACATCCTCTATCGGCCAATGATGGCTCGACGCAATTTCCCCGATGAGTGAGCCGTAACGCGATCGAAGGTCATGATCGTCAATTAGGAACATCTCGCCTTGTTCCTTACTTGGCCACGACCTGGTACCCAATTCCCGAGCTTGCTGCGCATGAAGTGCTCTGAGTGCGGCAAAGTCAGCTCGGTCTGACACAACATCTTCTGGATCGTTATGTGAGCGTTCGCTCTCGATTGTATGTGCATCTCTCCATTGTACGGTGCGACGCAATCCCTCTTTTCCTTCCGCGTAGGCCTCAAAGCACAACGCGGCATCATGCAGCAGGATCGCACCACCTAGGACGTAGCCTTCCATTGGATTGAGGGGGTAATCGTTACCAGCTATTAAATCTGCAGTCTCCCAAAGTGCATCTAAGTGGGTCACATCGTGCACAGTTAGACTTGGGATCGCACTAGCGATTTGTTGAGTCATCGACGCTGCACGGACTCTCAGGGTCGTATAACTAGAGACGAGTTTGGCAAGATGCGTGGCTAGCTCCGGCGTTGCTGTTTGCCCTAACGACCTCTGCCACAAGCCAGTCTGTTCGAAGCTTCCAAGCATATTTTATCCAGAGAGTTTAGTTGACGATCGAGGCCCTGCTACACCCCCGCGCTATACGCTGCAATCACCGCCATATTCACGATATCCGAATCCTTGGCGCTGAGCGGCACAATCTGGACCGGCTTGTTGAGGCCGACGAGCAGCGGGCCGATGACCGTCGAGCCGCCGAGTTCCTGCAGCATTTTGGTCGAGATCGAGGCCGAGTGGAAGGCTGGCATCACCAGCACGTTGGCCGGGCCAGACAGGCGGCAGAACGGATAGCGCTTCATCGCCTCGGCGTTGAGCGCGACGTCGGCCGCCATCTCGCCGTCATACTCGAAGTCGACGCGGCGCTTGTCGAGAATCTTGACCGCCTCCTGCACGCGCTCGGAACGTTCGCCGGGCGGGTGGCCGAAGGTCGAGTAGGCGAGCATGGCGAGCCGCGGCTCGTAGCCCATGCGTCGCGCAAACCCCGCCACCTCCTCGGCGATGTCGGCGATCTCGACGGCGTTGGGCATGTCGTGCACGGCGGTGTCGGCGACGATCACCGTGCGGCCGCGCGCCAGCACGATCGACGCGCCGATGACGCGGTGGCCGGGCTTGGCGTCGATGACGCGGCGGATGTCTTCCAGCGCGGTCGAATAGTTGCGCGTCACGCCGGTCACCACCGCGTCGGCGTCGCCCAGCGCCACCATGCAGGCGGCAAAGTGGTTGCGGTCGTTGTTGATCAGCCGCTGCGCATCGCGGAAGAGATAGCCCTTCCGCTGCAGCCGCTCGTAGAGATAGTCGGCATAGACGCCGTTACGGCGCGACAGCCGGGCGTTGATGATCTCGATGCCCGGCCGGTCGAGCTCGACGCCGGCATTTTTGGCGTTCTCGCGGATGATCTCGTCGCGGCCGACCAGGATCGCCGTGCCGAGCTTCTGGCTGGCATAGGAGGCCGCGGCGCGCATCACTTGCTCCTCCTCGCCCTCGGCGAAGACGACACGCTTCGGCTGGCGGCGCACCCGGTCGTAGATGCGCTGCAGCGTAGAGGCGATCGGGTCGCGCCGCGCCGACAGCTCCTGCGCGTACTTGTCGAGGTCGAGGATCTGCTTGCGCGCGACGCCGGACTCCATCGCCGCCTTGGCGACGGCAAGCGGGATGGCCGAGATGAGGCGCGGGTCGAAAGGCACCGGGATGATGTAGTTGGGGCCGAATTTCGGCCGGTTGCCCTGGTAGGCGGCGGCGACGTCGTCGGGCACGTCCTGGCGCGCCAGCTCGGCCAGCGCGTGTGCCGCGGCGACCTTCATGGCGTCATTGATGGTGGTCGCGCGCACGTCGAGCGCGCCGCGGAAGATGTAGGGGAAGCCGAGCACGTTGTTGACCTGGTTCGGATAGTCAGAGCGGCCGGTCGCCATGATGGCGTCGGAGCGAATGCGCGCGACCTCCTCCGGCGTGATCTCGGGGTCCGGATTGGCCATCGCGAAGATGATCGGGTTCTTCGCCATCGAGCGGATCATCGCATCGCTCAGCGCGCCCTTGGCCGACAGGCCGAACACCACGTCGGCGCCGTCCATCGCGTCGGCCAAGGTGCGCTTGTCGGTCTTCGTCGCATGCGCCGACTTCCACTGGTTCATGCCCTCCTCGCGACCCTGGTAGACGACGCCCTTGGTGTCGCAGAGGATGATGTTTTCCGGCGAAAAGCCCATCGACTTGATGAGCTCGATGCAGGCGATGCCGGCCGAGCCGGCGCCGTTGCAGACGAGCTTGGTGTCCTTCATGTCGCGGCCGGTCAGGTGCAGCGCGTTGATCAGCCCGGCGGCCGAGATGATCGCGGTGCCGTGCTGGTCGTCGTGGAAGACGGGAATATCCATCAACTCGCGCAGGCGGCTCTCGATGATGAAGCAGTCGGGCGCCTTGATGTCCTCGAGATTGATGCCGCCGAAGGAGGGGGCGAGGAATTTCACGCAGTTGATGAATTCGTCGGCGTCCTCGGTGTCGACCTCTAGGTCGATGGAATCGACATCGGCGAAGCGCTTGAACAGCACTGCCTTGCCCTCCATCACCGGCTTGGAGGCAAGCGCGCCGAGATTGCCCATGCCAAGGATGGCCGTGCCGTTGGAGATGACGGCCACCATGTTGCCCTTGGTCGTGTAGTCATAGGCGCGGGACGCGTCCTCGGCGATCGCCGCGACCGGCACGGCGACGCCCGGCGAATAGGCCAGGCTGAGGTCGCGCTGCGTCGCCATCGGCTTGGTCGGGTTGATCTCCAGCTTGCCAGGCCGCCCCATGGCGTGGAAATCCAGCGCCTCCTGTCCGCTGACCGAGGGACCGTTGTTTTCCGGTTTCTTCGCCATGTTGAAATGTCCCCTCCCAGGGCAGTGCTTTTCTTTTGTGGAGCATTCGGGATTAAGGCTACACTTGGCCGCTGTAAACCGCCAACTAGGGCCGGCAGATTTTTGCCCGACCGGAAGACGCGTTGAACCAGGAAGCCCCGATCAGGACCGAAGCCGCACACCCGCCCGCGACGCCGATGATGGAGCAGTTCATCGAGATCAAGGCGGCCAATCCGGATTCGCTGCTGTTCTACCGGATGGGCGATTTCTACGAGCTGTTCTTCGAGGACGCCGAACACGCCAGCCGCGCGCTCGGCATCGTGCTGACCAAGCGCGGCAAGCACCGCGGCGAGGACATCCCGATGTGCGGCGTGCCCGTGCATGCCGCCGACGACTATCTGCAGAAACTGATCGGGCTCGGCTTCCGCGTCGCCGTCTGCGAGCAGATCGAGGATCCGGCTGAGGCCAAGAAGCGCGGCTCCAAATCGGTGGTCAGGCGCGACGTGGTGCGGCTGGTGACGCCGGGCACCATTACCGAGGACAAACTGCTTGCGCCCTCGGAGTCGAGCTTCCTGATGGCGCTCGGTCGGGTCAAGGCCGGCGCCGGCAGCCAGGGCAGCTACGCGCTCGCCTGGATCGAGATGTCGACCGGCATTTTTCGCGTTGCCGAGACGGACGCGGACAATCTGCTCGCCGACATCTGCCGCATCGACCCGCGCGAGTTGATCGTCGCCGAGCCGGTGTTCCACGATCCGGAGCTCAAGCAGCTTTTCGACCAGCTCGGCCGCGTCGCCAGCCCGCAGCCGCCGACCCTCTTCGATTCGGCCGCCGCCGCCGGCCGCATTAGCCGCTTCTTCGATGTCGCCACGCCAGACGGCTTCGGCGCCTTCGGCCGTGCCGAACTGTCGGCGATCGCGGCCATCGTCGCGTATGTCGAGAAGACCCAGAAGGCCGAGCGCCCGCCGCTCTCCTTCCCCGAGCGCGAGCAGGCCGGTTCGACTTTGTTCATCGACCCGGCCACGCGCGGTAATCTCGAGCTGCTGCGTACGCTGTCGGGCAGCCGCGACGGCTCGCTGTTCAGGGCCATCGACCGCACCGTCACCGGCGCCGGCGCGCGGCTGCTGGCCGACCGGCTGATGTCGCCGCTGACCGACCCGGCGGCCATCAACCGCCGTCTCGACGCGGTCGGTTTCTTCCTCGCCGAGCCTAAGCTTTGCGATGCGCTGCGCGCAGCGCTCAAGGGCGTCGCCGACATGCCGCGTGCG
>CAMYMG010000045.1 GCA_947259295.1 uncultured Rhizobiaceae bacterium
CAAGCTGCAGGGCGGCCGCGCGCCCTTCCGCTGGCTGGCCAACGGCAAGCCGCTCGTCGATGTCGCCCGACGCCGCACCGCCACCTGGCAGCCCGACGGCGCCGGCTACTCCACCCTCACAGTCATCGACGCTGCCGGCCGCGCGGCGAGCGTGAAAGTGTTTGTCGAGTAGCCGGGAACATCCGCACACAATCCAGCCTTCTACCATCGACCGAGCAGATGTGACGACGATAGCATCCGCTCTAGATTCGATTTACCTGGCTGTAGGAGATCTTCTCATGGACAGATTCACCGGCGGCTGCCTCTGCGGTGACGTCCGTTTCGTTGCAACCGGCCGTCCCTACCGCGTCGGCCTCTGTCACTGTCTCGACTGCCGCAAGCATCACGGCGCGCTGTTCCACGCCTCGGCGATCTTCCCGCAGGATGCTGTGGCGATCGAGGGCGAAACGCGCGACTACGAGGGACGGCATTTCTGCCCGCGCTGCGGTTCGTCGGTTTTCGCACGCTCCGGCGACGAGATCGAGATCAGCCTCGGCGCTCTCGACGCCCCCGACCGGTTCATGCCGACCTACGAACTGTGGACCGTACGCCGCGAAGCCTGGCTGCCGCCCTTTCCGCTCGCCCATCGCTACGAGCGCGACCGGGAGGGCGGCGGGCGGTCGGAAGGGTAGGCCTCTCAAGCCGAGGGCACCTGCGAGTGGGGTCGCGGCACGACACTCTCCGGCGACGTGGCTTAACGCCGCGAGCAACGCGGCTCAGCCGACCAGCTTCAGCACGTCGGACGCAACTACGATCTCCAGGTCCCGCTGCAGCTGGTCGCGGATCGCCCTGTCCCGGTAGAATTCCGTCAGCACGAATTGGGCCGGATCGAAGGTCGGGTCTATGGTCAGCAGGACATCCTTTGCCCGGCGCAGCCTGCCGGCGTCATCCAGATGCACCGCCGCGCCCGCCTGGTAGGCGGCCGAGCGCCGGGACGGTCTGGAGAATTCCCCAACCACCCGATAGCAGCTCTGGTGGTCGCCGATCACGTAATGCGCAACGGCCTCGAGCTCCCGACAGTACTCCGGCAGGAACGGATCGAGCGTTTTTGCCCGCTGCAGGTAGTTCAGGGCGGTCTGGCCATCGCCGAGGAAGTTGTAGAGCTCGCCCATCCTGCCGACGATGAATGCGTGGTTGGGATTGAGTTCCAGCGCGCGGTTGAAGTGGTAATGCGCACTGTCGAACTCACGCTGGTAGAGCGCAAGCGAGCCGGCGATCCGATGTGATTCTGCGTCGGTTTCGTCGAGCTCCACCGCAAGCCGGCCCGACTCCAATAGCGCACCCCACACGTCGTCGCCCGTCCATTCGGAAAGCGTCGACAGGGCGCAGGCCCGCCAAGCATGCGCCCGGCCGAAATTCGGATCCCTCGCCAGCGCCTGCTCGAACCAGTACAGTGCCTGCTCCGCATTCTCCCGTGTCACGCCGCCGATGCGGTGGAATTCGAGGCCGCGCATCAGGCAGTCATAGGCTTCGAGGTCATTGGGCCGCTTGCGCCTGGCGCTGGCCTCGGCCCGCCGCTCGATCTGCCCGGCCACCGAGGAGACGATCCTGGCGATCAGTTCGTCCTGCACGTCGAACAGTTCGGCAAAGCTGCAATCATGCTTCTCCGACCAGATCTGGTCGCCACTCGTCGCATCCACCAGGTAGCTGTTGATACGCACTCGGTCGCCGAGCTTGCGGATCCCTCCCTCGAGACAGAAATGCACGCCGAGCGTCCTTCCGACATCGCGCACGTCGATGCTCTTGCCCTTCATCCCGAAGCTGGCATTGCGCGAAATCGTGAACACGTCAGAAAAGCGAGACAGCTCCGTGATCAAGTCTTCGGAAAAGCCGTCGGCGAAGTATTCCTGCTCCGGATCATTGTTGATGTTCTTGAAGGGGATGACCACCACCGAATTCGGCTGCCGCTGCGCCTTCAGAGCGGTTGGCAGCTGGTCGCTCTCCATCAGTGCCGTGGCCCAACTGTGCGAGCCCAGTTCCCCGACTACGCAATAGACGCTGAGAGGCTCTGCTATGTTCTTCAGTTGCCGGCTGCCCTGATGCTCGAACTTCAGCTGCGCATTGCGCTTGACATGATCGAATACGGTGCTGCTGACCAAGATGGATCCGGGGCTGGCCTCGGTCTCGATGCGGCTGGCGATGTTGACGCCGTCGCCGAGCAGGTCGTCGCCGCTGACCACGACATCGGCCAGATGGATGCCGATCCTGAGCTCCAGCCCAATTGTAGCGGTCGTCTCCGGCGCCGCCAGTTCCTGCTGCAGCTCAAAGGCCGCACGCACCGCTGAGACGGGACTCGAAAACTCCGACAGGAAGCCGTCGCCGGCGCGGCTGAAGACGCGCCCGCCATGCGCCGCGGCCTTCGTCGCGATGAGATCGGCCAGCGCGGCGACGCGCCGGATCGTGTCCGCCTCGTCGCGGCCCATCCTGGCCGAATAGCCGACAACGTCGGCGGCCACGATCGTGGAAAGACGTCGCTCCATTATTGGCCAGCTCCTTGGCCGCGAAGTGTATGGCCAGAGTCGGTGCCAGTCCAGCGAATCGGCACATCCTCTGACCGCGAATCGTCGGGCGCGCGCCTTGGTCAGTTCGTGGTGCCGGCTGCCGCCCTGCCCCGCCAGCCGTAATACGTCACCGGATGGCCCGAGCGCGGATGCGGTGCTTCTCTTACCGCCACCAGCCCTTCGCGTTCGTAGAAGCGCCGGGCGCCCTTGTTGGCCGAGGTCGTGAACAGGGTGAAGCCGCCCGGCATCTTTGCCTTGGCATGCTCCAGCAGCGCCTTGCCGATGCCTCTGCCGAGATGGCGGGGGCAGACGAAGAGCTCGGCGAGGATCGCCTCGTCCGGGCGCAGCGCCACGAAACCCAGCAACTCGTCCGCTTCCTCGGCAACGGTGACTTGCCAGCCCGAAGCAAGTTCGTCGTCGACCCGCCGCCGCAGTTCCGCCCGGCTCGGCATGATCGCCGGCCCGACGTCGGGCAGGCTGGCGCTCGTGTGCCAGATCTCGGCGATGCGGTCGCGGTCGGGATCGGCCGATGGCCGCAATGTATGGCTACGCATGGATTTCCAGGCTGGTTGGCAGGCACGAAAGCACGGATCGGCGCCCCGGTGAAGCATCGCTTATCAAGGTGTTGACCGCTCAATCGCCTCCTGCCGCCGCCGGCGCGACCCGTTGGCCCATTCGGAGCTCGCCGGCGTCGACCGGCATTCCATCCGCCACAAAATTATGGAAGCGCATCGGCAGACCCTCGCCGCTGGTAAGGTCGGGCGTGGTCTGCATGTGGACATGGAGATGCGGCTCCGAGCTGTTGCCGCTGTTGCCGCATCGGCCGATTTCCTCTCCCGGCTCCACGCGGTCGCCCGCTTCGACCCGGACGCTGCCCTGCCGCAGATGCGCCAGGAAGAGATATTCGCCTTCGCCGAGATCAAGCACGACGTGGTTGCCCGCGGGGTTTTCGGCATCCGTCTTGCCGATCGCCTGGTCGGCCAGCCCGGTCACGGCGGCGACGACATCTCCCGCCGCCGGCGCCAGCACGGGTGCGTCCCAGCAGAAATAATTTTCCAGCCGGTGCGGATCGCCTGCATGGCTTGCGCCGTCGCGCCTGACCACAAGGTCGACGGCGAAGCGCTGCGCCGCATCCACGGCATGGTAATTTTCCTCGATCGTCCGGCCGCCCCAATAGACATGCCATTCGCCGTCGAAGGGCAGCCGCATGCTGGCCTTGGTCGAATAGTCGAGATGGTCGCTCTGCGCCGCCACAGGCTTCTGGCGCACGAAGAACCCGGCAATCGCCAAGTCGTCGTCGAAGGTCCATTGCATCTCGACCGGCTGCGTCGTTCCCGTCCATCGCGAGGTGCGCAGGTAAATGTCGTAGCCGCCCACGCGGCGCGTCTCTTCGGCGACGACCTCGGCTTCGCTGCCCAATCCGCTAGCAAGCCGGTTACGCAGCTCGGCAAGCGCGTCAACGCTGCCGAGCGTCTTCCGCATCGTCTCGGTCATGTCGCGCCAGATCGGCTCGAATTCGCCGGCGAGAAAGGCCTGCGAGCGTCCCCGGCCGGCCTCCTCGATCCGCTCCTCGGCCCCAAGGCCGGACGGCAGCAGAAGCATCGCAAGTACGGGCATCCACATCGGCGCGCTACCCCTGAAGCGCATCATGCCGCGCCGAGCAGCTCGGGCCGTTTGAGAGACCCTGCGCGCCAGAAAACGCCATGCCCCATCCAGCTCGCTCGCGGCGGCACAGGCGCTTTTCTCGATCCTTCGGGGATTGAAGCTCATCGTCAGCTCCTCTCATATCGGTTGCTTTGCTCCTGCCCCGCCGCCCGATCTGATTGCCGTCGCTGTCACGCCAGTCTTCGTCGCTGCTTACGATGCCAGAAGGTGGTGGGGTGCCCCAGGGTTCCGGGTTCCCCACCGCCTTTCACATCCGCTCGCCCGGCAGCTTGCTCGCCTGCTCCACCCAGCGAATAAACTGTTCTTCGTCCAGTTCATCCTCCTCGTGGATGTGGAGATAGCGCACCTCCTTCTGCTTCGAGGTCACCGGCGGCACCGGATCCAGCTGTGAACCGCGGAAGAAGGCGACCTTGATGTATTTGGCAAAGACGTGGAAGCTAAGGAACCAGTTGCCGCTTTCGATGCCGTAGAAGGGCGAGTTCCATTTCACCGCCTTGCTGACGCCGGGCACGGCACGCTCGATCAGCGCGTCCAGCCGGCGTCCTGCCTCGCTCTTCCAGCCCGGCATCGCCTCGATATAGGCCTGCACCGGGGCGTCGCCATACCCCTTGGCGATCTGCGGGTTGCCGCCCGACAGCAGAGCCGGCCCGTCGTCCTTGGTTTGGCTCGTCTTGCGCTGTTTCACTTGCCGGCTCCGTTCAACGCCACGGCGGCGCGGATCAGTTCCCTAAATGCCTCAGCGTCGACCGTGTCGCCCTCGAAAAGGTCGATGGCGCGCCGCGCATTTCCCTCCAGGCTGGCATTGAACAGGCCCTTCGGGTCGTCCAGCGACGCGCCCTTGGCAAAGGTCAGCTTCACCTTGTCCTTGTAGGTCTCGCCGGTGCAGATGATGCCGTCATGCTCCCATACCGGCACGCCGAGCGGGCTCGACGGCTTGCGCCACTTTACCGTCTCGATCACCTGCGGGTCTGCCTCGTGGATCAGCATGCGCAGCCGCGCCAGCATCTCGCCCCGCCAGCCGCCCAGCTGCTCGATCCGCGCCGCAATCAGCGTCGCGGCGTCGGCCGCCTCGTTCTTGTCCAGTGTATTGTTTCTGCTCATCGTCACCCTTGATCCGGCTGGCAAATCGGCGAAACCTGTCGCACTCTAGCATTCCGAAAACACGCCGGAAAACCGTCCCGATGCTGAAAATCTACGGCCACCCCTTTGCCTCCTTCTACTGGAAGGCCGCCATCGCCCTGCACGAACGCGACGTGCCTTTCGAGTTCCTGATGGTCGACCCGGCGCATCCCGAAAACAGCCAAGCCGTCGCCCGCCACGCTCCGACAGGCCAGTTCCCGGTGCTGGTGGACGGCGACCGGGTCGTCATCGAGTCGGCCGCCATCATCGAGTATCTCGACCTGCATCATGGCGACGCGCCGCCCATGGTGCCGGCCGACCCGCGCCTTGCCATCGAGGCGCGGCAGATGGACAGCGTCTTCGACGACTATGTCATGGCGCCGCTGACGCGCATGGTGTTTTCGGTGCTGCGCGACGAGGACAAGCGCGATCCGCATGTGCGCGGCGAAGTCCAGGTCGCCCTCGACAAGGCCTATGCCTGGCTCGAGCGCTGGATGAACGGCCGCACATGGGCCGCCAACGAGACCTTCGGCATCGCCGACATCGCCGCGGCACCGGCGCTGTTCTATGCGGATTGGGGTTTTCCTATCCCCGCCGCGCACGAAAACCTCCACGCCTACCGCGCGCGGCTGCTCGCCCGCCCCTCCATCGCCCGCGTCATCGACGAAGCGCGGCCCTTTCGCGACTTCTTCCCGCTCAAGTGGCACCCCTCGCCCTTCTGACCGGCATTGTCGCCGCCCTCACCGCGGTTGCGACTTGCCAACTCGTCGGCGCTACTCGATTTCCGCGCCCGCCGCGCTAGCTGTTGAAGTCCAAGCGCCGTCCCTGCAAACCCCGCCGCAGCGGGTTCAATCTCCCGCCGAAACACCTTAAGGCTGGACGGGCCGGCGAGTCCAAGACCAGCCCGCCCCGGAGTCATGCATGCCGCTTTCCCCCTCCTTCCGCCCCTCCGTCAGCCATGCCTCGCTCGGCGATGCGTTCTTCGATCAGGTCGCGGCGGCGGAATTTCCAGAGCACACGCTGCGCTTCCGCAACCAGCGGGCGGCCGCCAGCGTCGGTCTGGACACCCTGACCGAGGAAGAATGGATCGGCCATTTCGGACGCTTCGAGCCGCTTCAGGGCAGCCTGCCCGCGCCGCTCGCGCTGCGCTATCACGGCCACCAGTTCCGCACCTACAACCCCGACCTTGGCGACGGCCGCGGCTTCCTCTTCGCCCAGATGCACGACCTCGGCGACGGCCGCCTGCTCGATCTCGGCACCAAGGGCAGCGGCCGCACGCCCTGGTCGCGCACCGCCGACGGCCGATTGACGCTGAAGGGCGGTGTGCGCGAGGTGCTGGCCACCGAAATGCTGGAGGCGCTCGGCGTCGATACCTCGAAGACGCTCAGCCTCATCGAAACCGGCGAGCAGCTGGTGCGCGGCGACGAGCCGTCGCCGACGCGCTCGGCCGTGATGGTCCGGCTCAGCCACTCGCATATCCGCATCGGCAGCTTCCAGCGCCTGCTCTATCTCGACGAGACCGACAACATCGCAAAGCTGCTCGACTACACGATCCGCACCTACATGCCGGATGTCTGGCGCGACTGTGCCGCCGAGCGCGCCGTCGCCTTCCTCGAGGAAGTCTCGCGCCGTGTCGCCGTCACCGGTGCCGCCTGGATGCTTGCCGGTTTCGTCCACGGCGTCCTCAACACCGACAACATCAATGTCACCGGCGAGAGCTTCGACTACGGCCCCTGGCGCTTCCTGCCGCTGCTCGACCCGACCTTCACCGCCGCCTATTTCGACGACACCGGCCTCTATGCCTATGGCCGCCAGCCCGACACGCTGCTGTGGAACCTGACGCGGCTCGCCGAATGCCTGCTGCCCTTCGCCGGCCAGGCCGAGCTCGAAACGGCGCTGCGCGGCTTCGAGCCAAAATTCCAGAGCGCCTTTAACGCCGCCATGCTCCGCCGCCTCGGCCTACGATCGGCCGGCGAGGCGCAAGACATCGCGCTGGTCCGTGCCGTCTGGAAATTCATGTTGGAATCGAAGGCGCCCTTCGAGCAGGTCTTCTTCGACTGGTATGGCGGCCTGAAGAGCGAGATGCGGGCCGCCGACAGCACAGCGGCCGACCACTACGCATCGCCGACGTTCGCACCGGTGCATGCTGCGCTGGCCGCGCACCAGCCCGCCCCCGGCATCCGTCTCGACCACACCTATTTCACGCGGAAAATGCCCTGCACCATGCTGATCGACCAGGTCGAGAATGTCTGGACGCCGATCGCCGAGGCCGACGACTGGTCGGTTTTCCACGGCAGGCTGAACGAGATCGCCGACATGCGCGACGCGTATACGCCACTGGCGGAGTAAGGTTCTAGCGCCGTGCCCGGTCGGCACGCCGCGCCTCGACCTGGCGCATGGCCACGACGCGGCGGCGGCCGATCTCGGTGCGCATCGCCACCACGTGGAGCGTCAGGAACAGCACGGTAAAGCCGAGCGCCATCACCATCAGCGGCCACAGCATGCTCGGATCGATCGTCGGGCCGTCGATGCGGAACACCGAGGCCGGCTGGTGCAGCGTGTTCCACCAGTCGACGGAGAATTTTATGATCGGGATGTTGATGAAGCCAACCAGCGTGATCACCGCGGCGGCTCGCGCCGATCGCGCCGGATCGTCGATGGCGCGCGTCAGCGCCAAAATGCCGAGATACATCAGGAACAGCACGAAGACAGAGGTAAGCCGCGCGTCCCACACCCACCAGGTGCCCCACATCGGCTTGCCCCAGATCGAGCCGGTGGCGAGCGCCAGCGCCGTGAACACCGCGCCGATCGGCGCTGCCGACTTCAGCGCCACGTCGGCCAGAGGGTGGCGCCAAACCAGCGTGCCGAGCGCCGACAGCGCCATCAGCGAGTAGCACATCATGGCGAGCCAGGCGAAAGGCACATGGATATACATGATGCGGACCGTGGAGCCCTGCTGATAGTCCTCGGGCGCCGCGAAGCTGAGATAGAGCCCGATGGCGAGCAGCAATGCCGACAGCGCGGCCATCCATGGCACCAGCCGGTCGGCCAGTGCCACGAAGCGCGTCGGGTTGGCGAGGTCGATGAAGCGCCTCGGGCGTTGGCTGGTTTCGCTCATGGCCGGCTACATAGACCTCAAGCCGCGCCGCGGCAATCGGACGGATGGCGCAGACGACGCGCTGACCGAAACGTGATCTGCCGTCAGGCGGCGCGGTCCTCGATGGCAATGCGGCTGAGGCGCCTCACCTCGTCGTCGGTAAGCAGGCCACCGGCCCTCAGCAGCGACGCGAAACGCCCATTGGTCGCCGACAGTTCGGCAAAGCCGCCCATTTCTACGATACGGCCCTTGTCGAGGAAGATCACCAGATCGGCGTCGCGCACGGTGGTCAGCCGATGCGCGATGATGAACGTCGTGCGGTTCTGACGCAGCCGGTCGATGGCCTCCTTGACCCGCGTCTCTGTCTCGACGTCGAGGGCACTGGTCGCCTCGTCGAGCACCAGGATTGGCGCATCCTTGAGGATGGCGCGTGCCAGCGCCACGCGCTGCCGTTCGCCGCCCGAAAGCTGGCTGCCGCGTTCCCCCGACAGCGTGTCGTAGCCTTCGCTCTTCGACAGGATGAAGTCGTGCGCGGCAGCCGCGGTGGCCGCGGCATGTACTTCGCTGTTTCCGGCGTCCGAGCGGCCGATGCGGATATTCTCCTCGATCGTCCGGTTGAACAGGCCCGAGTCCTGGAACACCGTGGCGATCGACTGGCGCAGCGACTTGCGCGTCACCTTGGTGATGTCGGTGCCGTCAATCAGGATGCGGCCGCGCTGCGGTGTGTGGACCCGCTGCAGAAGGTTGATCAGCGTCGTCTTGCCTGCACCAGTAGGGCCGACAATCGCCACCGTCTGGCCGGCCTGCACGTCAAACGAAATGTCCGACACGCCCTGGCCGGAATGCGCGAACTCAAAGCCGACATCCTCGAAGCGGATATGGCCGCGCACCGGCCCGAGTTCGTGCAGCCCGGCGGGCTCCTGCGTGCCTGCCGCCTCATCCTCGAGCTGGTAGAAGCCCTCGAGCTTCACCCGCGCGTCGAAGATCTGGTTGACGAAGGCGGATATCTGGTCGAGCCGCGCGATCAGCAGCGAGGCGAAGCCGGTGAAGGCGATGATGTCGCCGATGCGAAGCTCGCCGCGCGATACAAGCAGCGCCCCGATCAAAAGCACCACCATCATCGATATCGTCGAGGCCAGCCGATGCAGCGCGCTCGCCAGCGCCCACCAGTCGAGGACCGGGTTCTGCGCCGACAGCAGCGCCCGTACATGGCGGCGCAGCGCCTCGGTCTCGTCGCTGATGCGGTTGTAGCTCTGCAGCACGGCAACGTTGCCGACGGAATCGGAGACATGCGAAAATACCGTGTGGTAGTGGCGCTCGACCGACTTCTGGCCCTCGTTGGTCTTCTGCATGACCAGACGGCCGATCATAACGTAGGAGGCGCCGAGCACCACCAGCACCATCGACATCCTGAAGTCGAGCGACAGGGCGGCCGGCACCAGCAGCACCAGCGCCACGAAGGTCGAGAGGTGCTGGCGCATGAATTCAAGCCACAGCGAAAACAGCGCCTCGACGGCGCGCAGCAGCGTGTGCAAAGCATTCGAGGTGCCGCGCTCATGGTGCCACGAAAGCGGCATCGCGATCACCCGCTCGAAGGCGTCGCACAGAACGCCTGCACGGCGCGCATGCGCGATACGGTCGGCACTGCGCGCGACAAAGACGAAGGCAATGATGTTGAAGGCGCCCAGGCTGGCCCACAAAGCAAGCGTCGGGACGACCTCACGCTTGTCGGAGATGGCGTCTATGACACGGCCGAAAAGGATGGGTTCGGCGATGACGACGATGGCAAGGACGATATTGGCCGTACAAACGAGAGCGACGCGTCTTGCGTCAGCGCCAAGATAGCGAAGTGCCCTCCAGTATATTTCCAGCAGTGACACGCAAATACCTCGTCATGCAAAAAAATTGTGCACCGCACCATCCATGTCATACGGCTACGGAACGACTTACACAATCCTGTGATAGCGGCCGGGTTCCCTATTTTTAAACAACAATCTACGACGCGCCGTAACGTGTTGTGATCACATAACGGTTTGAAAGATAACGAAAAACGCCAGCCTTGCGGCAAATTTGTGGCGGCTTCCTAACCCAAGGACACCGGCGCACCGGGAATCTGGGACGGTACGACCACAACAATGTCGGATTCACCCGTCGCAATCATGTCGATCGCCTCGCCTTCGCGCTGCACACCGTCTACTTCGATGCTCGGTTTTTCGGCTTCGGGCCTGCGAACGACCTTGATGCGGTATGTCGCGCCACCGAGTCGCAGCGTCGCCGAATAGCCGTCCCAGTAGCTGGGCAGGACAGGTTTGACGATGAGTCGGTTGCCTTCCTTCTGTATGCCGAGGATGCTTTCCACCGCTGCGCGATAGAGCCATCCGGCCGACCCCGTGTACCAGGTCCAGCCGCCGCGCCCTGCCTTGTCGGGCGACGAATAGACGTCGGCCGCCACCACATAGGGCTCGGTGCGGTAGCGTTCCGCCGCCTGCTCGTTCAGGGCATGGTTGACCGGGTTCAGCATGGCAAAGCATCGCCACGCCTCGTCGTTCAGGCCCATCTCGGCGAGAGCGATGACGAACCATGTCGCCGCATGAGTGTACTGGCCGCCATTCTCGCGCACGCCCGGCGGATAGCTCTTGATGTATCCGGGCTCCAGCACCGTCTCCGAGAAGGCCGGCGTGAACAGCTTGACGATCTTAAGATCCTCGTCGACCAGCATCTTCGTTGCCGATGCCATGGCGGTCCTCGAGTGCTCGGGATCGCCACCGCCCGAGATGACGCTCCACGACTGGGCGATGGAATCGATGCGACACTCCTCGGACTGTTGCGAGCCGAGCGGCGTGCCATCGTCGAAACTGCCGCGCCGGTACCATTCGCCGTCCCAGGCCGTGCTCTCCAGCGCCTGCTGCAGCCTGCCCGCATGCTTCTGCCAGGCCTTGGCGTGCTTGTTGTCGCCCTGGCTCTTTGCGACCTGGGCGAAATTGCCAAGCGTCTTCAGCAGGAACCAGCCGAGCCACACGCTCTCGCCCTTGCCGCCCTCGCCGACCCTGTTCATGCCGTCGTTCCAGTCGCCGCCGAGGATCAGCGGCAGGCCGTTGGCGCTGCTGCGCTGGATGGCGAGGTCGAGCGCCCGGCAGCAATGCTCGTAGATCGTCGCGGTCTTCTCCGAGACCTTTGGCGTGAAGAACGCGTCATGCTGGCCGGGCTGCAGCGCTTCGCCCTCGATGAAGGGCAATTCTTCGGTCAGCAGCGACTGGTCGCCCGTCACCTTGACGTAGCGGTGCACCGCATAGGCGAGCCACACCACGTCGTCGGAGATCATCGTGCGCACCCCGGCGCCGCTCCTCGGCAGCCACCAATGCTGCACGTCGCCCTGCTCGAACTGCCGCCGTGCGGCGTTCAGGATCTGGTCGCGCGCCAGTTGCGGCCGGTGCAGCAGCAGCGACAGCGTGTCCTGCAACTGGTCGCGGAAACCGAAGGCGCCGCTTGCCTGGTAGAAGGCCGAGCGCGCGCGGATGCGGCAGGCCAGGCTCTGGTAGGGGAGCCAGCGGTTGACCATGGCATTAAAGGCTTTGTCGGGCGTCTCGACCTGCACGGTCCCGAGGAAGTCGTCCCACTGCCGCTCATTGTCGGCCAGCCGCGCTTCGAAATCCTTCTCGCGGTGCGACGCCACCAGTGCGCCCGCCTCCTCGGTCGAGCCGGCGTCGCCGAGCAGCCACAGCAGTGTCACCTGGCCACCGGGCGGCACCACCACGTCGCGGGCCATCGCGGCGCAAGGATCGCTGCCGGCTTCGATGCGACCGGACAGCGGAGCACCGGCGCCGACGGTTTCCGGCCATTCGACCGTGCCGGCGCGGCCGATGAACTCGTGCCGGTCGGCGGTCACCGAGTCGGCCGCCGCATCGCCTGCCATGAAGGCCACGCGGTCGCCGTAATCGAGGCTGTAGGCGTTCTGTGCCAAGAGCGCGCCGGTCGCGTCGTCGAGCGAGGGCACGATGGTCGGCGCCGCCTTGGCCCGGTTGTTGCCGAGCACCCATTCGGCATAGGCATAGACCCTGAGCCGGGCTTCCAGCGAGCCGGAATTGCGGATCACCAGCCGCGAGATCTTGACCGGATCCTCGGGGTCGACAAGTTGAGTTAGTTCGAGCGCCAGCGGCCCGCGCTTTGCGCTGAACGTCGAGACCCCCTGCCCGTGCCGCGCCTCATAGGTCACGCCGGGGTCGCGGGCCACTGCGGCAAAGGGCGAAAAGGCCCGTCCGCTCGCATGGTCGAACACGTAGATCGCCTCCCCGGGCCGGTTGACCACCGGGTCGTTCGACCATGTCGTCAGCTGGAAGTCGCGGCTGTTGCGGCTCCACGTGAACGACGCGCCCTCCGCCGATGTGTGGAAGCCGAAATTCTGGTTCGAGATGACGTTGATCCAGGGATGCGGCGTCGTCCGCTCACCGGTCAGCCGCACGACATAGTCGCGGCCGTCGCGGTCGAAGCCGCCGAAGCCGTTCCACGACTGCAGGTCGCTGCCGTCGGCAACGGCATCATGCCCCGCCACGGCGCGCTGCGGTGCCCTGCGTGTCGGCACCACGATGTCGCCTTCCTCGGAGGGCTCCGTCAGGCTGGCATCACGCGCCAGCAGTGCTGCCGCTTCGGCGCGCTCGATCTGGTCGAGGATGCTGCCGTTGCGCGTATGCAGCGCCACCCGCGCCGCCGATAGCAGCGTCTGGTAGGAATCGGCATCCATCAGATCCCGGCGCACCGCGAAGATGTGCTGGCGCGGCCCGAGTTCCTTGCCGCGAAGCTTGCTGTTCTCGCACAGCGTCTCGATCGCCTGCTGCAGATCCTGCACGTAGGACGACGCCTGCTCATTGACGATGACAATGTCCGACAGCATGCCGCGGGCGCGGATATATTCCTGGTAGCGCAGCGCGTCGGCGACGATCTCGAGGTCGGCGACATCGCCGATCCTGACAAGAAAGATCGGGTAGTCGCCCGAAATCGCCATCGGCCAGAGCGCCGACTGCCGGCCGAGGCCGGTGGCGATCGTCGAACCGGGAAGCCGGAGGAACGGCGCCGGATAGATCAGGTACGACGCGAGCTTCTGCACGTTCGCCGCCTCGGCGAGGCTCAGCCCCATATGCCTGGTCTGCACCTGCGAACGTGTCCAGGCCAGCATCGCCTGGCGCGAGAAACCCTCCGAATGGTCGAGCCTGGCGATCGTCGCCTCGACATCGGCGCGATTGGCCGCCACCACCGTCCAGAAGGTCAGCACCACCTTCTGGTTGGCCGGCACCTTGACCCGGCAGCGCAGCGCGATGATCGGATCGAGCGTGAAGCCATCGCGGCCACCGAGCTTGGCGCCCGGGTCAAACGCCGCAGGATTCGCGATGCTGCGGCCCCGCCCGATGAAGGCGCGCCGGTCCGTTTCGGCCTGAACGTCACGCGCCACGCCAGAGGGCGCGGTGATGAAATGCGCCGCCGCAATATCCGCTTCGCTCGCCGCGCGCTTGCGGCGATTAGCGAAGATCACGTTGCGGTCAAGCGCGATTTCGGTCTCGACGAACATCTTTGAAAAGGCCGGATGGGCGTTGTCGGCCGCCTCGGGCGCCAGCACGAGCTCGGCAAACGAGGTCAGCTCTATCGACCGGTCGTTTGACCCCTCGTTGATCAGGGTGACGCGTCGTCCCTCGCCATTGCCTTCGGACGCCACGATGCACTCGACTTCCGAGCGCAGCGTGTCGACGGTCTTTATGAAGTTCGCCTTGTCGTCGGAAAAATGCGTCTGGCAGTGTTCGCCGGGAATTGTCTTGGGCTCTACCGTCGCCGACCACCACTGGTCCGTCTCGGTGTCGCGCAGGAACAGATAGCTGCCCAGCCGGTCCTCGGTCGGGTCGGCATGCCAGCGCGTCACGGCGAGATCGTTCCAACGGCTGTAGCCTGAGCCCGTCGCCGTCACCATCACCGAGTAGTGGCCGTTCGACATCAGGCTGGTCGAGCGCAGCGCCTTTGCCGGGTTGAGGATGAGGCGCGTGTCTTGGCTGACCTCAACCTCGTCGCGGTTGACGCGGTCGTCGGCGTCGGTGCGAACCGTTGCTACCGGAATGTCGCGCGGCGCCTTTTCCTGCAGCAGCAGTTCGGCGGATTCGATTACCGGGTCGCTGTGGAAGCGGTCGCGCATGCGCCCCTCGAACACGGCATTGGCCACCGCCACGATCGACATGCCCTGGTGATGCGCCATGTAGTTCTGCACCACCACCTCACTGCGGCCCTCCGGCACGCGCTGCGGCGTGAAGTCGACGGCGTCGTAGTAGCCATAGTGTCCCAGGCCGCCGAGCCGCTTCAGCCGGTCGAGATTGTCGACCGCCTCTGCCGGCATGAATTGCGCGGCGAGTACCGTCGCATAAGGCGCAATCACGGTGTTGCGCGCCAGGCCACGCTTCAGACCGAGGCCGGGCACGCCGAAATTGGTGTACTGATAGGTCAGTTCGCGGTCGCGGCCATTGTAGGCGGCTTCCGAAATGCCCCACGGAATATGCTTGGAGCGGCCGTACTGGATCTGTCGCTTGATGATCAGGTGGCTGGTCTGGTTGAGGATGCCGCCGCGCGGCTCCTTCATCACCAGCGGCGGCATCAGGTACTCGAACATCGAGCCAGACCACGACATCAGCGCGCCCTGGAAGCCGATCTCCACGATCGGCCGGCCAAGCTTGAACCAGTGTTCGGTCGGCAGGTCGCCCTTGGCGATGCCGAACAGGCTCGTCAGCCGCGCTTCCGAAGCCAGCAGGTCGTAGCAGCTCTCGTCGATCTGGTGCTGCTCGACGCGGTAGCCGATCGACAGCAGCTTGCGTTGCGTGTTGAACAGGAACGAGAAGTCCATCTCGAAGGCGAACTTGCGCGCCCGCTCGCCGGTCTCCACCAGCAGCTTGCGCAGCGCTGCCACGCTTTGGTCGTCGCTGTGCGCATCCTGCACATGAGCTTCGCAGGTGGCCTCAAGCCGCGATGCCCATTGCGCCAGCACGCCGCTCGCCGCCGAGCCGGCCTCGGTATCGATGGCGATGGCAAGCTTGCGCACCTCGCTCGCTTGGACTGTCAGGTTGATGGTGCGGATCGACGCCATTTCCGGCTGCGTCTTGATCGTGTGCACTGCGCGCCGCATGCCGACGATGCGGTCAAGCAGGCGCTGGCGCAGCGGCCGAAGCTGGCGGCGATCGTCGGGCAGGCTGGATAGGCTTTCGTCGAGCACGGTCAGGCAATCGAGGATGCCGTCGAAATCGCCCTGAAGATGCACGGCAGGTGCCTCGGCCCAGTCTGCGCAGGCCGCCGCGACTGCCAGCAGGTGCCCGGCAAGATTGCCGCTGTCCACGCTGGAGACATAGAGCGGCAGCAGGGGCTTCAGTGTCTTGGTGTCGTACCAGTTGTAGAGGTGGCCGCGATGCCGCTGCATGGTTTCGAGCGTCGAGACCGTTTGCTCGATGCGCCGCGCCGCATCGGCGAGGCTGATCCAGCCGAAGTCACGCGCCGAAACGACCGACAGCAGATAGACGCCGACATTTGTCGGCGAGGTGCGCTGCGCCACCACCGGCTGCGGCGTTTCCTGGAAATTGTCCGGCGGCAGCATGTTGTGCTCGGCTGTCACGAAGGTCTCGAAATAGGCCCAGGTTCGGCGCGCCACGGTGCGCAACGCCACCCGGTCGGCATCGGTAACCCTGAGCCTGTCCTCGGTTTCGGCGGAGCGGCTGATAAGCCAGGCAAAGGCTGGCGAGCCGATCCAGAACACGGCAAAGAAGAAGGCCACGAAGGTGCCGGTGGAATCCGCCACGACCGGGATCGCCAGGCCGATGATGGCAATCACCACGGCGCCGTACATCTGCCGGTAATAGCCGACCACGCCGTTGGGGTCGGATTTGTGGGCGTCGGATGCGGTGCGCCATTCCAGCAGGTTCTGCCGGCTGATGAACATGCGGTAGAGCGTGCGTACGATGGCGTCGCCCATCATCCAGGCCGAATGCGCCATCAGCACCACGCGCAGCGCCACCAGCGCGGTGCCGAAGGCGGCGTCGCGTACCAGCGCCGTCAGATGGCCGCGCACCGTCATCTCCGTACCTTTCGGTACGATCGCGTTGACGATGTCGAAGGTCGGCGCCATGAACAGAGCCAGGATTAGCAGCGCCTGCCACTGCGCGGCCTGCGTGAAAGGCAGCAGGGTCCAGCCGGCTGTCGCCGCCATGACCCAGAAGATCGGCGTCAGCGAGCGCCGCAGATTGTCGACCATCTTCCACCGCGAAAGCGCGGGCACACCGGATTTCGGATTGAAGATGAAAGGCAGCAGCTGCCAGTCGCCGCGTGCCCAGCGATGCTGACGAGATGCGTCGACCGAATAGCGCGGCGGGTAGTCCTCAACCACCTCGACGTCGGTCACAAGCGCCGAGCGGGCCAGTGCGCCTTCCAGCAGGTCGTGGCTCAGCACCTGGTTTTCCTGGATGCGGTCGCGCAGCCCGGCTTCCATCGCATCGATGTGATAGAGTCCCTTGCCGGTAAAGGAGCCGTCGCCAAACACATCTTGATAGAGATCGGATACCGCGAACACATAGGGGTCGATGCCGCGATTGGCCGAGAAGACGCGCTGCAGGAACGACGCCTCGTCGCCCGTGGTCAGCGACGGCGTGACGCGCGGCTGCAGGATGGAATAGCCGGCAGTCACACGCTGGGTCACCGGATCGATGACCGGACGGTTGAGCGGATGGCGCAGCTTGCCGACCAGCCGGGTGACTGAATCGCGCATCATCCGCGTGTCGGCATCGAGCGTCATCACATAGACGATGTTCTCCGGTAGCGGCTCCTGCAGCGGCAGGAAGGTGGTATCGGGATCGCCGCGCAGCAGCAGGTTCAGCTCGTGCAACTTGCCGCGCTTGCGCTCCCAGCCCATCCAGCAGCGCTGGCTCTCATTGTAGATGCGGCGGCGGTGCAGCAGGTGGAACAGCGGCGAACCCTCGGTCGGGTAGCGCTGGTTGAGCTTGGCGATCTCGGCGCGTGCAAAGTCGAGGATTTCGCCGTCCTCGACGCTCTCCTCGCGCGAACTGTCCGGCCAGTCCGACAGAAGTGCGAACGACACCTCGCCCTTCATGTTGGCCAGGTGATGCACTTCCAGCTTGCGCAGCGTCTCATCGACTTCGTCGCGCGAGCCGATCAGCGACGGCACCACGACCAGCGTGCGCGCCTCGACCGGCACGCCTTCCTTGTATTCATAGCCGACCAGTCGCGTCGGCTTGAGGAACAAGAGCACGATCGTGTTGAAGAAGCCGAGCGCGCCTTCGCTCGCCGGCACGGCAAAAAGCACCAGCAGCAGCCCCACCTCGGTATCGTTGAGGCCGATCGTCTTCAGCGCGCCGCCGGCCATCACCATCAGGATCACGGTCAGCAGGAATACCGGCACCGCGATGCCACTCCAGCCGCTGCGGCAGAAGGCGCGGTTCAGCCGCGTGCCGAAGGACGGCTGGTAGCCGATTGCCCGCTCCAGCTCCTCGCGCCGTGAACCGACCAGGAAGAAGCCGACATTGGCGGCGTCGGGCCGCTCGCCGCCGTCCTCGGCCGACGGAGCGGCGTGCGCGCTTTCGGCCATCTCGATGGCCCGTTCGGTCACTTCGTATTCGGTCAGGCCGGAGCGGCGCGCCAGGTCCTCGATCGCCGTGCGGTACTGGTCGCGCGACGGGAAGTCGAGCTGCTCCATGTCGGAGCGCTCGCGCAGCAGCATGTCGATGCGGCTCACATCCTCGAACCAGACGGTCCAGTCGATATCATTGACCAGCCTCAGCCCGCGTACGATGTTGCCCATCGTGACATTGCCGCTCGACAGCGACTGGTGCTCGCCGATCGTGGTCTCCTCGGCATCCGTGCCGGTGCTTTCCAGCACCCGCTCCAGCCAGTCGAGCGCCTTCTCGGAATTCTGCGAGCCGTCGCGCAGCCGGTAGAGCAACTGCGTGGCAAAGCTCGTGTCGCAGGCATGCGTCGTGTAGCCGGCAAGCAGGGCCGCCTCGTCAACGCCGTCGCCGGAAGCCAGCACCTGGTCGGCAACCTCGTTGGCCGACTGACGCAATTCACGCGAGCGGTTGACCCTGAGCGCGATGCGCCTGAGATTCTCGATCAGCACGAAACGAAGCAGCGACGGCAGCGCCCACAGCTCGCCGATCTTCAGCGGCACCACCGACTGGAATCCCTCAGCGATTGCCTTGAAGCTGTTCAGCGAAACGGTGCTGTCGGTATGCGCGACATAAACCCAGGCGATCGCCAGCGCGCGTGGCACCGGGCCCTGGCCTGGAATGTCCATCGTCGGCAACTGGCGGTAGAAGCGACGCGGCAGGTCGCGCTTGATCTGAAAAGTTGATTCCTCGACCAGGTAGTGGTTGTCGAGCAGCCACTGCGCGGCGGGCGTGACCATGTCGCCGCGCGCCTGCGCGGCATTGGTGGCGCGATAGACTTCGAGTATTTTCTCACCGTTCCCGCGCACGCGCGACTGGAACTCGAAGCCGCCTATCCCGCCGGCGATTTCCAGTTCGTTGCGCGCAAGTTTTGCGCCGAGCTCTCGAAGCCGGTCTTCATGGATGAACTGCGCGCGAATGGGTTCTTCCGCGGCTGGTGGGCACGGCTTGACCGAGCTTTTCAGCCGCCGGGGATCGGTCTGAATATTCATTCAAGAATCCAATTGGGGTCGAGCTTCCGCGTAACCGCAGCATCTCTCGATATTAAACCGCCACGGCAACATTTGGTTGCGCGGCAGCAGCATTTTTTTGCACCGCAACCAGTTCCGGTCAATGGCCGTGATCAAGGCTACAGGCAGCAGGCCGGCGCCGCGAAAATCGCCGTTTGGTCTGAGGTACGCCGCAAGCCGTGTTGGCTGGCGCGCGCCGTTTGGGTCAGCCCGCTGAGATCCTGTTGCGGCGCTCCTCGCGCATTTCCTTGAGCAGGGCTGCGAGGATCGTCTTCATGTCCTCGTGTTCCGGGCTGTCCCGCTTCACCAGCCAGGAGGCCTTGCGGTGGTGCCATGGCAGTTCGGCCGCTCGCAGCGCCGCCGTGAAAGCCTTGACGTCGATACCTACCGCTTCTGCCATTTCGGCAGCCGAAACCTTATCCTTGGCCAAAGGCAACTCCTGTTCCTCTTTACTTCAGCATATCCGACATCCGGGCCTTATGCGACAGGCTGTCACAAAATTAGGCAGCCGCCCCGCCATGGATCCCGATGACGAAAAATGTCGCCTTGCCAGCCACCACCGCTGCCTGCTCGCCAAGAATAACTGCGTCGAGCTGTCCGGCATCCACCGCCTCGTCGCCCTGCTCGATCCTTACCCGTCCGGCATGCACCACGAGCATCCTCATGCCTGCCTGCGGCTGCAGATCAATCCGCCCCGCAATGCCTTTGCGCACGACGCTGTGGGTCAGCCACCCGCGCCGCGTCATGACGTTCAGATCGTTGATCGGGCCGTCGATCAGTTCCGCCCGCGTCGGCAGGTCTGCGGCAAAGGTCAGCGGTTTGCTTCCGGTTGTCAGCGTAACCGACGCCCTGCCCTCGACCGACAGCAAAAGGCCGGCGCCATCGAGCACCGTCAGCGTCCGGTCGACACCTGCAAATGACGAGAACGGCCCGGTGCCGTCGACCCGGGCCATGGAAACGCGCCAGTCGAAATCGTCCAGCCCTGCATCCGGCGGGGACACAGCGATCTCGGTCGTCTCGCCACCCCCATTCTTCCACGGCATCCGGCGATGTTCTTCGGCGCGCAACAGCTTCATTATCGTCTCCTCGGCGGCATTCGCAGAGCCCCAGGTTCGCACGTCAATGCGGGTAGCATGACACGGCATCCCTGACGCCATGCGCGGAAAATCGCCTCGCTCGCATCCGGCAATGCCAGGGTGACCTGGCATGCCTTCACGCCGCGCCGGGAATATACCATCAAGATCCGACATTGTTTCAGTTGCAATTGATTTGCAATAGCATATGTTGACATCAACTCTTCTGGAGCATTCCGCATGTCGTCGATCCGCCTCATCGCCGTGGCCCTGCTGGTCGCGCTGTCCTTCGCCGCCGCCGGTGCAGCCCGCGCCAGCAGCGACCGCCTCAAGGTCGTCACCACCTTCACCGTCATCGCCGACATGGCGCAGAACGTCGCCGGCGACGCCGCCGATGTCGTCTCCATCACCAAGCCGGGTGCCGAGATCCACGGCTACGAACCGACGCCGCAGGACATTGTGCGCGCCCATGGCGCCGACCTCATCCTGTGGAACGGCCTCAACCTCGAGCGCTGGTTCGAACAGTTCGTCGCCAATCTCGGCGACGTGCCCTCCGTCGTCCTGACCGACGGCATCGATCCCATCCCGGTCGCCTCCGGCGCCTATGAGGGCCAGTCCAACCCGCATGCCTGGATGGGCGTCGACAACGCCATGATCTACATCGACAACATCGAGAAGGCGCTCTCCGAACAAGACCCGAAGAACGCCGCCGTCTATGCCGCCAATGCCAAAGCCTACAAGGAGAAAATCCGGGCCGTCATCGAGCCGCTGCGCGCCGAGATCGCCGCCATCCCCGAGGAGAAGCGCTGGCTCGTCACCTGCGAAAGCGCATTCAGCTATCTTGCCCGCGACTTCGGCATGAAGGAGCTCTATCTATGGCCGATGAATGCCGATCAGGTCGGCACGCCGCAGCAGGTCCGTTCCGTTATCGACGGCGTCAGGGAGCACAAGATTCCGGTCGTGTTTTGCGAAAGCACCGTCAACACTTCGCCGGCCGAGCAGGTCGCGCGCGAGACCGGCTCCGCCTATGGCGGCGTCCTCTACGTCGACAGCCTGAGCGAGCCGGACGGCCCGGTGCCGACCTATCTCGATCTCCTGAAAGTCACCTCGCAGACCGTCGCGGCGGGACTGACCAAACATACGAACTGACCGAGTGGTCCAACCAAGAAGGACGTTTTCCTTGCTGCAGACAGCCATCCCCGATGCCAGAGGCAATGCGGTGGAAAGCAATTCGGACGGCATTTTCGCGCGTGACGTCACGGTCACCTACCGCAACGGCCACACGGCGCTGCACGACGCGAGCTTCGAGATCCCGACCGGCACCATCACCGCGCTGGTCGGCGTCAACGGCGCCGGCAAGTCGACGCTGTTCAAGGCGATCATGGGCTTCCTGCCGGTCGCCCGCGGCGAGATCCGCCTGCTCGGCCGCTCGGTGCGCGACGTCCTGCGCGACAACCTCGTCGCCTATGTGCCGCAGGCCGAGGAGGTCGACTGGACCTTCCCGGTGCTGGTCGAGGACGTCGTGATGATGGGCCGCTACGGCCATATGGGGTTCCTACGCCGCCCCGCCCCCGCCGACCGCGCCACCGTCGACCAGTCGCTCGCCCGCGTCAATATGCAGGAGTTCCGTAAGCGCCAGATCGGCGAATTGTCCGGCGGCCAGCGCAAGCGCGTCTTCCTCGCCCGGGCGCTCGCCCAGGACGCCCGCGTCATCCTGCTCGACGAGCCCTTCACCGGCGTCGACGTGCAGACCGAGGACCAGATCGTCGCCCTGCTGCGCGAGTTGCGCGACGAGGGCCGCATTATGCTGGTCTCGACCCACAATCTCGGCTCCGTGCCGGAATTCTGCGACCGCACCATTCTCGTCAAGGGCACGGTGCTCGCCTACGGCCCGACCGAGACCACCTTCACCCGCGAAAACCTCGAGCGAGCCTTCGGTGGAGTGCTGCGCCACTTCACCCTCGGCGGCGCCGACCTACACGACGACGAGGACCCTCGCCAGATTAGCATCTTCACCGACGACGAGCGCCCGCTCGTCCACTACGGCGACCAGACCCGCCGCACCACTGACGAGGGCGGCACCGCGTGATCGAGCTCCTGCTCCAACCCTTCTCCTATTCCTACATGATCAACGCCATGTGGGTCTCGGCGCTGGTCGGTGGCGTCTGCGCCTTCCTCTCGGCCTACCTGATGCTCAAGGGCTGGTCGCTGATCGGCGACGCGCTCAGCCACTCCGTCGTGCCGGGCGTTGCCGGCGCCTTCATGCTCGGCCTGCCCTTCTCGCTCGGCGCCTTCATCGCCGGCGGCCTGGCGGCCGGCTCCATGCTCTTCCTCAGCGACCGTTCGGGCCTGAAGATCGACGTCATCATCGGCATCATCTTCACCTCTTTCTTCGGCCTCGGCCTGTTCATGATCTCGGTCAACCCGACCTCGATCAGCGTCCAGACCATCATCATGGGCAACATCCTCGCCATCACCCCGCAGGACACGCTGCAGATGGCTATCATCGGCTTCGTCTCGCTTGCCGTCCTGCTCGGCAAGTGGAAGGACCTGATGGTCACCTTCTTCGACGAGAACCACGCCCGCTCGATCGGCCTGCGTCCCGACCTCCTCAAGGCCGTCTTCTTCGTGCTGCTGTCGGCGGCAATCGTCGCCGCCATGATCACCGTCGGCGCCTTCCTCGTCATCGCCATGGTGGTGACGCCCGGCGCCACCGCCTATCTCCTCAGCGACCGGTTTCCGCGCGTCATCACGCTCGCCGTCATCATCGGCACACTGACCAGCCTGGTCGGCGCCTATCTCAGCTATTTCCTCGACGGCGCCACCGGCGGCGTCATCGTCACGCTGCAGACGCTGATCTTTCTCATTGCCTTTTTCCTGGCTCCCAAGCACGGCCTCCTCGCCACCCGACGCAAGGCGGCCGAGGCCCTTGCCCGGCCCGCCGCTTCCGGAGAGGCGCTGCCATGACTGTCGAGAACCTCCTCCTCCCCTTCCAGTTCCCCTTCATGCAGAACGCCTTCTGGGTCGTGCTGCTGGTCGCACCGCCGACCGCGCTTCTCTCCTGCTTCCTCGTCCTCAAGGGCTGGGCGCTGATGGGCGACGCCGTCAGCCACGCCGTGCTGCCGGGCGTCGTTCTCGCCTGGATCGTCGGCATACCCCTGATCGTCGGCGCCTTCGCCGCCGGCATGAGTTGCGCGCTTTTGACCGGCTACCTGTCGCACAACAGCCGGGTGAAGCAGGACACCGTCATGGGCGTGGTCTTCTCCGGCATGTTCGCCGTCGGCATCATCCTCTTCACCTCGATCCACACCAACCAGCACCTCGACCACATCCTGTTCGGCAACATGCTGGGCATCGGAACCGACGACCTCTGGACCTCGGGCCTCATCGGCCTCGTCGTCTCGGCCGTCCTGCTCCTCAAGTGGAAGGATTTTCTGCTGCACGCCTTCGACCCGGCACAGGCCCAGGCATCCGGCCTGCGCACCGGGCTGCTGCACTACGGCCTGCTGTCGATTCTCTCGCTCACCATCGTCGCCACGCTGAGCTCGGTTGGCCTCATCCTCGCCGTGGCGCTGCTCGTCACGCCAGGCGCCATCGCCTTCCTCGTGGTGCGCTCCTTCGGATGGATGCTCTTTACCGCCGTCCTGGTCTGCACGGCCGCGATGCTGGCTGGCACCTATATGAGCTTCTTCCTCGACAGCGCGCCGGCGCCGACCATCGTGCTGGTGCTGAGCGCCGCCTTCATCCTCGCCTTCCTGCGCCGCCTCTGGCTGACGCGCAGCAATTCGAGGTTGATGGCAGAAGCTGAGGAAGCAGCCCAGGCATGACCATCCGCGCGGGTGCTATTCGATGAATGGCTCGCACCATGGCCGCATCTCGATCGCGGCCTCCTTATCCTTTGGCGGCGGGTCGCGCTCGTCCCAGCACGGTCCGGGATCGAAACCGGTCATCGCGTCGAGATTGTCGCTGCGCGGCGTCGAGGACAGGTCAAGCTGCGCCGGGCCGAGGATTACCGCGCCCGGGAGGCCAACACCGGCCGGCGTCGCGAAGGCCGGCGGAATCGCGGCAGGGCTAACCTGAATGATGCCGTCGCCGCTCGGCGGCGGAAAATAGACGTTGTGCGTGCCGCCGAAATCGAGCGACACATAGATCACATCGGACGGCTGGAAAACGCCCTGCAACCCGCCATCTGCGATCGCCAGTCCGTCGATATTGTCGCCCTGGGGTCCTAGCCCGGGCTGCAGGCCGAGTTGCGTGCTCGTCACATAGACCTTGATGGCCGGGTTGGTCGAGGGATCATCGACATAGTATATCGTCGCCGCATCGAGGCCGAGCTTCTGGGCTGTATCGCGGTTGACCGAGAAATACACCGGCCGTTTCGTGCCGGGCGGCCACGAAATGCCGTCGATCTCGGACTCGTCGGGCGAAGGCAGCGGCGTCAGGTTGATGTCCTCGGCGTCCTCGGCCTTCCACGGCCCGACGACGCGCCCGCTGCGCAGTACGTAGAGCCTGAATTTGTCGCCGGCATTGCCATTGCCGCTGCCGCGCGCCTCGTTGCTGACAATGCCGCCCGCGCCCACGCTCTCGCGCTGCACCGAATATTCGAGAGAAACGAAGAAGCCCGGCCCGATCGGCACCAGCTTGTCGATACCGTAGCTGAAGGCGTCTATGTCCGATTGCCGCGCGATCGGATCGTTCGGCATGCTGAGCAGTTGGTGCGCGATGTGAATATTGGCGCCGGTCTTGTCGATCAGATCGGCGGCATGGAAGCGCGACAGCACCTCGACCCTCGACAGTCCGTCGAGCGAAAAGTCGCCGGCGCCGACATTCTGCGCTCGCACCGCTCCGCAGCCGGCGAAGCCGGCCAGCATGAAGGCGATATAACCGCGCAATCTCATGACGCTGATGAGCATACCACGAACAGGCCGGGATCGCCAATTTGCCGCCGCATTCGCCTCCCCGCGCGTGCCTGCGTCAGGTAATCCGGCCGCCTCGGGTATTGCAGCCGATCATTGCGCGTCCTGTCGCCAGCAGCGCTGCAAACAGGATGAGCGCATTGACCGCGTGGCCGTATTCCCAGGAACGCCGCAATGCTTCCCAACCTTCGGGCGCTTCGGTCCAGTTGGCCGTCGCTTGGTTTCCGGGAAAGACGAAGCCGAAGAACACGCCAAGGCTGATGACGATCAGCGAGGCGGCAATCAACGCGTAGCCGGCCGCACCGCCGCCGCGCCTGCGCTCGGCGATATAGAGCGCGATGTTGGCGACGATCGCCCCGGCAATCGGCACGATGAACCAGGCCCAGCCCGCATAAATTCCCTGCACGGTAAAATAGGCTTCTTCGTCGAGGCCGATCTTCCCCGGCACTTCGAAGAAATGCGCACCGCTCGGCACCAGCGTCAGCGCCGTCAGTGCCAGTGCGACAAGTTTGAGAATCATGGCGTTCTCCCATCGAGTGGTGTCTGGGACAGTCAGCGCAACGCAGTCTCCCGGCCGCTGTTCCAACCGCCAACCATTCCGTTGCGTCAGCCAAGCTTGCCAGCCATTGCCGACACGCCCATACTCGGAGCGAAATTCCTGGTATGCGCATGGGAGGGAAGACATGACCGACCGGAATATTCGCCCGCGCCTTGCTGCAATCCTTTGCGGCTCGACCCTGGCTCTGTCGGCCAGCACCGCCACGGTCTCGGCCAAGACAGTCGTCGTCCAGCGAACCCACATCTATGTCTACACGCTGCCCAAGGGCTGCGTGAAAACCACCTACAGCGGTGGCGTGGTCGTCTGGAAATGCGGTTCGCTCTATTACCAGCCTTATGAGGGCCGCTACGTCCGCGTTTACATAAACTGATCGCGCCGTCGCCCGATCATCCCTTGGCGAATTGCGCCACCAGCTCGTGGCTGGCTCCGGGATAGATCAGCGTCGCATGGGTGATCGGCGCGTCGCCGCTACGCGTGCGCCGTTCGATCACCAGGCAGGCGCTCCCCGGCGCGATCTTGAGCGTGTGCGCCTCCGCCGTGCTGGCGTTCAGTGCGCGTATCCGGTGCTCGGCGAGGCTCCACGGTACGCGGCTCAGCAGCCAGGTTCCGGGCGGCGCGTCCTCGAACATCTCGTCCGCCGCCTCCGGCACCGTCGCCAGGCTGATCAGCCGCCGCTCCAGGCAGAACGGCCGCTCGCCGGCATGATGCACGCACACCGTCTCCAGCACCTCGGCCGGCAGCGGCAGGTCGATGCGATCGCGGTCGGCTTCCGCCAGCGGCCGCACCCGCCGCTCGACGATGCTGTAGCGGTAGGGCAGCCCCAGCGCCTGCACCTCGCGCCGCAGGTCGTTGATCTCCATCACCGCTGACTGCACATGCGGGAAGCGCACATAGGTGCCGGCCTTGCGGCGCCGCTCGATCAGCCCCTTGCGCACCAGTTCGCCGAGCGCCTTGTTGACGGTCATGCGCGAGCAGCCGTAGCTCGCCATCAACTCGTGCTCGAACGGGATGCGGTGGCCGGGCGGCCAGTCGCCCGACAGGATGCGGCCCTCGACGTCGTTCAGGATGCGCTGGTGCAGCGAGCGCGGCGCCGGACCCGAACCGGGCCCGCCTGCCGCGTCCTGCGGTGGCGCGCTGTCAGCCATGTGCCGCCGCGGCGATCGCCTCGCTGCGGATCTCCTCGGTCAGCTTCAGCCTCAGTGCCGAAAACTCCGGCGTCGCCTTGATCGTGTAGTGGCGCGGATGCGGCAGGTCGACCGGCGTGATCGACTTGATGCGGCCGGGCCGTGCCGTCATCGTCACCACCCGCGAGGCCATGAATACCGCCTCCTCGATGTCGTGCGTGACGAAGATCACCGTCTTCTGCTCGCGCTCCCAGATGCCGAGCAGCAGCTCCTGCATCAGCCCGCGCGTCTGGTTGTCGAGCGCCCCGAACGGTTCGTCGAGCAGCAGGATCTTCGGGTCGTTGGCGAGCGCCCGGGCAATCGCCGTGCGCTGCTGCATGCCGCCCGAAAGCTGCTTCGGCCAGTGATGCTCGAAACCGCGCAGCCCCACCTTGTCGATATAGCTGTCGACGATCTCGCGCCGCTCCTTCTCCGCCACGCCGCGCTCGCGCAGGCCGAATTCGACATTCTCGCGCACCGTCAGCCAAGGAAACAGCGTGTAGGACTGGAACACCATGCCACGGTCGGCACCCGGTCCGCGCACCACCTTGCCCTCCAGCGCCACCGTGCCGGTCGTCGGGCTGTCGAGCCCGGCGATGATGCGCAGAAGCGTCGACTTCCCGCAGCCCGACGGCCCGAGCACGGTGACGAAGTCGTTTCGCGCAATGTCGAGATCGGTCGGCTGCAGCGCCACCGTCGGCTTGCCGCCATGCACGCCCGGAAAGGTCCGCCCGACGCCCTTGATCTGCAGTTCCACCGGCACCGTCGCCGTGCTGTCGGCCGCGCTCATGCCAGCCTCCAGGCGAACAGCCGGCGGTTGAGCGACTTGAAGGCGAAGTCGGAGATCAGCCCGATCAGCCCGATGACGATGATGCCGAAGATGATCTGCCCGGTCGCCAGCAGCGCCTGCGAATTGATGATCATGTAGCCGATGCCGGACGAGGCGCCGATCAGCTCGGCGACGATCACGTAGGTCCATGCCCAGCCGAGCACGAGGCGCAGCACCTCGGCGATATCGGGCGCATTGGCCGGGATCAGCACCCGCCGCACCACGCCGCTGTGGCTGGAGCCCAGCGTATAAGCCGCCTCGACGAGGTCACGCCGCGTGTTGGCCACCCCGACGGCGATCATCAAAATGATCTGGAACACCGCGCCGATGAAGATGACCAGCAGCTTCTGCGTCTCGCCGATGCCGGCCCACAGGATCAGCAGCGGCACGAAGGCCGAGGCCGGCAGATAGCGGGCGAAGGACACGAAGGGTTCGAGCAGCGCCTCGATCGGCTTGTATGCGCCCATCGCAATGCCGAGCGGCACGGCGACCAGCGAGGCGATGGCAAAGCCTCCGACGACGCGCCACACCGTCATGCCGATGTCGTAGCCGAAACCTTGGTTGACCATCAGGTCGTAGCCGTCGGCCAGCATCGTCAGCGGGTCGGCAAGGAAGGTTCTTGAGACGAAGCCGCCGAGCGTCGCATAGGCCCAGCCGGCGAAGAACAGGGCGAAGAACAGCAGCCCGAGCAGCAGCCGCGTCGTCGCGCTTATGGGTTTGAGCGGTTGCATAGGTCCTGCTGTGCATGGTCGCGGGCACCCGCCTGTTGCGGACGCCCGGACTGGTCCTCGGGAGGACGGTTACTTGATGTAGGACGTGTCGGCGAGGTTCGAGAGGTCGGGCTTTTCCTTGATCACGCCCATCGTCAGCAGCAGGTCCGCGGCCTCTTCGCTGAACGTCTTGAACGTCGACTCGAAGAACTTCTGGTTGGCCGCCTTGTCCTGCCATTCCAGGTTCGCTGCCGACTTGCCGAAATCCTCGCCCGACTGCTTCACGTCGGCACCCATGATCTCGTAGGACTTGTCCTTGTCCGACGCGATCATCTCGAGCGCCTCGAAATAGCTGTTGGCCAGCGCCTGCGCGGCTTCCGGGTTTTCCTTCAGAAAGGCCGGCGTGCAACCAAACGTGTCCATCACCGCCGGATAGTCGAGCGTGGTGGCGATGATCTTGCCCTTGTCGGGCTCGGCGCGCACCGACGACAGGTATGGCTCGTAGGTCATGGCGGCGTCGTTCTGGCCGGCCAGGAACGCCTGCGCTGCCGGACCGGGTTCCATGTTGACGACCTTCACGTCGTCGAGCGTCATGCCGTTCTTCGACAGGATCCAGCCGAGGTAGAAATAGGGCGAGGTGCCGGGCGCGGAGGCCGCGATCGACTTGCCCTTCAGGTCGGCGATGCTCTCGATGTCCGGACGCACCACCATGCCGTCGGCGCCATGCGACATGTCGAGCTGGAAGATCTGTGTCGTCGCCACGCCGGCGGCGTTCCAGACGATCCAGGTCTCGACCGTCGTCGCCGCGCACTGGATGTCGCCCGAAGCGAGCGCCAGGTGGCGGCTGGCCTGCGGCACCTTGACGATGTTCACGTCGAGGCCGTTCTTCTTGAAGATGCCGGCCTCCTTGGCCAGCGTCAGCGGCGCGAAGCCGGTCCAGCCGGACATGCCGATCGAGACTGCCGTGTCGGCCGCCGCGGAGCCGGCCGCGAGGCCGAGCGAAGCCGCCACGGAGGCGGCGAAGAGCCATGATTTCTTCATCTGAGTTCCCCTGTTGTCGTTTTTCTGTGCAGGTGCTTTTGGTGCCTTGTCCACGGGCATAGTAGCCATGCTGCTTTTCTTTTGTCTAGACAAAATGCCCGCCGCCTCCGCCGCGGCCGCTGTGGTCAATCCCGCGGCACTTTGCTATCCTGCCACCACTTCGGGACGGCATGTGCATTCAACTCAGCGACAATGAGAGGATCGGGCCATGACACCGTGGGAAATCAAGGCCACCGAATTCACCAACTGCAACTGCGCCTATGGCTGCCCCTGCCAGTTCAACGCGCTGCCGACGCACGGCCACTGCTGCGCCGTCGCCAGCATCCGGGTGGATGAGGGTCATCACGGCGACACGCGCCTCGACGGCATCTGCTTCGGTGGCATCTTCGAATGGCCCGGCGCCATCCACGAGGGCCGCGGCCGCTGCCAGCCCTTTGTCGACGAGCGCGCCTCGCCGGCCCAGCGCGAGGCGTTGCTCCGCATCATGTCAGGCGAGGACACCGAGCCGATGGCCACCATGTTCGCCGTTTTCGCCACCACTCTTGATACGGTCTTCGATCCGCTCTTCCTGCCGGTCGACTTCGCCGTCGACGTCGACAGGCGCACCGCGCGCGTCTCGGTGCCCGGCCTCTTCGAGACGACCGGCGAGCCGATCCGCAATCCGGTCACCGGCGACGAGCACCGCGCCCGCATCGACCTGCCGCACGGCTTCGAATACGAGATCGCCGAGATGGGCAGCGGCCGCTCCGTCACCGAAGGCAACATCAGGCTGAAGCTCGCCGGCAGCTACGGCCAGTTCGCCCACCTCCACCTCGACAACCGGGGCGTCGTCAGGCACCGCACGGCCGCCTGAGCCGGCCATGGCGGCCGGGATCGAGGCCCTCCTGCGGCGCGACCGCCAGATCGTGGTGGGCGCGCTCGCCGTGCTCGTCATCCTCGCCTGGGCCTGGCTGCTCGCCGGTTCCGGCACCGGCATGAGCATGCGCGCCATGACCACCGCCGTCTTCCCGCCGCCCGCAATGCCGTACGATCCGATGCCGTGGAGCCCCGCCTACGCCTCGGTCATGCTCGCCATGTGGGCGGTGATGATGGTCGCCATGATGCTCCCGAGCGCTGCTCCCGTCATCCTGCTCTACGCCCATGCCTGGCGCAGCGAACAGCAGCGCGGCCGCATCGCGCCCGGCCGCCCGCCCGTGGCCGCATTCGTCGCCGGCTACCTGACGGTCTGGACCGGCTTCGCCGTCGCCGCCACGGCCCTGCAATACGGTCTCGAGCGCAGCGGGCTCGTGCACGGTATGCTGATGTGGAGCACCAGCAGTTCGCTCTCGGCCGCCATTCTCGTCGCCGCCGGCCTCTACCAGTTCCTGCCGGCCAAGCAGGCCTGTCTCAGGCAGTGCCGCTCGCCCGCCGCCGTCATCGCAGGCCGATTCAGGCCGGGCGGCCTTGCGGCCTGGCGCATCGGCCTCGTCCACGGCCTCTACTGCCTCCGCTGCTGCTGGGCGCTGATGGCGCTGCTCTTCGTCGGCGGCGTCATGAACCTCTTGTGGATTGCCGGCCTCACCCTTGTCGTCGTTGCCGAAAAACTGCTTCCCGCCGGCCCCCTCCTGTCCAAGCTCCTCGGCGCTCTGATGATCCTCGCCGGCCTCTGGCTCGGCCTAGCCGGCCTAGCCTGACGCCTCAGTACTTCCGGCTGTCATAGGCCCAGTGCAGCAGCGCCTGCCGCTGCTTCGGCCGGCAGAAGATGTCGCCCTGCTCGCAGTTGTTCCGGATTTGCCCGATGTGTCGGCGCATTGCGCGCCAGCGGCCGATCTGGCGCCTGTCCTCGCCCTCGATGCGCCGGCCGAGATAGTAGCGACAATACCACTGGAACCAGCCGCGCGGGTCGTCCTCAAATATCCAGCCCTTCTGCCGCCACACCGACAGCTTCTGGCTGGCATCGACCTTGAAGAAGTTGAGCGACGGATCGCGCCCGCCGGGTGACAGCTTCGCCCCCTCGAACCAGTCTTGCGGAAACTCGTCCCTGCCGTCTGTCATGTACTTGCCGCCGAACACGCCAAGCGCCAGCATCTCCTTCGGCGTCAGTTCCGGCTCGAACCCCTCGCCGAACTCCTTGCCCATGGGCGCCGACAGTTCGTAGCTGTAGCCCTGCTGCATTTGGTCGTTGACGGTGATGGTGCGCATGTTGCCTCCGGCCTAGTCTGGCATACGCGGCAGCTCGCCTGCCGGATCATCGCCCGGGCACCAATTCGCCCCACGCTCCGCCGCACCTCGAAATAGCGGCCTTTTCGAAAGACTCGGGCCGCAGCCTCGCCCAACCTTCCGGCTTGTCCCTGGCCTTGGCAATGCCGTCGTCTGGCCTTTGCCTTGCTGTCGATCCCGACCAGAATAGGCGGCGGTCACCGGCCGACCAGCCGGCACCATCGATGCGAGGGACGCGGGGGTGTCCGGAAGGAAACAGCCATGCGGCGTGCGATTCTTGGTGCTGCGACTTTGATCCTGGCGGCGAGCCTCGCCGCGCCCCCCGCCGGTGCCGCCGACGACTCGACACCCGCCGCTTCCCTGCCAGCCGAGCCCTCGCCCTGGCTTTTCGGCGACTGGAACGGCGAGCGCACGCGTCTCAAGGACAAGGGCATCGACTTCCAGTTCGGCTACACCAGCGAGATCGCCTACAACGCCACCGGCGGCTTCCGCAACGCCACCGAATATACCGACCAGTATGTCGCCGGCGTCACGCTCGACCTCGACCGGCTGCTCGGCCTGCCGTCTGCGCAGTTCCAGATGACCTTCACCCAGCGCACGGGCCGCAACCTCGCCGACGATGCCGGGCTCGGCACCTTCCAGCTTGTCCAGGAAGTGTTCGGCCGCGGCCAGACCACCCGCCTCACCGACTTCTGGTACAAGCAGGAATATCTCGGCGGGTTGATCGACTGGAAGATCGGCCGCATGGGCGTCGGCGAGGATTTCGCCGCCTTCTCCTGCGACTTCCAGAACCTCACCTTCTGCGGCTCCGACCCCGGCAACATCGTCGGCAACTACATCTACAACTGGCCAATCAGCCAGTGGGCCACCCGCGTCAAGATAAGGCTCGACGGCTTCGGCTATGCCCAGATCGGCGTCTACGACGTCAACGAGAAATATCTCGGCGTAAGCCAGGCGCTGCTGCCGGTCTTCTATTCCGGCTCCACCGGCGCCCTCATCCCCGCCGAGCTCGGCTGGCTGCCGACCTTCGGCAACGGCCTGCAGGGCAGCTACAAGTTCGGCGTCTGGTACGATACCTCGCGCGCCGACGATGTCGTCAACGACGACAATGGCAATCCCTTCGACATTTCCGGCCTGCCGCCGGCCAGCCATCGCGGCCGCTACGGCGCCTACATCAATTTCCAGCAGGACCTGACCGACAGGCTGAAGATATTCCTCAACGCCGTTGTCGCCGACAAGAGCACCTCGACGCTCGATCGCCAGATTGCGGCCGGCCTTACCTATACCGGCCTCTTCCCCGCCCGGCCCGAGGACGACATTGGCTTTGCCGTCGGCACAACCCACATGAACGATCGCGTCGCCGACCACCAGGGCATCGACGGCTCGGAATATGCCGCCGAGCTCTACTACACCTGGCGGCCCAACGCGGCGCTGCAGTTCCGCCCCAACCTGCAATATATCTACCATCCAGGCGGCGACAGCGACAACGAGGACGTGTTCGTCCTCGGCATCAAGAGCTCGGCGACCTTCTGAGGGCGGCGGGGCGCGCCGCCCAGCTCTCAGAACCCCTCGAGCACGATCTTGCCGCGCGCCTTGCCGCTTTCGATGATCTCGTGCGCGGCCTTGAGGTTCGCGGCATTGATCGGGCGCAGCACCTCCGTCAGCGTCGTCTTCAGCTTTCCGGCGTCGATCAGTTCAGTCACCTCGCCGAGCAGCTTGCCCTGCCGGTCCATGTCGGGCGTCTCATAGAGCGAACGCGTGAACATCAGCTCCCAATGCACCGACACCGACTTGCGCTTGAAGCCGGTCACGTCGAGCGTCGCCGGATCGTCGATCAGGCCGAAATGGCCTTGCGGCGCAATCAGTTCGACGATCTCCGCCAGATGCTGGTCCGTCGATGTCGTCGAGAACACGAAGGCCGGCGAGCCGATGTCGAGGGCTGCGACCTGGGCGGCAAGCGGCTTGGTATGATCGAGCACATGGTGGGCGCCGAGCTCGCGCACCCAGTCCTGGGTTTCGGGACGCGACGCTGTGGCGATTACCGTCAGGTCGGTCAGCGCGCGGACAAGCTGGATGGCGATCGACCCGACGCCGCCAGCGCCGCCGATGATCAGGATCGCATTGGCCGAGCCCGCCACCCTGCGGCTGACATCGAGCCTGTCGAACAGCATCTCCCAGGCGGTGATCGCCGTCAGCGGCAGCGCTGCCGCTTGGGCGTTCGAGATCGAGCCGGGCTTGGGCCCCACGATACGTTCGTCGACCAGGTGGAACTCGCTGTTCGACCCCGGCCTGACCAGCGAGCCGGCATAAAAAACCTCGTCTCCCGGCTTGAAGGAGGTCACCTGATCGCCGACCGCGGCGACCCGCCCGACCGCGTCCCAGCCAAGCACCTTCCACACGCCGTCAGCCGGCGCCTGGCCGCGCCTCACCTTGGTGTCGACCGGGTTCACCGAAACGGCGGCCACTTCGACCAGCAGGTCGCGGCCTGTTGCCACCGGCCGCTCGATCTCGATATCCACCAGGGAGTCGGCCCGCTGGATCTCGCCCGGTTGTTTGTAGCCTATCGCCTTCATCGCATTCTCCTTGTCGGTTGTGGGTTCGCGGTGTATTTGTTTGCTGTTGCGCGCAAGGGCAATACGCACAAAGAACGCCTATAGTGTCGAAAAGGATACCGTGATGGCCAAAGTCCGCCATTCCCGCTTCGATTGCAGCCCCGGATGTTCGGTGGAGGCCGCGATCGGCCTCATCGACGGCAAGTGGAAGTCGGTGATCCTCTTTCACCTGCTGTCAGGAACCCTGCGCTTCAGCGAACTGCGCCGTCAGGTCGGCAGCGTCACGCCGCGCATGCTCACCAATCAGCTGCGCGAGCTCGAGGAAGACGGGCTGGTTGCGCGCAAGGTCTATGCGGTCGTGCCGCCCAAGGTGGAATACACGCTGTCGCCGCTCGGCCGCAGCATGGAGCCCATCCTCATGTCGCTAAAAGCCTGGGGCGACGCCAATATCGGTCTCTACGGCAAGCCGATTGCCGCCTCGGGACACCGCGCTGCCGGGGAAGGCGCAGCAGCACTCGTTGCGGGCTAGAATCTCGTCCCAACGCCGCTTCTCGCGCGGCCGGGGCGCGCGAGAATCCGATCTCGTCGCCGTGCCGCCACCCGGCCCGTCCGGCCACCACCGGCTTCTCCCGATCGGGCGATTTCGCAAACGCCCCCTGTCCGGGCATGGCATCTGGACCCGAGAATCTGCCGCATCCAATGGAGTGAAACCCCGTGTCGATCGACCCCACCGTCAACCCCGCAGCCTCATCGCTCTCCCGTCGCAGCGTCCTGGAGTTCGGCGCCGCTGCGCTGGCTGCCTCCGCCGTGGGCCCCTTGCTGACGACGTCCGCATCCGCCGCTTCCGCCACTGCGGTCAGCACCAGCGGCGCGCCTGCGATGTCGACGGTCACCACGACCGACGGCGTCGAGATCTTCTTCAAGGACTGGGGGCCGAAGGATGCCCAGCCGATCGTTTTCCACCACGGCTGGCCGCTGTCGGCCGACGACTGGGACAACCAGATGCTGTTCTTCCTGCAGAACGGTTTTCGCGTCGTCGCCCATGACCGGCGCGGCCATGGGCGCTCGGCCCAGGTCAGCGACGGCCACGACATGGACCACTACGCCGCCGACGCCTTCGCCGTCGTCGAGGCGCTCGATCTCAGGAACGCCGTCCATATCGGCCATTCGACGGGCGGCGGCGAAGTCGCCCGCTACGTCGCAAGGCATGGCGAGCCCTCCGGCCGTACCGCCAAGGCGGTGCTCGTCTCGGCCGTCCCGCCGCTGATGGTCAAGACCGAGGCCAATCCCGAGGGCCTGCCGATCGATGTCTTCGACGGGTTGCGCAAGGCGCTTGCCGACAACCGGGCGCAATTCTTCCTCGACCTTCCGTCAGGCCCCTTCTACGGCTTTAACCGTGAGGGCGCGAAGATCTCGGAAGGCACCATCCAGAATTGGTGGCGCCAGGGCATGATGGGCGGCGCCAAGGCCCATTATGACGGCATCAAGGCGTTTTCGGAGACCGACCAGACCGAAGACCTCAAGGCCATCTCGGTGCCGACTCTGGTGCTGCACGGCGACGACGACCAGATCGTGCCGATCGCCGATGCCGCGCTGAAATCGGTCAAGCTGCTGCAGAACGGCACCCTGAAGGTCTACAAGGGTTATCCGCACGGCATGCTGACCACCCATGCCGACGTCATCAATCCGGACCTGCTGGCCTTCGTCAAAGCCTCGGCCTGACCGTCAAACGCCCCCGGCGGCCGGCCAGCGAATGGCCGGCCCGTCGCGGCTGGAGCGGCAGCGCCAAGGACGCTAACAGCGGGCCCTGGTCAGTCTTCGACGAACTTCCTCAGCCGCGCGATGGCATCGTCCCATTGCCGCGATGCGCGTTCGAGATACCTGCCTGCTTCCGCAAGGCTTTCGGGGCGAACAGCGTAGCGGCTTTCACGCCCCACGCGATCTCGGGAGATGACCCCGGCCCGCTCCAGAACGGCGAGATGCTTGCTCACCCCCTGCCGCGTAAGGCCCGTGCCACGCGTCAGCTCGACGATCGATTGCGCATGCCCCTCCGACAGCCGCGTCAGCAGCGAAAGGCGGGTCTCGTCGCCAAGCGCTGCGAAAACCGGCGCCACGGCGCCTCGATGCTCAGGTTGAGGTGGCAACATGGGCCGCGATGTTCTCCGCCTGGATGTCCCAGCCCTCGCTGTTGCTGCGCATCGCTTCTATCCGTCGATGATCCGGCAAGGCCTCGAACCCGCTCTCGGTGATGGTCAGCAGCGTGCCTCCGGCCACGGGTTCGAGCTCGAACACGACGAGGGTGGTCGGCTCGTCCGCAATGTCGACGCCTGATCCCTCCTCGAAGTGATGCCACCGGAACGACAAGAGCCTCTCGGGCACCATCTGCTCTATGGTGGCGAGCCAAGGGTAGTGTTCATATCCCGGATAGGTGATGTTCCCCGTCGATAGTGAACCGGGTTCGAACGGCCCGTCCAGCCTGACACGGAACCATTGGCCGAACTCCCTGTGGTCGGACAATGCTCGCCAGACCCGTGAGATGGGTGCCTTCAGTTCGACTTGCTTGACGATTTGGTGGGGCATGACGCAACCTCCTGGTTGCCTATCGATAGCACATTCGACCGCAAAGGCAACCATCGGGTTGCGTTTTACAATTGACCGTTGGCGTTGCTATGTTGGGAAGCTGCTGGTTTGGATGCCGGGAAGTCCGGACTGAGCACGCACATGCTCGAGATCGCTTGAGGGCGGCCTGAGCCGCCCTGCGATTGCCGACCGACGCGCCTGCTCTAGCTGCCGAAGCGCTCGATGACCTCGGCTAGGTCGACGTGGCCGGTTGCTCCGCGCATGCCCGACTGCATGTCGCCTCCCTCCAGAGCCGTCGCCCGCACGACCGCGGGATCGGCCTCGATGCGCCGTCTCAAGGCGGCCAGTCTTGGCCAGCGCGCCTGGTCGGCGACCTCGTGAAAGTCGAGCCAGCGGGCGACGCCTATCAGGAGCCCGTCGGCAAGCGTCGGATGATCGGCGACCAGGAATTCGGTGTCGCCGATCATTTCTTCCAGCCTGTCATGGCGCTCGATCACGCTCTCGCGCCCCCATTTCCTCAACGTTCCCTGCAAGGCGGGATCGGGCGGCGACATCTCGAGCGCCGCCCAGAGTGGGCTGAACGCGCCGGTGAAGCCGGTGTTGATGAAGCCCATCAGCTGGTGCATCCGCTCCGCCTGCTTGGAGAGCGGGTCGAAGCTGATCCGTCGTTCCCGGTCGCGTGCTTCGAGCCATGCGGCGATGGCCATCGTTTCGGTCAGCACGTCGCCATTGTCGGTAATGAAGGCCGGCGTCTCGACCCGCCGGTTGATGCGCTTGTATGCGGGCTCGCGCATCTCGCCGAGCATGTCCACGCGGCATAGCTTGTAAGGCGACCCAAGCCACTCCATGGCGGCCACCAGGCCCATCGAACTGCCGAGCGGGAAGCCATATATGAGGATCGGTTCCATTGTCTTGTTCTCCGTGATTTCTTGTGATCACGCTGCGCAGCGTGGCTGGAAGGTAGCCATCGGAACCGCCAAGTAAATTACGTACTTTTTTGTAACCACGAGCCGCCCATGAAGAACCTCGTCTCCCGTTGCCCGATCGAAGAAGTCATGCAGGTGCTGAGCGGCCGCTGGCCGACCTTGCTCGTCTATTACCTGCAACAGGGCACCAGGCGTTTCAGCGACCTGCGCCGCGACAACCCGACCATTTCGCACAAGATGCTGACACTCGAACTGCGCAAGCTCGAGGAAGCCGGCATTGTCCGTCGCACAGAATTTTCCGGCTACCCGCTGCGGGTCGAATACGACCTCACGCCGGCCGGCGAAGGGCTGGTGACCCTGGTCGACGCCTTGGCGGAATGGTGGGAAAACACTGCCGGTCCCCAACAGCTTCCGGTCGCCGAGGAGCCTGCAGCAGCACGGGGCTGACCGCGGGGGTCACTGTGCCGGCAGGCCGCGCCGCTTCCATTCGCTGCGCGGCAGCGGCTGGCCAACACGGTAGGAAAATCCCACCACCCGCGTCGCTTCTGCGTCAACCTCGCAGCGATAGCTGAGATCGAACCACAGGCCGCCGGTCCGGAAGGCCGCCTTGGGCACGTCGAGCACGTTGCCCTGTCCCAGCTTGTAGGCCGGCAAGATGTCCGGATAGTAGGGCGGCAGCCCTCGTCGCAATTCGTCGCGCAGCGCCGTCACGCAAAGCCGCCCGCCCCGCACGCCGCGCGGCACGTCGCCCATCGCCGTCGTCGCCACCGCATCGCCGCTGGCCTCGGGCGACAGGAGTTTCGTCACATCCTTCGGTGTCCCGTCCTCGGCGACGGGAGGATCGGCAGCCTGGGGCGGCGGGGCCACCGGTCCGGCTTCGCCCGCTTCCGCCCCCGGCGCCGCCGTCAACACTCCGGTCTGCCCGTCCGGCGTCCCGCCTTCCTCGTCAGCCACCGCCGGCGCTTCCTCGGCACTGTCGCCGTCTGCCGCCTCGCGCGGCCCGGCATCCTCCTCGCCATAGCGCTCGACCGGCTGCAGCACGCCGATCTTCGGCGATCCTGCCGCTTCTCCTTCATCGGCCGCCTGTTCGCCGTCCGCCGTGTCCTCCGCGGGGTCAGGCGCTGCCGCCTGCTGCTCCTCGGCCTGCTGTTCTTCGGCCTTCTGTTCTTCCTGCTGACGTTCCTCTTCGGCTTTCGCCGCCGCCTCGGCCTGCGCCGCGGCAGCCTCCTGCGCTGCCGCTTCCTCCGCTGCCCTAGCCTCTGCTTCTGCCGCAGCCTGCTGCGCGGCCTCCTTAGCCCTGGCCTCTGCCGCTGCCGCAGCCTGCGCTGCCGCTTCCTCGGCCGCTGCTGCCTCCTGCTCCGCCTTCACGGCCGCTGCTTCAGCCGCCTGTCGCGCAGCCTCCGCTTCCGCCTGTGCGGCAGCTTCCTCTGCCGCTTGCGCTTCCGCTGCCTCCTGGGCCGCCTTCGCCTCCGCTGCCTCCGCTGCTGCTTCCTCGGCCTTGGCCGCCTCCTGCCGGGCTTGCTCCTGTGCTGCCGCCTCGGCCTGCTCCGCGAGGATTTTCGCGGCCTCTTCGGCCGCGGCAGCTTCTGCCTTGGCCTGGGCCTGTTCCTCGGTTAGGGCCTCTGCGGGTGCCGCCGGCTCCTCCTCGGGCGGAGTCGCATCGTTGGTCGTCTCCGGTTCAGGCGCAGCCTCTTCCGGCGCCGGCACCAGCTCTACGCTGATCGCTTTCTCCTCCTCGGGTTGCTGGTGCGACGACGGCAGGCCGAACAGCACCAGGGCGCCGAGCGCGAGGTGCACCACGAGCGAGGCCGGCAGGGCCCCGCCAAACATCAGGCGCTGGTCGTCATCCTTCATCGCACCGCATGTGGCGCGAAAAGCAGGCGGCATCAAGTTGCTTGCCGCGATTAGCGAATTGTTCGCACGGCGCGCCGTTCGGGAACCCGATGCCCGCCTGCACATTCCCCCCTGGAAGGGACGATGAACTCCCGCAAGGGATCGAATGGAGGAAGACGTGAAACCCATCTATGGCGCAATGGCCGTCGCAACCGGCTTCGTGGTGTCGCTCGGCATGTTTGCCGGCGGTGCCGGAACCGCTGCCTATTTCATCGCCATCGAGCCGGATCATCGTCCCGGCCCGAGCGTCGACGTTACCGATCTGTGGACCGCCACGCCCCGCAGCGTTAAGGGTGGCGTGAAGGACCTTGAGCGCCTGCCGGCCCGCGAGGGCAGCGCCCTGGCGACCCCCGCCGCCGCGGCACCGGTCGACACCACGCCGGCGCCCGAACAGGTCGCCGAGACCCCGCAGGACGATGTGGACGGGACGACCACTGCTTCGCTCGCCGCTCGTCCCGAGCAGCCGCCCGTCGATCTCGTCTCCCAGCACGTCGCCTGGTGCTTCGACCGCTACCGCTCCTACCGCGTCGAGGACGACAGCTACACGCCCTATGCCGGCGGCCGCCGCGCCTGCGTCTCGCCCTGGTCGGGCGATCTCGCGGCTTGGGCTGAAACTCCGGCTTCCGACAATGCGAATACTGGCGACACCATCGAGATCGGCTACCAGAACGCCGTGGACGACGGCTCGCTCGGCGACCCTATCGTGCGCAGCGCTGAATCGGGTGAGCTGTTCTACGCCGCCGCCGATACCGGCTTCGGCCTCAGCGACGACCATATCGATTACTGCTTTTCCCGCTACCGCTCCTACCGGCCGGAAGACAACAGCTACCAACCCTATGGTGGCGGCCCGCGTCGCCAGTGCCGCTGAACCACCGGTCGGCTCGAGGCTGTCCGTTCGGGCAGCCTAAAGACCGCCGAGCCGGGACCGCTGCGCTCGGCTAGGCCGGAACGGCCACTGCGCCTTGCGGCTTGGCGAACGGTCTGAATGTCAGTGCGATCAGGAATGCGCCGATGCCCATTCCCCAGGAGCCGATATAGAGCCAGCTATAGGTGGCGAAGCTGTCATAGAGCAGCCCGCCGAGCAGCGGCCCCGTCGCCATGCCCAGGCTGCCGGCCATGGCCGTGCCGCCAATCACGGTACCCATCATCTTCAGCGGAAAGTTCTCGCGCGCAATCACCGCGTAGAGCGGCATGACGCCGGCATAGATGAAGCCGACCATCACCGCCACGGTATAGAAGCCTGCCAGCTGGCTGACGAAGACATAGGAAAGCACGGCGAAGGACTGCAGCAGCAGCCCGCCGACCAGCACGTTCTTGGCGCCCAGCCGGTCGCCGAGCAGGCCGAAGGCGATGCGCCCGCCCATGCCCGCCAGTCCCTCGACGCTGTAGATCGTCACCGCCGCGATCATCGGAATGCCGCAGGTGATGGCATAGCTCACCGTGTGGAAGATCGGCCCCGAGTGCGTCGCGCAGCAGAAGAAGTTGGTCAAGAGCAGGATGATGAACTGCGGCGTGCGCAATGCCTGGCCGACCGACATTTCCGCACCGCCAGCCCCCGCGCCCATCGCGCCTTCTGCAACCTGCAGCGCCGGCGGCCGGCGCACAAGCAGCGACGCCGGTATCATGATCGCCGCCGCCAGGCCGGCCAGCATCAGCATCGTCGTGCGCCAGTCGTAGTGCGACACCATCCAGGCGGCGAGCGGCGCCATCGTCATCGGCGCCATGCCCATGCCGGCCGAGACCAGCGACACGGCCAGGCTCCTCTGCGTCTCGAACCAGCCGGTCACGCAGGCCATCATCGGCGCGAAGATCGCCGCTGTCGCGCCGCCCACGACCAGGCCGAACACCAGCTGGAATTCCACCAATGACCTTGCCTGGCTGGCAAGCGCCATCGCCACGGCGAGCAGCACCGTGCCCGCGAGCACCACCATCTGCGGCCCGAAACGATCCGACAGCGCGCCCCAGCCCATGCTGGCGAAGGCGAGCGCCAGGAAGCCGATGGTCATCGCCGCCGACACGCCGGTTGTCGACCAGCCGGTGTCCTCCGCGATCGGCCTGAGCAGCACAGGCAATGAAAACATCGCGCCGATCGCCACGCAGCCCAGCAGGCCGCCGGCGGCGACGATCACCCAGCGATACGGACTTTCGACATGCCTTGCGGCAGCTTCATGCGACATGACATCTCCCCTTCGGATCGAGCGGCGCGAACAGGGCCCGCAAGGGAAAGACGAACTTGGCTGGCGCAATCCGACAGCGATTTGTGAGATTTTCCGGTGGGCTTGCGGAGCCCCCGCGCGGGCGGAATCACGCGCCGCCCGCCCCCTTACGGCGTCATCGTCACGATCTGGCCGGCCTGCGTCACCGTGCAATGCGACATCTGGCCGGCGGTGTGCATGGTCATCACCCAGTTCTCGCCCGAATGCTCGTAGTGCTTCACCGTGCTCGTGCCGTCTGGCTCTTCCATCATCTGGTCGGCACTGTCCATGCAGGCATCCATTGCCTCGCGCGAGGGTTGCCGGGCCGAAGCCGCGCCGCTCTCCCCGACGGCCTTCAGACCGCAGTCGCGCGCCGCCACCGTGTCAATCGTCGAAAAATGCCCGTTCGCCACGCCGACCGTCACGCAGACCCCGGTCTTGGCGTTCCACCAGTGCGTACCGCCGGCCTGCGCATAGCCGTGCTGCTGCATCTTTAGCTCGGCGCTCGGGACGGACGCTCCGAGCAGGCCGACTATATCGTCCGGCGGCTCCGCCATCGCCGGCAGCGCCGCGAGCAAGAGTCCTGCGATGACGACCCGTTTCAAGTTGCGCATGGATCCTGTCTCCCGGCTGATGGCAGCCCCCGTTCTATCCGCCCGCCGCCCCAACATCCAGTCATGGCGCTACCGCCCCCTTGTCGGGGGGGAGCCGCCGGTTCGCCGCAGGCGAATCCGCCATGCCGGTGGCATGGCGGAAGGCGAGCGAACGCCGGATCGCTGCGACAGCAGCGGGGACCCGGCCAGAGCCCCAATCTCGGGTGGGGGTATCTCGTAAGGCTCCGCGCTTCAGTCCCCGGCCCGCCTCCCCGCCGCCCCTCACACCGCCCAGTCGAACGCGTACCCCGCCAGCAGCGAGCCCGACACCGCGAGCCCGAGATAGAGCAAAAACGGCTTCAGCTTCAGCACCGGGAAGATCGCCATCGCGCCCCACACGCTGACCACGCCGCCCGACACCAGGAAGGCCATCGCCGCGCCGGGCGACATGCCGTGGTCGATCAAACCGCGCGTCAGCGGCAGCGCGGCAAAACCGTCGAGATAGGCCGGCGCGCCGACGAACACCGCGAAGGGTATCGCCCACCAAGCATCCTCGCCGACATAGGCCGCCAGCGCCTGCGGCTGCAGCGCCGCGTTCAGCGCATATTCGGCGGCGAAGGCCGGAATCAGGCAGATCAGGATCAGTCGCGTCGTCGCCAGGACGTTCCGGCGGAAGACGGCGCGCCGCTCGGTGCCCTTCCAGGCGCGCCAGTCGAAGGCAAGAACCTCGCCGCAGCCGCATTGCGTCAGGTCGCCGACGAGGCGGTTGGCGCGCAGCGGCGCCCTGGCCCAGCCGCGCCCGGCAAAAAGCGCCGTCAGCG
>CAMYMG010000046.1 GCA_947259295.1 uncultured Rhizobiaceae bacterium
CGCCATGGCGACAGCGCTCGACCTGCCCGTCGAGGTGCCGGCCGACGGCGATTTCGGCGCCGCCTTCGGCGCGGCGCGGCTCGGCCTGATCGCGGCGACCGGCGGCGATCCGTTCGCGGTCTGCACAACGCCGGACACCGAAGCGACGATCGAGCCCGACCGTTCGCTGTCTGGCGCCTACACCGATGCCTATCAGCGCTATCGCGCACTCTATCCTGCCATCAAAGGAGTTATGTGATGACCACCGGGTTCTTTGGCGACATCAAGCCGATCAAATACGAGGGGCCGGACAGCACCAATCCGCTGGCCTATCGCTTCTACAATCCCGACGAGAAGGTTGCGGGCAAGCGGCTGGAAGATCACATGCGCTTCTCGATCGCCTACTGGCACAGCTTCGCCTGGCAGGGCGGCGACCCGTTCGGCGGCCAAACCTTCGAGCGGCCATGGTTCGGCGACACGATGGAACTGGCCAAGCTGAAGGCCGATGTCGCCTTCGAGATGTTCTCGCTGCTCGGCGTTCCTTATTATTGCTTCCACGATGCCGATGTGCGGCCCGAGGCGGACACCTTTGCCGAGAGTGCTGCGCGGCTCGACGAGATCGCCGACTATTTTGCCGGCAAGATGAAGCAGACCGGCACCAAGCTCCTTTGGGGCACCGCCAATTTGTTTTCGCACCGCCGCTACATGTCGGGTGCCGCGACCAACCCTGATCCGGATGTCTTCGCCTATGCGGCGGCTACGGTGAAGAGCTGCATGGATGTGACCAAGCGGCTGAAGGGCGAGAACTACGTGCTGTGGGGTGGACGCGAGGGCTACGAGACGCTGCTCAACACCGACCTCAAGCGCGAGTCCGAGCAGGCCGGGCGCTTCCTGCAGATGGTCGTCGAATACAAGCACAAGATCGGCTTCAAGGGCACGATCCTGATCGAGCCGAAGCCGCAGGAGCCGACCAAGCACCAGTACGACTACGACGTCGCCACGGTGTACGGCTTCCTGAAGCGCTTCGGCCTGGAGGACGAGGTCAAGGTCAACATCGAGCAGGGCCACGCGATCCTGGCCGGCCATACGTTCGAGCACGAACTGGCGCTTGCCGCCGCGCTCGGCATCTTCGGCTCGATCGACATGAACCGCAACGACTATCAGTCGGGCTGGGACACAGACCAGTTCCCGAACAACGTGCCGGAAATGGCGCTGGCTTACTACCAGGTGCTAATGGCCGGCGGCTTCAAGACGGGCGGCACCAATTTCGACGCCAAGCTGCGCCGCCAGTCGCTCGATCCGCAGGACCTGCTGATCGCGCATATCGGCGCGATGGATTGCTGCGCGCGCGGCCTGAAGGCGGCGGCGAAGATGATCGAGGACAAGGCGTTGATCGGGCCGCTCGAGGAGCGCTATGCCGGCTGGAAATCGGCAGAAGGCAAGGCGATGCTGTCGGGCAAGCGCACGCTGGAAGAGATCGCCGATCGCGTGGTCAAGAAGGGCATCGAGCCGCAGCCGCGCTCCGGCCAGCAGGAACTGCTGGAGAACATCGTCAACCGATACGTCTGAGTTCAAAGCCGGCAAATCAAACGCCCGGGTCGTCGCCTGACGGCCCGGGCGACATCGTTCAGGCAGGCCACAAAGCGGTCATGCAGATCCGAAAATGTCGGCGGCCCGACACGCAATTGCCGTCGTCCTGTCATGAACGACCGCTATGCAGGCGGTCATGGACACGAAGCGCCCCGACGACCAGCCACACAGCGACCTGGACCACCAGATCGCGACCCTGCTCGACCGCCTGAACGAGTCGGCGTCGATCGTCGACAGGCTGCTGGCGATGCCGCTGCCGAAACAGGACGGCCCCTCCGACAACGCGGATTGGGACGCCGTGGTGGCGCGGCGCATGGAAAGCCGGCTGGCTTCAGCCCTGCGCTCAATCCTCGAAGAAGAACCGGCCCGGAAGCGGGCCTAGCTAGCCGCGGCGCATGCGCGCCGGGGGCTGGCCGAAGGCGTGCGAGAAAGCGCGCGAAAAGGCAGCCGCAGATGAAAATCCCGTGCGGCCGGCGATGTCGGCCATCGGCTCCGTCGTGTCGAGCACCAAGCGTCGGGCGGCGTTCAGCCTGAGGCGCAGATAGTAGGCGCCCGGCGTCTCGCCGATGGCGCGGGAAAACGTCTTCTCGAGAGTCCTTGCGGTCACGCCGGTGCGTCGCGCGATGGCCGCCACCGTCAGCGGCCGGTCGACATGCGATTCCATCAGCCGGATTGCGCCGGCAAGCCGTGGATCGAAGCCGTCTAGACGTCCGAGCGAGACAAGCGGCTGGGCATCGGTGGCGGCGCGCGCCTGGTCGTAGATGAAGACGCTGGCGACATCGAGCGCCACCGCCATGCCGAGGCGAGCGCGCACCAGATGCAGCATCAGGTCGAAGGTCGGCGAGGCGCCGCCTGCCGTGAACACCGGGCCGTCGATGACATAGCGGTCGGGGCGGATGTCGGCGCCGGGAAAGGCGGCGGCGAAGTCCTCGAGATCCTCCCAGTGCGTCGTTGCGGCGCGCCCCTCGAG
>CAMYMG010000047.1 GCA_947259295.1 uncultured Rhizobiaceae bacterium
CCGGTGGTCTGGCAGGCGCCGAAGCGACGGCTGCCTGGCGCGAGGCGTTGCGATTGTCCTCGATCTGCTGAGGCGGCGCCGGCGCTGCTGCGGCGGCCTGGGCGGCGAGGGCGGCTTCGGCGAAGCGGTCGGGCGCTTCCTCTATCAGCGCGTCGTCGACGCCTGCCTCGGCATAGAAGGCAAGCAGCTCGCGCAGGCCGGGAGGGCTCTCGTCGTGATCGAAACTCATGCCGGACACTTTACCGCAAACGCCGCTTTTGCAAGATCACGATGATGGAATGCGCGGGTCCTGCGATAGAAAAAATTCCCAGCGCGGCGTGAAGTCGGTGACCATGAAGCGGAAAGTCGCGGTTTCCAGGTGGTCGACCTTGCCGCTTCTGAACAACAGCCGGTCATAGGGCTCAAAGTCGCGGCTGTATTCGCGGAAATTCGGCGACGAGATGTTCTCGCTCTCGGTGCGGCGCTGGTCGAAGGACAGGCCGTCGCCGAAGATGCTCGCCTGGTGCAGATGCTCCTGCAACTCGAACTCGAACTCGACCCAAGGCAACTTGCTGTTGTTGAGCGCCTCGATCCGCACATGCAGGAAGCCGCTGGCATAGAGCCCCGACTGATCGAAGGGGCGGATGGGCTTGATGGTGCGGATGACGATCGTCACGGGGCTCGCGGAATTCAACTCTTCGGCGATGATGATGGGATCGTCCTTGGTGCCTAAGCCCGACACGCCGGTGATGCGGAAGCCGCCGAGCTCGTCGGAAAAGCTGTAGGCGCCGGTCTCCCAGCGCTTCACCGCCTCCTGCGCGGCAGCGGACCCACCGTCACATATCGCGAGCGCACCGACGATCCAGAATGCGGAGCGCATCCGCGCATGGCGTCGGCAGGCAGGAAAACGCTTCGTGGTCCGGAGGTTGTCGGCATGCCGCATCCGGCCAGTATGGACGAGAAGGCGCGCCGCGACCAAACGAATAAACACCTCCTGCCGCGGGCGCACCGTTCCGAGCCGCTGAAACGACAGCGCGGGCGGCCGCGCGACCATATCGATTGAATGGATGTCCGGGCAGTTTCGCCGAACAGCCGGATGCGCTAAGGAGCCGTGAGCCAGCAAAGCGCCATATGGCAGAGCCAGTGCGGAGAAGTTGATGAGTGAGATTGAACGCGAAAGCATGGAATTCGACGTGGTCATCGTCGGCGCCGGACCGGCGGGCCTGGCGGCGGCGATCCGGCTGAAACAGCTCAATCCCGATCTTTCCGTCGTGGTGCTCGAAAAGGGCGCAGAAGTCGGCGCGCATATCCTGTCGGGCGCCGTCGTCGATCCGGTCGGCATAGAGAGGCTGCTGCCCGGCTGGCGCGACGATGCCGATCACCCGTTCAAGACGCCGGTCACCGACGACCATTTCCTGCTGCTCGGCCAGAAGAGTTCGTTCCGCATTCCCAATTTCCTGATGCCGCCGCTGATGAACAATCACGGCAACTTCACCGTTTCGCTCGGAAATGTCTGCCGCTGGCTGGCCGGCAAGGCCGAGGCGCTCGGCGTCGAGATCTACCCCGGCTTTGCCGCGCGCGACGTGCTCTATAATGACGATGGGGCTGCCATCGGCGTCGTAACCGGCGACATGGGCGTCGAACGCGACGGTACGCAGGGGCCGGGCTTCGCGCCGGGCATGGCGCTGCTCGGCAAATATGTGCTGATCGGCGAAGGGGCGCGCGGTTCGCTGGCCAAGCAGCTGATCGCGAAGTTCAACCTGTCGCAAGGCCGAGAGCCGGGCAAGTACGGCATCGGCCTCAAGGAACTATGGCAGGTCAAGCCCGAGAACCACAAGCCCGGCCTTGTGCAGCATTCCTTCGGCTGGCCGCTCGACATGCAGACCGGCGGCGGATCTTTCCTCTACCACCTAGAGGACAACCAGGTGGCGGTCGGCTTCGTCATCCACCTCAACTACAAGAACCCCTGGCTGTCGCCCTTCGACGAGTTCCAGCGCTTCAAGACGCATCCGGCGATCCGCGGCACCTTCGACGGCGCCAAGCGCATTTCATACGGCGCGCGCGCCATTACCGAGGGCGGCTACCAGTCGGTCCCAAAACTCTGCTTCCCCGGCGGCGCGCTGATCGGCTGCTCGGCCGGCTTCGTCAACGTGCCGCGCATCAAGGGGTCGCACAACGCGGTGCTGTCCGGCATGCTGGCGGCCGACCATGTCGCCGACGCCATTGCCGGCGGCCGCGCCAATGACGAGCTGGCAAGCTACGAGGCGGCCTGGCGCGACACCGACATCGGCAAGGACCTGAAGCGGGTGCGCAACGTCAAGCCGCTATGGTCGCGCTTCGGCACCATTCTCGGCGTCGGCCTCGGCGGCCTCGACATGTGGCTGAACACGCTGTTCGGCGTCTCGCCCTTCGGCACGATGAAGCACGGCAAGGCCGACTTCCAGACGCTGGAGCCGGCAGACCAGCACGAGAAGATCGTCTATCCCAAGGCAGACGGCGTGCTTACCTTCGACAAATTGTCCTCGGTGTTCCTGTCCAATACCAATCACGAGGAAAACCAGCCGGTTCACCTGCAGGTCGCCGACATGGAACTGCAGAAGCGTTCCGAGCACGATGTCTTCGGCGGTCCCTCGACACGCTATTGCCCGGCCGCCGTCTACGAGTGGGTGGATGCCGACGGCAATTCGGCGGCCGATCCTTCGGCCAAGGACGTCACCTTCGTGATCAACGCGCAGAACTGCGTCCACTGCAAGACCTGCGACATCAAGGACCCCAACCAGAACATCAACTGGGTGCCGCCGCAGGGCGGCGAGGGACCGGTCTATCCCAACATGTGACCGGCGCTGCGCGGCGGCTGATTGATCGGACCGCCGCGATGTGCTGTTCTGCCCGTCGGGAGACTTTCGATGCGGCGCTGCGCATGGATACCGATAGCGTTCCTTGCCGCCTGCGCCGGTTTTGCCGGCCAGGCGTCGGCTGCCGTCAAGGTCACCGAATCCGTCCAGCAGTACCGGATCTCGGGCAAGAGCGGCGAGGCGCTGCTGAAGGCGATGGATCGCCGCGGTCCCAAGCACGGCTTCCTCACCCGTGCCATAGCCCAGACCAGCTATTCGGTCGCCTGGACCATCGAATGGGCCGAAACAGCGAAAGCCTGCCGCGTCAAGCGTGTCGACGGCGAGCTTGTCGTTCTCTACACCCTGCCGCGCCCGACCGGCGACCTGCCACCCGACCTCAAGCGCCGCTGGCGGAAGTTCTATGCCGGCGTGAAAAAGCACGAGAAGGTGCACGGCGATCTGGCGCGCCGCATGGCGAGGGCCGCCGAGAAAGCGATCGCCAGCGTCACCATCGCCAACGACAAGGGCTGCAGGAAAAGCAGCATCGAGGCCAAACGGCGCATGTCGGCGATCTACGCCGATTATGAGGCGCGGCAGAACCGCTTTGACGAGAAGGAGCACCGCGACGGCGGCCGCGTCGAACGGCTCATCGACGCGCTCGTTCAACGCGGCGGCGTGTGAACTGCGTTCGGGTCAGCCTGACTTCGCCGCCAGCCGCGCGGTGATTGAAGGCATATCCTCGTCGGGTGGTGTTTCTCTGGCGGGCAGCGAAAACTCGACCAGCACCGGCAGGTGGTCCGACCCTGCGGCCTCAAGCGTGCCGGCAGAATGAACGAAAACCTCGCCCTTGGCGAAGACCTGGTCGATCGGCAGGCCGGCAAAGCGCAGGAATTCCGGCAGCAGGCGGTATTGCCACGACACGCCGACGGGGCCGACAGGTCGCAGGGTGCCGGCCTCGGCGATCCGCGCGGCCGCCGCGCTCCATGGCGTGGCATTGAGATCGCCGGCAAGCAGCGTCGGCTTTGCGAGGCCGGCCAGGTCGCCCGTAATGTTGTCGATCTGCGCCGACTGAGTGGACGGCCACGGCCAGTGCATGTGCAGCGCCGCGATTCCGAGCGGCCGGCCGCCGAAGTCGAACGAGGCCGTCGCGAAGGTGCCTCCCTCGATGCAGCGGCCTTCGGTGCCGCTGGCAAATGGCCTGAGCGAAAGGATCGCGACGCCGCCGGCGTGGTTGCCGATGGTGCAGACCACCCGGTAGGGATAGGCGGGGTAGAGCAGCGCGATCTTCGGCGCCCACATGTCGGACACCTCCTCGAGCGTGATGACGTCAGGCCGCTCGCGGGCAACGAGCGACAGCAGCTTTTCGGGCGTCGCGTTGTCGAAGCGCAGGTTCATCTGCAGCAGCCGGTAGACCGGTTGGTCACCGGCGCGCGGAGCATAGGCAGCATATGCAGGCCGCATCCCGGGCAGCATGGATGCGCCGGTAACGGTGGTGATCGCCGCCAGGCCGAAGGCGATGGCAGCGAGACCCTCGCGCCGGAAAGCGCTAAGCAGCAGCGGCAGGGCGCAGACGATCATAAGCACGGCCAGGTGCACCCTGAAATGCGCGAAGGAATCGAAGGCCGGGTGAAGCCGCCCGAAAAACCCGGCAACCAGCGGCACCGAGATCAGCGTGACCAGTATCAGGGCAATGGCGCTGGCCGCGCCGGGTAAGCTCTTACGATCCATGAAGCTCTTTATCTGCGCGATTGTGGCCCGTTCAAGGTATGGGGCGCACGGCCCGCTACTGGAACGCGGTTTCCGAAAAGCTCCTGAGCTTGCGCGAGTGCAGCCGCTCGGTCGGCATTTCCGCCAGCTTTTCCATCGCCTTGATGCCGATCGTCAGATGCTGCGCTACCTGCCGCTTGTAGAACTCGGTTGCCATGCCCGGCAGCTTCAGTTCGCCGTGCAGCGGCTTGTCCGAAACGCAAAGAAGCGTGCCGTAGGGCACGCGGAAACGGAAGCCGTTGGCCGCGATGGTAGCCGATTCCATGTCGAGCGCTATCGCGCGCGACTGCGACAGCCGCTGCACGGGCCCGCGCTGTTCGCGCAGTTCCCAGTTGCGGTTGTCGATCGTGGCGACCGTGCCGGTGCGCATGATGCGCTTCAGCTCATAGCCGGAGAGGCCTGTAACCTCGGCCACCGCTTCCTGGAGGGCCACCTGGATTTCCGCCAGCGGCGGGATCGGCACCCAGACTGGCAGGTCGTCGTCGAGCACGTGATCTTCGCGCACATAGGCATGCGCCAGCACATAGTCGCCCAGTGCCTGCGTGTTGCGCAGGCCGGCGCAGTGGCCAAGCATCAGCCAGGCATGCGGCCTCAGCACTGCAACATGGTCGGTGATCGTCTTGGCGTTGGAAGGACCGACGCCGATATTCACCATGGTGATGCCGCCATGTCCGGGCTTGGTCAGGTGGTAGGCCGGCATCTGCGGAAGGCGCGTGGGAACGACGCAGTCGGCGGGTCTCGGCTCGCCTGCGGTCGTCACGATGTTGCCCGGCTCGACGAACGAATCGTAACCCTCGCCGCCCTTGGCCATCAGGTCGCGGGCATAGAGGCAGAACTCGTCGATGTAGAACTGGTAGTTGGTGAACAGCACGAAGTTCTGGAAATGGTTCGGACTGGTGGCCGTGTAATGCGACAGCCGGTGCAGCGAATAGTCGATGCGCTGTGCGGTGAAGGGGGCGAGCGGCCGGTCCTCGCCGAGCAGCGCCTCGAACGTGCCGTTGGCGATATGGTCGTCGGTACCGTCGAGGTCCGGCACGTCGAAAAGGTCACGGATCGGACGCTTGATGCGCTCCGCGATCGACCCGTCGACATAGGTGCCTTCGAGGAAGGCGAAATGCAGCGGGATGGGTGTCCTCGATTCCGCCACCGTCACCGGCACGCCGTGATTGCGCATGATCAGCCGCAATTGCTCGAGCAGGTAGCTTTCGAAGAGTTGCGGCTGGGTGACGGTGGTTGAGAACGTGCCCGGCGTCGGCATGTGGCCATAGGCCTGGCGCGAGTCGACCTGGCTGTAGGACGAGGTCGTCACCCCTACTTCGGGATAATAGGCCCGGTAGCGCTTGCTGGGGTCCGCCCCCTTGCCCAATGCTTCGAAACAATCACGCAGGAACTGGGTGTTGCGCGCGTAGAGCTCCTTGAGTGCCTCTACGGCGTCTTCGGCATTGGTGAAACTGCGCCGCTCATAAGGTTCGGGAGAGACGACCGATTCGATGGGTTCTGGGTAGATTCGCTTTTCCATGACCCATTATAGAGACTTGCATCGGCCTGCGGGAGGGGCAGCGGCTTTAAATGCACCGGCCCACCGCCGTCAGGCCCGCTGCAGACTCACCATCAGGATGAAGCCGGCGCCGGAGTTCTTCTTGTAGGGCGCCTCGATGATCGTCGAATCCGAAGCGCGCACCGCCGATATCGCCATGATCGGGGCGGCGACGGCGAGCGACACGAGCAGGGCCCGCGGCAGCAGCCGCAGATTGTTGAGAAGGCGTCGGGTCGGGTGGGGCATTTTCATCGTCTTTCCTTGGCGCGGTGCGCTCAGTTCTCTACGTCGTAGCGACAGCTATCCATTCCGTCGCTCAGGCAGGGCGCCACCTCCGCAAGCTGCCCGATCCGTGCCGATCTGCCGTAGTCGGCAACCAGGATGGCAAAACCCATCCCGAAGAGTGTCGTCAGCAGGCAGAAGATCGTGAACCGGCGTGCAAGCATTGGTGTCTCCCTCATTGCGGGGGAGAATGCGTCGGCGCGACTGAACCGGCACTGAGATGAACGTTCATCTGACGTTCAAATTTATTGACGCGACGCGGAAGGCCATTCGCTTGTGTTTCTTGGCCGCGCCCCTATGTCCGGTGCAACCGAAACAGCGGAGAAGATGGAATGACCACGCAGACCAAGCCGATCGAACTTTACTACTGGCCGACGCCCAATGGCTGGAAGATAACGATCATGCTTGAGGAACTTGGGGTTCCCTACGAGGTCAAGTACATCAACATCGGCAAGGGCGAGCAGTTCGAGCCGTCATTCCTGAAGATCGCGCCCAACAACCGCATGCCGGCGATCATCGATCCCGAGGGCCCGGACGGGCAACCGATCTCGATCTTCGAGTCCGGCGCGATCCTGCAATATCTCGGCCGCAAGTTCGGCAAGTTCTACCCGTCCGACGAACGCCGGAAGGTCGAGGTCGAGGAATGGTTGTTCTGGCAGGTCGGCGGTCTCGGGCCGATGGCCGGGCAGGCGCATCACTTCCGCCAGTACGCTCCCGAAAAGGTCCCCTATGCGGTCGATCGCTACACCAACGAGGTCAACCGCCTCTACGGCGTCATGAACAAGCGCCTTGCCGACCATGATTTTCTGGCCGGCGACTACTCGATCGCCGACATGGCTGCCATCGGCTGGGTGAAGCCCTACAAGAACCAGGGCCAGGAGATCGAGGATTTCCCCCATCTCAAGCGCTGGTTCGATGCGATCATGGCGCGGCCGGCCGTGGAGCGCGCCCTCGAAGTCGGGCAGGAGCATCGCCGCAACATCGCCGACGACAAGGAAGCGCAGAAAGTGCTGTTCGGCCAGCGCGCCCGCGGCTGACGCGCCGGACCCTGCAATTTCAATCCGCCGGCGCGTTTGCGCCGTCGGGTTGAGGCGGCCGTATGGTCCGTCAGAGCTTCGTCCAGGTCTGCGACTTGCAGAATATCGCCGCCACGCAGCCCTTCATCTTCAGCGAGTTGCCGGAGAGTTGGCCGGAACCGCTATAGGTCTTGTCATCGGCGGGGTCTGTGATCGAGCCCTTGTAGCTGTTGGCGCCATTGGCGGTCATCTTGCCGATCTGCTTGCCGGCATGCTTGCCGGTCTTCAGCTTGATGCAGAACTGGCCGCCGCAGGGCGCGATCCCTGCTGTCTCGCCCGATACCGTTTTCCAGTCGCCTTCGATCGGATCGGCAAGCGCTGCACCTGTCATCATTAAAGTCGCCGCCAAGGCCACTGCGAACCTGCCGAACATCCCGTTTCCTCCCTGGGTTGTCTGAAGGCGCACCGGCGTGCGCCGGTCCCACGCTATGTCAAAGCCGATTGCCGCGAAAGCCATGCCGCCGCGGCAGCCGGCGAGTGATCCTTCAGGCGCCGATCGGATGGAAAGTGCGGGTAGAACAACACGAAAGAAAATCGCCGAGCCGTTTGCGTGGTTATCAAAGCCTTGCCGAAGCAGGCTCGCATTTTCATCGTATTTTCCGCGATCCCGCGCGGAGCCGGGCTTCCTATCCTTAATGATTTCCGACATTTACCTCTTGTTTGAATTTTGTTCGCAGCAAATTAAGCACGCCATTTAACGACGGATTCAAGCCTCACCTGCATGCTTCGAAGCATCGGAAGAGCAGCCCCGGGGACAACACGGAAAGCAGCTCTCGGAGTTGGACAGGGGATTGAAAAATGGCACGTTTTGAAATGCTTGAGCAGGGCGTCGGCGCGATGGGTGCAAGTGCCCAGGCCGACATTCTTTTCGAACTGGGCATGATGTACGCCACCGGCCGCGATTGCGATGTCGATGTGGTTGCCGCCCACAAATGGTTCAACATCGCGGCGATCAAGGGCTCGGCCCGCGCTGCAGAACTGCGCTCGGAACTGTCGGTCGCCATGACCAAGGCCGATATTGCCCGCGCCCTTCGCGAAGCCCGCGAATGGATGACGATGCACTGATTTTTGCTCCTCCAGGCAAAAGGGCCCAAGCCGCATCAAAGACGGCATGGCCCCAACAAAAAGAGCGCGAGCCATCGCGCCGCTTGCAGGTGAAGGCGAATTGTTCGGACGTGGGGACGTCGGGGCTGTGACTGGTGAATAAGGCCGCGACCGGTTGGCACAAACCGGCGCGGCCTTCGCTGTTTCGGGCGAGCGTCCGGCGCGACCATCTCAACTCATGCCGAGATAGCGTCCCGGCCGGTGGTTGATCGCCAGGATCAGGTTGATGACGACGGCGCCGACCAGCGACATCGCAACCTTGTCGAGCGGCAGCACGAAGCAGGCGGCCACCAGGATCATCAGGTCGACCACGAGCTGGAAATAGCCGGCCCGAACGATGTTTCTGTCCTGCAGATAGACCGCCAGGATGTTGAGCCCGCCGAGCCCGGCGCGATGTCGGAACAGGATCAGCAGGCCGATGCCGATCAGCCCGCCGCCGACGACAGCAGCGTAGAGCGGCTCAAGGTGGCCGAAGGAAATCCACATCGGCGTCAGACGCGCAAACAGCGATACCAGCGCGACCGCGGCGAAGGTGCGCAGCGTGAAGGCCCAGCCCATCCTACCGATGGCCAGGGCATAGAACGGCAGGTTGAGGACGAAGAAGACCGGTCCGAAGCCATAGCCGGTCGCGTAGTGCAGCAGCAGCGACATGCCGGCGACGCCGCCGACGGCAAGCGTGGCCTCGGCATAGATCGTGACGCCTAGAGCCGCCAGCAGCGTGCCGAGCAACAGCGCCAGCATGTCCTCGTAGAAATGATGGCGTTGCGGTAGCTGGATGTCGTTCATGCGGGTCCCTGGTGGAGCGGATTCGGCTCGCCACAGCGGTAGAGCAAGCCGGCCGAGGCGGCAATCATGCGCGACGCTCAGTCGGCTTCGACAAAGCGCACCAGTACCGTACCGTCCGTGATCTGCGCGCCTTCCGCCGCGATCTCGGCGATCACGCCGTCATGCGGAGCGGCAATCGTATGCTCCATCTTCATCGCTTCCAGCACCAGCAGCGCCTGGCCCTTGATGACGCTGTCGCCGCTTGCCGCCCGCACGATCTTTACGAGCCCGGGCATCGGCGCGCGCAGGCTGGCTGTTCCGGCCTCCGCCTCGGCGGCCTTCGCGAACGGATCGGCCACCGCGAAGTCATGGGCAGCACCATTGGAAAACACGGTCACATGGCCCGGCCAGCGCGTCGCGCGCGGCGCTTGGCCGGCCGCCTGTCC
>CAMYMG010000048.1 GCA_947259295.1 uncultured Rhizobiaceae bacterium
CCGGCCCGCGCGCCCGGCAGGCCGGCGTCTCGATCCGGCGCGAGGGATCGCTGCCGGACGCCAGCGTGCGCGGCGGCCGGGTGCGGCTCACCCAAGTGGTGGTCAATCTCGTCAACAACGCCGTCGACGCGCTGACCGGGATAGGCTCGGCGTGCGCCGTCGAAAGGCCGGAGATCGTCATCCGGCTGCGCCGCATCCGGTCGCGCATCGCGCTCAGCGTCGAGGACAACGGCCCGGGCATTCCGGACGAGGCGCGCGAGCGCCTGTTCGAGCCCTTCTATTCGACCAAGGGCGTGGGCGAAGGCCTGGGGATCGGCCTGTCGATCGTCTACAACATCGTGCGCGAGTTCGGCGGCTCGGTCAGCGTCTCGCAATCCCCGAGCGGCGGCGCCTGCATCACCGTGCTGTTGTCGGCGTCGCGCCGGACCGCGGCGCGACCGATGGCGAAGGCGTCATGAGCGAAGCGCGCATCCTGCTCGTCGACGACGACGAGGATCTTCGCCCGGCCCTGGTGCAGGGGCTGGAGATCGAGGGCTTCGCCGTCGATGCGTTCTCGCGCGCCGAGGATGCCCTGTCGCGGATAACGCGCGATTTCTACGGCGTCGTGGTTAGCGACATCCGCATGCCCGGCATCGACGGAATGCAGTTCCTGCGGAAGCTGCTGGAGATCGACCCGGCGCTGCCCGTCGTGCTGATCACCGGGCACGGCGAGGTGGCGCTGGCCGTCGAGGCGATGCGCGACGGCGCCTATGACTTCATTGAAAAGCCGTTCCCGGTGCACCGGCTGACCACGGTGGTCGAGCGCGCGGTAGAGAAGCGCCGCCTGGTGCTTGAAAACCGCGTGCTGCGCGAGCGGCTCGACATGTCCGGCGACATCGGTTCGCGTCTGGTCGGACGCAATCCCGCGATCGGCAGGCTGCGCGAGGAGATCCTGGCGCTGGCGGGTACCGATGCCGACGTGCTGGTGCTCGGCGAGACCGGCTCCGGCAAGGAGGTGGTGGCGCGCGCCCTGCACGATTTTGGCAGCCGGTCGAAGGGGAATTTCGTCGCCATCAATTGCGGTGCCCTGCCGCGCGACATCTTCGAGAGCGAGCTGTTCGGCCACGAGGCCGGCGCCTTCACCGGCGCACAGAAGCAGCGCATCGGCAAGCTCGAGCACGCCAACGAGGGCACGGTGTTTCTCGACGAGATCGAGTCCATGCCGCTCGACCTGCAGGTCAAGCTGCTGCGCACCATCGAGCATCGCACCGTCGAGCGGCTAGGCTCCAACAAGTCGATCCCGCTCGACGTTCGCTTCATCGCCGCGACCAAGGCCGATCTGCGCGAGGAGAGCGACGCCAAGCGTTTTCGCGCCGACCTGTTCTACCGGCTGAACGTCGCGCGGCTGCGCATTCCGCCGCTGCGCGAGCGCAAGGACGACATTCCGCTGCTCTTTGCCCATCTGGCGCGCGAGGCCAGGGCCCGCTATCGCCGCGACATGCCGCAGATGACCCCGGCCCTGGAGGCCGAACTGACCGGCCAGGACTGGCCCGGCAATGTCCGCGAACTCAGGAACGCCGCCGACCGCTGGGTGCTCGGCCTGTGGCGTGGCGCGTCGACGGCTCCGGATGCGACCGAAGACAGCAGCCTCGCCGAGCGTGTCGCCGCCTTCGAGCGCGCCGCCATCGAGGCCGAACTCGGCCGCCATGGCGGCCGGATGAAGGACACCTACGAGGCGCTCGGAATCTCGCGCAAGGGACTCTACGACAAGATGCGCAAGCTGGGCGTCAGGCTGCCCGACGACGGGTAGTTTACTACCCATGCACCATCGCCAATGGGTCGGCGAGGTGACATTCTTGGTTCCGCAAAGCCAGGCTCACTCCGGCTCAGCCGATGAAATGCCGCGTTTTCCGGCGCCCGGCAGCTTTTGCCGCCACTTGGCATGCGCCTTGCTGTACACTCTACGGATTGCCGCGAGGAGCGGCATCTCAGGGAGGATACCGCATCATCTGCGCTGGCGCCGATCGCGCGCCGCCGCCCTGCAGAACGTAGAGAGCGGGCGTCAGGCCCGCATGTGGAGGAATGACATGAAAAAACTTCTCGGCGCCGTCTCGGCGCTAGCGCTCACCATGTTCGCCGGCCAGGCATTGGCCTCGGAAGGCTGCGACAGCGGCGAAATGGTCATCAAGTTCAGCCATGTGGTTGCCGAAAAGGGCCACCCGAAGGGCGAGGCGGCCAAGAAGCTCGCCGAGCGCGTCAACAAGGAGATGGACGGCACCGCCTGCATGGAGGTGTTCCCGAACTCCACGCTCTTCGACGACGACAAGGTGATGGAAGCGCTGCTGCTCGGCGACGTGCAGCTTGCCGCGCCGTCGCTGTCGAAGTTCGAGGCCTACACGCTGAAGTTCCGGCTGTTCGACCTGCCGTTCCTGTTCGCCAGCCTGAAGGACGTCGACACGTTCGGCTCGTCGGAGACCGGCAAGGAAATGCTGAAGAGCGCCGAGTCCGCCGGCTATACCGGCCTCGGCTACTGGCTGTCGGGCCTCAAGCAGTTCTCGGCCAAGAAGCCTCTGCTGCTGCCGACCGATGCCAATGGCCTGAAATTCCGCATCCAGACCTCCGATGTGGCGGATGCCATGATCGAGGCGATCGGCGGATCGGCCCAGAAGCTCGCCTTCAAGGAAGTCTATGGCGCGCTGCAGACCGGCGTCGTCGACGGTCAGGAGAACTCCTGGTGCAACATCTACACCCAGAAGTTCTTCGAGGTGCAGGACGGCATCACCGAGACCAACCACCAGACGCTGGCCTATCTGCTGGTCACCTCGACGGAATGGCTGAACGGGCTCGATCCCGCCGTGCGCGACCAGTTCCTCAAGATCGTCGACGAGGAAACCTCGGCCGCCAACGCCGATGTCGGCAACAAGGAAGCGACCTGCCGCCAGAACATCATCGATGCCGGCGGCACCATCCGCGAACTCGACCCGGCCCAGCGCGAAGCATGGGTTGAAGTCATGAAGCCGGTGTGGGCGACGTTCGAGGGCGATATCGGCTCCGATGCCATCGCCGCCGCAGTGGCTGTCGGCGCCAGCAACTGATAGTATTGCAACAACCCGGCGCGGCTTCCTGGCCGCGCCGGGCAACGACAAGAACGCGCCGAAGGGCGCGATTGCCGCACTAGGGGGAGGACTCCGATGGCATTGCTGATGCCGGCGTTTCTGCTTGTCCTGCTTGTCGTCCTGCTCTTCCTCGCCGAGCGGCGCTGGCCGGCCGGCGTCGACCGCTTCGAAGAGAACGTGCTGGCCGCCCTGCTGGCGATCATCACGCTGGTCTCCTTCGTCCAGGTGGTCATGCGCTATGGCTTCAACACCGGCTGGTCGGGGGCGCTGGAGTTCACCCGCATCATGTTTGCTTGGATGATCCTGTTCGGCATGGGTTTCGGCATCAAGCGCAGCGTCCATCTCGGCGTCGACGCCTTCATCCGCATGCTGCCGCCCGGGCCGTTCCGGGCCGTTGCCCTGTTCGGCGCCTTCGCCACATTCCTCTACGCCTTCATGCTTCTCTACGCCGCCTGGCTGTCCATCCTGGGTGTGAACGTCAGCACCAACTGGCGGCAGACCGGCGCCATCGGCTACTGGACCTTCATGTTCCAGCAGGGAACCGGGCTCGACGACTTGCGCTATCCGGAAGTCTTGCAGGATCTGTTCGGCCTGCAGGAGCGCGTCCACCGCTGGCTCGCCTATGTGATGCTGCCAATCGGCCTGGCGCTGCTCGCCTACCGAAGCCTGCAGGCCATGATCGCCATCTGGCGCGGCGAGCGTGAACTGGTGATCGCCGGACACGAGGCGGAAGAACTCGTCGCCGAAAACAAAGACATATTGAAGGACTGAGGGCGCGAACATGGAAGCCGCAATCCTCTTCGTCCTCGTCCTCGCGCTGCTGTTCCTCGGCGTGCCGGTCGCGATCTCGCTCGGCCTGTCGTCGTTGATCCTGATCGCCGTCTTCTCGCAAGACTCGATGTCCTCGGTGGCGCTGCAGCTGTTCACCGCCTCGCAGAACTACACGCTGCTGGCGATTCCTTTCTTCGTGCTCGCCTCGGCCTTCATGTCGACCGGCGGCGTCGCGTCGCGCATCATCCGCTTCGCCATCGCCTCGGTCGGCCATATCCGCGGCGGCCTCGCCATCGCCTCGGTGCTGGCCTGCATGCTGTTTGCCGCGCTTTCCGGTTCGTCGCCGGCGACAGTCGTCGCCATCGGCACGATCGCCATCGCCGGCATGCGCAAGGTCGGCTACACGCGCGACTTCGCCGCCGGCATCATCGCCAATGCCGGCACGCTCGGCATCCTCATCCCGCCCTCGATCGTCATGGTGGTCTATTCGGCGGCCACCGACGTCTCGGTCGGCCGCATGTTCCTCGCCGGCGTCGTGCCGGGCCTCGTTGCAGGCCTGATGCTGATGGGCACCATCTACGTCATGGCGCGGGTAAAAAACCTTCCGGCCGAGCCGTGGCGCGGCTTCGGCGAGATCGTCGCCGGCGGCAAGGAGGCCGGCTGGGGCCTGTTCCTCATCATCATCATCCTGGGCGGCATCTATGGTGGCGTCTTCACGCCGACCGAGGCGGCGGCGGTCGCTGCTGTCTATGCCTGGTTCGTGGCGCTGTTCATCTACCGGGACATGGGGCCGCTCGCCGGCATCCGCTGGATCCAGGAGACCGATCCCAAGCGCGCCCGCGTCGGCTTCTCGGCACTGGTCTATGCCGCCGCCTTCTTCTTCGTCTGGATGATCCTCTCCTTCTTCGTCGCCGGCGACTGGGACGGCGTCACCGGCACCGGTCGCGCACTGGTCGGCCTGGTCCTCTCGCTCGCCATCATGGTCGCCTACGCGCTGTGGCGCGACCGCGAGTCCAACCCGCTCAACATTCCCGGCAACCTGATCGCCGGCCTGCCGATCTGGGGCCGCAATTTCGCGCAGATCGGCCGCGCCTTGCCGCGGATGTTCTTCAACGACGATACGCGCAAGGTGCTGGTCGACGCGTCGAAGACAACGATCATGCTGATGTTCATCATCGTCAATGCGCTGCTCTTCGCCCATGTTCTGACCTCCGAACGCATCCCCGATGCCATCACCGACCTGATGCTCGGCTACGGCTTCAACTGGTTCACCTTCCTGATCGCGGTCAATCTGCTTTTGCTGCTCGGCGGCCAGTTCATGGAGCCGTCCGGCCTGTTGCTGATCGTCGCGCCGGTTGTCTTCCCAATCGCCATGGAGCTTGGCATCGACCCGGTGCATCTCGGCATCATCATGGTGGTCAACATGGAGATCGGCATGATCACGCCGCCGATCGGGCTGAACCTCTTCGTCACCTCGGGCATCACCGGCATGAGCCTGATCCAGGTCGTGCGCGCGGCACTGCCCTTCGTGGCCGTGCTGTTCGTGTTCCTGATCGTCGTGACCTACGTCCCGGTGCTGTCCACCTGGCTGCCCTACAGCCTGATGGGACCGGAGATCGTGACGCGGTGAGACGCCGCGCCGGGGCTAGGTCGCGCCTTCGGTCTTGATGTGCAGGGTCTCGCCGCAGTGCTTGCAGTGCACGGCGTCGGGATCGTGGCGGGTCAGGCCGCAGGTCGGGCACTCGTAGGTGACCTTTTCGGGACGCAGCAGGACCTGCGCGAGGCGCAGGAACAGCGTCACGCCGACGATCATGATCGCCACCGAGATCAGCCGGCCGGTCGTTCCCGGCAGGGTGATATCGCCGAAGCCCGTTGTCGTCAGGGCCGTCACGGTGAAGTAGAGCGCGTCGGCGTAGTTGCCGATGTCCGGATTGCTCCGGTACTGAGTCTCATAGACGAGGCCGGTCATCACGAAGATGAAGACGCCCAGATTGACGACCGCGACCAGAACGTCGCCGTGACGGCGGACTATCGTGAAATCGGACTTCAGCCGAGCCAGTACCTGATAGGTGTAGAGCAGCCGCATCGTGCGCAGGATACGCAGGAAGCCAAGACCTTCTCCGGCAACGGGCGCCAGGAAGGAGATGATGGCAACGATGTCGGCCAGCGTGCCGATATGCAGCATCGAGCGCAGGCGCTTGCGGGCCAGCACCAGTCGCGCGACGAAGTCGGTCAGGATGATGACGCCGATTATCGTGTCCGCGACCTCGACGAAGATTCCGCGCGGCGTGAAAGAGGTCGCGATCACGAAGAGTATGGTGATCAGGTCGAAGGCCAGCAGCGCATAGCGGAAGGTATGGGCGCGAGGCGTGTTCTGTTCGTAGAGCTCGCGAACGACCTCGAAGGCGCTTTGGTCAGCCATCAATCCACCACGCGTTGCACAAGCCGTTTGAGGCTGAGGCCCTGGACCACGATCGTGAACACGACGACCACGTAGGTTGCGGCAAGCAGGGCCGATTTCTCGGCAACTTCCGGGATCGACAGCGCCAGCGCCACCGAGATGCCGCCGCGCAGTCCTCCCCAGACCAGAACCGGTATTGTGCCGCGCACGAAATCCTGCCGGAAGGCGAGCGTCAGCACGGGCACCGACACGGCAAGCAGGCGTCCAAGCAGCACCAGCGGGATGCTCGCAAGTGCCAGCCAGACGAACGACGGATCGTATCTGAGGACCAGCACCTCCAGCCCGATCAGCAGGAAAAGCACCGAGTTGAGTATCTCGTCGGTCAGCGTCCAGAAGCCGAACAGATAGCGCTGCGTCTCGTCGCTCATGGCGTGCGAAGCGCCACGATTGCCGATCAGCAGACCGCCGACAACGACGGCGATCGGGCCGCTGAGATGCAGCTTGGCGGCCAGTGCATAGGCGCCGGTCACCAGCGCCAGCGAGATCAGCACCTCGATCGGATAGTCGTCGATCGCCAGCATCGCCCGGTAGGCGATGTAGCCGGCGACCAGCCCGAGCAGCGCGCCACCGAGCGCCTCGACGACGAACAGTTCGCCGACATGGACGAGGTCCACCTGGCCGCCCTGCATGCCGACGGCTAGCGCCAGGACCACGGTGAAGATCACCACGCCGACGCCATCGTTGAACAGCGACTCGCCGATCATGTCGACTTCCAGCGATTTCGGGACGCGCACAGCCTTGAGGGTGGACAGCACCGCCACCGGATCGGTCGGGCTGATCAGCGCCCCGAACACCATGGCCCAGATCAGCGAGATGTCGGCGCCGACCAGCCTTGCGATCAGCCAGAAGCCAAGGCCCACGAAAACCGTCGAGATCAGGACCCCGAAGGTCGCCATGGCGCCGACCACGGAAGCGCGCGACCGCAGGAGACTGAGATCGACATGCAGGGCGCCGGCAAACAGCAGGAAGGCCAGCATGCCGTTCAGCACTGTGTTCTGAAAGTCGATCTCGCCGACAACGGCCGTCAGATCCTCGTAGATCGAGATTTCCGGCACCGAAAGCTCGAACGCGATCAAGAGCAGCGACGCGACGAGGCCCATCACCAGCATCCCGATCGTGTTGGGCAGCCTGATGAAGCGATGGTTGATCCAGCCGAAGGTGGCGGTGAGGACGAGCAGCAGGGCGATCAGGTCGAAGACGGAGAGTGTCATGGGCGACCCGCGTCACGTCGGGCGGTGGTCCCTGTCATCCGGATGCGCTGGGGGTTGCTGATCAAGAGAGGCTCCGGGTGCGCGCCATCCCAACGCGCGGCAGGTTTCGTCGTGCAATGGCTATTCGTAGCCGCTGCAGCCAAGTCGTACCACCCCGACCGTGCATTTGAGGCATTACCCGTGAACCGAGCCGCGTCGGGAGCCGGGCCGTAGAGGCCGTCCTGCCGTGCGTGAACGTCTTGGAGGGGGATGGTGGAGCCAAGCGGGATCGAACCGCTGACCTCCTGCATGCCATGCAGGCGCTCTCCCAGCTGAGCTATGGCCCCATCCGGCCTTGACCGGCGCCGTTTCCGGCGGGATTGGCGCGATCTTGCGATCGGCGCCGTCAGTGCTGGCGGCTTCTAGCGCCGCCATCCGTCAAGATCAAGCCTCCGGGCACGCTTATTTGGCACCCGCCCGCAGGACTACCGCGCCAGAGGCGCGGAATGAGCCTCAGCTCTCGTCGTCGTCCTCGCCGACGCCGATGATGTCGGCAACGTCGTCGTCTTCTTCCTCGTCGTCGGCAAGGAAGGTATCGTCGTCGTCATCGTCGCCCAGATCGACGTCTTCCTCATCCTCGATCTCGGGCACGTCGTCCGACGACTTGGAGTCCTCGTCGGCCTCCTCGAGCGAGATGACCTCGGGCGCGCTGGCGTCGTCATCCGTCTCGACGTCGTCCTTTTCCTCGACCTCGTCCTCGACAAGCTTGTCCACCGCCGACTCGAAATAGCTGCGCGGATAGGTCTTGCCCGTGTACGGCGACACGATCGGATCCTTGTTCAGATCATAGAATTTCTGACCCGTCTCCGGGTCGACACGCTTTGTGCCAAGTTCGGGTTTCGCCACTGCCAAGCCTCGTTCCTGAAAGGTCGGTCCCCATAGCCACTAGTCACGGCTGTGTCAAAGTGAAAAGCCACATAATATTTGCAGGGCGGACTTGCGGTTTGGCAAGCCCTCACCGAAACAGATGACCATCGCGGCGGGGCATGTTAGGAGACCGCCGAAATGACCGGGAGCGCTCTTCCCCGCAAGGGCCTCCCGCCACGGGATGAATCACGATGCACCAAGCGCTTCCACGGCCGGCCACCGCCCGGCGATCCACCTCGCTCCAGGGCACGGCGCGCGTACCGGGCGACAAGTCGATCTCGCATCGCGCCTTCATGTTCGGCGGCCTGGCCTCCGGCGAAACCCGCATCACCGGACTGCTCGAGGGCGAAGACGTCATGCGCACCGGCGAGGCGATGAAGGCGATGGGCGCACGGATCGAGAAGAATGCCGGCGAATGGACCATCCAGGGCGTCGGCAATGGCTGCCTGCTGCAGCCGGAAGCGCCGCTCGACTTCGGCAATGCCGGCACCGGTTCACGCCTGACCATGGGGCTGGTCGGCACCTACGACATGGAGACCACCTTCACCGGCGACGCCTCGCTCAGCGGCCGGCCGATGGGCCGCGTGCTCGATCCGCTGCGCCAGATGGGCACGCAGGTGCTGAAGGCGTCGCCCGGCGACCGCATGCCGATCACGCTGCGCGGGCCGAAAGTGGCCGCACCCATCAGCTACCGCGTGCCGATGGCATCCGCGCAGGTCAAGTCGGCGGTGCTGCTCGCCGGCCTCAACGTTGCCGGCATCACCACCGTGGTCGAGCCGGTGATGACGCGCGACCATACCGAGAAGATGCTGAAGGGCTTCGGTGCCAACCTTTCCGTCGAGACCGACGAGCAGGGCGTGCGCCACATCTTCATCGAGGGCCAGGGCAAGCTTTCGGGCCAGACCATCGCGGTGCCGGGCGACCCCTCGTCGGCCGGCTTCCCGCTGGTCGCGGCGCTCATCGTGCCGGGCTCGGACATCACCATCGAGAACGTGCTGATGAACCCGACGCGCACCGGCCTGCTGCTGACGCTGCAGGAGATGGGCGGAAACATCGAGGTGCTCAACCCGCGCAATGCCGGCGGCGAGGATGTCGCAGACCTTCGCGTGCGCGGTTCCGACCTCAAGGGCGTCACCGTGCCGGCCGAGCGGGCGCCGTCGATGATCGACGAATATCCGGTTCTGGCCGTCGCAGCCGCCTTCGCCGAGGGCGAGACGCTGATGCAGGGGCTGGAGGAGCTGCGCGTCAAGGAAAGCGACCGGCTGGCGGCCGTGGCGCGCGGCCTCGAAGCCAACGGCATCGACTGCACCGAGGCAGAGACAACGCTCACGGTGCGTGGCCGGCCCGGCGGCAAGGGACTTGGCGGCGGCACCGTCAAGACGCATCTCGACCACCGCATTGCCATGGCATTCCTGGTGCTCGGCCTCGCCACCGAAAAGCCGGTCACCATCGACGACAGCGCCATGATCGCCACCAGCTTCCCGGAGTTCATGGGACTGATGGCTGGGCTGGGCGCGGAGATTGAGTGCTAGAGCGTTTCGCATTTAGGTTGACCTGTATCCGGAGTTTTCGACGTAGTTCCTGCACTCTGTTGGGGTGACGGCGTCGAGGACGTTTGCGATGGCGTTGTGAACGGTTTCGACGCTTCGTCGGGCTGCTTGTCGCATCCAGTGCTTTAGTTTGGCGAAGAGCTGCTCGATAGGATTGAGGTCGGGGCTGTAGGGTGGCAGGAAGAAGAGCCTGGCTCCGGCGGCCCTGACGACGTTGCGCACCATCGCGCCTTTGTGCGAGCCGAGATTGTCGAGAACGACGATATCGCCTGGCTTCAGGATTTTGACGAGCTGGGTTTCGACGTAGGTGCGGAAAGCCTCGCCGTTGATCGGCCCGTTGAGGACCCATGGCGCCTCGACGCGATCGTGCCGCAGGGCGGCAATGAAGGTCATGGTCTTCCAATGGCCGTGGGGCGTATGGGCGACAAGCCGTTCGCCGCGCGTGCTCCAGCCACGCAGCGGCGACATGTTCGTCTTGACCCAGGTCTCATCGATGAAGACCAGCCGTGCCGGGTCAATGCGCGTCTGGTAACGCAGCCACTGTTCGCGCCGGCGCTTGAGCTTTGGCCGCAACTGCTCGGCGGGCAGAACCGTTTTTTTTGAAGCTCTTGCCCTCGCGATGCAGGAAGCGGCCGACACTGGCGGGATGAACAGAAAGGCCGCGTTCGGCCAGCGCCGCAGACAGCCGATGCAGCGTCATGTTGGGATCGCGGGCGACCTCGCCAAGCACGAACAGCCGATGATCCCCGCTGATCAGATGAGGCCGGTGACCCCCCATCTTGCCCGGCGCAACGCTGCCGCTCAAGCGCTTGCGCGCCGCCCATTTGATCACGCTCGACACCGCAACCCGAAGCGCGGCCGCGACCTCGCGCGTCGTCTCGCCAGCCTCCAGCCGTGCCATTGCCAGTTCTCGCAAATCAATCGAATACGGCTTCGACATGCTCCCCGACCTCCAACGGTCAGCGCATCGAATCTGATTTGCCTGCTCTTGGGAATCCCGATTCGGCTAAAATGCAAACCGCTCTAGAAATCAGGCGGGCCAAGAAATGCTCGGCCTAGGTCTCAGAGAATCTAAACTTTTACAGGCGTCGAATACTTCTCTTTAGAGACTCGTGTCTATTATGCGCTTGGTTTTATAGATTCTGAGTGGCGGCCATGTCTCTTTTGATCCATGTTCTTCTTGCCGTTGCGGCTGTTCCGATTCTCGGCATCATGCTGGCTTTCAGCGTTAGGCGTCAGCGTAGGCCGGTACCTACCACCCGTACGCCCTTCCGATCGTTTCGCTGGCCTGGCTTCTGGCGACCGTTGCAAGCGTCCACTCCGCGTGCGGCCCGATCGGCTGCTCCTATGGCATCGGTTTCGGCTGGGTGGCCGAACTGATTCCTGGAATATCAACGCAGTCCGTCGGAACGCTAGCGATGGTGTGCCTGGTCGCCTACCTCCTGCTTTGCGTCTATTTTACAGGTCATCTGCTCGGTGGCGCCATCTGGTGGGTACAGTCGCGCCTTAAAAGCATTTAGGAGCCGGCCATGTTCATGGAGAATGGCAAACTCAGCCGAGTCAAAGAACTGGTCGATGGCCGAGAATGACGCGCTGGATGCGAGGATCACGAAATGGGCTCTGATCTGCAAACCGTCGGACCGGTTCTCATCGGGCTAGCCTGCTTCTTCGTCTCGGTGGCGGTCACGTATTGGCGCAAGTATGGAAGGGTCGCGAAGAGATTCGATTTTATCGAGCACCTCGTTGCACCACTCATAGTTCTGGCTGTCCTCATCGTCGCCTACTTTGCCGTCGACTTGCAGGGCGAATATTCCGTTGGTCTGACAGCGCTGCTGGTGATGGCGATGCTTGGGCCCGCATTCGCCATGGGTCCGCCCGGTTGGGCCATTTGGGTCGTTCTGGTTTATTGCCTTGTTCACTGGGGTGGTGCTGCCATGGCGTCGGTCGGACTGGCAAGCATCGGACTGGTCGCCGGCGAACCGCTCGGATACGCGATCGCACGATGCCGCGCGCGGAACCGTGCGGGAAAAGACATCCTGCTTTAGACGGCGCTTCGCCTCCGAGAGAAACTGCGCAGCATGCGGTCGTGAGGTGCTGGGACGAAAACCAATCTGCTAGGGCGGTTCTCCATCCCATCCAATAGCTTTCAGGCTACTCCAAGCCGGGACGTGCGCGAGAACGGCCTGGACCGAGACCCGTCGCTCTCTTGTTTTGTCACGTTGGACGTGGCTAGTGCGATCGGTTTCATCGAACACCGGACCTGACGCGATTGTACAATCCTCTCCTGATCGCCATCGACGGGCCGGCGGCTTCCGGCAAGGGCACGCTGGCTCGGCGGCTTGCCGACTATTATCACCTGCGCCTGCTCGACACCGGGCTGACCTATCGTGCCGTCGGCCATGCGCTGCTGACGCACGGCCTGCCGCTCGACAACCAGTCGGCCGCCGAGACCGCGGCGCGGCAGGTCGATCTCTCCAATCTCGACAAGCATGCGCTGTCAGCCCATGCGGTAGCCGATGCCGCGTCGCAGGTCGCCGTCTTCCCGCAGGTGCGCAAGATCCTCGTCGAGAAACAGCGCGCCTTCGCCGCGCAGCCCGGCGGCGCGGTGCTCGACGGCCGCGATATCGGCACCGTGGTATGTCCGAACGCCGACGTGAAGCTCTATGTGACGGCCAGTCCAGAAGTCCGCGCCGGGCGGCGGCTGCGGGACATTGAATCGCGCGGCGGCCATGCCGAACTCGCCGAAATCCTCGCCGATATCGTGCGCCGAGACGAGCGCGACACGGGCCGCGCCGACTCGCCGCTCAGGCCGGCGGCGGACGCGCACTTGCTCGATACGTCGGAAATGTCTATAGAAGCCGCGTTTCAGGCGGCCAAGTCGATCATTGACGACGTGATGGCCAAGCGAAACGAAGCCTGAGCGGGATTTCGCTTCCGATTGCCGGAAGCACCTGGAATTCCCATCAGGCAAGAACCCGCCTGCCAGAGTCTCCCGCGCCGGAGCCGCCGCGAAAGCGGCGCAGGGCCGTTGGCCCGAGGCAATGACAGGCAAACGCAACGCTAACCCACGGCGCCGGTCCGACATCGAAGATGCGGACCTCTCCAGGAGATACAATGTCTGAATCCAACCCAACCCGCGACGATTTTTCGGCGCTTCTTGAAGAGTCCTTTTCCGACGGACATTCCGGTGAAGGCCAGGTCGTCAAGGGCATCATCACGGCCATCGAAAAAGACATGGCCATCATCGACGTCGGCCTCAAGGTCGAAGGCCGCGTGCCGCTGAAGGAATTCGGCGTCAAGGGCAAGGACGCCACCCTCAAGGTAGGCGACATCGTCGAAGTCTATGTCGAACGCATCGAAAACGCGCTTGGCGAAGCCATGCTGTCGCGCGACAAGGCCCGCCGCGAAGAGAGCTGGGTCAAGCTCGAAGAGAAGTTCTCGAAGGGTGAGCGCGTCGAAGGCGTCATCTTCAACCAGGTCAAGGGCGGCTTCACCGTCGATCTCGACGGCGCCGTGGCATTCCTGCCGCGCTCGCAGGTCGACATCCGCCCGATCCGCGACGTCACGCCGTTGATGCACAATCCGCAGCCGTTCGAGATCCTCAAGATGGATCGCCGCCGCGGCAACATCGTCGTGTCGCGCCGCACCGTGCTCGAGGAGAGCCGCGCCGAGCAGCGTTCGGAGATCGTCCAGAACCTCGAAGAGGGCCAGGTGGTCGAAGGCGTCGTCAAGAACATCACCGACTACGGTGCGTTCGTCGACCTCGGCGGCATCGACGGCCTTCTGCACGTCACCGACATGGCATGGCGCCGCGTCAACCATCCGACCGAAATCCTCAATATCGGCCAGACGGTCAAGGTGCAGATCATCCGCATCAACCAGGAAACCCACCGCATCTCGCTCGGCATGAAGCAGCTCGAGTCGGATCCGTGGAGCGACATCGGCGCCAAGTTCCCGATCGGCAAGAAGATCACCGGCACGGTGACCAACATCACCGACTACGGCGCCTTCGTCGAGCTGGAGCCCGGCATCGAGGGTCTCATCCACGTTTCGGAAATGTCGTGGACCAAGAAGAACGTGCATCCCGGCAAGATCCTGTCGACGACGCAGGAAGTCGAAGTCGTGGTGCTCGAGGTCGATCCGGCCAAGCGCCGCATTTCGCTCGGCCTCAAGCAGACGCTCGAGAATCCGTGGGAAGCCTTCCTGCACAGCCACCCGATCGGCGCTGTCGTCGAGGGCGAGGTCAAGAACAAGACCGAGTTCGGCCTGTTCATCGGCCTCGAAGGCGACGTCGACGGCATGGTCCACCTGTCGGACCTCGACTGGAACCGTCCGGGCGAGCAGGCGATCGAAGAGTACAACCGCGGCGACATGGTGAAGGCTCAGGTTCTCGACATCGACGTCGAGAAGGAGCGCATCTCGCTCGGCATCAAGCAGCTCGGCAAGGACGCGATCGGCGAAGCCGCCACGTCCGGCGAACTGCGCAAGAATGCCGTCGTCACCTGCGAGGTCATCGGCGTCAAGGACGGCGGGCTGGAAGTCAAGCTCGTCGACCACGGCATCGAGACCTTCATCAAGCGCAACGACCTGTCGCGTGACCGTGACGAGCAGCGCCCAGAGCGCTTCTCGGTCGGCCAGAAGGTCGACGCCCGGGTCATCGCCTTCGACAAGAAGACGCGCAAGATCACGGTGTCGATCAAGGCCCTGGAGATTGCCGAAGAGAAGCAGGCGGTTGCCCAGTACGGTTCGACCGACTCCGGCGCCTCGCTCGGCGACATTCTCGGCGCCGCGCTGAAGAAGCAGGGCGACAACTAGTCGCCCGGCGCGCGCCGCAAGGGGCGACAGTCAAGGATAGAGAAAGGCCCGCCGGAGCAATCCGGCGGGCCTTTCCGCATTCGGCCGCACAGGCTTTGGCGTACAGCCCCGTCAGGCTACGGGACGACGTAGAGACAGGGCTTCGCCTTGGCCTCACAGGTCCACTTGCCGCTGACCTTCTTGCAGTTGACCGACTTGTCCTTGGCGATGTCCCAGACCGACCAGGCCACGCCGTACTTGTTCTTCGTCTTGTAGGACCAGTTCTTGACCGCCTTGGCGCGGGCCGCGAACTTGGTTTTCAGGTAGGCGTCTGCCTGCTCGGGATAGGCCTTGCAGGCATAGGCAAGCGACGGGGTCGTGGTGGCCGACATCGCGACGGTGGCGATGCCGACAATGGCGGCGGCCTGGAGGATATTACGAATGGCGAACTTGTTCATTTGGAGTATCCTTGGTTAGGTTGCTTCGGGTGGAACCTCGGTTCCTGGCCCTCAGTCGCGCCACCAACGGACTAGGTTCATGGAAATTTTCGGCGGCCGTTCTGCGGCCCGGCCCAGGCTCGACGGAACCGCATGATCGAAGAACCCGTCACCGGGCGAGCGGCGGCGCTGGCACCCTTCGGACACGACATCTTCCGCAAGGTGTGGTTTGCCAGCCTGGCGTCCAACCTTGGTGCGCTGATCCAGGGCGTCGGTGCCGCCTGGATGATGACCTCGATTTCGAGCTCGGCCGATCTCGTCGCGCTGGTGCAGGCCTCGACCGCCCTGCCGATCATGCTGTTTTCGCTGGTTTCCGGGGCAATCGCCGACAACTACAACCGCCGCTCGGTCATGCTGGTCGCCCAGGTCTTCATGCTCGCCGTCTCGGCTGCACTCGCCATCACCGCCCATTCCGGCGTCATGACGCCCTGGCTGCTGCTCTCCTTCACCTTCCTGATCGGCTGCGGCACCGCGCTCAACAATCCGTCCTGGCAGGCGGCGGTCGGCGACATGGTGCCGCGCACGCACCTGCCGGCCGCCGTTGCGCTGAACTCGATGAGCTTCAACCTGACGCGCAGCGTCGGGCCGGCGATCGGCGGCGCCATCGTGGCCGCGCTCGGAGCGGCCGCCGCCTTTGCGGCCAACGCCGTCAGCTACCTGGCCCTGATCGTGGTGCTGCTGCGCTGGAAGCCGAGCGAGGCCGCAAGCAGCCTTCCGCGGGAATCGATCGGCCTGGCGATATCCGCCGGGCTTCGCTACGTCGCCATGTCGCCCAACATCGAAAAGGTGCTGCTGCGCGGCTTCATCTTCGGCCTGAGCGCGATCTCGACGCTGGCGCTGCTGCCGCTGGTGGCGCGCGACCTGATACAAGGCGGTCCCCTGCTCTACGGCGTCCTGCTCGGCGCCTATGGCGTCGGGGCCATCGGCGGCGCGCTGCTGGTCGGACGCCTGCGCAGCGTGATGACCAGCGAATGGATCGTGCGCCTCGGCTTCGTCGCCTTCGCCGTCTCGGCCACCGTGTCCGGCCTGAGCACAAATGCCTTCCTGACCTGCGCGGGACTGCTGATCGGCGGCGCCAGCTGGGTGATGACGCTGTCGCTCTTCAACATGACGGTGCAGCTCTCGACGCCGCGCTGGGTGGTGGGACGTGCTCTGTCGCTCTACCAGATGGCGACCTTCGGCGGCATGGCGCTGGGCAGCTGGGTGTGGGGCGTCACGGCAGAACTCCATGGCCCGGACGTCGCGCTTTTCGCCTCTGCCGGACTGATGCTCGTCGGCGCACTGGTCGGCCTGTGGTTCGGCCTGCCCGAGCAGACCGCCCTCAATCTCGATCCGCTCAACCGCTTCCGCGAGCCGCATCTGGCGCTCGATATCAAGCCGCGCAGCGGACCGATCGTCGTGATGATCGAATACATCATCCGCGAGGAAAACCTGCACGAGTTCCTCGACACCATGGCGGAGCGGCGACGCGTGCGGCGGCGCGACGGCGCCCGCAACTGGACGCTGCTGCGCGACGTCGAGAACCCGGAACTATGGATCGAGAGCTACCACTCGCCGACCTGGGTCGAATATATCCGCCACAATTCGCGCATTACCCAGGCCGACGCCGAGGTCGGCGAGAAGATCCGGAAGTTGCACAGCGGCGCGGAGCTGCCGCGCGTTCACCGGATGATCGAACGACCGACCGACTGGACGGCCTCGCACGGTCAGTTGAAGGGCATGATCGACCTGCACTGATCCGCCAAGTCAGGCCTTGCCGTAGAGCGGGACGAGGGCGCCGCTGGTCGCCTTGTTCTGCGGCGACGCGAGATGGCAGATGGCCTCGGCCGCGTCGTCGAGCGCCACCCATTTGGAGAAGTCGGCCTTGGGCATGCCCTTGCGGTTGGCCGGCGTGTCGAGAATCGACGGCGCCACGGCATTGACCAGTATGCCCTTGCCCTTCACTTCATCGGCGAGCCCGACGGTGATTGCCGCGACGGCCGCCTTGCTTGCGGCGTAGGCGATCATTCCCGAACCCTGCCGCGGCTCGAGGGCTGTACGCGCCACGACATTGACAATGCGGCCCTCGGTCCCGGATGCGAGCATGGCACGGGCCGCGGCACGGCAGCACAGAAAGGCCGTGCGCGCATTGAGGTCCATCATGGCGGCAAAGTCGTCGGGCGACGCCTGATCGATCCGGGCCATCGCGAAGCCGCCGGCGAGGTTTATCGATGCCCAGAGCGCTGGGACGGCGGCGTAGAATGCATCGACCGCGGGGGCGTCGGCGAGGTCGACCTTGGGGACGAGGACCACGTGGTCATTGCCGGCATACTCGAAATCGGCCGGGGCGGAGGCGTGGCTGCTCGGGACATGGCAGGTCGCACCCTCGTCGAGCAGGCGCTTCAGGACTGCGCCGCCGAGCGCGCCGGTGCCGCCCGTGACGACGATGTGCCTGTCCTTGAACATGCCAGTCATGACGCCTCCGCGACCGGCACTGCCGGTTCCTCTATTCTACAACGATCTCTATCAGATAGGGCCTGGCCGTGGCGCGTCCACGCCGAAGGGCGTCCGCCAGTCCGCTGATCGCAGTCAAGCGCTCGGCCTCGATGCCGTAGGCTTCGGCGACCTTGATGAAGTCTGGCGGTTCCGGCGAAACGCCGACCGGCTCGACGCCGACAGCCCGCATCGACGTCTCGATCTCGCGGTAGCCGCGATTGTTCCAGACGACGAAGATTACCGGGGTTCCGGCATCGACCGCCACCGCGAGTTCCGGCAGCGTGAACTGGAAGCCGCCGTCGCCGGTAAGGCAGACGACGCAGGCGTCGGGCGCTCCGAGTGCCGCGCCGATGGCCGCCGGTGGGCCATAGCCCAGCGCGCCGTAGCCTGTGGCAGCATTGAACCAGCCGCCCGGCCGGTCGTGGTCGTAGCAGAGATTGGCGGCATAGATCGGCTGCGTCGAGTCACCGACGATGATCGCGCCCGGCAGGGCGTCGCGGATGGTCTCGACCGCCGTCACCTGCGCCTCGATCTGGGCACCGATCTCGTTGCGGGCAGCCATGCGAACGGCTTCGGCACGGGCTGCGCCGTCGCCGCCACTGCGCGGCTGTACGCCCTTTTCGGCGAGGGCGGCGCACAGCGCCTCCAGCGCCAGCCTGCAATCCGCCTCGATCGGCACCGTGGCCGGCCAGCGCGCCAGCTGGTCGAGGTCGATGTCGATGCGGACAAGATTTTTTGGCACGACGAAGCGGCCGTCAGCGTACATGTCGTAGTCGGTCGGTCCGAACTCGGTGCCCGCGGCGATCACCAGGTCGGCGTCGGCCATCATTGCGGCCACCGCCTCGAGGCTCGGGCTGGCCGGCACGCCGAGCGGATGGCGGTGCAGCATGCCGCGGCCGTTGACCGTCATCACCACCGGTGCGTCAAGCGTCTCGGCAAGCGTCTTGAGCGCCGCCTCGCTCCGCTTGGCACCACCACCGACCAGGATGAGCGGCTTTCTCGCCTCCGCCATGAGCGTCGCGGCGCGTGCGATGGCGTTGGGTCCGGGCGCGACGGGATCATAGGTCTGCACGGCGTCGGCCACGGCGTCGGCCTCGAGCCCCATGACGTCGATCGGGATCTCGATGTGCACCGGTCCGGGCCGTGATCGCGCAAACAGCTGAAAGGCACGATCCAGCACCTCAGGCAGTTCGCCGGCGCTCGTGATGCGATGCGAGAACAGCGCTACCTTCTCCATCATGCCGCGCTGATCCGGCAATTCGTGCAGATGCCCGAGTCCCCGGCCGAGCGTCTCGCTGGCGTTGACGCCGGAAATCACCAGCATCGGGATCGAATCGGCGCGGGCCTGGCCCATGGCGGTGATGGTGTTGGTCAGCCCCGGCCCGGTGATGACGAAGGCGACGCCCGGCCGGCCGGTGACGCGCGCATAGCCGTCGGCCATGAAGCCGGCGCCCTGCTCGTGGCGCGGCGTGACGTGGCGGATCGTCGAGCCGGCGAGCCCGCGGTAGAGCTCGACCGTGTGCACGCCCGGGATACCGAAGACGGTGTCGACGCCATGCTTTTCGAGCAGGCTGATGAGGGCTTCGCCGATCGTTGCCATGGGCTATGCCTGTCCCCGCAAGATCGGGCGGGTCAGGCAGGTCGGGCCGCCCTCGCAGGCAATGCACAGCGCATCGGCCTCGAAGGTGACGACGCTGCAGCCGGCGGCTTCCATCGCGGCCAGTGTCTTCGGGAAGCCTGCAACGGCGATGACCTCGCGCGGTGCGGTCGGCAGCACGTTAAGGCTGAGGCCGTTGCTTTCGGCAAACTCCTGCCGGTCGCCCTCGACCAGACGGATGCCGCGCGCCTTCAGCAGCTGGTAGAAGGCTGCGGGCAGCAGCGGCGAATGGACCAGCGCCAGATCGTCGGCCAGCGGGCTGATCACCGACATCAGGTGCAGGCAGGCTTCCTCGCCCTGCCAGAGCGGCAGGTCGAAGCCGAGCACCTCGATGCCCTTCGGCGCCAGCAGTTCGGCCATCTGGCGGATGCCTTCCTGATTGGTGCGCACGCCGCGGCCGATGACCAGCGTCGTCGCGTCGAGCCAGACGCAGTCGCCGCCTTCGACTGTCCCCGGCGCCTCGATGCGGCCGAGCACCGGGATGCCCATGCGTGCATAGGCAGCCTCGTGCAGTCCGGGCTCGGGCCGGCGCAGCGCCTTGCCCATCGACAGGATGATGGCGCCGTGATCGGTCATCAGCGAGGGATCATGCGTGAATACGGAATCGGCCAGCCCGTCATCCGCGTCGGTCAGCCATTCGATGCTGGCGCCGGCGGCTTCGATGAGGCCGGAAAACCGCTCGTGCTGGAGCGCGGCCCGCGCGGCGTCAAATGCCGGGCCGTAGTGCCATTCGGCCGCCTTGGCATGGCGCATGGCGCTGCCGGCCGACCGCATCAGCACGCGCTTCAGCGGCGCCGCCATCGATTGCGATCCATACAGTTTTTGCGGCTGAACATTCATCTTTGGCACTCCCGGGTACTCCTGCCAGCCGTCAATAGACAGCCATCCGGCATGCCGCAAGGGCCAGCAATGCCGGGTTGACGGAGGCAAGCCGACCGGTCCATCCTGTAACCGGGACAGGAATTTGTGACGGGTTGATGGGTACGAGAGTCGGTAATTGCACAGTCGGATGCGCGGAACAGCCAGCGTGAGTTCATCCGACTCCATGTCGCCCTCAACGGCCGAGGCGGAAAGTGGCGCCGCCGAAGCAATCCACATCGAGCAACTGCACAAGAAGTTCGGCGATTTGCACGTGCTGAAGGGCGTGTCGTTGTCGGCGCGCGACGGCGACGTGGTGGCGATCATCGGCGGCAGCGGCTCCGGCAAGTCGACGCTGTTGCGCTGCATCAACTGCCTCGAAAACCCGACCAGCGGCGTCATCCGGGTCAATGGCGAGGAGATCAAGCTCAAGGCCGACAGCCATGGCCACACCGTGCCGGCCGACCGCCGGCAGATCGAGCGCATCCGCTCGAAGCTCGGCATGGTGTTCCAGAACTTCAACCTGTGGAGCCACATGACGCTGATCGAGAACGTCATCGAGGTTCCCGTCCACGTGCTCGGCGTCAAGCGCGACAAGGCGATCGCCACCGCCGAGGCCCTGCTCGACCGCGTCGGCCTGGCCGACAAGCGCGATGTCTACCCGGCCTTCATGTCCGGCGGCCAGCAGCAGCGCGGCGCCATCGCGCGGGCCCTCGCGATCCAGCCGCGCGTCATGCTGTTCGACGAGCCGACCTCGGCGCTCGACCCCGAACTCGTCGGCGAGGTGCTCAAGGTCATCGCCGACCTCGCCGAGGAAGGCCGCACGATGATCCTCGTCACCCACGAGATGAAGTTCGCCCGCGAGGTCGCGACGCATGTCGTCTATCTCTACAACGGCCTCATCGAGGAGGAAGGTCCGCCCGAGCAGATCTTCGGGGCGCCGAAATCCGAACGGCTGAAACAGTTCATCAGCAACATCCACTAACCAGAAAACCAACGAACACCTGCAAGAATGGGAGCCATACAATGCAGAACATCCTGAAAGCCGCAGCCGCCGCACTTATCCTCACCGCCTCGGGCATCAGTTTTGCCAATGCCGAGGAGGTCAAGATCGGCTTCTCGCCGGAAGCCTACCCGCCCTTCTATTCGGCCGACGCGTCGGGCAACTGGACCGGCTGGGAGGTCGATATCGTCAACGCCATCTGCGAAGAGGCGAAGTTCGACTGCGTCATGACGCCGATCCCGTGGGACGGCCTGATTCCCGGGCTGACCACCAAGAAGATCGACGCCATCATGAACTCGATGTCGATCACCGCTGAGCGCGAAAAGACCATCGCCTTCTCGAACAAGTACTACAATACCCCGACCGCCATCGTCGGACCGAAGGGCGAGAGCTTCGGCGCCACGCCTGAAGACCTGAAGGGCAAGATCCTCGGCGTCCAGGTGTCGACCGTCCATTCGGCCTACGCCAAGAAGCATTTCACCGACGCCGCCGAGATCAAGGAATACCAGACCCAGGATGAGGCCAATCAGGACCTGGCCGCCGGCCGCATCGACGCTACGCAGGCCGACTCCATCGCGCTCGACGCCTTCCTGCAGTCGGATCAGGGCAAGGAATGCTGCGACCTCAAGGGCTATGTCGCCGAAGATCTCGAAATCCTCGGACCGGGCGTCGGCGCCGGCGTGCGCAAGGAAGACACCGAGCTGAAGGAAAAGATCAACGCCGCGATCAAGGCCATCCGCGACAACGGCAAGTACGACGAGATCACGAAGAAGTACTTCGATTTCGACATCTACGGCAGCTGATCGCAGGCCGTTCTGACACCGGCCGCGCCTGGCGATCGTCAGGCGCGGCCAACTTCACAGGGGACGGCGGGACCAGACTCCGGAAAGGAGCGCCCGCCAGGCACAGAGTGGGACCGGGTCTATCGAAGCGCTCCTCATACCGCTGGCGCAGACGAGCATTCTCGACCTGCTGGCGCTCAGCCCGCCCGGCTGGGGCGGCAATTTGCTGCGCGGCCTGTTCAACTCGGTGCAGATCGCCGTCGGCGCCTTCGGGATCGGCCTGCTGATCGGCACCGGCGGCGCCTATGGCAAGCTTTATGGCGGGCCGGTGATGCGCGACCTGCTCGAGGTTTACACCACCATCGTGCGCGCCGTGCCTGAACTGGTGCTTATCCTGCTGCTCTATTTCGCCGGTACCGACCTCATCAACCGGGTACTCGAGGCGATGGGCTATGCCCGCATCGACGTCAACGGACTGGTCGCCGGCATCTGGGTGCTGGCCTTCGTGCAGGGCGCCTACGCCACGGAGGTGATCCGCGGCGCCATCCTGTCGGTGCCGCAGGGCCAGATCGAGGCAGCCCGCGCCTACGGCATGTCGCCCGGCATGATGCTACGCCGCATCACCCTGCCGGCGATGCTGCCCTTCGCCATTCCGGGCCTCGCCAATCTCTGGCTGATCGCCACCAAGGACACGGCGCTCCTCGCCATCGTCGGTTTCAACGAACTGACGCAGGAGACGCGCACTGCCGCCGGCCAGACCAAGGCATACTTCACCTTCTTCATGGCTGCCGGTGCGCTCTATCTGGCGCTCACGCTGGTTTCCAATGTCATCATCGCCCGCATCGAGCGCTGGTCGCGCCGCGGCACGCCGTCGGTGGCGGGAGGCGGACGATGAGCGTCCAGCCCGCACCCGGCATCGTCGATGCGACGGCCCGGGCGTCGCTCTGGCTGCAGCCGCACCGCATCATCCTGATCGCCGTCGCGCTTGCCCTGTTTGCCGCGGCCGCATTCTTCATGCGCTGGGACTGGATCCCGCAATATTACGACCTCGCGCTGCAGGGCCTGTGGCGCACCATCTGGATACTGGTGGTGACGGTGATCCTGGGCTTCATGCTGGCCGTGCCTCTCGGGCTGGCGCAAGCGGCCGGACCGCGCTGGCTGGCATGGCCGGCGCAGGCCTTCTGCACCGTCATCCGCGGCACGCCTCTGCTGCTGCAGCTCTGGCTGCTCTATTACGGCCTGGGGTCGCTGTTCCCGCAGTTTCCCTGGATCCGCCAGTCCGAACTCTGGCCCTATCTCAGGCAGGCATGGCCCTACGCCGTGCTGTCGCTGACCATCTCCTACGCCGCCTATGAGGGCGAGGTGATGCGCGGCGCCTTTGCCGGCGTGCCTCGCGGCCAGCTGGAGGCCGCCCGCGCCTATGGCATGAGCCGCTGGAAGGTCTTCCGCCGCATCTGGATGCCCCAGGCCTTCTTCCGCGCACTGCCGACGCTGGCCGGCGAAACCGTGCTGCAGCTCAAGGCGACGCCTCTGGTGGCAACCATCACCGTGGTCGACATCTATGCCGTGGCCTCGCGGGTCCGGCAGGACACGTTCATCGTCTACGAACCGCTGCTGCTGCTCGCGCTGATCTATCTCATCATCACCGGCATCATCGTTTTCGCGTTCAAGAAAATCGAGGCGCGCATTCCGGTCCGGGTGGCCTGAACGCCATGGCCGAAACCGTTCGCATCGAGCTGGATGAGGCGCAGGCGCTTTGCGAGCGGGCGGCGATGGCCGCGGGCGCAACGGAAGAGGTGGCGCGCGCCCTGGCGCGGTCGGCCGTCTCGGCCGAAGCGGATGGCCACGGCCTCATGGGCCTGGCGCATTTCGCCGGCTATCTCGACGCGATGCAGTCCGGGCGCCTCGACGGCGCCGCCGACCCGGTCGTAACGCGGCCGGCGCTCGCGCTCTACCTTGCCGATGCGATGGCCGGATCGGCCTATACGGCCTTCGACCGCGTTTTCGAGGATTTTGCCAAGACGGCGAGCCTGTTCGGCGTTGCCGTGTTTTCGCAGAAGAACGCCTATACGAGCGGTGCGCTCGGCTATTTCGCTGCCCGGCTGGCGGAGGCCGGGCTCGTGTCCATTGCCGCCACCAACGGTCCGGCGCTGCTTGCCGGCTCCGGCTCGACGAAGCCGGTCTACTGCACCAACCCGATGGCCTTCGCCGCACCGGTTGCAGACGGCCCGCCTTTGCTCATCGACCAGTCGTCGAGCGCCACTGCCTTCGCCTCGGTGCGCAAGGCGGCGCGCGAGGGCAACGACATCCCGCAAGGCTGGGCGGTCGATGCCGAGGGCCACCCGACGACCGATCCGGCGCAAGCCATGAAGGGTGCGCTGCTCGCCTTCGGCGGCGAGCGCGGCGCCAATATCGCGCTGATGGTCGAGGTCCTCGCCGCCGGTGTGTCGGGCGCCAATTGGTCGCTCGACGCGCCGAGCTTCGCACAAGGGTCGCAAAATCCCGGCACCGGCCTGTTCGTGCTGGCGCTCGACCCCAGGCTTATCGACCCCGACTTCGCATCGCGCATGAAAGACCAGCTCGAGCGGCTGCGCTCCGACTTCGGCGTCCACATTCCCGGACGCGGCAAGGGGCTTGCGCGGGCACGGGCGCAGTCGGCAGGGATCGATGTCCCGCTGGAGGTCCATGAACGTCTCCTGGCGGCAGCCGAGGGCCGCCGGCCGAGCGCCTGAGGGCGCATGCCGCCTGCCGCCGCGTGCATCGCGCCACCCGGCAGGATGCGCTTTGCGTTCCCCGCAAAACCGACTAAGAACGGCTGAAACCCCGCGCCCGAAGACGCCACCGGAGCCCATCATGACCGAGATACTTCAGACCCCGAAACTGGTGACCGTTTTTGGCGGCTCGGGCTTTCTCGGCCGGCACGTCGTCAGGGCACTGGCCATGCGCGGCTACCGCATCCGCGTGGCGACACGTCGCCCCTCGCTCGCCGGCCATCTCCAGCCGCTCGGCAATGTCGGGCAGATCCAGGCCGTGCAGGCCAATCTGCGAGTCCGCTGGTCGGTCGACCGCGCCGTGCAAGGCGCCGATCATGTCATCAATCTTGTCGGCATTCTCTACGAATCGGGTTCGCAGTCATTCTCGTCCGTGCAGGACGAAGGCGCCCGCGCCGTGGCCGAGGCTGCCCGCGCCGCCGGCGCAGGTTTCACGCATGTCTCGGCCATCGGCGCCGACCCGCAGTCGGACTCAGTCTATGGCCGCACCAAGGCGCTCGGCGAACAGGCGGTGACCGAAACCATCAAGGACGCGGTGATCTTCCGTCCTTCGATCATCTTCGGCCCTGAGGACCAGTTCTTCAACCGCTTCGCCAACATGGCCCGATTCTCGCCCGCGCTGCCGCTGATCGGCGGCGGAACGACACGGCTGCAGCCGGTATTCGTCGGCGACGTCGCCGAAGCCGTCGCGCGATCGGTCGACGGGCTGGTCAAGGGCGGCCGGGTCTATGAACTCGGGGGGCCGAACGTCATGACCTTCCGCCAGGCCATGCAGCAGATGCTGGATGTGATCGGCAGGAACCGCCTGCTCTTGACCGTGCCCTGGTGGCTGGCCTCGTTGCAGGCGCGCATTCTCGGCCTGCTGCCCAATCCGCTGCTGACGACCGATCAGGTGACGCTGCTGAAGAGCCCGAACGTCGTTTCGACCGAGGCCGAGGCCGATGGCCGCACGCTCGCCGGCATCGGCATTTCGCCGCAGTCGACAGCGGCGATTCTGCCCTCATATCTGTGGCGCTACCGCGTAGCCGGCCAGTTCAGTCACAAGAGCGAGGCCTGACGCGGGGCGCCAGCGCCGGTGGAATCTCTTGCCGCCCTGCTTCCCGACGGGCTCGCGCCCTGGGTGGCCGGGCTGCTCATTGTTGCCAGCTTCTTCACTTCTGCCCTGACCGCCGCCTTCGGCGTCGGCGGCGGCATCGCCATGCTCGCCCTGATGGGCATTTTCGTGCCCGTCGCGTCGCTCATCCCGGTGCATGGCGCGGTGCAGCTCGGCTCCAACACCGGCCGCGCCTGGCACCAGCGGGCTTTCGTGCGCATGGACGTTGCGGCGCCGTTCATCGCCGGCAGCGTGGTCGGCGCCATAGGCGGTTTCTTTCTTGTCGTACAGCTGCCCGATGCTCTGCTCAAGCTGGTGCTCGGCGGCTTCATCCTCATCCTCACCTGGGGGAAAATTCCGGGGGTCGAAAGGCTGTCGAGGCTCGGGCTCGGTCTTGCAAGCATCGTGCTCGCCGTCGCCACCATGCTGGTTGGCGCCACCGGGCCGCTGGTTTCCGCGATCTTCGCCAATTTCTTCCAGAACGACCGCCGCGCGCTGGTGGCGACCCACGCCATTGCCATGACGACGCAGCACTTGCTGAAGATCATCGTCTTCGGCGTAGCGGGCTTTGCCTTCCACGCCTGGCTGCCGCTGATCGCGGCCATGGTGCTGACCGGCTATCTCGGCACCATCTACGGTACGACATTGCTGGAGCGACTGCCCGAGGAGGCCTTCCGCAAATGGTTCAGGATCGGCCTTACGATCCTCGCCCTCGACCTCGTCCGGCGCGGCGTTTCCGGGCTTTTCTGAGCTTCAGCTCCAGATGAACAGCGCGGCGAGGCCGACGGAGCCGACAAGCAGCCGCCACCAGGCAAACAGCGCAAAGCCGTGGCGCGAGACATAGTCGAGCAGGTAGCGAACGACGAGGACGGCCATGACGAAGGCCGCGACGAAGCCGACGCCGATGATCGGCAGGTCTGCCGCCGACAGCACGTCGATGTTCTTGAACAGGTCGTAGGCGAAGGCGCCGGCCATGGTCGGCATGGCAAGGAAGAATGAGAACTCCGCCGCCGAACGCTTGTCGGTCCCCATCAGCAGCGAGCCGACGATCGTGGCGCCCGATCGCGAGGTCCCGGGAATCAGCGCCAGGCACTGGAAGAGACCGATCTTCAGGCAGAGCGACAGCGGATAATCCATCACGTCGTGATAGCGCGGCTTGAGGTCCAGACGGTCGACCCACAGCAAGATCAAGCCGCCCAGAATCAGCATGACGCAGATCAGCTTCGGCGTCTCGAAGAGCACCGTCTTGATGAAATCGTGTCCAAGCACGCCGAGGAAGGCGGCAGGCAGGAAGGCAACCAGGATGCCGAGGACGAAGCGCCTGGTGCGCGGATCGGACGGGAAATCGATCAGCATCTTCCACAGGCGGCCGAAATAGACGGTGAGAATGGCGAGGATCGCGCCAAGCTGGATCAGGATCTCGAAGGCCTTGCCGGTCGACTCGAAGCCGAGGAAGTGGCCCGCAAGCAGGATGTGGCCGGTCGAGGAGACGGGGATGAACTCCGTCAATCCTTCCAGCAGCCCGAGCAGAAGGGCTTCCACGATGGTCTGATGTTCCATGATTGCTCCGCGATTGGACAGGCCGCATCTGCTTGTCACGGCGCGGAACTCACCCTATAGGTCGTGCGCCGTGGCGACCCCTGAATCGGGGCGCCCAACTTCTAGCGGCGGGGCCGGCCAGAGACCAGCCGCATTTTCAGTTTATCGCAGGATCATGCTCACTCTTTTCCATCACCAGATGTTTGCCACCTGTCGCTTTGTCCGCCTTGCCTTCGGCGAGTATGGCGAGGAACTGGCGCTGATCGAGGAAAAGCCGTGGACGCGGCGCAAGGAATTTCTGGCGCTGAATGCCGCAGGCACGCTGCCGGTGCTGCTCGCCGAGGGCGACGTGCCGATCATCGGCGCGCATGTGATTGCCGAATATCTTGACGAGACGCGCGGTGCGCTGAAGCGCGAACGACGGCTGCTTGCCGAAGACCCGATGGACCGCGCCGAAATCCGCCGCCTCGCCGACTGGTATCTGGTCAAGACCGAGAGCGAGGTCACGCGGCATCTGGTGCGTGAGCGCATTCTCAAGCCGCTGATGCCGGAAGCGCTGGGCGGCGGCTCGCCCGATTCGTCGGCCATCCGCGCGGCGCGCGCCAACATCCGCCAGCACATGAAATACACCAACTGGCTGGCGGGCACGCGCCAGTGGCTCGCCGGTCCACGCATCAGCTATGCCGACCTGGCGGCGGCCGCGACGCTGTCGATCCTCGACTATCTCGGCGAAATCGACTGGAGCGACCACAATGCGGCGCGCGACTGGTACACGCGCATGAAGTCGCGGCCCTCGTTCCGGCCGCTGCTCTCCGACAGGGTGCGCGGGCTGTCGCCAGCGGCTCACTATGCGGATCTCGACTTCTGAGCGGCCGGAAAGGGGCGAAACGCTGCGGCAGCTGATCGACCGCGAAGCCGCGCGCGCCGGCTTCGACGCCGTCGCCGTGACCAGCCCGGACGCCATCCCGCTGGCGCCTGCCCGGCTACGGCAGTTCGTCGACGAGGGTTTTCACGGCTCGATGGACTGGATTGCCGAGACGCTGGAGCGCCGCGCCGATCCGAAGACGCTCTGGCCCGAGGTGCGCTCGATCATCGTCGTCGCCATGAATTACGGGCCGGACAGCGACCCGCGCGACATCCTCGCCCGGCCCGACCGCGGTGCCATCTCGGTCTATGCGCAGAACCGCGACTATCACGACGTGATGAAGGGCCGGCTGAAGGAAATGGCCGGCCGGATCGTGGCCCGCACCGGCGGCGACGTGAAGGTCTTCGTCGACACGGCGCCGGTGATGGAAAAGCCTCTCGCCGAAGCCGCCGGTATCGGCTGGCAGGGCAAGCACAGCAATCTGGTCAGCCGCGACCACGGCTCCTGGCTCTTCCTGGGCTCGATCTTCACCACCGCCGACATTCCCGCCGACGCTGTCGAGGAAGACCATTGCGGCTCCTGCCGCGCCTGCCTCGACATCTGCCCCACCGATGCCTTCCCGGCGCCCTACCGGCTCGATGCGCGGCGCTGCATCTCCTACCTCACCATCGAGAACAAGGGGCCGATCCCGGCCGAATTCCGCGCCGCCATCGGCAACCGCATCTATGGTTGCGACGACTGCCTTGCGGTCTGCCCGTGGAACAAGTTCGCCAGCCGCGCCTCCGAGGCCAAGCTTGCGGCGCGCGAGGACCTGCGCGAGCCGGAACTTGCCGATCTGCTGGCGCTCGACGACGCCGCCTTCCGCAGCTTCTTCTCGGGCTCGCCGGTCAAGCGCATCGGCCGCGACCGCTTCCTGCGCAACGTGCTGATCGCCGCCGGCAATTCGGCTGACCTCGCGCTGGTGCCAGCCTGCCGCTTGCTGCTGGCCGACGCCTCGCCGCTGGTGCGCGGTGCGGCGGTCTGGGCGCTGTCGCGCCTGCTCGAGCCGAACGCCTTCAGCCATCTGGCGGCGGACCGTGTTTCGGGCGAGACTGACGCCGCGGTTCTGACCGAATGGACCGCCGCCCTGGCTGACGCCAACACCCTACCGGAAGAAGTGGAACGGCCGTGACGACGCGATTCTTCATCTTCGGCGCCGGCTATTCGGGAAAAGCCTTCGCCGCCGCGCGCCCGGACCCGGCCGTCAGGATCGCCGGGACGACGCGTACGCCACAGAAATTCGATGCGCTCCGGGCAACCGGCATCGAACCCCTCGTCTTCGACGGCGGCGCGCCATCGGCCGCGATCGCGACAGAACTCGCCAAGACCACCCACCTGATCGTCTCGATCGCCCCCGACGAGAGCGGCGACCCGGTACTCAACCGGCTCCAGGACACGATCGTCCGGGCCATGCCGAAGCTCGGCTGGATCGGCTATCTATCGACGGTCGGCGTCTATGGCGACCATGGCGGCGGCTGGGTCGACGAGACCAGCGAATGCCGTCCGGTCTCGCGCCGCTCCGTGATGCGGGTCGCGGCCGAGAAGCAATGGCTGCGCTTTGGCGAGGCGAGCGGCCTGCCGGTCGCCATCCTCAGGCTCTCCGGGATCTACGGGCCCGGACGCAACGCCTTCGTCAACCTGACGAAGGGCACGGCAAAGCGCCTGGTCAAACCCGGCCAGGTGTTCAACCGCATCCATGCCGACGACATCGCGGGCGCCATCTGGCACCTGGCCTCGCGCGACCAGGGCGGCATCTTCAACGTCACCGACGACCTGCCGGCGCCGCCGCAGGACGTCGTCACCTATGCCGCTGGGCTGATGGGGGTGGAACCGCCGCCCGAGACCGCCTTCGAGACGGCCGACCTGTCGCCCATGGCGCGGTCCTTCTATGGCGAGAACAAGCGTGTATCCAATGCGGCCATCAAGGCTACCGGCTACCGCTTCCGCTATCCGGACTATCGGCTGTCGCTCGTCGCCATGTGGGCGGCAGGAACTTGGAAGGGCGAGGGCGAGAGCGATGCGCGCAGCCCGATGAAGCGGTCGTGATCGAACAGAAGCGCAGGACGTGCTATGATTCGAGCTTGGGCGGGGCAGATATTCACACAGCAGGATTGGCATGAGCGCTGATTTCCAACAGTCCGGAGCGATAAGATCCCTGTTTGCAACGGTGGCCGGCGCGCTTGGCGCCACGCTGCTGGCGCTCGCCGTGTCGGCGGTCGACGTGCCGCGCGCCACGGCCGCCGAACTGGCCAAGGACCTGTTCGGCAACAAGCCGCTGCCAGCAGCGCTTCCGGCCCAATCCTACGGTTTCTATTCAAAGGGCTGCTTTTCCGGCGGTTTGGCCATCGCCAATGACGGACCTACCTGGCAGGCCATGCGGCCGTCGCGCAACCGGCGCTGGGGTCACCCGACGATGATCGCGCTCGTCGAGAAGCTGTCCCGCGACGCGGTCGCGGACGGTTGGCCGGGCCTGCTGCTTGGCGACATCTCGCAGCCGCGCGGCGGGCCGATGCTGACCGGCCATGCCTCGCACCAGATCGGCCTTGACGCCGACATCTGGTTCACGCCGATGCCCGACCGCCGGCTTTCCGCCTCTGAACGCGAGAGCATCGGCGCAGTCTCGATGATCAAGAAGAAGGGCCTCACGGTCGACGAGAAGGTCTGGACGCCGGCGCGCGCACGCCTCCTGAAGCGTGCCGCGAGCTACCCCGAGGTCGAGCGCATCCTCGTCCATCCGGGGATCAAGAAAAAACTCTGCGACACTGTCACCGGCGACCGCCGCTGGCTGCAGAAGATCCGGCCGTTCTGGGGCCATGATTCGCATTTCCACATCCGCATCGGTTGCCAGCCCGGCTCGCCCGACTGCAAGCGGCAGGCCGCGACGAACCCGGGGGACGGCTGCGACAAGTCGCTGGCCTGGTGGTTCACCGAGGAGCCGTGGCGTCCCAACAAGGATCCCGACGCGCCCAAGGCGCGCGACCTGATGACCATGGCCGCCCTGCCCAAGGCCTGCCGCGTCGTCCTCAACGCTCCGTCGCCCGTGTCGGAAGCCGCCGTTACCTACAGCGGACCGGGATCGGCCGTAGCGGCTGCGCCTTTCGTCGAGCCGGATGCCGCCGGACTGCCGGCGACAGCCAGCGCGTTTCTGCCGACACAGGATATGCGGGTACCCCTGCCGCAGCAGCGCCCGGAGCGCTGAGCCTCGCTTGCCGGAACAGAAAGTCCTTCCTTGACGCGGAAATACCGGATCGCCCTGATCGCCCACGATCAGAAGAAGGACGACATGGTCGCCTTCGTCACGGCGCACCGGCCGTATCTCGCCAGTTGCACGCTGTTTGCTACCGGCACCACCGGCCAGCGCATCCTCGAAGCCTGCCCCGAACTCGACCTGACAGCGCTGAAAAGCGGGCCGCTCGGCGGCGACCAGCAGATCGGCGCGCTGATTTCGGAGGGAATGGTCGATGCGGTGATTTTCTTCGTTGATCCGCTGACCCCGATGCCGCATGACGTGGATGTCAAGGCGCTGACCCGGCTGGCCATCGTCTATGACATTCCGATGGCGCTGAACCTCGCCACCGGCGAGATACTGCTCAAGGACAAAGAGACCGGCTGATCGCCGGCGCACGCGGGACGGGGACGCAGGGACACGATGGCAAATCCGGACGCGGACGCATTCGAATTCCCGATCCTGATCGGCGACATCGGCGGCACGAACGCCCGCTTTGCGGTGGTCATGGACGCCGCGTCCGGGGTGGGTGAACCGCAGATCGTCAAGACCGCCGATTTCGCGACCATCGACGACGCCATCAGGGCGGCAGTCGTCGACCGCCTGTCGGTGCAGCCGCGCTCCGCCATCCTGGCGGTCGCCGGTCCCGTCAATGGCGACGAGATACCGCTTACCAACTGCCCCTGGGTCGTGCGGCCGAAGGACATGTTCGGCACGCTCGGCCTCGGCGACGTCGTCGTTCTCAACGATTTCGAGGCGCAGGCGCTGGCCGTCGTGGCGCTGGAGGACACGTTCCTCGAACAGATCGGCGGCGGCCAATCCCAGCTCGACGCGCCGCGCGTCGTTCTCGGCGCCGGAACCGGACTCGGCGTCGCCGGGCTGATCCATTTCCACGGCAAATGGATACCCATCCCAGGCGAGGGCGGCCATATGGATATCGGCCCGCGGACACCGCGCGAGCTGGAGATCTTCCCGCATATCGAGCGTATCGAAGGCCGCGTCTCCGGCGAGGAGATTCTTTCAGGCCGAGGCCTGGTCAACACCTACCGCGCCGTCGCGACGGCGAGCGGCGAGGCTGCGCGGTTCGTGCAGCCGGCGGAGATCTCGCGCGCCGCGCTCGACAGGACGGACGCCGTCGCCGAGGAGGCGCTCGATCTCTTCATCACCTGCCTTGGGCGCACGGCGGGCGACTTGGCGCTGGTGTTCAAGAGCCGCGGCGGCGTCTTCATCACCGGCGGCATCGCGCAGAAGATCCTGCCGGCGCTGAAGTCCGGCAAGTTCCGCGCCGCCTTCGAGGACAAGGCACCGCACCGCGAAATGATGGTCTCGATCCCGGCCTATGTTATTACGCACCCGTTGGCCGCCCTGGTGGGCCTGGGGGCATATGCGTGCGAGCCGGGCCGGTTCGGCCTTGAAACCGAAGGCCGTCGCTGGCGCGGCTGACCGATATAGCCGAACGGGAGTGAGCATGAGCGATATGGATCTGGTCGTCGTCGGCGCCGCGGGCCGCATGGGTCAGACGCTGATCCGCGTCATCCAGTCGACGCCGGGTGCAAGGGTTTCCGCGGCACTCGAGCGGCCGGGTTCGCCCGCCATCGGCCAGGATTCAGGGGAACTGGCCGGCATTGGCACGATCGGCGTCGCCATAACAGACGACCCCCTGCCCGCCTTCGCCAAGGCGCATGGCGTGCTCGATTTCAGCGTGCCTGCCGTCAGCGTCGAATTCGCCGGCTATGCGGCGCAGGCGCGCATCGTGCATGTCATCGGCACGACGGGCTGCTCGCCCGAGGACGAGGCGAAGATCGCCGCGGCAGCGCGCCATGCGACCGTCGTCAAATCCGGCAATATGAGCCTCGGCGTCAACCTGCTGGCGGTGCTGGTCGAGCAGGCGGCAAAAGCGCTCGACCCTGAGGATTTCGACATCGAGATCCTCGAGATGCATCACCGCGGCAAGGTCGATGCGCCTTCCGGCACGGCGCTGCTGCTCGGCGAGGCCGCCGCCGCCGGCCGAGAGATCGCGCTGGCCGACAACAGCGTGCGGTCGCGCGACGGCCATACGGGCGCGCGCAAGTCCGGCACGCTCGGTTTCGCGACCCTGCGCGGCGGCTCTGTGGTCGGCGACCATTCTGTCATCCTCGCTGGCTCCGGCGAGCGCATCACGCTCTCGCACCATGCCGAAGACCGGACAATCTTCGCGCGGGGCGCCGTCCGGGCAGCACTCTGGGCGCGCGAGCGGAAGCCCGGTCTTTATTCCATGCGCGACGTGTTGGGACTGGTGCCATGATCACGCTCTGCGCCTCAGCGGCCGGGCCATCCGCCGGGACCCGGCCCGTCCCGTCCACACATCCCGACCAGTCATAGGAGATACCATGTCAGGCACACTCGTGCTCGTCCGTCACGGCCAGAGCGAATGGAATCTGAAGAACCTTTTCACCGGCTGGCGCGACGTCGACCTCACCGAACTCGGGCGCGAGGAGGCCCGGAAGGGCGGCGAAAAGCTGAAGGCGCGCGGGCTGAAGTTCGACATCGCCTTCACTTCGGTCCTTATGCGGGCCCAGAAGACATGCCAGATCATTCTCGACGTCGTCGGACAGAGCGACCTCGAGACCATCCGCGACCAGGCGCTGAACGAGCGCGACTACGGCGATCTCTCCGGCCTCAACAAGGACGACGCGCGCAAGAAATGGGGCGAGGAGCAGGTGCATATCTGGCGCCGTTCCTACGACGTTCCGCCGCCGGGCGGCGAGAGCCTGAAGGACACCGGCGCGCGCGTCTGGCCCTATTATCTGCACGACCTGCAGCCGCATGTGCTGCGCGGCGAGACGGTGCTGGTCGCCGCGCACGGCAACTCGCTGCGGGCGCTGATCATGGCGCTCGACGGCGCGTCCGGCGAGGAGATCGTCAACCTGGAGCTCGCGACCGGCGTGCCGATCGTCTACAAGCTCAATGCCGATTCCACCGTGGCGTCGAAGGAAGTGCTCGCCTAAGCCAGGCTGTCGATGTCCTGGTCGGACAGGTTCATCGGCACGACTGTGACGGGGATCGGGAAGGCTGCGCCCTTGCCGGCGATCGAGGCGACCAGCGGGCCCGGTCCCTCCTTGGAGGAGCCGGCGGCGAGAACCAGGATTGCGATGTCCTGGTCGTCCTCGATCAGCTTGTGGATCTCCTCGGCGGCCTTGCCCTCGCGCACGACCAGTTCGGGCTCGATACCGAGCTGCTCGCGCACGGCTCCGGCATAGACGTCGAGTGCCGCATTCGCGGTCGCCATGGCCTCGTCGCGGATGATCTTCTCGACCCCCAGCCAATGCTGCACTTCGCCGGGCTCGATGACATAGAGCAGCACCAGCACGCCGCCGGTGCTTTTGGCGCGCCGCGAGGCATAGGCCACGGCGCGCTCGCATTCCGGCGTATCGTCGATGATCGCCAGGAACTTGCGGCGATGGCCGGCTTCCCGGCTAAGGCGTTTTGAGACCATCAGTCATCCTGCTCAGGCACCACGAACGTGCGGCAATCTGCCATCTGCCGGTGCAGGCGGCAAGTCGCCGGCAGATGACGTCCGGTCAATCGCCAAGCAGGCCGACGATCTGGCGAACAGACTTCATGGTTGCCTCGGCGCGGGCGCCGGCGCGCTCGCCGCCATCGCGCAGAACCGCATCGACATAGGCGTGGTCGGCCGAGATGCGGCGCATCTCGCCGGCGATCGGCGCGAGCTTTTCCACCGCCAAATCGGCCAGCGCCGGCTTGAAGACTGAAAACTGCTGGCCACCGAATTCCTTGAGAACGGCTTCCTTCGAGATTTCCGCCAGCCCTGCATAGATGCCGACCAGGTTTTCGGCCTCGGGCCTTTCCGCCAGCCCGTCGACCTCGCTCGGCAGCGGCGCCGGATCGGTCTTGGCCTTGCGGATCTTCTTGGAGATCGTTTCGGCATCGTCCGTCAGGTTGATGCGCGAGAGGTCCGACGGGTCGGACTTCGACATCTTCTTGGAGCCGTCACGCAGGCTCATGATGCGCGCCGCAGGCCCGCCGATCACCGGCTCGATGAGCGGGAAGAAACCGTTCACCTTCTCCTCGCCGACCATCATCTCCACGCCGCAGCCAAGCTCGGCGATGCGGTCGGAAAAGTCGTTGTTGAACTTCTGGGCGATGTCGCGGGTCAATTCCACATGCTGCTTCTGGTCGTCGCCGACCGGCACCTGGGTGGCGCGGTAGACCATCATGTCGGCAGCCATCAGGCTCGGATAGGCAAGCAGGCCGAGCGAGGCGTTCTCGCGGTCCTTGCCGGCCTTGTCCTTGAACTGGGTCATGCGGTTCATCCAGCCGATGCGCGCCACGCAGTTGAATATCCAAGCGAGTTCGGCGTGCTGCATCACCCGGCTCTGGTTGAAGACGATGTGCTTCTTGGGATCGATGCCCGAGGCCAGGAAGGCCGCGGTGATCGAGCGCGTCTGCTCGATCAGGTCGGTATGCACCAGCTGCGCGGTGATCGAATGCAGGTCGACGACGCAATAGATGCAGTCGCTCGTCTCTTGCAGGGCGACGAATTTCTTGATCGCGCCGAGATAATTGCCGAGGTGAAGGTTTCCGGTCGGCTGGACGCCGGAGAAGACGAGCGGCTGGAAGGCAGTCATGACATTGATCCCGTGGCTTGTGGAGGGCCGTTTCGCGCGCGGCGAAATGCGAGAAGCGCTTATGGACGAAGCCGTTTGCGGGATCAAGTATTGACGGCGCGGCCCTGCTCCGGCACGGCGGCGACACTTTTCTCGACCGTGGGTTGAGGCGTGGCACGGCGGGCCGGCAGGCCGACCAAAAGGCCGAGCCACGGCGGCAGCTTTTCGGCGAGCATGGCGAAGACGAGCGACCCGGCGAAGGTGGCGGCGACCACCAGGAACCAGGCATGCCAGACACCGAGGTCGAATGGCAGCACGTAGTAGAGCGCGGCGACCACCACGGTCTGATGGACGATATAGAGTGGGAAAATCTTCCGGTTCAGCCACATCAGCGCGGCACTCTCGCGGTTGAAATGTTTGGCTCCGAAGCCGACCAGTGCCAGGATCATCGACCAGGCCAGCGCGAAGACCAGCAGCTTGAAGACGGGCGTCATGTCGGCGTAGTTGCCGAGGAAATAGCCGCCGACCTGCGTGAAGCAGAAAAGATAGAGATAGGCGGTCAGCACCAGCGCGAAGGCGGCGCTGTGATAGCGGCGCGCGACGATGGCGGCGATGATGGCGGCGTGGTGACGGGCAACGAGCCAGCCGAGCCCGAACCAGCTTGCCCAGGCGGCGAACCACGCTCCGTCATTATAGAGCGCGTTGGTCTGGCGCGGGAAGAACGGAGTCAGGACGAGGTTCAGCACCAGCGGCAGCAGGAAGAACAGGTAGATTCCGTCGCTTTTCGCGGTCCGCTCGAACCAGTCCGTGACCGGTTTGGCGCGCGGATGCGACAGGATGCGGAATACCGGATAGCAGACGAAGGACATGACCAGCAGGTAGGCGACGAACCACATATGCGCCCAGGTGAAGTTGCCGATCGGGTAGCGGCCCTCGGTGAAATAGCGGGTCACCCAGAACGTCAGGAGCGATCCCCGATAGCCGTCCTCGGCCATGCGTTCGAACCAGACCTGCGGCACCACGATGACGCACATGGCAAAGATCAACGGCACGAAAAGGCGCAGGAATCGCTCCTTCAGGAAGCCGACGGCTGTGGCGCGGCGAAACATGAACCACGTGCCCATGCCGGAAACGAAGAACAGCAGCGCCAGCCGCCAGGCGCGCGGAAAGTCCATGGTGAGCTGCAGGCCGAGGCTGCCCTGCGGGCTCTTCATCAGCCAGTCCATGTCGGGAAAGAAGGCAACGGAGGAATGGTAGACGATGAGGATCAGAAAGGCGGAAACGCGAAGCCAATCGACATAGTGAAGTCTGGCGCCTGGCTGCATCAGAACTCTCCCGGCATGGGTCTGGCCCGGCTGGCCGGGCGGACGTTCGGCCGGAAGATGCACGGTTTCTGTTAAAAAACCGGTCCGAACTTGCGGGGAATGCCGCCAGAACGCGCAGTCCCGGCGCAAACGCTGCCGATTTGCGGCGGAATCGGAACGCCGGGGACCCGACTATCCGTCAGCCGGGGGCTTGCCGGCGCCGCGCTTCACGTTGCGCCGGATCATGCCCATGTCGGCGCCGCCGATGCCGAAGGCGGCGGCGAAGTAGATCGCCATGGCGCCGGCGACGAGCACGGCGAGGGCGCTTGCCTGAACGTAGATCGGCGTTGCCGATGCCAGCCAGTCCCCCATCCAGCCGACAGCGAAATAGAGTGCGCCGGCCATCAGCGCCGAAGCGAGCACGAGGCGGGGTATGCGCTTCACCAGCGCCGCGTCGCGCGCCCAGTGGCCGCGCCAGGCCAACGTGCCGAAGAGCAGGCTGGCATTTATCCATCCCGCGGTCGCGGCGGCGATGGCGATGCCGACCGCGCCATAGGCCGGGAACAGGGTCAGGGCAATCGAGATGTTGATGACCACCGAAACGCCGGCGAAATACATCGGGGTGCGGGTATCCTCACGCGCGAAAAAGCCCGGGGTGAAGGCCTTGATCAGCACGAAGGCCGGCAGGCCGATGCCGAAGATGGCAAGCACTTCGGCGACCAGCGCCGTGTCCTGCGGGGTGAAGGCGCCGCGCTCGTAGAGCACGCGCACGATGGGCTCGGACATGACGAGCAGCGCCGCAGCGGCCGGCAGGGTGAGGAACAGGGTGAACTCGACGGAGCGGTTCTGCAGGTTGGCCGCCTCGACGCGGTTGCCGGCGCGCAGGGCGCGCGCCAATTCGGGCAGCAGCACCACACCGACGGCGACGCCGACGACGCCGAGCGGCAGCTGGTACACGCGGTCGGCGAGGTTGAGCGAGGGCACCGCCCCCGCCTTGCCCGAGGCGATCGCCGTGCCTACCAGAGTGTTGATCTGCGTGATGCCGCCGGTAATGGCGGCCGGCAGGGCTAGCCAGAGCAGCCGCCTGACGTTCCTGGTCAGGCGCGGCCGGCGAAAGCCGATCGATACGCCGGCGCGCCGGACGGCGACAAACAGGATGGCAAGCTGGATGACGCCGGCCAGCATCACGCCCCAGGCGAGCGTCGTGCCGACACCCGGTCCGTCATGACCGCGGTACCAGGCCGCCACGAGGATCGCGACCAGGATGATGTTGAGGAACACCGGCGCGATGGCCGCCGCGAAGTAGCGGTGCAGCGAGTTCAGCATGCCGGCCATCATGGCGCCGAGCGACATGCACATGAGGTAGGGGAACATAATCGCCGCCAGTTCGGTGGTCAGCAGCAGCTTCGCCGGATCCTCGGCAAAGCCCGGCGCGATGGCGTAGCGGATGATGAAGGGCATCGCCAGTTCCATGGCGATGGTCAGAAGCAGGAGCACCGTGAAAAGCACGCCGAAGACTTCCTCGGAGAATTTCTTCGCCCCGGCCACGCCGCCGGCCTCTATCTCCTTGGCAAAGAGCGGCACGAAGGCGGCGTTGAAGGCGCCCTCGGCGAACAGCCGGCGGAAGGTGTTGGGGAACTGGAAGGCGGCGTAGAAAGCCTCGGCGATGGGCCCGGTGCCGAGTGCTGCGGCCATCATCATCTCGCGCGCAAAGCCGAAGAGGCGGCTCAGCATGGTGCCCGATCCGACCGTTGCGAACTTCCTGACGAGACTCATGGGGCGGCACACTGGCTGGGGGAACAGGGCATTTCGATGGTCGGCCTATTCGGCAGCCGCGGCCAGACGCTTGGTGGCTCGCACCGGCGTGACTCCCTTCAGCGTCGTGATCAGACGCTTGCGGATGGCCTCGATGCGGGTCGGATTGTCGATCTTGGAGCCCGTGAGATCGGTCACGTAGAAAGTGTCGATGACCTTCTCGCCGAATGTCGTGATATGGGCGGAAGCAATGTCGAGATAGAGATCCGACAGCGTTCCGGTGATCTCGGACAGCAGGCCCGGCCGGTCGAGGCATTCGACTTCGATGACCGAGAAGCGGTTGGACAGCGTGTTACGGATGTCGGCGCGCGGCGTGATGCGGAAGGTCTTCTGGCCGCGCTTGGGCTTGGCGCGCTTTTCGATCATTTCGGGCAGCCACACGCGACCTGACAGCACGTCCTCGATGAGGCGACCGACACGCGTGCCGCGACGGTGCTCGTCCTCATCGCGGTCGAACTCGCGCGAGATCAGGATCGTATCGAGCGCCCGCCCGTCGGCGGTGGTGAAGATCTGCGCGTCGACGATGTTGCCGCCGGCTGCCGCGCAGGCGCCGGCAATCACTGACAGGAGGCGCGGGTGATCCTGTGCCAGGACGGTGATCTCGGTCACTGCCTCGAAGCCATGCGTCTTGACCATGGTGGCGAGCTGCCGGTTGGCGGCACTCGACTCGCGGACGAATTCGGCATGGCGCAACTGGTCGGGCAGGTCGACCGTGAGCAGGTAGTTTTCGTAGTGCAGCTTGACGTAGCGGGCACGGTCCGGCTCGGACCAGTCAGCCAGCGCTTCTTCCAGACGCGCGCGCGCTTCTGCGGTGCGCTGGGCGCGTCCGACTTCCGAGAAACCGCCGGTCAGCAGCAGCTCCGTCTCGAAGTAGAGAGTGCGCAAGAGCTGGCCCTTCCAGCCGTTCCAGACGCCGGGCCCGACGCCGCGGATGTCGCAGACGGTAAGCACCAGCAGCAGCTTGAGCTGCTCGACCGACTGCACCAGTGTGGCGAAATCGTCGATCGTCTTGCGGTCGTTGAGGTCGCGGGTCTGCGCCGTCATCGACATGACGAGATGGTTCTCGACGAGCCAGGCGACGGTCGCCGTGTCCTCGGGCGACAGGCCCATATAGGGGCAGATGCGGCGGGCGATCCTCGCGCCGGCCAGCGAGTGGTCCTCGGGCCGCCCCTTGGCGATGTCGTGCAGCAGCATGGCAACGTAAAGCACCACGCGCCGCTTCTTCAGCGAGGGCATCAGCGAGTGCGCCAGCGGATGCACCTTCTCGCCGTCGCCGCGCTCGATCTCGGCGAGTACGCCGATGCAGCGCAGAAGATGCTCGTCGACGGTGTAGTGGTGGTACATCGAGAACTGCATCATCGCGACGATCTTGCCGAAATCGGTGATCAGCTTGCCGAGTAGCCCGGCCTCGTTCATGCGCCGGAGATTGAGTTCGGGATTGCGGTCGGAGGTCAGCACGTCGAGAAACAGCCGGTTGGCCTCGGGATTGCGGCGCAACGACCGGTCGACAAGTTTCAGCGAGCGGGTCAGCAGCTTGAGCGCGTCGGGATGGTATTCCAGCCCGTGCTTGTCGGCGAACCAGAACAGGCGCAGCAGATTGACCGGGTCACGCTGGAAAACCTGGTCGTCGGCGACGTTGATGCGGTGGTTGTCGACGATGAAGTCGGAGGTGCCTGCAAGCTTGCGCTGACGCCGCGAGAATCCCATCAGGAGGCGGTTGAAGCCCGGGACCTGCTTGGCCTGCTCTTCCTCAAGCGCGGCACAGAAGATGCGAGTCAGGTCGCCGACATCCTTGGCGATGAGGAAGTAGTGCTTCATGAAGCGCTCGACGCCCGACAGGCCGGGATGGCTCGTATAGCCGAGCCGTTCGGCGATTTCGCGCTGGATGTCGAAATGCAGCCTCTCCTCGGCCTTGCCGGTGAGGAAATGCATGTGGCAGCGCACCGCCCACAGGAAATCCTCGGCCTTGCGGAAGCGGTTGTACTCGGAGCGCGTGAACACGCCCTTGGCGACGAGCTCCTCGCCGGTGCGGACGCGGTAGAAATACTTGCCGATCCAGAACAGCGTGTGCAGGTCTCGCAGGCCGCCCTTGCCGTCCTTGACGTTGGGCTCCACCAGATAGCGGCTTTCGCCGGCCTTGGCATGACGCTCGTCGCGCTCGGCAAGCTTGGCCTGGGCGAACTCGGCGCCGGTATCCTTGACCACGGACTTGTCGAAGCGGACGACGAGTTCGTCGAACAGGGCCTCGTTGCCCCAGATGAAGCGCGCCTCGAGGATGGATGTGCGAATGGTGATGTCGGAACGCGACAGGCGCACGCATTCGTCGATGTCGCGGGTCGCGTGCCCGACCTTCAGCCCGAGGTCCCACAGCATGTAGAGCATGTATTCGACCATCTTCTCGCCGGCTCGCGTCTGCTTTTGCGGCAGCAGGAAGAGGAGGTCGATGTCGGAGCCCGGCGCCAGCGTGCCGCGGCCATAGCCGCCGACGGCGACCAGCGCCATGCGGCCGGCCGGTTCGTTGGATTTCAGCTCGCAGAATTGCGCCACCGTGAAGTCGTGCAGCGCATGGATGATCTCGTCCATCACATGCGACAGCCTGGCCGCGCAGGCCGCGCCGCCGCCGTCCTCGACCAGCATTGCCTCGGCAGTGCTCCGGCCGAGACCAAGCGTTTCCTTGAGCAGGCTCAACGCATCGGCCCGCACGCTGTCCGGGCGGCCGCCCTTCGATGCCTTGGCCAATGCAGCCAAGGCCTCGCGAAGCGCCGGGCCGTCGATCAGTCTGTCGAGCTTAAGAGGAATTCTTGCCATGCTGCCTCGCCGTCACGGCGGCGTCTATAGCCTGATTTTCCTGCCGTGAACACCGCAGCGCTATCGGGGCTTAAGAGGCAGCGCGCAGCTTCCTGGCCATAATGAAGTCCTTGAGATCGTCCGGACTCATGGCGCGGGCGAAGGCATGACCCTGCAGCGCATGGCAACCGAGTTCCTTGAGCACCTTGGCATGCGTCATGGTCTCGACGCCCTCGGCCAGCACCTCGATGCCGAGCGACTTGCCGATATCGATGATCGAGCCGACCAGCTGGCGCTGGGCTGGAGCGCGCATCAGCGGGATGACCAGCTGGCGGTCGATCTTGAGGCGGCGAGGCTTGAGCTTGAGGAGGCTGACGATCGAGGCGTAGCCGGTGCCGAAATCGTCGATCTCGATGTCGATGCCGAGTTCCTTGATCTGCTCGACATTCCAGGTCACCACCTCGTCGTTCTCGTCGAGGAAGATCGACTCGACCAGTTCGAAGGAGATCGTGCCGGGCTTGATACGAAGCTTGCGCAGGCTCCTGATCAGTTCCTCGTCGTGCAGACGCCGCGCCGAGACGTTGACCGAGGCCTTGGGAATGCCAAGACCCGCGTCCGACCAGGCGTTGAAGTTCTTCAACGTCTGCTCGAGGATGACGCGGTCGATCGTGCCGACCACGTTGAGTTCCTCGGCGATCTTCATGAAGGCGGCGGGGGCAAGAAGGCCCTCGGTCGGATGGTTCCAGCGGGCCAGCGCCTCGACACCGATGATGGCGTGCGTGACTGCGTCGAACTGCGGCTGATAGTAGGCGACGAACTCGTTGCGCTCGAGCCCCGACAATATGTCGTCGGCGATGCGCTTGGTGGAAACGATTTCGGCCTGCAGCGCCTCGTTGAAGAACTGGTAGCGGTTGCGGCCGCGGCTCTTGGCCCGGTAGAGCGCGAGGTCTGCATTGACCAGAAGGCGGCGCGGGTCGGCGACGGCACCAAGGTCGCTGGCAATGCCGATGGAGACGCCGAAGCGGCATTCATGCCCCTCATAGGGGACCGGCTGGTGCATCTGGTCGATGATGCGGTCGGCGAGCTTGGCAAGCTGCTCGTTCCACAAGGCCTCGTCGGTCCGGTCGGCCTTGCACAGCACCACGAACTCGTCGCCGCCGACGCGGGCGACGAAATCGCTTTCGCGCAGGTTGGATTTCAGGATCTTGGCGGCGTATTTCAGCATGGCGTCGCCGGCGGCGTGGCCGAGCGTGTCGTTGATCTGCTTGAAGCGATCGAGATCGATATGCAGCAGGCCGGCGCGCTCGCCTTCGCTGTCGAACCTGTCGAAATGTGTGGCCAGCACCTCGTCGAGATAGCGCCGGTTTGGCAGGCCGGTGAGCGAATCGTGCAGCGAATTGTATTCGATCCGCTCCTTGGCGGCCTCGAGCTCGCGGTTGCGGGCCTCGGTCAGCATGTTGGCCTGCTTCAGGCTCTCATTCAGCTCGACATCGGCGGTGACGTCCCAGTTGACGCCGACGATGCGCAGCGGCTCGCCCGGATCCTGATAGACCTTGGCGCTTTCGCGCAAGTGGCGAACCTCGCCGTCGAGCAGCAGCCGGTATTGCGTCTGGTAGCTCGCGCCGGCAGCGGCGGCGGTGGGGAAATCCTTGAGGACGCGCGCCAGGTCCTCGGGATGGATGGTGCGCGCCCAGTCGGCATATTCGCGAGGACCGCCGTCGGCCGGGTAGCCGTAAAGCTCGTTCATGCGGTCGTCCCAGAGCAGGCTGTCGGTCTCGGTGTTGAGCTCCCAGACGCCGATCTGCGAACTGTCGAGCGCCAGGCCAAGACGGCGGGACAGGCGTTCCAGCTCGATCTCGCGACGCCGCAATTCACCGATATTGTTGGATCGCTCTTCTATCAGCCGGCCGGTCATCACGGTCGGCACCATGATCAGTGCACCGGCGGCCACGGTCAGCAGCCACAGCATCCAGGTGTTGGGCGGGCTGGCGTCCCAGCCGCCCTTGGGGATGGCGGCGATCCTCCACGAGCCGGAAGGCAGGAAGATGCTGGCTGTCACCGGATCGTTCTTCAGCACGTCGGCACTGCCGAAGAAGCGCTCACCGGCCGCGCCCTTGCCGTCACGGCCGAGAATGGCGATGTCGATCGGCAGCCTGGGGTCGAGCAGGCCGCTGTCGCGGTAGAGCTTGTCGCGATCCATGACCGCCGAGACGATGCCCCAGAATCTCGGCTTGCCGCCCGGGGTGGGTATGAACACCGGGAACCGGCCGATGAAACCCTTGCCGCCCTGCACGAGATCGACCGGACCGGCGAGCATCAATTCGCCGGAGTCGCGTGCGCCGAGTGCTGCGTCGCGCTGTGCCTCGTTCTGGCGGTAGTCGAGGCCGAGCGCCTGCTCGTTGCCAGCCATCGGATAGACCAGCTTCACGACGAGATCGGGAGCCCCGGCGACGCTGCGCAGCTGCGATTTCTCTGACAAGAGGTTGGCGGCGAGCTGGGCGAAGCGCTGCTGGCTCATTTCGGGCTCAGTGGTCAGCGTCGCGACGAGGCCGCGTACCAGCTGGATGTTGCCGTTTACGTTGCCTTCGAGCTTGGCCCGGATAACGCTGATGCTGCCCAGCACGTCGGCGCGCAGACCCTGCTCGAAGACCCGCCGGTTCTGATAATCGGCGAAGAACCCGGCAAACACGATCACGGCCAGGGCCAGCGCCGCCGGTCCGTTCGTCGGTCTCCAGATCAGCCGCAACAGCTTGCGGAGAGATTCGGGCCTGACTCCCACTGCAATCCAATTCACCGGCGCGCCGGTGATCGGCACGCATCGGTTCCGATCCTAGGGGGCAGTGCTTAAATATAGCTTTAGAAATGCTGGAATTTGGGCCTGGAGGCCCAAATTCGGCCATTGCCGCGCGTGTCGCCGCCTTGGCCTCGCACAAGCTGTGGCCGACCTACTAGCCGCAGGTGCGCGCCGAGCGGAGCGCCTCATCGCGCCGGGACTTGTCGAGCGCGCCGAGACGGCGGACAGCGGCGTAGAAGCGCGGATAGTCCTGCGAGCACAGGTCGAACAGGCGCAGGAAGGCCGGCACCCGGTCGCTGTAGACGGATGTGGCGGCGAGCTTGGCGTTGTTGATCGGGGCATCGATCCAGGCGTCGTAGCCGCGGTAGCCGTCCCAGCGGCTGTCGCGCATCTGCCGGTAGCGTTGCCGCAGCCGGTCGACAGCCGCCGCTTTCGCTGCCCGTTTCTGTTCCGTGCTGCCGGGACCACCATAGATCCCGGCCAGCTCTCCCCGCGTCTTTGCCAGCAGCGCCCGAAACTCTTCGTCCCTCCGGCGCTCTGCCTCGTAGCGACGCAGGCCCTCGGCATTGCCCGCGGCGCGCAGCCATTTCTGCACGCCGGTCACCTCGACGGCGACGGCGAAGGCTTCGTTGAAGGCGGAGTCGCCCGGCACATAGACGCGCTGGTGGGCGAGCTCGTGGAAGACCACGCTGGCGAGCCAGGTTTCGCCCTGGCGGAACATGGTGCTGAGCAGCGGATCGCTCGACCAGCCGAGCGTCGAATAGGCGGTGATGCCGGAAATGTAGACGTCGAACCCCTGACGCTTGAGCGTCGCCGCCTGCTGGGCCGCAGCTTCCTGCGAGAAATAGCCGCGATAGGGCACGCAGCCGAAAACCGGGAAGCACCAGGTGCGCGGCGCCAGCGAGAATTCCGGCGCGGCGAACACCGCCAGCGTCACGAAGTTGCGATCGATGTCGACATAGCTGCGATAGCTGCGATTGTCGGGAAGGTCGAGCTTGTCGCTGGCGAACTGCCGGATGGCGCTCGCCGCCTGCATCCGGGCGCGCAATGGCTCGGGCGTCGCGGGATCGTCGATCAGTTTCGCGACGCTCTGGCGCGCCGACATGATCTCGACGTGGCCCTTCAGCGACTGCGCGTAGTAGCCGCAGCCGCCAAGGCCGCACGCCATGATCGTCAAGACAACGAAACGGAAGAAGGCGCGCTTCACGATTTTCCCAGAGCATCCACAGGCTGGCTGTAGCCGCCCGACCCCGAGGCGCGCAAGGGCCGGACCCGAACGTACGGTGGAGGAGGCCTCAGCGGCAGGTCAGAACTGGAAATCGTCCAGATCCGCCTGGGACAAGCCCAGCGTGTCGTCGGCGGTCTGTGCCGAGCCGTTTGTCACCATGCCCTTGCCGGGTCCCTCCAGGCCCAAGCAATCGAAAAATCTTTCCAGAAGCATCTTGTCGAAATGCCCGTCCCAGGTCGCCATCATCGCCGCGGCGGCTTGCGGCGTGGACCCGGCCTTATACGGCCGAACGGAGGTCAACGCGTCGAAAACATCGCAAATGGCAACGATGCGGGCCGCCGCACCAATCTCGTCTTGCTTGAAGCCGGTCGGGTAGCCGGACCCGTCCAGCTTCTCATGATGCTGAAGGCAGACCTTGCCGACCATGTCCGGCAGGCCGGTCACTCTCGCCAGGATCTCATAACCCTTGCGCGGATGGGTCTGCATGACGGCTATCTCGTCTCCCGTGAGCATCCCTTTCTTGGCCAGGATGGCGGTCGGGATGCGAAGCTTGCCGATATCGTGCAGAAGCGCACTGGCGCACAGAATCCGGATCAGTTTGGCCTCGAGCTTCAGATGCCGCGCGAACAGGCCGACAAGCGCGCAGACTGCTATCGAATGTTGAAAACTGGTCTCGTCCTTGGTCTTGAGCTTGGTCAGATTAAGGATGGTCGTCGGGCGCGTGTAGACAAGCCGATCAACGACATCGACAACGGCATCGACCTGCTGCCTGTCGATGCCCGCTGGTGAAGCGGCGTTGCTGAAGAGCGAGCGGACCATGCCGGTTGCCTGCGCCATGGCCGCCGCACCGGTGTCCAACGGCAGGTTGTGATAGGGCTTTCGTATCGCGGACGCCGCGTTTGCCGGGCCAACTCCCTTGGACAGATCGATGACAAGGGTGCCCACAGAACTTTCGCGAAGCGCCTTCAGCTCAGCCGGACTGTTCAGCTTGAACTGGCTGAGCGCGAAGGGGCTGCTCAGCCATTGCTTGCCAAATCCATGGATGAACATGCCGAGACAGGCTTCATTCTTGTCGATTTCAAGAAGCGTAGACTTCGTCATTTGATGACTGCCTGGCTGCGATAAGCGCCGATACCGCAGGAAAGGGCATCCCGTCCGGAGCGTCCGACGGATACTAGATATGCTTCAAGAATTAATACCCGTTGAATGGTGGTGACCTTGCAGCCGGAAGATCAGAAGCGGACCGCAGCCGGGACCGATATCTACCGATTGCCCGTGTTGCGCCGCTCCAGCCACGCATAGATTTCGCCAACAACGCCGCGGCGGAAGACGAGGACGCAGATCATGAAGATCAGCCCGGTGGCGATCGTCACCGGGAAGGCGGAGGTGGCCAGCATGTTCTGCAGCGCCACCACGAAGCCGGCGCCGAAGATCGGCCCGACCAGCGTGCCGATGCCGCCGAGCAGCGTCATCAGGATGACCTCGCCCGACATCTGCCAGGCGACGTCGGTGAGCGTCGCGAACTGGAACACCAGCGCCTTGACAGCACCCGCTAGCCCCGCCAGCGCCGCAGACATGACGAAGGCCGCCAGCTTGTAGTTCTGCACGGAATAGCCGAGCGAGATGGCGCGGCTCTCGTTCTCTCGAATAGAGCGCAGGATCATGCCGAAGGGCGAATTGACGATGCGCCAGACGCAGAACAGGCCAAGCAGGAAGTTGGCCATGACGAAATAGTACATGGCGTGCGGGTCCTGCAGGTCGAGCAGGCCGAGGAAGTTGCCGCGCGGCACGCCCTGGATGCCGTCCTCGCCGCCGGTGAAGTCGGCCTGGACGCAGAAGAAGAAGAACATCTGCGACAGCGCCAGCGTGATCATCGCGAAATAGATGCCCTGCCGGCGGATGGCGAAGAAGCCGATGATCACGCCGAGCACTGCCGCGCCGATCACGCCGATCAGAATTCCGATTTCGGGTCCGACGCCCCACTCCTTGACGGCATGGGCGGTGAAATAGGCGGCGCCGCCGAAGAAGGCCGCATGGCCGAAGGACAAGAGGCCGGTGTAACCGAGCAGCAGGTTGAAGGCGCAGGCAAACAGCGCGAAGCACATCATCTTCATGACGAAGATCGGGTAGATGAAGAAGGGCAGCGCGACGAGCACGATGATGCCTAGCGCGAGCAGCGCCGCCTCGATGCGCGAGGCCCGGGACGTGGTGGCGTTGGCCGGGGTCACTGCCATGTCACGCATCCCGTCCGAACAGCCCGGCGGGCCGCAGCAACAGCACGATCGCCATGATGACGAAGATGACGATGTTGGAGGCTTCCGGATAGAACACCTTGGTCATGCCCTCAGCGAGGCCGAGCATGTAGCCGGTGACGATGGCGCCAAGAATCGAACCCATGCCGCCGACCACAACGACGGCGAACACCACGATGATCAGGTTCTGTCCCATCAGCGGGCTGACCTGGTAGACCGGCGCGGCGAGCACGCCGGCAAAGCCCGCCAGACCGGCGCCGAGCCCGTAGGTCAGGGTCAGCATCAGCGGCACGTTGACGCCGAAGGCCTGGACCAGCTTCGGGTCTTCGGTGGCGGCGCGGAGGTAGGAGCCGAACTGGGTCTTTTCGAGCAGCAGCCAGGTGCCGAGGCAGACGACCAGCGAGGCCACGACCACCCAGCCGCGATAGATGGGCAGGAACATGAAGCCGAGATTGGTGCCGCCCGCCAGCAGCGTGGGCACAGGATAGGGATTGCCGGAGACGCCGTAATAGTAGCGGAAGACGCCTTCGATCACGAGCGCCAGGCCGAAGGTGAAGAGAAGGCCGTAGAGCGGATCGACATCATAGAGCCGCGACAGGGCAAAGCGCTCGACCACAACGCTGAACAGCCCGACGACAAGCGGCGCCAGGATCAGCGCCGGCCAGTAGGTGATGCCGAAATGGGCGAGCATCAGATAGCCGATGAAGGCGCCCAGCATGTACTGCGCGCCATGCGCGAAGTTGATGACCCGCAGCAGGCCGAAGATGATGGCCAGGCCGAGCGACAGTACGGCGTAAAACGAGCCGTTGATGAGGCCGATCAGCAGCTGGCCGGCAAAGGCCTGGATCGGGATGCCGAAGATCATCGGTCAGACTCCCAGCACATCGTGAAGCTCGTCCATGCGGCTCTCCAGTTCGCCGACCGGGAACTGCGAGAGGACCTTGCCGTGTTCCATGAGGTAGAAGCGGTCCGCGACGCGGCTGGCGAAGCGAAAGTTCTGCTCGACAAGCAGGATGGTCATGCCGCGCTTCTTCAGGGTCTCGAGCAGGTCGCCGATGCGCTGAACGATGACCGGCGCCAGACCTTCGGTCGGCTCGTCGAGTAGCAGGACCTTGACCCCGGTTCGCAGGATGCGGGCGATCGCCAGCATCTGCTGTTCGCCGCCCGAGAGTTTGGTGCCGGGGCTCGACCGCCGCTCCTCGAGATTGGGGAACAGATCGTAGATTTCCCTGACGCTCATACCGCCCTCGGCGACGACGGGCGGCAACATCAGGTTCTCGTCGACGGTCAGCGTCGCGAAGATGCCGCGCTCTTCCGGGACGTAGCCGATGCCGGCGCGCGCCGTATGATGCAGCGGCAGGCTCATAAGATCGCGGCCGGCGAAGCTGATCGTGCCGGTCCGCTTGCGGACCAGGCCCATGATGGCGCGCAGCGTCGTCGTCTTGCCGACGCCGTTGCGGCCGAGCAGCGTCACCGTCTCGCCCTCGTTGATATCGAGGTCCACGCCGTGGAGGGCGTGGCTTTCGCCGTACCAGGCATTGAGCCCGCGAACCGATAGCAGGGGCGTGTCAGGCATGCTCCGACCCCATATAGGCCTCGCGGACATTGGCGTCCTTGCTGACCGTCTCGTAGTCGCCGGCGGCGATGATCTCGCCGCGCTGCAGCACGGTGACCCAGTCGGCGATGTCTGCGACGACGGACAGATTGTGCTCGACCATCAGGACGGCGCGGTCGGCGGCGATCGACTTGACGAGCTTCGAGATGGTGCCGACATCCTCGTGGCCCATGCCGGCCATCGGCTCGTCGAGGAGCAGCACCTTGGGATCGAGCGCCAGTGTCGTGGCGATTTCCAGCACCCGCTTGCGGCCATAGGAAAGATCGGCGGCGAGACCATGCCTGGCGTCGTCAAGGCCAACCATGCGCAACAGTTCCTCGGCGCGCGGCGTCAGCCGGTCGAGGACGGACAGCGAGCGCCAGAACTGACTGGCAAGCCCGTTCGGGCGCTGCAGCGCGACGCGCACATTGTCGAGCACGGTAAGGTGAGGAAAGGTCGCGGAGATCTGGAACGAGCGCACGACGCCCATCTGCGCGACCTTCGCCGGCGTCGCTCTTGTAATGTCGTGACCGTCGAGCGTGATCGAGCCGGCGGTCGGCTGCAGGAATTTCGTCAGCAGGTTGAAGACGGTGGTCTTGCCGGCGCCGTTCGGCCCGATCAGCGCGTGGACCATGCCGTGGCGGACATCGAGGTCGACATCCCTGACCGCCACGAAGCCCGAAAAGTCGCGCCGCAGGCCGCGGGCGGATAGAACCGCCCGCGGCCCGGTGTCATGCGAAGAAGTCGCGTTCAACGGCTGCGCTCACTTGACCAGCGGGCAGCCGGCCTCCGCGGGCTTGATGTAGGCTTCGTCGCCGGGGATCGTCGCCAGCACCTTGTAGTAGTCCCAGGGCTGCGTGCTCTCCGAGGGCTTCTTCACTTCCATCAGGTACATGTCGTAGATCATGCGTCCATTGGCGCCGACCTTGCCGCCGCGGGCAAAGACGTCTTCGACGGGCATTTCATGCAGGTTCTTGGCAACCGCCTCGGTCTCGTCCGTGCCGGCCTTGTCGATCGCCTTCAGGTATTGCGTGACCGCCGAGTAGGTGCCGGCCTGGATCATGTTGGGCATGCGGCCGGTGCGTTCCATGAAGCGGTTCGACCATTCGCGCGACGCGTCGTCGCGGTCCCAGTAGAAGCCTTCGGTCAGCGTCAGGCCCTGCGCTGCCTCAAGCCCGAGGCCGTGCACTTCGGCAAGCGTGAAGAGCAGCGCCGCGAGGCGCTGTCCGCCCGCGACGATGCCGAACTCGGCCGCCTGCTTGATCGAATTGGCGGTGTCGAGGCCGGCATTGGCGAGGCCGATCACCTTGGCGCCGGAAGCCTGCGCCTGCAGCAGGAAGGACGAGTAGTCGGTCGTCGCCAGCGGGTGGCGAACGGCGCCAAGCACGTTGCCGCCCTTCGACTTGACGAAGTTGGAGGTCTGCTCCTCGAGGGAATAGCCGAAGGCGTAATCCGCGGTGAGGAAGAACCAGGTGTCGCCGCCCTGGCCGACCAGCGCGCCGCCGGTGCCGACGGCCAGCGCATGCGTGTCGTAGGCCCAATGGAAGCCATAGGGCGAGCATGCCTTGCCGGTGAGGTCCGAACTCGCGGCGCCGGTGACGATGTCGATCTTCTTCTTCTCAGCCGAAATGCCCTGCACGGCGAGCGCCACCGAGGAGGTGGTCAGTTCCATGATCGCGTCGACCTGCTCGGTGTCGTACCACTGGCGCGCGATGTTGGATGCGATGTCGGCCTTGTTCTGATGGTCGGCGGTGACCACCTCGACCGGCATGTCCTTGACCTTGCCGCCGAAATCCTCGACCGCCATCTTGGCGGCCTCGTAGGACCACTTGCCGCCGAAGTCGGCATAGACGCCGGACTGGTCGTTCAGGATGCCGATCTTGACCTTGTTGTCGGAAAACTCCTGCGCGACCGCGGACAACGACGTGCCCACCAGCAGCGCGAGTGCAAGACTACTCAACTTGACTGTCATGAAATTCCTCCCTGAATTCGCCGTCAGCATGGCATCCCTCGACGACGCTATCAATGAGCCGATGGTAGAAGCTGCAACAATTCTGCGTGCCCCAGCGTTACCCCGCAGGTATATCGCAGCTCTCGCAACAGGTGGGGAGGGACCCGGCTAGCCGGCCAACCCCTTCAGCCGGTAGAGCGCCTCGAGCGCCTCGCGGGGCGTCAGTTCGTCGGGGTTGATCGTCTCGAGGGCCGCGCCGAGCGCGTCAGCTCTCGCAGGCGGCGGCGCCTCGCGCCGGGCGACGGCCGAGAACAACGGCAGATCGTCGACGAGGCGGTCGGCCTTGCCGGCGGATTCGCCCGACTCCAGCTGCTGCAGCACGTCCTTGGCGCGCTGCACGACGGCGGCGGGCAGGCCGGCGAGGCGCGCCACCTGGACGCCGTAGGAGCGGTCGGCCGCACCCATCGCCACCTCGTGCAGGAAGACCACGTCGCCCTCCCATTCCTTGACCCGCATGGTGACGTTGTGCAGCCGGCCGAGCTTCGAGCTCAGCGACGTCATCTCGTGGAAATGGGTGGCGAAGATGGCCCGGCAGCGGTTCTTCTCGTGCAGGTACTCGACCGCCGCCCAGGCGATCGACAGGCCGTCGAAGGTCGCTGTGCCGCGGCCGATCTCGTCGAGGATGACGAGGCTCTTTTCGGTGGCCTGGTTGAGGATCGCCGCCGTCTCGACCATCTCGACCATGAAGGTCGAGCGGCCGCGCGCCAGGTCGTCGGAGGCGCCGACGCGCGAGAACAGGCGGTCGACGACGCCGATGCGGGCGCTGGCTGCCGGCACGTAGGAGCCCATCTGCGCCAGAATGGCGATCAGCGCGTTCTGGCGCAGGAAGGTCGACTTGCCGCCCATGTTGGGGCCGGTGAGCAGCCAGATGGCGCCGTGGCGGGCATCGCCTTCGGGCGACAGGTCGCAGTCATTGGCGACGAAGGGGCTTTCGGCCTGGCGGCGCAGCGCCTGCTCGACCACCGGATGGCGGCCGCCCCTGATCTCGAAGGACAGGCTGGCATCGACCGCCGGGCGGCAATAATCCTCGGCCACGGCCAGTTTCGCCAGAGCGGCTGACACGTCGAGCACGGCAAGCGCCTCGGCACCGGCGCGGATGGCCTCGGCGGCCTGGACGGATTCGGCGACCAGCCGGTCGAAGACGCCGAGCTCGATCGACAGGGCACGGTCGGCGGCATTGGCGATCTTCGTCTCCAGCCCGGCGAGCTCGGTGGTGGTGAAGCGCATGGCGCTCGCCATGGTCTGGCGGTGGATGAAGCGCGCCTTCAGCGCGTCGGAGCCGTTGAGCGCTGCCTGGTGGTTGGCCGTGACCTCGATGTAGTAGCCGAGCACGTTGTTGTGGCGGATCTTCAGAGAGCGGATGCCGGTCTCCTCGATGAGGTCGCGCTCCATGCCCATGATGACGCGGCGCGAGGCGTCGCGCAGCGAGCGCATCTCGTCGAGCTCGGCATCGTAGTCCTGGCGCACGAAGCCGCCGTCGCGCTTCAAAAGCGGCAGCTCGTCGCCGAGAGCGGCGTCGAGATGGGCGGCGAAGTCCTTTGGCAGCGCGGCGATGGCGGCCATCGCCGCCGCCAG
>CAMYMG010000049.1 GCA_947259295.1 uncultured Rhizobiaceae bacterium
CCAGCCTGGTGCTCCTTCAAAATGCCGATGATCTGTTCGTCAGAAAATCTCGATCGCTTCATTGCCTGTCTCCTCATACGAGGAACAGCCTAACCTCAAAGCGAGGACAATTCAGGGGAGCACGTCATGACCATCGGTCGGTTCGGAAACACGGCGCTCCACGCCAGCATCGAGTTCTGATGCAACACAATAGATTTGAGGGCATGAGGATGCAATGTTTCGTCCGATACACTTGCCGACGGTTTTTGCGGGGTGCAACGTCCGATGTGGCCAACGCTCGCTCCGAACTCGATGCCGGCGACACGGCTCACAATTCATCCGTCAAGACAGGCGCATATAAGTCACCTCGAATGCCTTGGCGGAACGGAATTCCTGAAGGCGGTTCGAGAAAGCAAAAGAGTTATTCATCTCGTAGGGCTGGAAAACATCGAGACCGCGGTCCAAGGAAATCTTCCAGCCGTTGTCAGTGACGATGTGGCGGGCGTGGATTGTCCCGGTCTTGTCGAACTCCCACGTGAAATTGATCCCGGAACCGACACAGGATTCCTCAATTGCGATCAAGTTTGACTGCTGTTGGTCGCCTTTCAGCTCGTCCTTGGCGGTAATCACATGGATGTCGACCTCATCCTCCGGAGCCTTGAGCTTCATCGTCGTCTCAATAAATTCCATCAGGTTCCGGACTTGATAGAACAGACGTAGGTATGGGTCGGTCAGGGTGATCTGCTTTGCACCTTTGATGTAGGGACCGAACAGTAGGTCGAAGGAAACACCCTTTTGGTTCTCACTGAAAACCTTGTGTCCTTCGCGTGGGTCTAGCGGTTGGGGCAAACGGCCAAGTTCAAGCCCCGCTGAATCCTGCGGCGCCTCCGGCCTCTTGGTCACTGAATCCTGTCCTCCAACAGAGGCAGCTGCCGCTCTGCGGTGATAGTAGGTAGGATATTCGTCCTCCTCGAGCGTCGTCACAGCCACCTTGTTCCCGCCTGGTGCGATGTAGGAGAAGTCCGTATCAGGGTAGGTGGTGTCGATGCGCATCAGATGGTCCTTGACTCGCTTGCGCCCCTCGATGGCCAACCGAAGAAGTTCCTCGACCTCGTTTTTCGAGGCATCCCCGCAGGGGAACAGGATCTTTATCAGTCCCGAGAAAGTCTTGTTGACGCCATCACGGTCACGCGTCGAGATGTCGGACGAGAGCTGGAAGGAATCCTTGTAGCGATCGGAATGGTCGTCGCTACGCAGGTGGCGGAGGATTTCGGCCAGATAGTCGACCACGAAGCCGTAACCGCTAGAGAACATCTCGCCGCGAATGACGTCCACCTCCCATCCGGGAATGTAGGCGTGGAGGCGATCGATGAAGGCGGAGTCGTAGTATTTCTCCGGAACCTCCTCGAACAGATCCGTGTGCTTGAGCATGTAGGGGACGTTGTGCTTAGTGTTTCCAACGAACACCATTGAAGCCTCGGCACCCAGCGTCTCGACACCACGGGAGAACGTCTTGTTCGCCATGTAGTTCTTCATAATGTCGACGAGTGATTTGTCGACCCTCTTTTGCCGACCCGCGAACTCGTCGAAAGCGACGACATCCCAGTATCCTACGAGCCCGAGCTTGCCGGACTGGTTATTCACGAACAGCTTCGGGACGGTGACCTCGCCACCCGAGATCAGGATCCCGTGAGGGGAGAATTCCGAATAGATGTGCGACTTGCCCGTGCCCTTGGGGCCGAGTTCAATCAGGTTGTAGTTCCGCTCAACGAAAGGGATCAGCCGCATCAGCTGGATAAGCTTGCTGCGGCGGCCAAACAGTTCTGGGTCGAATCCAATGCTCTGGATCAGCAGGTCGATCCATTCGTCGGTCGTGAATCCTCGCCGCGCCTCGAGGTAAGCATCGTAGTCGAAGTGGGAGAGCTGAATCGGCTTGAGGCTTCCAAGGACCCAGGGGGAAACGTTCTTGTCCTCGGTGTGCTCGTACTCGACATCGCTGATGCACCAGACCCCGCTCACCAGAAGCTTCGGGTGGGCCTTCACGGTGCCGGAATCGACGATGACCTTCTTGATGCCGAGATTGGCGAATTCGGCCTCATACACGTCGTTCTTGTCGTTTAACGCCACGCCGATCTTGTCGATGACCTTGTAGCGGCCCTTCTCCCGGATGTTGGAGCGCACGAGGCCAGCCTCGTTCCTGTGGACGTAGTGCTTCCGGAGGATCTCCTTGACGGTCTCGATGCCAGACTGGATCGAGGCTTCGTCGCTGGTCGCGCAGTACTGGCCAAGCAGGTATTCGAGCACATAGGTGGGAACGATGGCGTTCCCCTTCACGGCCTTTACGAGATCCTTTCGGACGACGAGCCCCGGAAATCGTTCGTTGATTTTCTGGTCCAGTGCGTTCACCCGGGGGCTCCTCCTCAAAAATCGAAATCGTTCGTAAAGCTCCGACGCAGGACATAGCGCATGCTGCGGTAATCCTTGTAGTGCGAAGTGTCCGCGTGCTGTTCCTCGAGCCGCAGCGTGACTTCCTGACCGTTGAAATCGTCGGCCTTCTTCGACAGGAGGAATCGGACCGGCATTTCGCGCTCTCGGGGGTTGTCCGAGCGTAAGTCGAATAGCAGGTCATGGCTGTCTGAGATCAACTCTCCGCTAGGCGAGAATATTCCTGCTCGCAGGCGTCGTGGCTGCGCTTTTTCGGTCACGGGGGTGGACTGGTAGAAGAGAACGGTGATTTGGCTCGACGTGATCGTCTTGTTCGAGTTTCCAACGATCTCAACTTCGACGGCGGATAGGTCGCTCTGGCGCTTCTTGTTGACCGTCAGGACAGGGATGACGACTTCCTGCAGCGAGGCGCCGCCGTGAACATATCGGCTGCCCGAGCCCTTCAGCCGGAGACGGTTGATCGATTTCGGAATAGCTACCTCGACCTCGCCTTCAAGGCCGAGCGTGGCAGCGTCGAATTTCCGCAGGCCGAAATGAGAATGGAGTCCCTTGCCGAGGATGAAACGACGGTCTCGGAAATGCACTGTCTCGCCACTGACCTCGGCGGCGGAAAAGTCGCTCTCCTCGATAGGGCGATGCTGGTAGATGAAGCCGTGATCGGCCGTCAGCACCAGGTTGCTCGCGTTCGCAGCGGTCAGTTTCTTGATCAGCTTGATCAGTTCGTCGAGCGTGTCATCGACAGCCTCGAACACCCGGTCCTCGGAGACGATCTTATCGCCCATGGCGTCGATGCGATTGTGATAGATATAGACGACGTCATTGTCTCGCAGGATGGTGCGGGCCTCGTCCGCCTTCGCGGCCATGAATTCCTCCGACTTCATGGCGTGCGCTCGGTCTCCGGCCCGACCGCTGGTGGCGAGGATCTTCTGCCTGTTCACGAGACCTTGCGAGCTTAGGCCGTCCACCAGAACCACGCCGGTGTCGCTGTCGGAGATCTGGATCTCCGAGTTGGGCAGCAGCGAGGCCATGCCGAGCTGGGTATAGCTCGGCAGGGATGAAAGCATCGGCGCGAGCTCTGCGTCGTAGCGATCGAGACTGCGAACCCGGACAAGGAGTTCCTCAGCGATTTCGTATCGCATGGCATCGGAGATGATGACGCAGAGTTTCAAATCCTTGCGCCGGAACGGGGAAACCTGGGTGGCGTAGAATTCCCGCTGCCGTGGATAGGGTGGAGCCTCCCAGCGCTCAGCCCGGTCGACATGGACTTGCCAGGAATCGTTGAGCTTCAGAAGGTAGTTGTTGACGTAGAGGTTCTCGATTTTCTCGGTCAGACCGCCGAGCAGGGACGGCTGTGCCGACTGCTGCATGTTCACGACGAACTGCCGATAGAGCTGGTCGATCCGGAACCAGCTTTGCGAATAGCGACGAACTCCGTCTGCGAGGGACTCCATGACGAGATCGACCTGCGCCATCGCCTGCAGAAATTCGGCGGCATAACTGAGGGCCTGATAGAGGGTCTTGAACTCGCTGTACCAATGGCTCTGACGACGCTGGCGGATCCAGCCGATGACGTCGGTATAGGCGACTGTCTGGCCGCTCAACTCGCCGACCAGGTTCCGGATAACTTCCCGATCGATTTCGCGGAAGTAATCGAGCTCGATCAGGGTCCGGAAATCCCGCTTCTCCAGGTCAGCTCTTATGCCGAGGGCGTCGGCATATTCCTCGGACAAGATTTCGAAGGATTCGGCCGCATTCCGGTTGTTTTTCCATCTCCGGAAAAAGACCACGGCCTCCGTGGAGAGTTTCGCATCCACCGCGACGCCCGCCGCGTAGCAGGACTTGAACAGCTCGATCGCGAAATCCCGGATGCCGGGTTCTGGTGTCCGGTAGCTGTAGTGCCGGCCCATCTGCTCCCACAGGAACTCGGTAAGCCCGAAGCGGGCGATCAGGCGCAGCCTGTCCTCCTTCCCGTTCGCGAGGTCCTCAAGAAGGCTTTCGACGACGGCGTCGAAGTTCGGGTCCGCGTTGGCGGAGACCGTGAGCATCTTCAGCCGCAGCGCACTCATGGTGTCGTCCGGCTTCATGAGCCGTTTGAGATGCTCCACACGCTTGGTGGCGCGGAAGAATTCCTCGTGCGCCTTCACCAGGTCCGCGAAGGCAATGCCAAGTCCGAGTTCGCTGAGCCACATGGCCGTCTGGTCGGTCCGGAAGGTGCCTTGGGCAAGCTGAACGTCGAGCAGCCAGTTCTCCAGCGGCTCCGGCTCGGGTCCATGCTTGTACAGGAGAAACTTCTGCTTCGGCTGCTCCCGCAGGATTCGGTGTTTGAGGCCGAATTCGTTGTTGGCGATCTCGACCCTTTCGATATCGGGCAGGCCGACGGCGTCGAACGCGTCGCGGAAATCCTGCTCAGCGTCATACCAGAAGACGATCCTGTGCTTTTCAAACTGGCTCGCCAGCCCGAGCGCGATACGATCCTGCATGGTCAGTCGTCCGCGTCGATCAGCCCCTTGATGGGCTTCAGGGCGTTGCCGAATTTGGAGTAGTTCACCTTCACTCCGTCATCGAGGTCGATCTCGATCCTCTGGGTGGCCAGCGGGTAGAGAACGTCGCGCTCGTAGATGTCCAGTTCTTCGATGACCACGCCGAGGCGCTCGATCTCCTTCAGGGCCTTGGTTTTCTCTGCCTGGCTCGCCTCAACGCTGATGCTGACCGTTTCGAGCTGGGCGCGGTGGGCGGCGAGCTTGTTGCGATATTCGCGCAGATAGCCGTTCAGAACGACGCCGACCGTGTCGGGACGGTAGCGGTGCATGTAGATCAATGCGTTGAAGCCGCCCTTGGGGCTGGAGAACATCCAGTAGATCGGCCGCTTTTTGTAGCGGCGCACGTGGTCCTCGTAAAAATCGCGCAAGAAGTAGCGGCGAATGTCCCTGCCGAGCGAAACTTCGATGAAGGCGAGATTTTCGGCAAAATGCTCCTCGCCGAAGGTCAAGCTCAGGAACTTGCGAAAGCGGTCCGCTATTTCGTCGGCGAACCAGTCGCCATCGAGCACGGGTATGACGTTGTCCTCATCCGGCATGAACGTCGGCTCCGGCACGCGGGCGACGTAGTCCGCCAAGGTTTCGCCCTGGTTGGCGAGGATCAGGCCGGGCACGTCGAGGCTGTAACGGCCGAACATGCAGCCCACGGCGTAGCTTACGAATTCGGCCATGGTGTCAGCGCGCAGGCGCGTTTCGCGCTCCTCCCCGGCGCCCTTCACGCCATAGCGATATGCGGGATTGCAGGTGAGGGTGATCTCCTCGATAGGAACCTTGGGGGTCAGCTCGTCCTGAAGACCATAGGCGTCGATGAAGATCCGGTTGTTCTCCTCCTCCAGCCGCTGCATCTCGTCGGTTATGCCCTGCCAATGGGTGCGTAGGCAGGCATATGTGTCCTCCAGCGTCCCGGTCCGGTGGTCGGGCGAGAGCAGCGGGAGCGTTTTGAAATCCCACGAGGTTTCGTAGGCGTCCCAGTCCGACCTTGCGATGGCGACCAATCGCTCTGATTTTTCAGACGCTTGCGCGCGTAGATCTTGAAATACTGCAGGAACCCTGCCGAGAGGCCCCTCATGGAAATCGAGAGTTGGGCTGAACACTTTCAGGGCAGCTTCTATGATTTTCGAGTTCATCAATGAAAGAAGTGGAAATGTATCGTTTATCGCATGAGGGAAGCACATTGAGCCTTTTGTCTCAAATATGAAACCTTGCGGGCTATATCGCATTGAAAAGACAGGGGCAATGCTTGACCACGTCAATCCAGACTCAAAATATCTGTTCGCATTTTTGATAATCCGGGTTGGCGATCCATATAGACTGGTCGCAAATTCGAAAAGTTCTTTGCCGTCTTGCTCCCAATTAACCAGATACTCGTTGAGCCCGTACCACTTACGAAAACCGCCACCCTTCGTACATGGGAACCATTTGGCTCCAGTCTTTTCAGCTGACGAGCGCGACGGACAATCGTAGGCCACCTTCCGCTGAGCAATTTCTGGCCACAGCCGAAGGAAACGGTTGTTGTCACTGGTCTGCAAGCCCGCCCTAGGGTCAGCGTAGTCCGAGACGCGCTTTGAATTTGCAAAGATTTCCTGGAACCTCTCAGATAGCCAGTAGGAAACTGGCGCGCCTGAGATTTTGACAAAGTCTGATGTCGTTGCAGAGTAGCGATACGCAACGCTTGGGGTTTTGATTGCATTCAAAATCATGTCCGACTTCTGAGCTTCGGACTGACCGTCTGTCAGTCGTATAAAGGTTCCCGCGATGTCCTGTTTGGACGTCTTCGCAAAGACGAACGCTGTCGTGGACACGACTGAACCGCCGATCGTATCGAAGCCCCGTTCCCCGATATGGGCCATGGTCAAAATTGCAGCGTCATTCCAAATATTGCTACGAAGCGTCTGGTATGTTCCCAAGAACATCCAGGACTGCATATTGATCATTGCCAACATGCCGTGCTTTCCAACTAATTTTAGTGATCGTTCCATAAACATCGCATAGAGATCAGACTTACTTGCAGGAAATATCGACTTCGCATACGCTTGAAGGTCTAAATTGAGCCCAGACATGCCCGCATATGGCGGGTTGGCGACAACCACATGGTAGTTGGACGACAGGGTTTGGGCCATGCGCAGCACGGCCACGACTCGCTCCTTAACCTCATTGAGTAGCAGGTCCGAACCGAAGTGCCGTGCCTCCACCACCCTCAGCGTTTCAGCCGGGTCGCGCAGATTCGGTACGATGAGCGAGCCAAAGTTCTTTGCGTGCTCGAACTGCAGCAGCGTCTCGCGCAATTCGTCTGTGAACAGGTCGCGCCCTATCACCGCGACCACGTCCTGCTTCTCGCCCGCCGTAAAGCTAACGTTCTGCAGAACGACGATGTCGGGCTTCACCTCCATCCGCAGGAACCTTCGCCGCCCCAGCTTCGCTGCTGCCTTCATCGCTAGCGCGAAGGCCGCCAGCGCGCCTGCGCGGTCGTCGATCTCCACCCCAGTGAGATTGTGCCGCAGGATGAGCGCGGGGATCTGGGCGGGATCGTAGCCCTCTTCCTCGTAGATCGCGTAGAGCAGGTCGAAGGCATAAGTCAGCATGTGCCCCGACCCGCAGGCCGGATCGCACACCTTGATTTCCTCGGGCTTGCCGATCTTGAGGAAATCCGTCTCTGGCTCTTCCGGCGCGATGTAGTAGTCCATCCGCGGGGCCAGTTGCGACCCCGGCCGGTTGAGCAGCCACAGCCGCCCGAGCGAGTTCTCGACCAGGTAGCGGACGATCCAGTGCGGGGTGAAGAGCTGCGTCGCGGCGGGGATGTTATCGGCGGTTATCTTCTGATTTTTCTTCAGCCCCGCGAAGACCTGATCTTTCTTTTCCGAGATGTAAAACTGATAGAGCCAGCCGATAACTTCGACGTCCTGGCAGGCGTCTTCAGTCATCACCTCGCGCATGCGGATCAAGATGCTGTCAGCGGATAGAAGGTCGCTCGGCATCAGGAGTTCGGTGAAGTCGGCGATCTTCTCGAACAGGTAAGGCATTGCCTTGTGAAGGCCGTTGCAGGCGGCCACGAGCAGCAAACGGTAGGATTCGGCCTGCGGGTCGGGACTTGGAGACCGCCCTTCGAGCAGGGCGGAAACCTTCTGACGTGTTGCTTCCGGCAGATCCTGGTCGATTTGGCCGGCCGCCGCCGCCGAGAGAATCTCAGGCCGCGTCTGGCCGTCCGCAGGAGAAACCACGCGAGTGGTTGTGTAGCCGTTGACGTCCATGAAGCGGAGCGCCGAGAAGCGATTAAACCAGGTGTAGGCGACGCGCTCGACGACCTGCCCGCGACCGTCATTGCCGATCTCACTCTCCAGTTCCTTCACTGCCTGAGGCTGCTCGCGGCGGGCGGCGCTGCCTTCGGCAAGCACCTGATCCAGCTTGGCGGAAACCTGCTCGATCAGCGTCCCGCGCGCGGCCTGGGCGAACTTCTTCAGACCAGACGTGTCGAGCTTCCTGGCAGCAGTGGCATCCATCATACGGTAATCCTGTTGCCGCCGCGGATTTCCGCCATCAGCGCTTCACGCATGGAGTTGAGGTAGGCTTCGACGTCCGCCTCGTCGGCGAGGTAGGCCCTCGGGAACGAAACCTTCACGGACGAGCCGGCAATGAAGTTTTGAACGGGTGGCGGAGGGGTCGGGGGAGTGGCTCCACGATCGCCGAATCCTCCATTGGCCGCGCCATCGTCGCCCTGTTCATCCGAAGGTTTCGAGACCAGCGAAGCTACTCGGGACAGGAGCTGCGGATAGGTCGTGGTCCGGAAGGCGGCGACCCTTTCCCGCACCATGGCGATGAGGCCGGCGCTGTCGATGGGAGACGCCGCCGCGTCCGCATCCGAAAGAATGGAGGTGCGGTCTGCCTCCGCCAGGTCGGCAAGCTCCGGCAAGGATTCGAGCTTTGCCTTCAGGGTTTCGATTTCGGCCTTCGCCGCGGCTCGCTCCTCGGCGAGGCGTGCATCCATCTCGGACCGTAAACTGTCCAAGGCACCCTTCAACTGCTGGATCGACCCGCCCTTGAAGCAGCGTGGATCATCCAGCGCCAGACGAATGCGCTCGGACACCTCGGCGCCGGCGTAGGCAAAATTTGCCTTCTGATCCGCGAGGAACCTCCGCGCCTCGTCATAGATGCCCCGCTGCGCCCCGTTCCAGAACTTGCGGACGGGATCGAGGACGTCCTCCTTCAGGTCGAGAAGCCTGTCCTGCTCGAGGCGGAGATCTGTCAGATACCAGCCTGGAGCCTTTCCGGAGACCGCGATGACGGCCTCGCGAGCAGGGTCGAGCGCGGACATGAAAGGATAGGAGTCCTTTCGCGACTCGTAGCCGCGGATTTCCTCGCCGACTTTCTGGAAGGCTTCCGACGTTTCCTTGCCGAGCGCCTTACCGTCGGTGCTGGAAGGCTGCCCATCGAAGAACTCGGTGTAAAACTCCTTCAGCTGCCGGACCTGTGCCGGCGAAAATTCCACCTGAGGTTCCAGCACGATGTTGCCCTGGGCCTGGGTGTTCTTGAGAGCCCGTTCGAGCGCCGCGCCCTCCAGCACATTTGCATCGGAGCGAGACGCGAGCTTGCCTCGACCGCTCAGGCTGGCGACGTTGCAGAGGACGGCTGGGTAGGACCACCCATAGGGCTTGCGCTCAAATTTCTCCAGGACCGCCTTCACCGTGGTGCGTACACCGGTCCTGCTGTTGGCCTGGACGAAATTGAGGATGTCCTGCTCGGCCTCGGTCAGGCCCGCGGCGTCCGACCCGAACAGGCCGTCTTCGGCCTGTTTCAAATACTTGCCGATTTCGGCCTCTGAGTAGGAGAGGCCACGAAGCATTCCCAGGTTGACGTGCACCTTGTCTACGAGGACCTGGAAAGCGCGCATGATCCGCATCTGCGCATCGTCACCGCGGATGTCGATCTCTTCGCCTCGCACGAATAGCTGCGCCTCGGAGAGCAGCGTCTTCAGTCTCGTGGTCAGATCACGGTAGCGCGTCGCATTCTGCTGACCCTTATCGCTGACAATACGTTCAATGGTCGGCTGGTCACTGACGGAGCGGTTCTGGCGGACATATTTCTCGGTCCGCTTGTAGGCAAGGATGTCGCTCATCAGCCGCGCGTCCGGCCTGAGCAGCACTGCCAGTTCGTCTCGCGACATACCTTGCATGCGCACGGTGGCGGCGTTCTCCGCGTGTTCGAAGAAGGGAGTGAGCACGTTGATGGAGAGCTCGTAGTCTCGTGCGCCTACAAGTCGGTCGTCAACCTTCCGGGCATAGGCGTAATCGTTTCCGGTCGCCTCATGGCGCAGCTTCCGGTTCTTAATGATTTCATCGAAGATCAGCTTTTCGAGTTCCTGGGTGACCTCCGTCGAGTCCACGGCGACGTTCTTGATCTCCTGCTCAACGTCCTGCTCTTCATCCGTCAAGAATTCGTAGAGCTCGCCACCACGCTGGATGTAGGTCTGCTGTTCAAGCACCGCGAGCGCCGCCTCGATGCGCTTGCGCAGAGCGGAGATGTCCTGGTCGAACCGCTCCAGCATCAGGACGGATATGTTCCGGACAGTAGGCTTGAACGCTCGGACGTATTTCACGAGGAAGAGCGCCTTCAGCACGCGCACCGCGAACGGGTCACCGAGATTCCGCTCTGCCAGCTGGATCGATTGCTGGACGCTTGATTTCAGAGCCGAGCGAATTCCTTCGAACATGAGGTCGAAGGGAGCGATCCCGCCGAGTTCGAAATCTGCGATGTGGACAGCGACCTCCTGGAAGACCCCGAGCATCGAGCGCTCGCCGACCGAACTGTGCCGTCCCTCGAAGGCGTTGTGTCCCGACAGGTTCTGGATTGCCAGTTGGAACAGCTCGTACTGGTAGGGGATGAAGGGATAGCTCTGGATAAAATGATCCCGATCCTTGAAATTCTTGAAATGGATCGAGCCGTCCGAGAAATCGAACAGTGTCCGAAGGTTGGTCGCTTGGTCGTGATAGAGGTCGGATAGTGCGCCGACCCCACCCTCGGTCTTCTTCAGCAAACGCTTTTGGATCACCTCGTCAACGTTGGCGCTGGTCAGTGGCATGCGGTTGTTGAACCGCGCCTGGATCTTGGAAAAGTCGTTTGCCTGGTTCTGCGTCATGTCGCCGATGACCGTCTTCATCTCCTGCTGCGCAGTGACAATGATCCAGGCCCGCCCACGGCACTTCGTGTTGAGGCTTTCGGCGATCGTCTGTAGGTTGGTCATGAGCTTGGTATTGTCGGCGATGTACTGCCCAACCTCGTCGACGAAAAAATTCAGCCGGAACGTGGCGCCTTCCCGATCGATATGGTCCTTGACCTGCTGGGCGAAGTCCTCGATCGACACCTTGTGGTCGCTGCGATACTTGCTGAGGATGCCTTCTGCCGACGCCGCGTCGGCGCCGCTCACTTCCGCATAGGCTTTGGCGATGCTGGGTCCTTCGAGAAGGGCCTGCTCCCGTCCTCTCTCCCACACCTTTCCGGCCAGGCGAGCATACGAATCCTTGAAAGCGGCATAGAGGCCCCGGCTGTCGAGGTCGCGTTCGAACTGCGCGATGTGGCCCTGCTTGCCGTAAAAGCCGCACATCTCGTCGAACACCTTCTGGAACACCGACAGAAGGGCATCGACCTGCGTTTTGCTGATGACGTCTGCCTTCTGGTCGATGTTGAAAAGGATGCTTTTCGAAGGAATCGCGACGGCACGCTTGAGGTCACCACGAAGGATTTCGTTTTCAGCGGTCTTTTCCAGGAAGATGTCGAGGGCCGGCATGCCGCCGACCTGACGATTCTCGAGGACGAGAGCCAGCATCTTCAACAGGTGCGATTTGCCCGACCCGAAGAAACCAGAGATCCAGACGCCGTTTGCGGTCTCGTAGTTGTTGTAGGCGTCGAGAAACTGTTCGAGCCGCTTCTCGACCTCGTTGGTGATAACGTATTCCTCGAGTTCGAGCCGAAGGCTCGCCTCGTCATCCGCCTTGATGACGCCTTCGATGGCGCGGTCGACGGGTTTCTCGAAGATTTCCCTGAGCTTGATCGTCATCGCGGATCAGACCTCGTAATGGAATATGTTGAAGGCGCGGTAGTACTTGTCGTCATGCAGCCGCCCGAAGAGATCGAGCGAGGCACCGGTGGCGAGCTCGTGCGTGTAGCTGCCCGGGAAGAACATGACGGTCGGTCGGTCCTTCGCCGTGCTCTGGAGGTTGTTGAGGACATTGTGCGACCGGATGTAGGGGAAGACCTCTCCCACGCCGGAGAGGAACAGGACATCGTACTTCGTGGAGTTCAGCCTGTCAGCGATGATGGGGATGAGGTGGTTCTCCGGATCAAGGACTCCTTGAAGGAGCTCTTTGAGTTCCACCTTGGAAATGGAGGGTTCGGCTTCGAGGATCTCTACCCAGATTCCGCGCTCCTGGAGCAGTTGAACGGCAAGGTCATAGAGATTGATCTCGAGAACCGCCAAGCCGCGGTTCGAGAGCTTGTTGGTGATATGTCCGCGCTGGCGCTCCATTTCGACCGCATCTTCCGCGTCATACGGGCAAATGAAGAACGGGACCTCGTTTCCAAGGCCCTGCTTCTTCAGGAATCGCTCGCTCGAGATGACTGCAACGAGGTGGTCAAAACGCTCCTTGGCTGATTTTCTTTCTTGGCGCGCCATCAAGCGGCCCCCGCACGTTCGTCGGCGCCCGGCAGCCATCGCAAATCGGCCGGAGGGATCAAGGATTCGAGCCGGGGAGTAAGAAGTGTGCGCCGAATCTCGTCGGAAGGGGAGATGATGCCCGCTTCGCGCATGATCCGGAAAAGAACCTGCCGGAGCTTTGCCCGGGTGGAGGGACGTATCGCAGCCAGCTCGGGATTCCATTCCTCCTTTGTCTCGAAGAACACGTCGAAGGCGTCGTAGTCGAGGCCCACGCGAAACGACAGGAAGCGCTCGCGGAGCACCTCGGCCGCGAATTCCGCTACGAAACGGTAGGTTCTGCAGACGGCCAGCCACAGTAGCGTTGCCTGCTCCTGCGGGGTCCCCTCGATAAGGAGCTCGATCTCTTCCTCTGAGAGAGTCCGCAGGCGGTCGACCATTTCACGGACCGTGCGATTTGCCGAACTGCTCGCACGGAAGCCTTGGGCGCCTATCGTCACCATTTCATGGCGAACGACATCCCAATCCTTAACCCGCTGGAAAACTCGGGCGGACTTAACGGATTCGTTCCGAAACAAGCTCCCGACGGCAAAGGACATACGATATTTGGTCATAATTCTCGAAGGTGCTCGGGTTGCAGTTGTTCTGCGCGCGTGGGCATCAACATCCAAGTCAACGACGAGATGGTCGTGACGTAAGGAAGGCCACCGTGCCTGTTGCCTGCCCCAAGTTGCCCGGATGTTGAATCCCAAGAGGCATACTAGCTATTTGCGCCAGCACGCCAAGCATACACGCTCTAATCGCTCCGGCCCCGGAAGAACAGGGACTGCATCAGTTTGGGTGTCAGGGTTTTAATCGGGGGTCGCGTTCCTCCAGTCTGGAATAGTGTTTCCGGCGGTCTAATTGCCATCGTCGTCAAAGAACTTGACGCCGCGGGCTGCTTTCCCCTGGACTGTTTGCTCGCCTTTTGCCAGTAGCGGTGGCGGCGCGTCAGAGCGACAGAGGTCGCGTAAACTGATAAAATCGTTGGGCCGGAGGACTCGAAACCCAACCAAGCGTTTATGAGCCCGCGATCTGCGCGGAGAGCAAGTGGGGATGTAAGTGGGGATGACAAAACGCCAGCCCACCTTCTTTTTATTTTTCAATTAGATGGATACCATCAATGGCGGAGAGAGCGGGATTCGAACCCGCGTTACGGTCTCCCGTAAACACACTTTCCAGGCGTGCGCCTTCAACCACTCGGCCACCTCTCCGCAGTGCCGGCAGGCCGCGAGGCCGGCCGACGAGGGCTCCTCTAGTCGATCCCGTCGCGAATGCCAAGCCACTCGGCGCTTTATCTAATCTAGGGATGGTTCGGTTCCCGTCCAACCCCTCGCGTGCCATGCCGGGCGAGCCCGCGTCTTTGAGCGCGCGCGGTTTCAAATTCGCGTGTAATGATTGCAGTGGCTCGCCCGTCAACCTATGTCTTCGTCAAACGCAAACCAAGGATTCCGATGTTTCGCCTCCTGCTGCGGCTGATGGCCACTTTCGCCCTGGCTGTGGCCGTCATCATGGCCGTGCTCGACGTGACGCGCACCATCGCGGCGTCGACCCTGGTGCTGACGCCGCTTGGCGCCAGCTGGGTCAGCGCTTCGCCGGCCACGCTCGATGCGATGCAGTCCTTCATCATCGCCAATGCCCATCCGCTGGTGTGGAACCCGGTGATGACCTTCATCCTTGACCAACCGGGCTTCGCCGTCTTCGGCGTGCTGGCGCTGCTGCTCTATGCGCTTGGGCGCAGGCCGGAACGCCGCATCGGCCGCTTCGTCGTGAACCAGTAGGCCTTTGCCGCGCGGCCTCGGACGGCCCGGCCCCCAAGAGGAGACTATCCATGTTTTTCCTGAGCGACATGCTGAACAAGAAACTCAACCTGCCGACCGAGGACCAGGCGCTGCCGGGCCGCGACCGGCCGATCCCGACCGCGTCCGAGCACTTCGTGTCGAAGCGGCCGCTGCACGGCCCCTATCCCGAGGGTCTGGAGACGGCGATGTTCGGTCTCGGCTGCTTCTGGGGCGCCGAGCGGCTGTTCTGGCAGACCAAGGGCGTGTGGGTGACGGCTGTCGGCTATGCCGGCGGCGTGACGCCCAACCCGACCTACCAGGAGACCTGCACCGGGCTGACCGGCCATGCCGAAATGGTGCTGGTGGTGTTCGACCCGAAGATCGTCTCCTATGCCGACCTGCTCAAGCTGTTCTGGGAGAGCCACGATCCGACCCAGGGCATGCGGCAGGGCAACGATGTCGGCACCACCTACCGCTCCGCCATCTACACGTTCGGCGCGGCGCAGCACCAGGCGGCCATGGCCTCGCGCGACGCCTATGACGCGTCGCTGCGCGCCGCCGGCCGCGAGCGGATCACCACCGAGATCGCGCCCGCGCCGACCTTCTACTTCGCCGAAGAGGACCACCAGCAGTATCTGGCCAAGAACCCTTATGGATACTGCAACCTGAACGGTACCGGGGTCGCCTGCGCCATGCCGGCCCAGGCGCAAACCGACGCGGCTTAGACCACGGACCGGCGGGCAGCTTTCCCCGCATCGTTCACGGCGGCGAACACAAGGCTTCGCCGGCGATTCATAATTGCTTCTCGATGTTGTCCGGAAGGTCAAAATTCCGCGTGAATTTTGTCCTTCCCCGTGCAAGACTGGCGCATGAGCGGTGGGTTGCTGCCCCTGCCATGTGCCGTCGCGCCCGGTCTCCCGGTCATGCGTGGTACCAAGTCAAGAAAACAACCGACAGGGTGTGGATCACATGAAACGTATCGTTCTTGGCCTTCTGGCCGCAACCGCGATGTGCGTGCCGGCATTCGCGGCCGACATCAAGCCCGCGCTTCTCTATGATCTGGGCGGAAAGTTCGACAAGTCGTTCAACGAAGCGGCTTACAATGGCGCGGAAAAATTCAAGAGCGAAACCGGCGTCGAATATGTCGAGTTCGAAGTCTCGAACGCCTCGCAGCGCGAACAGGCGCTGCGGCGCTTTGCCGAAGACGGCCGCAACCCGATCGTCATGACCGGCTTTTCCTGGGCCGAATCCCTCGACAAGGTAGCGACCGACTTCCCCGACACGCAGTTCGCCATCGTCGACATGGTCGTCGACAAGCCGAACATCCGCTCGATCGTGTTCAAGGAGCAGGAAGGCTCCTACATCGTCGGCCTGCTCGCCGGCATGGCGTCCGAAACCAAGAAGGTCGGTTTCGTCGGCGGCATGGACATCCCGCTGATCCGCCGCTTCGGCTGCGGCTATGTCGGCGGCGCCAAGGCTGCCGGTGCGACCGACGTCATCCAGAACATGACGGGTGACACGCCGGCCGCGTGGAACGACCCGACCAAGGGCGGCGAGATCGCCAAGACGCAGATCGACCAGGGCGCGGACGTGATCTACGCCGCGGCCGGCGGCACCGGCGTCGGCGTTCTCCAGGCTGCCGCGGATGCCGGCAAGCTCGGCATCGGCGTCGATTCCAACCAGAACGGCTTGCAGCCCGGCAAGGTGCTGACCTCGATGCTGAAGCGCGTCGACACCGCCGTCTACGGCGCCTTCATGGACGCCAAGGACGACAAGCTCTCCGGCGGCATCAACGATCTCGGCCTCAAGGAAGGCGGCGTCGACTATGCCGTGGACGAGAACAACAAGGACCTGATCACGCCCGAGATGAAGGAAGCCGCCGAAAAGGCCAAGGCCGACATCATCGCCGGCACGGTCACCGTCCACGACTACATGTCGGACGATTCCTGCCCCTATTGATCATCTGCTGATCTGCGACAGGCCGCCGGGACCAACCCGGCGGCTTTTCGTTTGCCTGGCGTTCTGCCGGCGTGCCGAGGGCCCTCCGCTATCGACCCTGCGCCTCAAGCGTGGAGGGCAACGACAGCGATGACCTGCCGGCGACAAATCCGAGCGCGAAGGCGGCGATCAATCCCACGGCCAGGGCAATCGCCCAGCGAGGCGCGGCCGGATGCGGGGCGATGGGTACTGCCGGCGGCCGCGGCGTGTCCGGCCGGATGTCCGAACGCCGCCTGCCGAAAGTCAGGCGCGGCTGCGGCTCGGCCGTCTCGATTTCGGGCGGCGCCGCGCGCATCTGCGGCATCGCGGAAAGCCGCTCCTGGATCGCCTTCCAGCCATCCTGGGGTGCCTTTTCCGGCGCGGCCATGTGGTCGAAGACATGCATGCGCTCGGCGATCTCGACGACCGCGTCGCGAAACGACTGGTCGGTCTCCAGATCGCGCTCTGCGCGCTCCCTTTCACTGTCATCCATCAGGCCGAGAACATAGTTGCCGGCTCTGGTCATGCGATCGACCGTTTCGGCCATGACCCTTCCCCTCACCAATGCGGCGGCTTGGCCACCGGCACTTCCGATGCGTTCTGGTGCTCAAACTCGAGTAACCTCTCGGTCAGCGCCTCGACCTGCTTGCGCAGCCTTTCGATGACCGTCCACTGCTCGGCGATCTGGGCGGACAGTTCCTCGACGGTCTTGTCCTGTTCGGCAGTGCGCATTTCCAGGGCCACAAGCCGGTCGTCCGCATCGCTCATCGTTCACTCCCTGCGGTCCGACGCCCGCCTTCCCTACAAAGGAAACAGCCGGCCCCCGGTTCCCCCGCACCAGCAATATCATTGAGTTTCGCCGCAGGGAAATTGACAATCGCGACCGGATTTGTCGAGAGTGCGCGGTGGCATGTTCCGGGTGCTGCGCAATTGGCACCCGAGGGGTGGCGTGCTAGCTTTTTGACCGGATGATAAAACTTCAAGAGGCTAGGACCCGGCCGTATGGCGCAAGCTGCAATAGAGCTGATCGGCATCAACAAGAGCTTCGGGACCGTCCAGGCCAATCGCGACATCAATCTCGTCATCGAGCGCGGCACGATCCGGGGGATCGTCGGCGAGAACGGCGCCGGCAAGTCGACGCTGATGTCGATCCTCTACGGCTTCTACCAGGCCGACAGCGGCGACATTAAGGTCGACGGCAAGCCGGTCTCGATCAAGACGCCCAACGACGCCATCGCGCTCGGCATCGGCATGGTGCACCAGCATTTCATGCTGGTGCAGAATTTTACCGTCATCGAGAACGTCATCCTCGGCGCCGAGAGCGAAGCGCTGCTCAACAAGAGCATCGCCAAGGCACGCTCGGAGCTCGAGCGGCTGGAGCGCGAATACGGGCTGGAAGTCGACCCCGACGCCGTCATCGAGGAACTGCCGGTCGGCCTGCAGCAGCGGGTCGAGATCCTCAAGGCGCTCTACCGCGGCGCCGAGATTCTCATCCTCGACGAGCCGACCGGCGTGCTGACGCCGGCCGAGGCGGACCACCTGTTCCGCATCCTCGAACAGCTCAAGCAACAGGGCAAGACGATCGTCCTGATCACCCACAAGCTGCGCGAGATCATGGCGATCACGGACACGGTGTCGGTGATGCGGCAGGGCACCATCGTGGCGACCCGCGAAACGGCCAAGACGACGGTCGAGGAACTGGCCGAACTGATGGTCGGACGCCGCGTGCTGCTGCAGGTCGACAAGGGAGAGCCCAGGCCGGCCGAGGTCAAGCTTTCGGTCAAGGACCTGACGGTCAAGGACTCTCGCGGCGTGACGATGGTCGACAACGTGTCGTTCGACGTCCGGGCCGGCGAGATCGTCGGCATCGCGGGCGTCGCCGGCAACGGCCAGTCGGAACTGATCGAGGCGATATCGGGCATTCGCCGCGCTGTCTCCGGCAATGTCATGCTCGACGGCAAGCCGATCGACGTCACCGGCGTCTGCGACCCCGGCGAGTTGCGCGAACGTGGCCTGGCGCATGTGCCGGAAGACCGCCATCATGTCGGCCTCGTGCTCGCCTTCGAGGAGAACGAGAACTCGATCCTCGGCTACCACGACCAGCCGAAATATCTGAAGGGGCCGTTCCTCGACATCGACGCCATCCGCAACGATGCCCGCGAGAAGATCGAGAAATTCGACATTCGACCCGGCGACTGCCGCCTGAGGACAGCCAACTTTTCCGGCGGCAACCAGCAGAAGATCGTGCTGGCGCGGGAGATGGAGCAGAATCCGGAAGTGCTCGTCGTCGGCCAGCCGACGCGCGGCGTCGATGTCGGCGCCATCGAGTTCATCCACAAGCAGCTGATCGCCATGCGCGACCGCGGCAAGGCGGTGCTGCTCATCTCCGTCGAGCTCGACGAGATCCGTTCGCTGTCGGACCGCATCCTGGTGATGTTCGACGGTCGCATCGTAGGCGAGCGCGGACCCGAGGCGACCGAGGGAGAACTCGGCCTGCTTATGGCCGGCGTCGAGCAGCAGGAGGCCGCCGAATGAGGACGCCTGCTCTGATCGTGATCGATGTGCAGAAAGCCATCGACGACCCGAAATGGGGACGTCGCGGCCAGCCTGAGATGGAAGACCGCATCGGTGAACTGCTCGGCGCCTGGCGCGAGCGGCTGCTGCCGATCGTTCACATCCGCCACGATTCGACCGATGCCGCCTCGCCCTATCACCCGGGCGGCAGCGGCAACGACTTCAAGCCCGAGGTCGCGCCGCAGCCCGGCGAACCGGTCGTGGACAAGCGCACCAACAGCGCCTTCATCGGCACCGACCTGATGGACGTGCTCGACGAACTGCAGGTGGGCCAGCTCGTCGTCACCGGCGTGCTCCTGGAGAACTCCGTTGAGGCGACGGTGCGCATGGCCGGCAATCTCGGCTTCGAGGTGGTCATCCCCGAGGACGCGGTGGCAAGCGTCGACCGCACCGACCGGCGCGGCAGGCACTGGCCGGCCGAGGACGTCCATGCGCTGACACTCGCCATCCTCGACGGCGAATACGCGCGCATTTCGGATACACGTAGCGTTATCGAGGCCCTGCCATGAGCACTCCCTACGCCAAGCTGCCGGGATGGGCCGACTACGGGCTGATCCCGCTGGTCAACTTGCTCGTCGCCTTCGCGGTCGCCGGTCTCGTCGTCCTGCTGGTCGGGGAGAACCCGTTCCGCGCCGCCGTCATCCTCGTCGACGGCGCCTTCGGCAGCGGCCAGGGCATCGCCTACACGCTCTATTACGCCACCAACTTCATCTTCACCGGACTGGCGGTGGCGGTCGCGTTCCATTGCGGCCTGTTCAACATCGGCGGCGAAGGCCAGGCCTATATCGCGGGCCTCGGGGTCGGCGTCGTTTGCCTCGCCTTCGACCATGTGCTGCCGTGGTGGCTGACCTTCCCGATCGCCATCCTGGCATCCGCCGCCGTCGGCGCGCTCTGGGCCCTGATCCCCGCCTACCTGCAGGCCAAGCGCGGCTCGCACATCGTCATCACCACCATCATGTTCAACTTCATCGCCGCCAGTGCCATGGTCTATCTGCTGGTCGGACCGCTGAAGCCCAGAGGCGCCATGGCGCCGCAGACACGCCAGCTTGCCGAGGGCGCGCAGTTGCCGAAGATCGGCTTCCTGCTCGAGCCTTTCGGCCTGACGGTACGGCCGTCGGTTCCCTTCAACCTGTCCTTCATCCTGGCCCTCGTGATGGCCGTCGTCGTCTGGGCGATCATCTGGCGCACCAAGCTCGGCTACGAGATCCGCACCTACGGTTTCAGTCCCAAGGCGGCGCGCTACGCCGGCATTTCGGAAACGCGCATCATCATCATCACGATGATGATTTCCGGCGCGCTCGCCGGCATGATGGCGCTGAACCCCATCATGGGCGACCAGCACAATGTCTCGCTCGACTTCGTGTCGGGCGCCGGCTTCGTCGGCATCGCGGTCGCGCTGATGGGGCGCTCGCATCCGGCCGGCATCGTGCCGGCCGCCATCCTGTTCGGCATGCTCTACCAGGGCGGCGCCGAACTCGCCTTCGAGATGCCGGCGATCTCCCGCGACATGATCGTCATCATCCAGGGCCTGGTAATCCTGTTTGCCGGCGCGCTCGAACATCTGTTCAGGCCGACCGTGCAGACTCTGTTTGCCAGCCTCAGTCCCCGTTCGGTCAGCATGGCCGCAAAAGGGGAGCGCGCCTGACATGGAATTCGTCGATACCGTCATCAACATCCTGAATTCGACCATCCGCGTTTCGGTACCGCTGCTGCTCGCCTGCCTGGCCGGTCTCTATTCCGAGCGGTCCGGCGTGTTCGACATCGGCCTGGAGGGCAAGATGCTGGCCGGCGCCTTCGCCGGCGCCGCGGCCGCCGCGGTCTTCCAGTCGGCCTGGATCGGGCTTGGCATCGGGATGCTCATATCGGTGATGCTGTCGCTGGTACACGGCTTCGCCTCGATCACCCATCGCGGCAACCAGATCGTCTCGGGCGTCGCGATCAACTTCATCGCCGCCGGCTCGACCATCATCCTCGGCCAGGCCTGGTTCAACCAGGGCGGCCGCACGCCATCCCTGCCGCCCGAGGCGCGCTTCGGCTCGATCGAGCTTCCCGGCGCCGATGCCCTGCGCGACGTCCCGGTGATCGGCCAGCTCTATTCCGGCCTCTTGTCGGGCCACAGCCTGCTTGCCTATGTCGCCTTCCTGGCGGTGCCCTTCACCTGGTGGGTGCTGTTCAGGACCCGCTTCGGCCTCAGACTGCGGGCGGTCGGGGAAAACCCTGCGGCGGTCGACACGGCGGGCATCTCAGTCGCCTGGCTGCGCTACCGCGCGGTCATCTGCACGGGCGTGCTGACCGGCGTTGCCGGCTGCTACATGGCGCTTTCGCAGAATGCCGGCTTCGTCAAGGACATGACCGCCGGACGCGGCTACATCGCGCTCGCCGCGCTGATCTTCGCCAAATGGAAACCTGTACCGGCGATGTTCGCCTGCCTGCTCTTCGGATTCCTCGACGCGCTGTCGATCCGGTTGCAGGGCACGCCGCTGCCGCTGATCGGCAGGGTGCCGGTCCAGCTGATGCAGGCGCTGCCCTACATTCTCACCGTCATCCTGCTTGCCGGCTTCATCGGCAAGGCCATTCCGCCGCGCGCCGGCGGCGTGCCCTATGTGAAAGAACGATAGTCATGGCCCACGACCTGTTTCTCGCGGCGCAGGCCGCGATGGCAAAAGCCTATGCGCCCTATTCGAAGTTTCCCGTCGGCGCGGCGATCCGCACGATCGACGGAAAGATTTACGCCGGCGCCAATATCGAGGTCGCCTCCTATCCCGAGGGATGGTGCGCCGAAACCACCGCACTCGGCCATTACATCATGGGCGGCGGCGGCGAGATCGCCGAGATCGCGGTGGTCGCCGAGCGCATGGCCAGGGTAACGCCATGCGGCGGTTGCCGGCAGCGGCTCGCCGAATTTGCCGGGCCCGACACCAGGCTCTTCCTGTGCGACGACAGCGGCGTCGTCGAGACCACCACGATGGGCCAGATGCTGCCCTACGGCTTTGCCGGAGACATCCTGAAATGAAGAATGCAGTCGACCGACTGGTGGAGAAACTGGGCGGCCTGAAGCCTGAAGCCGCGATCGTGCTGGGGTCGGGCCTCGGCCCGCTGGCCGACGAGGTGGAAGACGCCATCCGCATTCCCTATGGCGAGCTGCCGGGCTTTCCGGCGAGCGGCGTGACCGGGCATGCGGGAGAGATCGTTGCGGGCAGCTTCGCCGGCCGGCCGATCCTGCTGCTCGCCGGCCGGGCACACTACTATGAGCATGGCGATGCCGCCGCGATGCGGCCTGCCCTGGAGGTGCTGGCCGGCATCGGCGTCGAGAAGCTCATCCTGACCAATGCGGCGGGTTCGCTCAATCCCGACATGCCGGCCGGATCGGTGATGCTGATCACCGACCACATCAACTTTTCGGGCGGCAACCCGCTGTTCGGCGAACCGAGCGACCGGCGCTTCGTCGGCCTGACCGAAGCCTATGACGCGGGTATGCGCCAGGCGCTGGAGAAGGCCGCACTTGCCACCGGCACGACGCTGCACAAGGGCGTCTACATGTGGTTTTCCGGACCGTCCTTCGAAACGCCTGCCGAGATCCGCATGGCGCGGGTCATGGGTGCCGATGCCGTCGGCATGTCGACGGTTCCCGAAGTCATCATCGCGCGGTTTCTCGGGTTGCGCGTCGTTGCCTGCTCGGTCATTACCAATCTCGCCGCCGGCATGACCGGAGGCGAGCTGTCGCATCAGGAAACCAAGGACATCGCGCCACTCGGAGGCGCGCAACTGTCCCGGATTTTCAGACACGCGCTGAGCGAGGGATTGCTGGATGGCTGACTTGATCCCCAGTCCGACCCGGAGGCGCAGATAGCCCCATGCTGCCGCAGGAAATCATCCGCCGGAAGCGGGACGGCAAGTCCCTCACCGGCGAGGACATCGCCGCCTTCGTCGGCGGCATTGCCACCGGCAAGGTGTCGGAAGGCCAGGTCGCAGCCCTCGCCATGGCCGTCTTCTTCAAGGGCATGTCGCGCGACGAAGCGGTCGCGCTGACGCTCGCCATGCGCGATTCCGGCGAAGTTCTCGACTGGTCGGACCTGCCGGGTCCGGTGACCGACAAGCACTCGACAGGCGGCGTCGGCGACAACGTCTCCCTGATGCTGGCACCGATCGTCGCCGCCTGCGGCGCCTATGTTCCGATGATCTCGGGGCGAGGCCTCGGCCACACCGGCGGCACGCTGGACAAGATGGACGCCATCCCGGGCTATGTCAGCCAGCCCGACAACAAGCTGTTCCGCAAGGCCGTGCTCGAGTCCGGCTGCGCCATCATCGGCCAGACCGCCGCGCTGGCGCCGGCCGACAAGCGCTTCTATGCAATCCGTGACGTGACGGCGACGGTCGAATCGATCCCGCTGATCACCGCCTCGATCCTGTCGAAGAAACTCGCCGCCGGCCTGCAATCGCTGGTACTCGACGTGAAGGTCGGCAACGGCGCCTTCATGACCAGGGGCCGCGACGCGGCCGCCCTGGCCACGAGCCTCGTGGAAGTCGCCAACGGCGCCGGTATGCCGACATCGGCGCTGATCACCAGCATGAACGAGCCGCTGGCCTCAGCCGCCGGCAATGCCGTCGAGGTGCGCAACGCGGTCGATTTCCTCACCGGGCGCCGCCGCGACAAGCGGCTGCTCGAGGTCACGCTGGCGCTCGCCGCCGACATGCTGGTGGCTGCCGGCCTTGCCGGCTCGAACAAGGAAGGCCTGTTGCGCGCCGGGGATGCGCTGGACTCCGGGCGAGCGGCCGAGACGTTCGAGCGCATGGTTTCGCTGCTTGGCGGGCCTGCGAACTTCGTCGAGAATGTTGCCAGCTATCTGCCCGCCGCGCCGGTCGAGAAGGCGGTGATCGCTGACCGTGCGGGCTTTGTCTCCGGCATCGAAACGCGCGACATAGGGCTGGCGGTGGTCGCGCTCGGCGGCGGCCGCTCCGCGCCCGACGATACCATCGACCACGCCGTGGGCATCACCGGGCTGGCCCCCCTCGGCGCCGAGGTCGTGAGGGGCGAGGCTCTGGCTATAGTGCACGCGCGCTCCGAAGCAGAAGCATCGAAGGCGGCCGAAACCATCCGTGCCGCCTATTCCACGGCCGAAACGCGCCCCGCTCCCCGCAAGGCGGTGGTCCGCCGTATCGCGCCGACGGTTTGAGCAGTCCTCGGTCAAAGCGCTGCCTTCGCGGGCCGCGGCGCCAGGGCAAACACCATCGCCGCCGCGACGAGCGTCGTTGCGGAACAATAGATGAAGACACTCGTCACGCCGGAATGGTCGACCAGCAGGCCGCCGGACACGGCACCGACCGCTATTGCGATCTGGAACATGGCGACCATCAGGCCGCCCGCACTCTCGGCCTGGGCTGGGGCTGCGCGCACCATCCAGGTCTGGACGCTGACCGGCACCGCGCCGAAGGCGAAGCCCCAGGCCGCGACCGCAGCAGCGGCAACGATCGGCGAAGCGCCGAACAGCACCAGAAACAGGGTCGTGACGGAAATCAAAAGCGGTGCCAGCGCGACGGCGGCCCTCAGGCTGCGCTCGACCAGGAAAGCGCCGGCAAAGTTGCCGAGGAAGCCGGCGGTGCCATAGGCGAGCAGGACCAGCGATATCATCTCGATGTCGAGATCTGGGACATTCTCGAGAAACACCCGCACATAGGTGAAGCCCGCGAAATGACCCGAGACGGCGAGCAGGATCAGCAGCAGTCCGATCCTGATCAGCGGGTTTCTGGCCACGGCAAAAAGCGTCCGCAGGCTGGCTGCGCCATCCGACGGCATCTTCGGCAGGGACACTGCCTGTACCACCAGCGTGAGCACGCCGACTGCGGCGGCGATCATGAAGGCCGTGCGCCAGCCCCATAGCTCGCCCACATAGGCTCCGATCGGCGCTGCGCAGACCGTCGCCACCGACACGCCCGTCAGGATCAACGACATCGCCCGCGGAAACAGGCGTGACGGAACGAGACGCATCGTCACGGCCGCCGACATCGACCAGAAACCGCCGAGCGCGATGCCGAGCACGACCCTGGCGGACAGAAGCATGGGCAACGACCAGGCAAGCGCGGCCATCAGGTTGGAGGAAATGAGAAGAAAGGTCAGGCCCCACATCACGACGCGTCGATCGAACCGGCGGGTGACGATGGCCATGCTTGGCGCCGCAATCGCGCCAACGATAGCGGTTGCAGTAACCGCCTGTCCCGCCGCACCTTCCGAGACACCGAGATCCCGTGCCATCGAGGTGAGAAGGCTGGCCGGGAGAAACTCGGCCGTCACGAGCCCAAAGACCCCGAGTGTCAACGACGACACGGCAATCCAGGCGGGCGCCGCTTCGCCGCGAAGCAGGTCTTCAGATGGAGAATATGTCTCTTCCGAAACAGTTTGCATGATGTCGAACTCCCGTTGTGCAGCGCAAGATGGGCGTGACATTTTGGAGTTTCCATGCTAGAAAACCCATCATGCATGACAATTCGTCCAAAATTCCGGTGACGGGCGATCCGCTTACGGACATCCTGCGCGGCCTGCGTCTCGACGGGGCCGAGTACGGACGCTGCGAGCTGCGTGAGCCCTGGGGGGTTTCCTTTGCCGCGGGGACGGCAGCCCGGTTCCACTATATCGGCAACAGGAACTGCTGGCTCTTGCAGCCCGACGGCGAATGGGTCGAGCTGGAAGCCGGCGATGCTGTTCTGTTGCCCCGTGGCGGGGCTCATTCCCTCGCGAGTGCGCCCGGCGTGCCGACGTCGCCGATCGAACGCCACGAGGTCGAGGAGGTCTGCCGAGACGTCTACTGCATGAAGAATGAAGGGCGGCGTCCCGCGACGTTGCTGTTTTGCGCCACGATGCACTTCAACATCGATAGATTGCACCCGCTGCTTGGCATGATGCCCGACGTGATGCGCGCGCAGGAGCTGGAGGTTTACGAGCCAGGCATTCCGCATCTGCTGGAGGCAATGGCGCGCGAGGTGACCATGGTGAGGGTGGGCTCGGGCGGCATCCTGGCACGGCTTGCGGACGTGCTGGCCGCCACGGTCATCCGCTCATGGGTGGAACGCGGCTGCGGCGATTCGGCGGGCTGGATCGGAGCGGTTCGCGATCGCGATATCGGCCGCGTGCTCGCGGCGATCCATCTCAGTCCGGAGAGCGACTGGACCGTCGAATCGCTCGCGCGGGTGATGGGCGCCTCGCGCTCGGGCTTCGCCGAACGCTTCGCTGAAATCGTCGGTCAGCCGCCGCTGAAATACGTCACCCAGGTCCGCATGCACCAGGCCCGGCAATGGCTCGAACGCGATCGCATGAGGATCTCGGTCATCGCAGCCCGGTTGGGATATGAGTCCGAAGCATCATTCAGTCGTGCCTTCAAGCGTGTGATCGGCGAGCCGCCCAGCCGCTTCCGCGGCAGCGAAGCCGCGTCTCTCGACCAAGGCGAGGCTACTGGACCAGCAGCAGTTCGCCGTCTTCGACCTGGTATTTCGCCAGCCGGTTGAGAAAACTCGCGCCGATCAGCGTGCCCGACAGTGCCGAATCCTCGAGTACCACGGCGTTCACATTGTCGATGGTGATGCGGCCGATCTGGAGCCGGTCGATCACCGCGCCGGCGGCGCGCGTCCTGCCGTTGGCCGTGTTGACCGTGAATTTGAAGTCCTGCTCCGTCAGCGAAATGCCGATGCGCTTGGCCGTCGACCGGTTGATGGCAACCAGCGTTGCGCCGGTATCGACGATGGCCGGCACCCGCCGCCCGTTGAGGCTGAACTCGGCGTTGAAATGCCCATGCGGGCCGACCCGGATCTCGACCTTGCGGCCGCGCGGCTTTTCTCGCAACGGTTCCATCGGGCTCACGACGTTGAGCTCCACCCGCGACATCTCCGAGATTGCATCGCCCTCGACCGCCGACCTCAGCAGACGTTGGAAGACTTCGGGATTGGACTGGTAGAGTATCGGCACCGATGCCGAAGAGCCGGCGCAGACGCCCAGGATCAAAAGCTTGCGCAGCATGGTCTTGGCCTCGTGGAGGTTGGACCATAGCCGCAGATGGTATGCGCGGCCTTAAATCGGGGCTGCCGCTCTGAACGCAGTGAACAAGCGGTAAACGGCCGCTACTTGGTGCCGTAGAGCCTGTCGCCGGCGTCGCCCAGCCCGGGAATGATGTAGCCCTTGTCGTTGAGCTTCTCGTCGATCGATGCGGTGAAGACGGGCACGTCCGGATGCGCGTCCGTGAACCGCTTGATGCCCTCGGGTGCCGCAAGCAGGCAGAGGAAGCGCAGATTGGTGGCGCCGCGCTCCTTCAGCTTGTCGATCGCCGCGATCGCCGAATTGGCCGTCGCCAGCATCGGGTCGACGACGATCACCAGCCTGTCGCCAAGATCGCCCGGCGCCTTGAAGAAATACTCGACCGCCTCCAGGGTCTCGTGGTCGCGGTAAAGCCCGATATGCGCGACGCGGGCGGCCGGCACCAGATCGAGCAGGCCTTCCAAAAGGCCGTTTCCGGCGCGCAGCACGGAGGCGAACACCAGCTTCTTGCCCTCGAGCGTCGGCGCCTGCATCGTCTGGATCGGGGTTTCGATCGTCTTGGTGGTCAGTTCGAGGTTGCGCGTCACCTCGTAGCCGAGCAGCAGCGAGATCTCGCGGAGCAGCCGGCGGAAGCTTGCCGTCGACGTCTCCTTGTCACGCATGATGGTCAGCTTGTGCTGGACAAGCGGATGGTCGACGACGGTGACGCCCTGCATGGTGTCTGCTCCTGGAACCCGAATTCGCTCGAACCTAGCTTGTATGCGCCGGTCAAGAAACGGCCTGCCTGCCATCGACCACAGTTTTGTCCGGGGGCCGGAGCGCCTAGCGGCTGGTTACCGGGCTCTTCAGCCGGTCGAGCAGGGCCGTCTTCGTCTTCCTGTCGACGAAGGCGGCGTCGATGGCGGTCCGCGTCACGCCGAGCAGCGCCTTTTCGTCCATGCCGAAATGCCTGGCGGCGATGTCGTACTCCCGTTTGAGGGAGGTCCAGAAATAGGGCGGGTCGTCGGAATTCAGCGTCACCTTGCAGCCGGCGGCGAGCAGCTGCGGAAATGGATGCTCTTCAAAGCTCTCGAACACCTGCAGCGCGATGTTCGAGCCGGGGCAGCATTCGAGCACGAGGCCCTCGTCGGCGATGCGCTTCACCAGGTCCGGATTCTCGATGGCGCGCACGCCGTGGCCGATGCGCGACGGCCTGATATGTTCGAGTGCGGCCTGCACGCTCTCCCAGCCCATCAGTTCGCCGGCATGGATGGTGATGCCGAGCCCTGCCTCGCGCGCTATCTCGAACGCCCTGACATAGTCCTCGAAATCGCCCATGCGCTCGTCCCCGGCAACGCCGAAGCCGGTGACCAGCGGATGGCCGCAGCGCGCCGCGAAACGCGCGGCGTTCTCGATCGATTCCACGCCGACATGGCGCACGCCCGTCACGATCATGCGGCCTTCGATGCCGGTCTTGGCCTTGGCGCGCGCCATGCCTTCGCCCAGCGCGTCGGTGTAGGCCGCCGGCGACAGGCCCGCCTTGATGGCGTGGTCCGGCGAGGTGAAGACCTCGGAATAGATCGCCCCGTCGCGCGCCAGGCTGGTCAAATAGTGGTCGGCGAGGCGGGCGTAGTCCTCCTCGCTGCGCAACAGGTCTGCCGCGAAGTCGTAGGCGGCGAGAAAGCTGGTGAAGTCGTGCCAGACAAAAGACCCGTCCTTGATGTAGGGCGTGTGGTCGCTGCCATATTTCCGCGCCTGGCCGATGACGAAATCCGGCGAGGCAGCCCCCTCGATGTGACAGTGCAGTTCCGCTTTCAGGGGCATGAATTCTTCCTTGCCGTGCCGCGGCAAGCGCGTCCGAACACCGCGCCTGCAACCATAGCGCCACCCGCCATGATCGGCTATGGTCCGCCAACTTTGATTGGTACACGAAAATGTCAGAACATCGCTCAACGGCCGCTGAGGATATGGAGACCTCCTACGGTTTCCGCACTGTCGGGGCCGGCGAGAAGCAACCGCTCGTCAACGAGGTGTTTCATAAGGTCGCCAAGCGCTACGACCTGATGAACGACCTGATGTCGGGCGGCATGCATCGCCTGTGGAAAGACGGGCTGGTGACCTGGCTCAACCCGCCGAAGCGCGATGGCTGGAAGGTGCTCGACGTGGCGGGCGGTACCGGCGACATCGCCTTCCGCATCATCGAGGCATCGCAGCGCCACGCCCATGCCACCGTTCTCGACATCAACGGCTCGATGCTGGCCGTCGGGCGCGAGCGTGCCGCCAGGCGCAAGCTCGACGCCAACACCGATTTCGTCGAGGCCAATGCCGAGGAACTGCCGTTTGCCGACGAAACATTCGACGCCTATACGATCGCTTTCGGCATCCGCAACGTGCCGCGCATCGAGACCGCGCTGGCCGAGGCCTTCCGCGTCCTGAAGCCTGGCGGCCGCTTCCTCTGCCTCGAATTTTCCGACGTCGACATGCCGCTGCTCGACCGGGCCTATGAAGCCTGGTCGTTCAACGCCATCCCGCGGATCGGACAGGTCGTCACCGGCGATGCCGAACCCTATTCCTATCTCGTCGAATCGATCCGCAAGTTTCCCAACCAGACAAGCTTCGCCGCGATGATCGGCAAGGCCGGGTTCAGCCGCGTGGACTTCCGCAACTACGCCGGCGGAATTGCCGCGCTGCATTCGGGCTGGAAGCTTTGACGGTCATTCAAGCATGAGCAATCTGGCTGCTGGCATCCGGCTCTGCAGGGCTGGCTGGATCATGGTGCGCGAGGGCGTCGTCGCGGCGCTTCCCGGCGACCAGCTTGGCGGCCTGCCCAATCTCGGATGGCGCATCGCAAGGCTGCTGACACGGCGAAGCGCCATCCGGCGTGGCCGCAGCGACCGGCTTGCCATCGCGCTGACGCGGCTTGGGCCCTCCTATGTGAAGCTCGGCCAGTTCCTAGCGACGCGGCCCGACGTCGTCGGCAATGACATGGCGCTCGACCTCGCGCTGCTGCAGGACCGCATGGAAACCTTTCCGCGCGCGCAGGCGGTGGCGTCGATCGAGGATTCGCTCGGCCGGCCGATCGACGACCTGTTCGTCAGCTTCGGCGACCCTGTCGCGGCGGCATCGATCGCGCAGGTGCATTCGGCCGAAGCGGATCGCGATGGCGTGCCCGAGAGGGTCGCGGTGAAGGTAATCCGTCCCGGCGTGCGCAAGGCCTTCTTCCGCGATCTCGAGAGCTATTTCCTCGCCGCCCGCCTGCAGGAGCGATACATCCCCGCCACCCGCCGGCTGCAGCCCGTGGAAGTGGCGCGCACCCTGGCGCAGACCACCAAGATCGAGATGGACCTCAGGCTGGAAGCGGCGGCCCTGTCCGAAATCGCCGAAAACACCAGCGAGGATCCCGGCTTTCGCGTGCCCACCGTCGATTGGGTCCGCACCGGACGCGACGTGCTGACGCTCGAGTGGATCGACGGCGTCAAGATGTCCAACGTCGAGGGATTGCGCGCCGCCGGCCACGACCTGCCTTTGATCGCCGCCAACCTCGTCCAGTCCTTCCTGCGCCACACGCTGCGCGACGGGTTCTTCCACGCCGACATGCACCCCGGCAATCTGTTCGTCGAGGCCGACGGCACCATTGTCGCGGTCGATTTCGGTATCACCGGGCGGCTCGGCAAGAAGGAGCGGCGCTTTCTGGCCGAAATCCTCTACGGCTTCATCACCAGGGACTACCTGCGTGTCGCCGAGGTCCATTTCGAGGCCGGCTACGTGCCGCGCACGCACAATGTCGCTGCCTTCGCGCAGGCCATCCGTGCCATCGGCGAGCCGATCCACGGCCAGCCGGCCGAGACGATCTCGATGGCAAAGTTGCTTACCCTGCTGTTCGAGGTGACCGAACTCTTCGACATGCAGGCGCGGCCCGAACTCGTGCTGCTGCAGAAGACCATGGTCGTCGTCGAAGGCGTGGCGCGCACGCTCGATCCGGCCTTCAACATGTGGAAGACCTCGGAGCCGGTCGTCGGCGACTGGATCGCCGGCAATCTCGGCCCGCGCGGCATCATGATCGACGCGCGCGACGGCGCCAACGCGCTCCTGTCGCTCATTCGCCAGGCGCCCGACATCGCGGCCCGGACCGAACGCCTGTCGCGCGAGATCGACGACATGGCCGAACACGGGCTGAGATTCGACAAGGCGACCACCGATGCGATCGGCAAGGCAGAGGCGCGCGCCACCCGCTGGGGCCGTGTCGCGCTCTGGATCGGCGCGATTGCGCTGGTGTGGATCGCCATCAGCCTTTCCTGACGCCGTCGAACGTGCCAGAGTGATTGCAATGATATCAATCACCCGGAGGCATGCAATCACTTGGCCAGCATCACCGTCAGGAACCTCGACGCACCTGTGAAGGACCGGCTGCGCCAACTCGCGGCCAGGAACGGCGTTTCCATGGAAGAGCAGTTGCGCATGATGATCCGCGACGGCGTGGCGACAGACCCTTTATCGGGAGGCGTCGAGCCCGCCGGGTTGGGGCGATCCGCGCAAGGCCCTGCCGAGAATGCGTCCGGAGTTTCCATGGCCGGCTCAGCCAGCCTTGCCGGTCGCCGGATCCTGCTGATCATCGGCGGCGGCATCGCCGCCTACAAGTCTCTCGATCTGATCCGCCGCCTGCGCGAGCGCGGTGCGGCGGTGCGCTGTGTCATGACGGCTGCGGCGCAGGAATTCGTCACGCCGCTGTCGGTCGGCGCCCTGTCAGCCGATCATGTGTTCACCGATCTCTTCGACCGCCAGGCCGAGCATGACATCGGCCACATAAGACTGTCGCGCGAGGCCGATCTGATCGTCGTCGCGCCGGCGACCGCCGACCTGATGGCAAAGCTCGCAAACGGCCTGGCCAACGACCTGGCCTCGACCGTCCTGCTGGCGACCGACAAGCAGGTTGTGCTGGCGCCGGCGATGAACCCGAGAATGTGGAGCCACAAGGCGACACGCCGAAACCTGGCGACATTGCGGGGCGACGGCATCGTCTTCGTCGGGCCCAATGCCGGCGAGATGGCGGAAAGCGGCGAGGCCGGCGCCGGCCGCATGGCCGAGCCGCTGGAGATTGTCGCAGCCGTCGAGACGTTGCTCGACCGGGCGCCCAAGCCGCTCGCGGGCCGCAGGATCATCGTCACCTCCGGCCCGACGCATGAGCCGATCGACCCGGTGCGCTACATCGCCAATCGCTCCTCCGGCAAGCAGGGGCACGCCATAGCCGCGGCGCTGGCGCGGCTCGGCGCCGATGTCCGGCTGGTGTCCGGGCCGGTGTCGATCGCCGATCCGGCAGGGGTGAATACCGTGCATGTCGAGCGGGCGGAGGAAATGCGCGATGCGGTCGAAGAGCTTCTGCCGGCCGACGCCGCGATCTTTGTCGCCGCGGTCGCGGACTGGCGCACATCGGCATCCGCACAGCAGAAGATCAAGAAGCAGGCAGACAGCGGCCCGCCCTCGCTGCAAATGGTCGAAAACCCGGACATCCTCGCCGGTATTGGCCATCACCGGCAGCGGCCCTACCTCGTCGTCGGCTTTGCCGCCGAGACCCAGAACCTGCTTGCCAACGCCCAAGCCAAGCTCGCCCGCAAGGGCGCCGATTTCATCGTTGCCAACGATGTCAGCCCCGAAGGCGGGGTGATGGGCGGCGACCGGAACCGCGTCAGGATCGTATCGAAGGCCGGCGTCGAGGAATGGCCCGAAATGTCAAAAGACGCGGTTGCCGCGAAGCTGGCCGACCTGGTCGCAGAACGTCTGAAATCGGTTGAGGTCTGAAACGCAGCGATGCAGGATCGCAGCAGACGGTCACGTCGTTGATTGCGGGCGAATTGAAAAGACCTGGCGTCTGCGGATGAGAGAACAGTCCTCATGGTGTCACAGACCGTCCCCAAGCTGAATTCGCGCTACGACCAGATGTTCCCGGTGCTGTCGTCGCGCGATATCGACCGCATCGCCCCTTTCGGGACGCTCACGCATTTTGCGGCCAACGAGTTGATCGTGGAGACCGGCAAGGTCTCGCCCGGCATGCTCGTGCTCCTGAAGGGGCAGGTGGCGATGACCCAGCGCGACGGGCTCGGCCACGTCAATCCGGTGGTCGACCACGGCCCGGGGCAGTTCCTCGGCGAGGTCGGTCAAACTGTCGGGCCGTGCTTCGCTGGTCGACGGCAGGGCCGATGGCTGCGAAGTCGAGGCGCTCGTCATCCCGTCGGATCGGCTGCGCGCGCTGATGGTCGCGGAAGCCGATCTCGGCGAACGCATCATGCGGGCGCTCATCCTGCGACGGGTGGGACTGATCCAGAGCGGCGTCGGCGGGCCGCTCATCGTCGGCGACGACACCATGCCGGACGTTGCCCGGCTGCAGAACTTTCTCGACCGCAACGGCTATCCGCATCACCTTGTCGATCCTGCAACCGACGAGGATGCCGCCTCGTTCGTCGCGGCTGCGCCCACCTGCCTGCGCAACCTGCCATGGGTGGTGCTGGCGGACGGCACGACGCTGCGCAATCCGGCCGAGACGGAACTCGCGCGCGCCATCGGCATGAATGCGGGCCGGTCCGGTACCGTCGTCTACGACGTGGCTATCGTCGGCGCGGGGCCGGCGGGGCTTGCAACCGCGGTCTATGCGGCCTCCGAGGGGCTGTCCGTCGCCGTGTGCGACAGCCGGGCCTATGGGGGCCAGGCCGGGGCCAGCGCCCGCATCGAGAACTATCTAGGCTTCCCGACCGGGATATCGGGCGGCGCGCTGACCGGAAGGGCCTTCGTGCAGGCCCAGAAGTTCGGGGCGGACCTGATGATCCCGACGGCGGTGCTCAGCCTCGACTGCAGTCTAGACGACGGTTATTTCGCTATCATGGTCGACGGCGGCGAGCGCATCAGGGCGCGCTCGGTGGTGATCGCCAGCGGCGCCCGCTACCGGCGTCCGCCGATCGCGGAACTCGACCGCTTCGAAGGCAAGGGCGTCTGGTACTGGGCCTCGCCGGTCGAGGCCAAGCCGACGACCGGCCAGGACGTCATCGTGGTCGGCGGCGGCAATTCGGCCGGCCAGGCGGCAGTCTACCTCTCTGGCCTCGCGGCCAAGGTCGATGTGCTGATCCGCGGGCCCGAGCTCGCCGACAGCATGTCGCGCTACCTCATCGACCGCCTTGCCGCGACGCCCAATATCGAGCTTCACCGGCGCACCGAACTTGTTGCGCTCGAGGGTTCCGACCGCCGCCTCGAGCGGGTACGGATGCGCGACAATTCATGCGGCCGCGAGACCGAGCGCGACATGCGCCATGTCTTTCTGTTCGTCGGCGCCGACCCCGCCACCCAGTGGCTCGAAGGGTGCGGCGTCGGCGTTGACAAGGCCGGCTTCGTCCTCACCGGCCAGCGTGCCGGCGCCCATCTCGAGACCAGCGTGCCCGGGGTCTTTGCGGTCGGCGACGTCAGGTCGGGCTCGGTAAAACGCGTCGGCAGCGCCATCGGCGAAGGCGCGCAGGTCGTTGCCGCGCTGCATGGCTATCTGTCGGGCGCACAGCAGGCGACCGCCTGAGAGAGGACAAGACATGGCCGATGAATGCCGCCACGCGGAAATGGTAGAGGACGTGACGCCGAGTGCCCGGGGCTGCGAGGAATGCCTGAAGACCGGCAGCGAATGGGTGCATCTGCGGCTATGCCGCACCTGCGGTCATGTCGGCTGCTGCGATGAATCGCCGAACCGCCACGCCACCAAGCATTTCCACGCGACGCGCCATCCGGTGATCGAGGGCTATGACCCGCCGGAAGGCTGGGGCTGGTGTTTCGTCGACGAGATCTTCCTCGACCTGTCGGACCGGCAGACGCCGCAGGATGGCCCGATCCCGCGGTACTACTGAGAACTGAGTAGAGTCCGCCTAAACGTCCAGATTGGCGACGCTCAGCGCGTTCTCCTGGATGAATTCGCGGCGCGGCTCGACGTCGTCGCCCATCAGCCGCGCAAACAGCGAATCGGCATCGGTGGCGTCGTTGACCTTGACCTGCAGCAGCGAGCGCACGTTCGGATCGAGCGTGGTTTCCCAGAGCTGCTCGGCATTCATCTCGCCGAGACCCTTGTAGCGCTGCATGGTCAGGCCCTTGCGGCCGGTGGCAAAGATCGCGTCGAGCAGCGCCATCGGCCCGGAAATGACCTCGTTGACGTCCTTGCGGCGCAGCACGGGTGACTTCTGGTAGATATCGCCGAGGCGCGCCGAATAGCGGTCGAGCTGGCGGGCATCGGCGGAGTTGATCAGTCCGAGGTCGAGATGCGCGAATTCCTTGACGCCGCGCACGGTGCGTTCGAAGACGAACCCGCCCGGTCCCTCATTGGAGGTAGAGATGCGGCCGGTCCAGCCCCTCTCGGTCTCGTCGGCAATCGCGTCGAGCCGCTCCGCGACGGCCTCGGCCATGCGGTTGGCGCTGCCCAGATCGGCCATCTTCTCCGCGTTGAGACCGCCGGCGATCGCCGCCTGCTCGACCACGGTGCGGCTGTAGCGCGTGTGCAGCCCGTTGAGCAGCGAGCGCACGGCCAGCGCGTCGTCGACGGCGGCGCGCAGGTCCTGGCCCGTGCGGACCTCACCGGAATCCAGCGTCAGCGAGGCCTCTTCGAGCCCCGAGCCGATGAGGAACTCCTCGAAAGCGCTCTCGTCCTTGATGTATTGCGAGCTCTTGCCGCGCGTCACCTTATAGAGTGGCGGCTGCGCGATATAGAGGTGGCCGCGCTCGATCAGCTCCGGCATCTGCCGGAAGAAGAAGGTCAAGAGCAGCGTCCTGATATGCGCGCCGTCGACGTCGGCGTCGGTCATGATGATGATCTTGTGATAGCGCAGCTTGTCGGCGTTGAACTCGTCGCTGCCGATGCCGGTGCCGAGTGCGGTGATCATGGTGCCGATCATGTCGGAACCAAGCATGCGGTCGAAGCGCACGCGCTCGACATTGAGGATCTTGCCGCGCAGCGGCAGGATCGCCTGGTTCTGGCGCGAGCGGCCGCCCTTGGCCGAGCCGCCTGCCGAGTCACCCTCGACGATGAAGAGTTCGGATTTCGCCGGGTCGCGTTCCTGGCAATCGGCGAGCTTGCCCGGCAGCGAGGTCACGCCGAGCGTGCTCTTGCGGGTGATGTCGCGCGCCTTGCGCGCGGCTTCGCGCGCCGCTGCAGCCTGGATGACCTTGTCGATGACGATCTTGGCCTCGGCCGGATGTTCTTCCAGCCAGGTGCCGAGCGCCTCGTTGACCAGTCCCTCGACCACCGGGCGAACCTCGGAGGACACCAGTTTGTCCTTGGTCTGGGAGGAGAATTTCGGGTCGGGAACCTTGACCGACAGCACCGCAGTCAGCCCCTCGCGGCAGTCGTCGCCGATCAGTCCGACCTTTTCCTTCTTGGTCAGTCCAGACGCCTCGCCATAGCCGGTGATCTGGCGCGTCAGCGCGCCGCGGAAGCCGGCCAGATGCGTGCCGCCGTCGCGCTGCGGGATGTTGTTGGTGAAGGCCAGCACGTTCTCGTGGTAGCTGTCGTTCCACCACATCGCCACCTCGACGGTGATGCCGTCGCGTTCCGCCCGGATCGCCACCGGCTCGGTGATCAGCGGCTTCTTCGCGCGGTCGAGATATTTCACGAATTCGATCAGGCCGCCCTCGTAGAGCAGTTCGAGGCTCTTGACGTCGGCATGGCGCGCATCGGTCAGCACGATGCGCACGCCGGAGTTCAGGAAGGCCAGTTCGCGCAGCCGGTGCTCCAGCGTGCCGTAGTCGAACTCGACCATGGTGAAGGTCTCGCTCGACGGAAAGAAGGTGATCTCGCTGCCGCTGCGGCCTTCATTGGTGCCCGGCTGCTTGTCCTGCTCGTAGGTCCCGATGACCTTCAGCGGACCGTCGGCGACGCCATGCGTGAAGCTCATCTCATGGATGGAGCCGTTGCGGCGGATCTTCAGCTTGAGCCAGGCCGACAGCGCATTGACGACGGAAACGCCGACGCCATGCAGGCCGCCCGACACCTTGTAGGAGTTCTGGTCGAACTTTCCGCCGGCATGAAGCTGGGTCATGATGACCTCGGCCGCCGACACGCCTTCGTCATGCATGTCGGTCGGAATGCCGCGGCCATTGTCGATGACGGTGACCGAACCATCGGGATTGAGCGTAACGGTCACCAGGTCGGCGTGTCCGGCCAGGGCCTCGTCGATGGCGTTGTCGACCACCTCGTAGACCATGTGATGCAGGCCCGAACCGTCGTCGGTGTCGCCGATATACATGCCCGGCCGCTTGCGAACGGCATCCAACCCCTTCAAAACCTTGATGGAATCGGCACCATACTCGGCCGGCTGGCCGGCAACGTTCTCGGTCTGGTCGCTCATGAAATGCTTTCGTCTGACTATCGCGCGCGAGCGCAAGAAACCCGGTCCGAATCGGACCATGAAACATGCTCAATATATAGGCGCTCAGGCCTTGAATTCCAAGCTTTTGACGGTTTTGCACACCCCGGCGCGCGGCGCGGCCTGGCCGGCCTGTGGCCGCGCGATGATGGACGTTCCCGTCCCGGCGCACTAGATTCGGATTTTAGAGGCGGAGACCCCATTGGACACACTGCCAGCACCCTTCGTGCCCCCGGCGCCGACACCGCGCACCACGCCTCCCTCGACGCTCGAAATGATCCGCATCGTCTACCGCAACCCGCTCGAACTGTGGGGCGAGCCCTCCTACAACGAGCCCTATATTTCAGTCACCGGCATCGGCGGTCCGCTGGTCATCGCCAACGACCCGGCGCTGATCCGCCATGTGCTCGTCGACAACGCCAAGAACTACAAGATGGCGACGGTGCGCCAGAAGATCCTGCGACCGATCCTGCGCGACGGGCTGCTTACGGCCGAGGGCGACGTCTGGAAGCGCTCGCGCAAGGCGATGGCGCCGGTCTTCACGCCGCGCCACATCTTCGGCTTCGCCAGGCCGATGCTTGAACGCAGCCTCGCCTTCGCCGAGCGCTACGAGGCGGGCGGCACCGTCGACGTCGCCGTCGACATGACCATGCTGACCTACGACATCCTCGCCGAGACGCTGTTTTCGGGCGAGATCGCCGGCGAACCGGGCAGCTTTGCGTCGCAGATCGACCGGCTGTTCGAGACGATGGGCCGCGTCGACCCGCTCGACCTGCTGCGCGCGCCAGACTGGATGCCGCGCCTCACCCGCATCCGCGGCCGCAAGACGATGGCCTATTTCCGCAAGATCGTTGCCGACACCATCGCCCTGCGCAGCGATCGGCTGAAGCGCTCGCCCGACGGCGTGCCCGAGGATTTCCTGACGCTGCTCCTGCGGGCCGAGGGCCCGGACGGTCTGACCCGCGGCGAGATCGAGGACAACATCATCACCTTCATCGGCGCCGGCCACGAAACGACGGCGCGGGCGCTCGGCTGGACCATCTACTGCCTCGCCGAAGCGCCATGGGAGCGCGAGCCGATCGAGCGGGAAATCGACGCCGTGCTGGCGCGCGAGCCGGATCCCGTCAAATGGCTGGATGCCATGCCGCTGACGCGCGCCGCCTTCGAGGAGGCGCTCAGGCTCTACCCGCCGGCGCCATCCATCAACCGCGAGCCGATCGAGCCGGAGCAGTGGCGCGACCTCTACATTCCGCCGAAAGCCGCGGTGTTGATGATGCCGTGGACGATCCACCGCCACCGCAAGCTGTGGGACCGGCCGGATGCCTTCATGCCGTCGCGCTTCCACCCGGAGAACCGCGACAGGATCGACCGCTACCAATATCTGCCGTTCGGTGCCGGCCCGCGCATCTGCATCGGCGCCAGCTTCGCCATGCAGGAGGCCATCATCGCGCTCGCCGTCCTGATGTCGAAATACCGCTTCAACACGACACCGGACACGAAGCCGTGGCCGGTGCAGAAGCTGACGACGCAGCCCGAGGGCGGCCTGCCGATGACGGTGGAGCGGCGCAACCGCGCCGGCTAGGAACCGGCGGGCTGTTCCGGCAGGAAGGGCTCCACGGTGCCCTTCAGCTTGATGGTCATCGGATTGCCGAAGCGATCCTTGGCCTTGCCCGCCGGCACGCGGATCCAGCCTTCGCTGACGCAGTATTCGCTGACGTCGGTCCGCTCCTTGCCGTTGAACATGATGCCGACGCCGCGCTCCAGCAGCTCCTCGTTGTAGAACGGGCTCTTGGGCTCGCTGCTCAGCCGGTCGGGAAGGCTCATGATCGTCTCCAGTGGGCTTGGCGCGGCGCGCAGCCCCTTTGTCCGCGTGTTCAGGGCGCAGATAGTTGGAATGTCTGCCCGCGTAAAGGCCCGGCCTCAGTTGCGTCCGTAAAACACGTTCTCGACATGCACCGGCCAGCGCCAGGGCAGTACCGCTACCATATCGAAGCGTATGGAGAGCTGGCCGTAGTCCGGCTGTCGGGCGAGCCACAGGTCGGCAGCACCCTCGATGCGCCGCTCCGACTCGCGGGCGATGGCATCCATTGCCTCGACCAGTGTTCGCCGCGCCTTGACCTCGACGACCAGAACAAGATCGCCGCGCCGCGCGATCAGGTCGATTTCGCCGAGCTTTGTGCGGTATCTCCGGGCAACGATCCTGAACCCCTTGAGCATCAGCGCGGCTGCCGCCAGCCATTCGCTCGAATGGCCGCGCCGGTAGGCCTTTAGCCTGGCCCGGCTGTCAGCCACCGTGCCCGTCCCGCAATTCGAGCAATCGCCGGTAGAGCGCCTGCTTCGGCTGGCCGGTCATCTTCGCGGCTTCCGCCGCCGCCTTCGACGCCGGCATTTCAGCCACCAGCGACAGGAGCAGCCGGTCGATGTCCTGCGGCCGGTCGGGCGTTTCCGAGGGCGGCGCCACGCAGATCACGACCTCGCCCTTGGGGGTCGCCGCCTGCGCGTAATGTTCGGCGAGCGTGGCAAGCGTTCCGTAGCGCATTTCCTCGAAGGCCTTGGTCAGTTCCCGCCCGATCGCCGCCTGCCGGTCACCGAGCACCTCGGCCAGCAGAGCGAGCGTTTCCTTGAGGCGCCGCGGCGATTCGAAGAAGATCAGCGTCGCGTCCGCGCTCTTCAGAGCCTCGAGACGCGTTCGCTTCTGGCCGTCCTTAGTCGGAAGGAAGCCGGCAAACATGAAGGTGTCCGACGGCAGGCCCGATGCGGTCATCGCTGCCAGCACGGCCGAAGCCCCCGGGATCGGAATGACGCGAATGCCCGCCTCGATCGCCATGCCGACAAGGCGAAACCCGGGATCCGAGACCAGCGGGGTCCCGGCATCCGAGACGAGGGCGACGCTCTGTCCGGCGGCGAGCGCGGCAATCAGCTTGGGGCCGGCCTCGCCGGCATTGTGCTCGTGATAGGCGGCCGGGCGTTGCCGGATGCCGTAGCGGTCGAGCAGGACCCTGGTCACGCGCGTATCCTCGCAAGCGACAATATCGGCGCCGGCCAGCGTTTCCAGCGCCCTGAGTGTGATGTCGCGCAGATTTCCGATCGGGGTCGCGACCAGATAGAGCGCGACCTCCAGCGGTGGGGCCGCAATCTCGGTCTGGCCGACCAGATAGGTCTTTTGCTGTTGCGTCACTGCGTTTCCGGTCTCCTGGCGGCCATCCTTGCCACGGCGGCAGCCGGTTGCAAAGGCGTGAAGCCGTGCTCGCGCACCACGCCATCGCTTCGCCACTATCGGGAACGAAATCTTGGATCGGGGGTTGTTCGAGGGTTCAGGGAGGAACCGATGGCCAGTCTCGTTATTCAGGATGCGTTCGACCCTTATTATGCCGGAAAAGGCAGGCTCGGCTCCAAGACATGCGAGCAGTTCTCCAGGAAACCGCAGGACCCTGAAAAGCCGGATTCGGCGTCGCGCTTGTCCGACAGCGTCGAGCGCGAAGAAAGAACATCGGAACATTGAACCGGTCGTTGAAACGCTTCGACATCGCCGTGGCGCGATTCGTCACGAAGCGCGGAGATGCACGTTCAGAATCGGTAGGCGACCAGCACGGCACCCGTGGCGATCAGGACGACGCCAAGCCAGTTGATCCCGCTCAACCGCTCGCCGAGAAAAATCGCACCAAACACCGCCACGAGAACGACGCTTAGCTTGTCGACGGGCGCCACCTGCGACGCCGTGGCGAGTTTCAGCGCGCGGAAATAGCACAGCCAGGAAGCCCCGGTCGCCAGTCCCGACAGGGTTAGGAAAAGCCAGGTGCGGGGCGAAATCTCCCGCAGCGGCTGGTATTGGCCGGTGGCGGCGATGATCGCGCCGAGCACGATCAGAATGATTGCGGTGCGGATGAGGGTCGCGAAATCAGAGCCGATGTGCTCGATGCCGACCTTGGCGAAGATGGCCGTCATCGCTGCGAAGGCCGCCGCCAGCAGCGCCCACAGTTGCCAGGAAGAGAACGCGGCGTTCATGATCGCCTCCGTTATAATGTAAGCTATCGATTACGCTTCTCGCACCTGCCTGACGACCGCCTGCTATCGCGACAGATCCGCCACCACCGCATCCAGGACAATCATGCCAGACGCCGTCGCGCGCAGCCGCGAATTGCCGACGGGCGCGACCAGACCCTCCTGCTGCAGGACCGACAGACGCGCTGGCGAGAAGCCTTTTCCCGCCATGGATTCATACCGCCCGAGATCGATCCCCTCGGCAAGTCGCAGCCCCATCAGGAGAAACTCGTCGGCCTCCTCGCCTCTGCTCAGCGTCTCGCCGCCCGTCACGCCGTGGCCCTTGGCCTCGACCAGGTTGAGCCAGGTTTCGGGCATCTTCTCGGCAACCGTCACGATGCGCGTGCCGTGCTCGACGAAGCGTCCATGCGCGCCGGGGCCGACCCCGACATATTCGCCGTAGCGCCAGTAGGTCAGGTTGTGACGGCTCTCGGCACCCGGCCTGGCATGGTTGGAAATCTCGTAGGCCGGCAGGCCGTGCGCGGCGGTGACGTCCTGCGTCAGCGCATAGAGGTCGGCTGCAAGGTCATTGTCGGGGATGAGGAATTTCCTCGCCGCATGCAGCGCATGGAAGGGCGTGCCTTCCTCGATGGTCAGCTGGTAGAGCGACAGGTGGTCGGCCGCATAGCCGATCGCCTGTTCCAGTTCCGCCGTCCACTCCTCCAGCGTCTGGTTCGGCCGGGCGTAGATCAGATCGAACGACAGGCGCGGAAAGATCTCGCGCGCCAGTTCTATCGCCTTGAGAGCCTCGGCGACATTGTGCAGCCGGCCGAGGAATTTCAGGTCGCGATCGTTCAGTGCCTGGACGCCGAGAGACACGCGGTTTACGCCGGCAGCGCGGTAACCGCGAAAGCGTTCGGCCTCGACCGAGGACGGGTTGGCTTCCAGCGTGACCTCGATGCCCGCGGGCACGGTCCAGTTGCGGCCGATGGCGTCGAGCACGGCGCCGACCGTCTCGGGCTGCATCAGCGACGGCGTGCCGCCGCCAAGGAAGATGCTGGTGACCTCGCGCGGACCGGTGCGCGCCCGCATCGTCGCGAGTTCGGTCGCGAAGGCTGCGGCGTAGCGCTCCTGATCGACGGGCTGGTGGCGGACATGGCTGTTGAAATCGCAGTAGGGGCACTTGGCGGCACAGAACGGCCAGTGGACGTAGATGCCGAAGCCCGGGTCGCGGCCGACCGGCAGGAGGTCGTTCATGCCGCCCCCAGGCAGGCGCGGGCGAATTTCTGGAAGGCGCGCGCGCGGTGCGACAGCGCCTCGGCCTGGCCAGGCTTCCAGCCGTGCTTTTCCTCGGCCGTCATTTCGCCGAAGGTCCGGTCATGGCCGACAGGCAGGAACACGGGATCGTAGCCGAAACCGCTGTCGCCGCGCGGCGGCCAGACCAGCCGGCCCTCGGCCTCGCCGCGGAAATATTCCGCCTCGCCGTCCGGCCAGGCAAGGCAGATGACGGCGACGAAGCGGCCGGTGCGCTGGCCGGGCTCGGTCGCGCCGCGCTGCTGCAGTTCGGTCTCGGTCCGCTGCATGGCCATGCCGAAATCGCGCGTGCCGTCCGGCCGCTCGGCCCAGTTGGCGGTATAGACGCCGGGCGCGCCGTCGAGCGCATCGACCACCAGCCCGGAATCGTCGGAGAGCGCCGGCAACCCGGTGGCGCTCGCCGCCGCGAAGGCCTTGATGTAGGCGTTTTCCTCGAAGGTTGTGCCGGTCTCGTCAGGTTCGGGCAGGCCGAGTTCCTTTGCCGACTTCGCCTCGAACCCAAACGGCGCCATCAGGTCGGAAAACTCGCGCAGCTTGCCCTCGTTGTGGCTCGCCACGACGATCTTGCGCCCCTCCAGTCGTCGCATCACAAACCCCAGATTCTTGGCTCGGCGAATTCGATCGAATTGCCGGACGGATCGCGGAAATAGATCGAGCGGCCGCCGTTCGGCCATTCGAAATCGGCTTCGATCGCTACGCCCCGTTCGGAGAGCCGCGCCTTCCAGCGCGTGATCTCCTCGCCGCTCGCGGCAAAACAAAGATGACCCTGGCCGACGGTACCGTGCGGCGGCACGGGCAGGCGCGCATCGGGCGCCGGCGGGTTGCGCGTCGCATCGGCGTTGAAGAGCAGCAGCACGCCCTCCCCGCAGCGGAAGAAGACATGCCTGCCTTCGGCCTTGGTGATCCGCTCGAGCCCCATCACGCCGGCGTAGAACGCTTCGGCTGCATCGAGATCGCCGACATAGAGTGCCGATTCGAGGATCGCCGAAGGCTGCATTCTTCCCTATGCCACCGCCATCTGCTGAAGATCGACCAGGCGCGCAATGCCCTTCTTGGCAAGGCCCATCAGCGCGGCGAACTCTTCCTCGGTGAAGGGTGCGGCTTCGGCGGTGCCCTGGATCTCGACGATGCCGCCCTTGCCGGTCATGACGAAATTGGCGTCGGTGCCGGCGGTCGAATCCTCGACATAGTCGAGGTCGAGCACGGCCTCGCCGCCGTGCACGCCGCAGGAAATCGCCGCGACGTGGTCCTTCAGCACCTTCGCCACGCTGATCATCTGGCGGGCTTCCATCCAGCGCAGGCAGTCGTGCAGCGCTACCCAGCCGCCGGTGATGGCGGCGGTACGGGTGCCGCCATCGGCCTGGATGACGTCGCAGTCGACGGTGATCTGCTGTTCGCCGAGCGCCTGCAGGTCGACCACGGCGCGCAGCGAGCGGCCGATGAGACGCTGGATCTCCATCGTCCGTCCGCCCTGCTTGCCGGATGCCGCCTCGCGGCGCATGCGGTCGCCCGTCGAACGCGGCAGCATGCCGTATTCGGCAGTCACCCAGCCCTTGCCGGAATTGCGCATCCAGCCCGGCACCTTCTCCTCCAGGCTCGCCGTGCACAGCACATGCGTGTCGCCGAACTTGACGAGGCAGGAGCCCTCCGCGTGCTTGGAAATGTTGCGCTCGAAGGAAATGGCGCGCATTTCGTCGAACTGGCGTTTGGATGGGCGCATCTAGGCTGTTTCCTCGGGAATCGGACTGGTGGCGGGCTTTTAGCCCCGCGCTCCCATGAGCGCAAAGAAAAACGGCCAGTGCCGCCATGTTGTGTTCCCGCCGGCAAAATCTATATCATCCAGCCGGAGGTGCTGCGTCCCTATGACAATGCCGATCACCGATCAGAACCTGCAATCGCTGGATTCGCGTTCGCGCGACATTTTCCGGCGCATCGTCGATTCCTACCTGAGGGACGGCGAGCCGGTCGGCTCGCGCAACCTGTCGCGGATGCTGCCGTCGTCGCTGTCGCCGGCCACGGTGCGCAACGTGATGAGCGATCTCGAGCATCTCGGCCTCGTCTATTCGCCGCATATTTCCGCCGGGCGCCTGCCGACGCAGAAGGGCCTGCGCTTCTTCGTCGATGCCTTCATGGAGCTCGGCGACCTGTCCGACGACGAGCGCCGGGTGATCGAGGCGCAGGTCAAGGCATCGGGCAGCGGCGCCACCATGGAACACATGCTGACCGAAGCCAGCCAGATGCTGTCGGGCATGTCGCGCGGCGCCGGCCTGGTGCTCACGGCCAATCACGAAGTGCCGCTGAAGCACATCGAGTTCATCCAGCTCGAGCCGTCCAAGGCGCTGGCCGTGCTGGTCTCCCAGAACGGCGACGTCGAAAACCGCGTTGTCGAACTGCCGCCCGGTGTCACCCTGTCGCAGCTGCACGAGGCCTCGAATTTCCTCAACGCCCATATCCGCGGCCGCACGCTGGCCGAGGCGAAGACCGAGATCGCGCGGCTGAAGGACGAGACCAAGACCGCACTCGACACGCTGTCGCAGGATCTTGTCGAACGCGGGCTCGCAGTCTGGGCAGGCAGCGAAAGCGGCCTGCCGGCGCGGCTGATCGTGCGCGGACGCGCCAACCTGCTCGAGAACGTCACCGCCCAGGCCGACATGGAGCTGCTCAGGCATCTGTTCGAGGACCTCGAGACGCAGGACGGACTGATCCAGCTTCTCGAGCTCGCCGAGGAGGGCTCGGGCGTGCGCATCTTCATCGGCTCTGAGAACAAGCTCTTCTCCCTGTCGGGCTCGTCGCTGGTGGTGGCGCCCTATCGCGACAAGGATTCGCGCGTCATCGGCGCGCTCGGCGTCATCGGCCCGACCCGCCTCAACTATGCCCGCATCGTGCCGATGGTCGACTACACCGCCCAGATCGTCTCCCGCATGCTGCGGTAGCTGAGACTGCAGGCCTTCAAAGGAGAACGACATGGCACTCGAGGAAATCAAGGCGCAGATCAGCCTGCTGCTGGAGCAGATGGTCAACCAGCCCGAGGACACGCACGAGGTGCAGGAGCAGCTGCGCGAGCGGCTGAACGAGATGCGCGCCATGGGCATGCCGCTGCCCGACGATCTCGTCGAACTCGAAAGGCGGCTCGAGGCGGACTTTCCGGCAAAGCCTGGCTGATTCTGGCCCATTGCAGGGCGCCTGGATCGTGCGATAGATCGGGCGTCCTTCCACCGGGTGTCTCGCCATGACCCTTGCCGGATTCATCGCCTATAGCGGCGCCCTTGCGCTCGCCGCAGCCATTCCCGGACCCGGCGTCACGGCGCTCGTCGCCCGCGCCCTCGGCTCCGGCTTTCGCTCGGCGCTCATCATGTCGCTCGGCCTGATCGTCGGCGACCTCACCTACCTCACCGCCGTGGTGCTCGGCCTGGCCCTGGTGGCGCAGACCTTCGGCATGGTGTTTCTCGTCATCAAATGGCTCGGCGTCGCGTATCTCGGCTTTCTCGCCTGGACATTCTGGACGAGCGGCATCACCGCCGAGACGGTCGAGGCGCGCAAGGGCAAGGGCGGCCTGGCGACGAGCTTCCTCGCCGGCCTGACAGTGACGCTCGGCAACCCGAAGACGATGATCTTCTACCTGGCGATCACGCCGACGCTGGTCGACCTGAAGACCATCACGGTGGCCGACTACGCGGTGCTCGCCGGGCTGACGGTGCTGGTGCTTCTCGTCGTGCTGGTGCCCTATCTGGCGCTTGCGGCGAAGGCGCGCTGGTTCCTCGCGACACCGCGCGCGCTGAAGGCCTTGAACCGCACCGCAGCCGGCTTCATGGCCGGCGCCGCGGCGGCGATCGCGGTGCGGTAGCCGGGCCTGGCGCGCCAACTGGTTCTCATAATCGGGAGGTTGCCGGAATCTGATTTCTGTCCGAGCCGGCATTGAGCATGCCATACCCTCGGATTTTGCCGACCAAAGCCCTATCTTGGGCGTCAATCATGGGAGTTTGAGCGATGTCCACACATGAGCCTGGCCGCGGCCGCGTCTACAATTCGATCACCGAGACGATCGGCGACACGCCGCTCGTGCGGCTCGACAAGTTCGCCAGGCAGAAGGGCATCGTCGCCAACCTGATGGCGAAGCTCGAATTCTTCAACCCGATCGCCTCGGTCAAGGACCGCATCGGCGTCGCGATGATCGAGGCGCTCGAGGCTTCGGGCCGGATCGCGCCCGGCAAGAACACGCTGGTCGAGCCGACCTCCGGCAACACCGGCATCGCGCTCGCCTTCGCCGCCGCGGCCAAGGGCTACAAGCTGATCCTCACCATGCCCGAGACCATGTCGCTCGAGCGCCGCAAGATGCTGGCGCTGCTCGGCGCCGAACTGGTGCTGACAGAAGGCGCCAAGGGCATGAAGGGCGCCATCGCCAAGGCCGACGAACTCGCCGCCAGCATCGAGGGCGCGGTCATTCCGCAGCAGTTCGAGAACCCGGCCAATCCCGAGATCCACCGCAAGACGACCGCCGAGGAAATCTGGAACGACACCAAGGGCAGCGTCGACATCCTGATCGCCGGCATCGGCACCGGCGGCACCATCACCGGCGTCGGCCAGGTGCTGAAAAAGCGCAAGCCCGGCGTCCACGTCGTCGCCGTCGAGCCGGAAGCCTCGCCGGTGCTGTCCGGCGGCCAGCCCGGCCCGCACAAGATCCAGGGCATCGGCGCCGGCTTCGCGCCAAAAATCCTCGACACCTCGATCTACGACGAGATCGTCACCGTCTCGAACGAGGATTCGGTCGCCAATGCGCGGCTCGTCGCGCGGCTCGAAGGCGTTCCGGTCGGCATCTCGTCGGGCGCGGCGCTGCAAGCGGCAATCATCGTCGGCTCGCGGCCCGAAAACGCCGGCAAGGACATGGTCGTCGTCATCCCCTCCTTCGCCGAACGCTATCTCTCGACCATCCTGTTCGACGGGTTGGGAAGCTAGGCTCGGAGCTTCAGCCGCCGCGGTCGGCATTCTTCCATTTGATGGAGCATCCGATCGATGCGATCTGCTCACGTGGCCCCGCCCCCGTAAGGGCGACCTCGGACATCGCCTCGAACAGGTCTCGCCGCAACCCGGGTTCGCCCTGCCGGTTGCGCGAGGCGTCGAGTCTGCCACGGTACTGCAGTTCGAGCTTGCCGTTGAAGCCGAAGAAGTCCGGCGTGCAGGCAGCATCGTAGGCACGCGCCACCGACTGGTCCTCGTCGTGCAGATAGGGGAAGCCGAAACTGTTCCGTTCGGCGAACAGCCTCATCTCGGGAAACGAGTCCTGCGGATAGGAAACGGCGTCGTTCGAATTGATCGCGACGAAACCGATGCCGAGTGGCTTCAGATCCGCGGCATCGCGCACAATGCGATCGATCACCGCCTTCACATAGGGGCAGTGGTTGCAGATGAAGGCGATGACCAACCCGTTCGGACCGGCAAGCTCCAGCAGCCGATGCTGCTTGCCGTCGACGCCGGGCAGCGTCGCGTCGATTGCCTTCCATCCGAAGTCGCAGACAGGCGCTGTCTCCGCCATGGTATCTCTCCTTGTAGTCCCTAGCTGCGAGCCTTGTCGGCTGCTTCCCTGATCGCCTCGATGTTCGCACGATAGGCGGCCTCGGTGCCGCCCTTGAAGATGGCAGCACCCGCCACCAGCACGTCGGCGCCGGCGGCCACGACCAGCGGTGCCGTTTCCGGCGACACGCCCCCGTCGATCTCGATTCTGATCGGGCGGTCGCCGATCATCGCCTTGACGCGGCGCACCTTGTCGACCATCGCCGGGATGAAGGCCTGGCCGCCGAAGCCGGGATTGACCGTCATCAACAATACGAGGTCGAGCCGGTCGAGCACATATTCGATGACGCTTTCGGGCGTCGAGGGGTTGAGCGAAACGCCGGCCTTCTTGCCCAGCGCCTTGATCGCCTGCAGCGAGCGGTCGAGATGCGGCCCTGCCTCGGCATGCACGGTGATCGAATCGCAACCGGCATCGGCGAAGGCCGCGATATAGGGATCGGCCGGCGCAATCATCAGGTGGCAGTCGAAGAACTTGTCCGTGCGGTTGCGGATCGCCTTGATGATCGGCGGCCCGAAGGTGATGTTCGGCACGAAATGCCCGTCCATGACGTCGAGATGGATCCAGTCGGCGCCGGCAGCCGCCACCGCCTCGACCTCGTCGCCGAGCTTCGAAAAGTCCGCCGACAGCACCGACGGTGCGATAAGGGTCTTCTGGGTCATGGGCCGATTCCGTTGTTTCACTGGCGATTTTGGTCGGGCAGACCTGCCTTAGCGCAATTCGTGGCCCAAGCGACAGTCCTGCGTGCGGGGCAGTTCGCCGGGTCCCGCGCAAAATTCGTCAGATGTTAAATTATTGCCGTCACCCTGGCAGGCATGGCTGGACTGGCACTTCCCAAACTCAAATGGCTGCTCGCCGGCGCGCTCGCCGCCGGCGTGTGGGTTGTCTCGCAGGAGAAGGACACGCCGCGTCCGCAGGCGCGGGTGCCTGCCGCGAGCTCGCTGGTCTCGCTGCCGAAGAAGATCGAGCGCCCGCCTACCCGCCCGCAGAATCTCGTGACCGGTTCGGTCCCGAAGCCCGACAAGCCGCGCAACCTGCGCACCACCGCGGCGGTCAACCTCCGCGCCAAGGCCGACACCGGGGCAGAGATCCTCGCCACGCTGAAGGCGGGCCAGACCGTGCGTGAACTGGCGCGCTACGGCAAATGGCGCCTGGTCATGGTCGGGAACGAGAAGGGCTGGGTCCACGGCGATTATCTCGGTCCGGCACGGCTTGCGCTACGCCGGCCGAAACTTCCGGTCTTGGGTCGTGCCGAAAAACCGGCTAAGCCGGCGGTAGTCCACAATCCCTGATCTGCCGCCTCCGTCGCGGCGCGGAGAGACCATGCAGTTTGCCAGGATCGGCACGATAAACCTTCACTACCAGTTGATCGGCGCGCCGGCGGGAAAGCCCGTCATCGTCTTCGCCAATTCGCTGGGCACCGATTTCCGCATCTGGCGCGACGTCATCGTGCGGCTGGCCGGCGATTTCGCCATCGTCACCTACGACATGCGCGGCCACGGCCTGTCCGATTCGGGCGGCCCGCATTCGACGATGGACGACCATGTCGCCGACCTCGCCGGCCTGCTCGATATGCTGGACACGCGCCAGGTCATCGTCTGCGGCCTGTCAGTCGGCGGGCTGGTGGCGCAGGGGCTCTATGCCGCGCGGCCGGACCTTGTACGCGCGCTGGTGCTCTGCGACACGGCACACAAGATCGGCAACGACGAGAGCTGGAACGCGCGCATCGATGCTATCAGCGCCGACGGCATTGCCTCGATCGCCGACGGCATCCTGGAGCGCTGGTTCACCCCGGCCTTCCGGGCCGATGGCAACGCCGCCTTCGCCGGCTACCGCAACATGCTGGTCCGCCAGACGGTCGAGGGCTACGTCGCGACCTGCGAGGCGATCCGCGACGCCGATTTCACCGAGGCGGCCGGCCGAATCGCGGTGCCGGCGATCTGCATCGTCGGCGACCAGGACGGCGCAACGCCGCCCGATCTTGTGCTGTCGACGGCAAAGCTGATCCCCGGCTGCCGCTACGAGGTGATCAAGGATGCCGGACACATTCCCTGCGTCGAGCAGCCGGAAGCGCTGACCGAGATCATCCGCGCCTTCGTAGCGCAGATCGGCTGACGGCCAACGCTAACCGGCAGCCAGACTGTCCGGGTCGATGTTCATCTGCCTGAGGCACCGTCTGACCGGGAAAACCCAGACCTCGTTGGCGTCCTCGATGCCGCCGAACAGGAGGCCGACCGCCATCAGGCCGGCGCCGGAGCGGCAGAACACCACGGCGCCGGAATGGCCCGGCCCGCAGCGGCCGACGGTCAGCCGGAGCTTGTGGAAGCCGGCGTAGTTGAGTCTATGGCCGTCGATGTCGATCTCCGCAGCCCCTGGCACGGAGCCAAGCCAGACCGCCTCGTGAACGAATTCCATGGCCACGTAGTAGAAGCGCCGGGCATCGTTGTTGGCGATCTCGCCGCAGCCGACGAGGCGAAGCTCGGTGCCGCGGAAACGCCCGGTCTCGATCACGCCGGTCGCGACATGCACGATTGCCGCGTCGCTGCGCACGATGCCGCCGAGCAGGTCGTCGATATCGGTGACGATGCCCTGCACGATCGGCCCGTTGGGCACTTCGACCCTGACCTCGCCGGGCTGCCGGCCGGGATCGGTGACAACATGGGCGTTGGTCAGGAACAGGTCGCGGTTGCCACGCCGGAAGACCAGGCCGACCGTCCCGTTTTCGTTGTCCGAACCAATGACGGCATTTCCGCCGCGCATGGCGAATCCGCGCGGCATGCCGCCGAGTTCGCAAACATCGGTCAGGATGCTGCGCTCGCGCGAGCCGTCGTCGTAGATCAGCGGCAATTCCCGCGGCACCGTTTCACCCGATGCGGGCGTTCCCTTCTCAGCCACGTAGAAGGTGATGCATGTTTCCGAAAGCTTTTCGCCCGCCCGGAACTTCTTCGAGACGCACACATGGTGCGCGCCGTAGCGCTGAGCGAGGTCCTGCTCCTCGTCCACGATGGTTCGCTCGACGGTGGCGTATTCGGGATGCCTGACGATGTCGGCGACCATTGCTGAAACCTACCCTCTGACCGGTCCTGGGGTAATCTCGTCACCGCCCCTGCTTTCGCCCGGCTGGGCGGCTGTCCGGGGCTCCGCGATGACGGTGCGTGTCGCCGTCTTCACCTTCAGCAGGTTGGGCTCGACGAGCAGCGGCCGCAGGCCGACAAGGTTGCCCTCGTCGTCGAAGACGATGTCGTAGACCTGGAAGCGGTCCTTGATGCCGCCGGATGAAGAGCCTCCTTTCGTATCCGAGAAGCCCTTGGCATCGGGCAGCTTGTTGACCAGGGCGGTGAGCAGCTTGATGAACTCCGTCGAGTCCATGTCCGCCTTCACGGTCGTCAGAATGCCGTTCTGCATCGACGCTTCGAAATTGTTCTTCGCCAGGAACGCACCGAACCGCAACGCATAGGGGCGGTTGTAGTTGGGCACCATCTGCACCTGGACGTTCTCGCCGGTGACCACCAGAAGCGGCTTCACGTCATAGATCGGAATGCCGCTGATGCGTTCGCCGGGCTTCCTGGGGACCGCGGTGACATAAGCGCAGCCGGCCGTCAGGCAGGCCGCGACGAGCATCAGCGCCGCCGGCGCGAAACGAAAGCATGCACTTCCTGGAAAGCCCTTGCACCGCATCGCATCCCCCAATGGAGCCGGACTGGGCGCATCATCCTCCGCGTCTTTTACGTTGTCAATCGTAGATTGTGGAAATTCAAATATGCAACCTGAGCGATTATTCAGGCTCGCAAGGAATCGCTCGCCGGGCCGTCACAGCCCGTCAAGAAACGCTCCGGAAATGATCGGTTAGGTTGCCTAAAAGGCTTTGAAGGTCAGCGTGGTGAGGGAGCGCACGATGCCCGGCACATTGGCGACATGCTCGTTGATGAACTTGCCGATGTCGTCCTCGTTGTCGACATAGATCTTCATCAGCAGGTCGTATTCCCCGCTGGTCGAATAGAGCTCCGAGACGATTTCGCGTTCGAACAGTGCGTGCGCAACCTCGTAGGTCTTGCCGGGCTGGCATTGCAACTGCACAAAAACCGCTCTCATTGCGTCATTCCCGTCAACTTTGATCTTCCGGACCGTCGCTTCATAAAGCCCGCGGCATCATTGCGCCAGCAGGGTGCGCGTCAATGGATGGTCCGGATCGGCCAGCCCGTCAATGATCGTGAAGTGGTGGCGGTCCGGCTCGACCACGGTCGAGGTTGACGCGCCAAGGCCGATCCAGACATTCGACAAGAGGGCGTTCTGGCGGATGAACTCCGACCGTTCCGCGCCGCCGACCCAGCAGGTGATGCGCGCGCCGGCCATCGGCTCGAGCAGGGCCGGGCTCTCCGCCATCGCCTCGGCGTCGTCGATCTTGAGATCGGCGTTCATCGCCGTCTTCATCATCGGGCGCAGATCGTGCAGGCCGGAGATCGACACCGTATTGACGATGCGCCGCCGGACGGGCCCGCTCACCGGCGAGTTGGCGCAGATCATGCGCGAGGCGAGGTGGCCGCCCGCCGAATGGCCGGTCAGGTGGATCGGCCCGGCGATCATTTCGGCCGCATGGTCGATGGCCGCGCCGACCTCGTCAACGATGCCGCCGATGCGGATTTCGGGGCAGAGCGTGTAGGAGGGCATGGCCACCGCATAGCCGCTCTCGACAGCTCCGCGCGCCAGGTGGGCCCAGTAGGAATTGTCGAAGCGCAGCCAGTATCCGCCATGGATGAAGACGACGAGACCCTTGGGCTCGCCGGCGGGGAGGTAAAGGTCGAGCCGGTTGCGCGGGCGGTCGCCGTAGGAAAGGCCGAGCTTGGCTCGGCCGGCGCCTGCGAGTTCGTCGCGATAGGCCGCCGAGGGCGCGACCCAGGCCTCGGGCCAGCGATCGCCGCGCGGCACATTGGCACCGTTGGCGTAGGCGTCGTCCCAATCTGTGATCCGGTGATAGGTCATGGCCGCACTTCCTCCGATGCCGTTTCATAACGGCCCGTGCACAAGAGGCAAGCTGTTTGACGCGTCGCATATGGTCCGTGAGGGAGGTCCGCCTTGCTCCCGCCGCACCTGTCCGATATTCTTCTGATGCAAATAATCTTCCGCGCAAGCAAATCGCCGCCGGCCGCCCACAGGGAACGAGCAATGCTGCATCTGCCATATCCCGACGTCCTTGCCGGGCCACCGAGGCCGAGCCGCATCATCCGTCCGGGCGGCGGCACCCTGGCGGCGGGCGTGGAGCGCCATGTCGTTCCGGGCGCCGGAGCGATCCTGCTCGACCTCGAAGCCGGCGACACGGTCACGATTCTCAACAGCGAGGGCGGCCAGCGTGCCGAGCTCGTCGCCCTTGGCCGCGACGGACGCGCCGATCCGGCGGTCCTCGGCGTCCAAGTTTCCGGCGAGCCGGCGGGCCTCAAGGCCATGATCGCCGCCGGCGACGAGAGCCTGCGCACCTTCCGCCGCAAGCTCGAACGGCGCAGCATCGACCTGTCGCAGGCCGTCGCGCTCAGCATCTTCGGCGCCGACACGCCGGCCGGCACCGAGCAGAGCTTCGTCGCACAGCGCGACGGCATGCTGATCGTTGCGGCACCCGGCGGCCCGATGGCGGTCGACGCGCATGACACGGCGACCCCGCTGGCGGTGACGCTGAAGCGCGCCAGACCGAAACTGGTGCACCGCTTCGAGCTGCCCGATCCGCTCGCCGACCCGCTGCTCGACCAGCGCATCAAGTCGGCGACGGCGCAGTCCTATTTCGTCAAGGCCGGCGACTACATCCAGATCATCGACGTCGATGGCCGCCAGTGCACCGACTTCCAGTGCTTCTCGGCGCGCAAGCTCGACAAGGGCAGGGACCATCCGCTCGACGTGACGACGACGCGCTCGCTGATGGGCTCGAGCTACCCGATGCCCGGCCTGCATTCGAAATACTACGACCAGGACATGGAGCCGCTCGTCGAGGTCGTGCAGGACACCTGCGGCCGGCACGACGCCTTTGCGCTCGCCTGCGCGGCGAAATATTACGACGACATCGGCTATCCGGGCCACGTCAACTGCTCAGACAATTTCAACCGGGCGCTGGCCGACAAGGGTGTCTCGCCCCGCGCCGGCTGGATGGCGATCAACTTCTTCTTCAACACCGCCATCGACGCGCAGGGGCTGGTCGTCTCCGACGAGCCCTGGTCGCGGCCAGGCGACTACGTGCTGCTGAGGGCGCTCACCGACATCGTCTGCGTCTCCTCGGCCTGCCCGGACGACACCACGCCGGCCAATGGCTGGGACCTCACCGACATCCATGTTCGCACCTATTCGGGCGAAGAAAAATTCTCTCGAGCCGTAGCGAAGCGCATGACCCCAGACGCTGAACCCGTAATGACCCGCCAGACCGCCTTCCACGACAGCTTCGCCAAACACACGCGCAACTTCATCGAGTACAAGGGCTACTGGCTGGCCAACGCCTTCTCCAGGGCCGGGCCGATCGAGGAATACTGGGCCTGCCGCGAGAAGGCGGTGGTGATGGACCTGTCGCCGCTCCGCAAGTTCGAGGTCACCGGCCCGGACGCCGAGGCGCTGCTGCAATATGTGCTGACCCGCGATGTCAAGAAGCTCGGCGTCGGCCAGGTCGTCTATTCGGCGATGTGCTACGAGCATGGCGGCATGATCGACGACGGCACGCTGCTGAGGCTCGGCCGCGACAATTTCCGCTGGATCGGCGGCGACGATTTCGGCGGCACCTGGCTGCGCGAGCAGGCGAAGAAGCTCGGCCTGACCGTCATGGTGCGCTCCTCGACCGACCAGATGCACAACATCGCCGTGCAGGGCCCGAACAGCCGCGAGATCCTGAAGGAGGTCGTCTGGACTTCGCCGGTGCAACCCGCCATCGAGGAACTCGAATGGTTCCGCTTCGCCGTCGCCCGCATCGGCGACGCGCAGGGCGTGCCGATCGTCGTCTCGCGCACCGGCTATACGGGCGAGCTCGGTTACGAGATCTTCTGCCATCCGCGCGACGCGGCCGCCGTCTTCGACGCCGTCTGGGAAGCCGGCCAGAAGCACGGGCTGAAGCCGATGGGCATGGCGGCCCTCGACATGGTGCGCATCGAGGCCGGCTTGATCTTTGCCGGCACCGAGTTCTCCGACCAGACCGATCCCTTCGAGGCCGGCATCGCCTTCACCGTGCCGCTGAAATCCAAGACCGACGACTTCATCGGCCGCGACGCACTGATCCGGCGCAAGGAGAACCCGTCGCACAAGTTCGTCGGGCTGGAGATCGATTCCAACGTCGATGTCGGCCATGGCGACTGCATCCATGTCGGCCGCGCCCAGATCGGCGTCGTCACCTCCTCGATGCGCTCGCCTCTCCTCGGCAAGAACATCGCGCTCGCCCGCGTCGATGTCGTGCATTCGGCGCTCGATACCGAGGTCGAGATCGGCAAGCTCGACGGCCACCAGAAGCGGCTGCCAGCGCGCATCGTCGGCTTCCCGCACTACGATCCCAAGAAGACCCGCCCGCGCTCCTGACGGCACAGCACAAGCTCTGTGCACCGCCTGCCCGCCGCGCGGTCAGGCCGCTGCGGCTTTGTGCAGTTTTGCCCAGACTGTCACTTTGAACAGCAACGAAACCCGCAAAAGCGGGCTCGAGACCGCAATGACCATTGCGCACGGTCAATGTTGGTATATAAATTTTCCTAGCATGAAAAATGCGTCGTGGCTCCGCCGCGGACGATGGCCCGGCAAGAGGCCCGCTAGGGGACTACCGACGACACGAGATCGTACAATGGGAGTTAAGCATGTCGATGAACAGTAAGTTTGCGCGCTTTGGGGCCGGGGCAGTAGCGCTCGCGGCAGCAAGCCTGTGGATGCCCTCCGCCTATGCCGAGGCGCCCGAATCCAACGACCCGATCAAGATCGCGCTGTTCGACTGGACCAGCGTCAACCTGAACGCCAAGATCATGGGCGGCATCCTCGAGAAGCTCGGCTACACCGTCGAATACCCGACCGCCGACTACCTCTCCAGCCTGACCACCGGCCTCACCAATGGCGACCTGACGCTCGCCATGGAATTCTGGGACACCACCGCCGGCGAGGCCATGAAGGCGTCCGACGCCACCGGCCAGACCGAACGGCTCGGCCCCCTTGGCCCCAAGGCCAAGGAAGAGTGGTGGTATCCGGAATACATGAAGGAGAAGTGCCCGGGCCTGCCCAACTGGGAAGCCCTGAAGGACCCGGCCTGCGCCGAGGCCTTCTCGACGGCCGAGACGGCGCCCAAGGGCCGCTATCTCGGCGGACCGGTGACCTGGGAAGGCTTTGACGACGAGCGCGTCGAGGCACTCGACCTGCCCTTCACCGTCATCCATGCCGGCACCGACGGCGCGATGTTCGCCGAGCTGGAATCGGCCTATCAGCGCAAGGCGCCGATCATGCTGTGGATCTATTCGCCGCACTGGGCGCCTGCCAAGTACAAGGGCGAGTGGGTCGAGTTCCCTGAATACTCGGCCGAGTGCTATGCCGATCCGAGCGTCGGCATCAACCCCGACAAGGCCTATGACTGCGGCAAGCCGTTCGGCGAAATCTACAAATACGCCTGGGCCGGCATGAAGGACAAATGGCCGGTCGCCTACAATGTGGCGAAGAACTACACGCTGACCTCCGACGAACTCAACGCCATGAGCGGCGAGGTCGATCTCGACGGCAAGTCCGCCGAGGACGTGGCGGCTGAGTGGATCGCCGCCAACGAAGCCAAGTGGAAGGGCTGGGCCGAATAGGCGCTGCCCGATGGACAAACGGCCCCGTTCGGGTAACGATCGGGGCCGTGATCCTGAGAACGTCACTCCTGAAGGACGATCGATGAACACTGCCGTTGAGGTGGGGCACGTGCCTGCGAAGGACGCCCGGCCCGTCAAGCTCGCCTGCCGCAATGTCTGGAAGCTGTTCGGATCGGACGCCGAAAATTTCATCAAGAGCCGCGATGGCCGCGCCAGCGCGGACGAGCTGCAGCAGGCAGGCCTGGTGGGCGCCGCCCGCGCCGTCGATCTGGAGATCCGCGAGGGCGAGATCTTCATCATCATGGGCCTGTCCGGCTCCGGCAAGTCGACCCTGGTGCGCTGCATGTCGCGGCTGGTCGAGCCGACCTTCGGCAAGGTCGAGTTCGAGGGCAAGAACCTGCTGACGATCTCGGATGCCGAGCTGATCGAGCTGCGCCGCCACCGCATGGGCATGGTGTTCCAGAACTTTGCCCTGCTGCCGCATCTCAACGTGCTCGAAAACATCGCCTTCCCGCTCAGCGTCCAGGGCATGGACCGCGTCACCCGGGAAGCGCGGGCCCGCGAGGTGATCGACCTCGTCGGCCTCGGCGGGCGCGAGCATTTCTATCCGCGCGAACTGTCGGGCGGCCAGCAGCAGCGCGTCGGCATCGCCCGCAGCCTGGCGACCAAGCCCGAGATCTGGTTCCTCGACGAGCCCTTCTCGGCGCTCGACCCGCTGATCCGCCGCGAGATGCAGGACGAGCTGATGCGGCTGCAGGCCGTTCTGCACAAGACCATCGTGTTCATCACCCATGATTTCGACGAGGCGATCCGCCTCGCCGACCGCATCGCCATCATGAAGGACGGCGAGGTCATCCAGATCGGCACGCCGGAGGAACTGGTGGTCAACCCGGCGACGGACTATGTCGCCGAGTTCACGCGCGACGTGCAGCGCGCCAAGGTGATCTCCGCGCGCAGCCTCATGCGCCCCTGCGCCAGCGACGATCATGTGGACAGGGTGGCGCCCGAAGACCGGATCTCGACCTTCTCGGCCAGGCTGATCTCGGCCGGCCGGCCGTTCGCCGTGGTCAACGGCACCGGCAAGCCGATCGGCGAGGTCACGCCCGACGCCGTCATCGACCTCCTCGCCGGCATCGACCGGCAAGGCGCGACGGTATGACGATCGCGGCCGACACGCCTGCGGGCAGGGTCCGGCCGGTCCAGAAATGGCTGGCCGTCTGGGCCGTGGCGCTCGCCGCCGTCGTCGTGCTCGCGCTGTTCCGCGACAGCCTGTTCTGGGCGGTCAACTATCCCGCCGACCATGTGGTGCCAATCGCCGACTGGGTCAGCGCCATCATGAACTGGCTCAAGGTCAACCTGTCCTGGCTGACCCGTTCCATCACAACGATCCTCGGCGTGCCGCTGAACTTCGCTCTCGACCTCTTGGCCAAGAGCTTCAAGATCGGTCACGGCGCCGATGCGATCGTGCTGCCGCGCCTGTCCTGGATTGGCGTCGTCATCGCCGCCTTCCTTGCCGGTCACGCCGCCGGCGGCCGCAATCTCGGCCTGCTGGTCGGCGGCTGCTTCCTCTACATCGCGCTGTTCGGCCAGTGGACGAGCGCCATGCTGACGCTCGCACTGATCGCGATTGCCGTGCCCTTCTGCATCGTCACCGGCCTGTTCCTCGGCATCTGGGCCTGGCGCCGGCCATGGGCGGAAAAGCTCTTCGTCGCGCCGGCGCTCGACCTGATGCAGACGATCCCGACCTTCGCCTACCTGATCCCGATGCTGCTCTTGTTCGGCAACAGCCCGGTCTCCGCGATGATCGCGACCGCCATCTTCGCAACGCCGCCGATGGTGCGCGCCACCATGCTCGGCCTGTCACGCGTGCCGGTGGAGATCGGCGAGTTCAGCGAGATGGCCGGCTGCACGGCGCGCCAGAAGCTGTGGCGCGTGCTGCTGCCCTCGGCGCGCCCGACCCTGATGGTCGGCGTCAACCAGGTCATCATGCTGGCGCTCAACATGGTCATCATCGCCTCGATGATCGGCGCCGGCGGGCTCGGCTACGACGTGCTGCTGGCGCTCCGCGCGCTGAAGGTCGGCGAGGCCATGGAAGCCGGCCTCGCCATCGTCGCGCTCGCCATCGCGCTCGACCGACTGAGCCAGGCGCTCGCACGGCGCCAGGCGCGCGGCCACGTCCATGTCGAAGCCGGTGCCGGGCTTTTGCGGCGCTATCCGCACCTCGCCCTGGCACTCGTCGTGCTGGCGGTCACCACCCTGGCCGGCCTGTTCATTCCCGCCTTCGCCGACGTTCCCAAGGCGATCACCTTCACCACGGCCCCGGCGTGGAAGGCAGCGGTAACCTGGATCACCATCAACTTCTTCGACGCCATCGAGGTGTTCCGCGTCACGCTGATCCTCTACGTGCTCAATCCGGTGCGCGCCTTCTGCGAGGGTTTTCCCTGGCTTGGCGCCGTGTTCCTGCTCGGCCTCGCGGGCTACCAGCTTGCCGGCGCCAGGCTTGCCATCCTGATCGCCGCGCTGACCGCCTTCTGCGCCGTGACCGGGCTTTGGGAAAAGACCATGGCGACGGTCTATCTCTGCGGCATCTCGGCCTTCGTCGCCTGCCTGATCGGCATTCCGCTCGGCCTGATGGCATCGCGCAGCGACCGCTTCGAGAAGATCATCACGCCGATCATCGATACACTTCAGGTGCTGCCCTCCTTCTGCTTCATCATCCCGGTGGTCATGCTGTTTCGCGTCGGCGACGTCACAGCCATGATCGCCACCGTCGCCTTCGCCGTGGTGCCGGCGATCCGCTACACCAATCACGGCATCCGCCAGGTGCCGCCCGGCCTGATCGAGGCCGCCGTGGTGTCGGGCTGCACGAGGCGCCAGACCTTCTGGAAGGTGCAACTGCCGCTCGCGCTTCCCGAGATCATGCTCGGCATCAACCAGACGATCCTGATGGCGCTCGCCATGATCATCATCTGCGCCATGATCGGCACGCGCGACCTCGGCCAGGAAGTGTTCATCGCGCTCTCCAAGGCCGACTCCGGCCGCGGCATCGTCGCCGGTCTCGCCATCGCCTTCATCGGCATCATCGCCGACCGCCTGTTCAACGCCTGGAGCGCCAGGGCCCGCGCCAAGCTCTGATGGACCGCGTGGCCACGCCGACGATCGAAGACCTGCTCGCCCGGTGGATCGAGGCATTCAACAGCCACGACCTCGAGCGCCACATGGCCCTCTACACCGAGGATGCGACACTGTTCGGGGCGGTCGACGAGCTGAAGGTCGGCCGCGACGCCGTCCGCGCCTACTTTGCCGGGCGGGCGCCCGACGTTCGCGTCAGAGCCTATCCGATGCCGGCGGTGCGCATGCTCTCGGCCGATGTCGCCGTCACGGCCGGTTTCGTCGACTTCGCCGAGGGCGACACGCCGAGCCCCTACCGGATGACTTGGGTTCTCGTGCGGCAGGACGGCGACTGGAAGATCACCCAGCACCACGGCTCGCCGCGCCGCGGCACCTAGCCACTCGCCGGCGTCAGAGCGCCTTCTCGAACCAGAAGTCGGCGTAAGGATTGTCGTTGTAGCGGTCGATCGGGCGGTAGCCGGCCTTGCGGTACATCGCCTGCGCCTCGGCGAGCGCCCGGTTGGTGTCGAGGCGCACATGCGTCCAGCCGAATTCGCGCGCAATTTCCTCCAGCCGGGCAAGCAGCCGGCCGGCGAGCCCGGCGCCGCGTACCGAGGGGCTCACCCACATCCGCTTAATCTCGCCGATCACCTCGCCGTCGCGCCTCAGCATGCCGCAGCCGACCGGCCTGCCGTCGAGCCGGGCGACCAGGAAGGCGCCGTCCGGCGGCGCGACCAGCACCTCGTCCGGAGACGCGCCTAGCGCGGTATCGAAACCCTCCTCGAAGCGGGCGGCGAGTTCGCTGAAATACTGCTCAAGGCACCAGCGTGCGTCGGCACTGTCGGAGGGCTCGATCTCCAGCACGATGCCGCCGGCCTTGAGCAGCCGTTCGACATCGGCCATCGCAGCGACCAGCCGTGCGCGGTGGGCCTCGGTGAGCGAGGCAAGCAACGAGCCTGCGAGCTCGTCCGACAACCCGTCATAGGCGGCGAACTCTGCAAGCCCCGTTTCGGTGAGCATGACCCGGCGCCGGCGGCCGTCCTCGGCATCGCGCCCGACCGTCACCAGTCCCTGGCGTTCGAGCGAGCGCAGCAGCCGGCTGGCATAGCCTGAGTCGAGATTGAGCCGGTCGCGCAATTGCTGCACATCGGCGCCGTCCGGTCCGATCTCGAACAGGAAGCGCGCCTCGCCGAGCGGCCGGCCGCGGTGGAGATAGCCGTCCTCCAGCGCGCCGATGCGCTGGGTGACGGTGCGGTTGAAGCGCCTGACGGTGTCGATCTGCTGCCGGTCCATTACCTGACTTTAGTCAGGTAACCTTGCCGCGGCAAGCAGGCGGAATGTCGTCAGGCCTATTTCTCCGCCAGATAGCTTTCCATGGAATCGTCCATCGCCTCGAGCCAGGGCGTGTGGTGCTTGGGCGACATGGTGCCGGTCATCAGCGAGCGGTAGGCATTGTTGCGGAAGCCCATGATGTCCTCTTCCTTGTGGTGCTCCCACTCCATGAAGGTCCTGTTGGTCGCCTCGATGTCGAAGCTCGGATAGTCGGTCTGGTCGATGAGCTCCTTGGTGTAGTCGCCCTGGAACCAGATCATCTGCTCGGCATCGGCCAGCGTTTCCTCGCGTGCGCGCCATTTTGCGCTGTGCGCCTGCATGTCGGCGAGCGACGGCAGCTCGATGCGGCCGAGCATGACGTCGCGCGCGAACCAGGCCTGCGCGTCGAACATGTTGAAGGTGTAGAACTGGTCCTGCATGCCGATGTAGAACAGCGCCGGGTTCTTCTCCCACACCACGCCCTCGTAGAGGTCGAGCGGCCACATGCGGTTGCCGGTCTTCAGCCGGAGCCCCTCGTCGAGGAAGGGGAAGTGGTGCAGATAACCGGTGCACAGGATGATGGCGTCGACATCCTTGGTCGAGCCGTCGGCGAAATGCGCCGTCTTGCCGACCACCTTCTGCAGCAGCGGGCGCTGCGTCCAGTTGTCGGGAAAGGTGAAGCCCATCGGCGCCGAACGGTAGCTGACCGTGACCGTCTTGGCGCCGTATTTGTGGCACTGCGAGCCGATGTCCTCGGCCGAGTAGGAGCGGCCGATCACCAGCACGTCCTTGCCGGTGAATTCCGTCGCGTCGCGGAAGTCGTGGCTGTGCAGCACGCGGCCCTGAAAAGTCTCGAAGCCCGGGAAATAGGGCACGTTGGGCGTCGAGAAATGCCCCGACGCGACGACCACGTTGTCGAACTCTTCCGAGTAGGTCAGGTCCTTCTCGCGGTCATGCACGGTGACGGTGAACTTCTTGGTGTCGTCCGACCAGGTCACCATGCGCACCGGCGTGTTGAAGCGCACCCATTTCCGCACCCCCGACTTTTCCACGCGGCCCTTGATATAGTCCCACAGCACGGCGCGCGGCGGGTAGGAGGCGATCGGCCGCCCGAAATGCTCCTCGAAGGTGTAGTCGGCGAATTCCAGGCATTCCTTGGGGCCGTTCGACCACAGGTAGCGGTACATCGAGCCGTGCACCGGGTCGCCATGCTCGTCGAGGCCGGTGCGCCAGGTGTAGTTCCACAGCCCGCCCCAGTCCGACTGCTTTTCGAAGCATACCACTTCCGGGATTTCCGCCCCCTTGGCCGCGGCGGACGCGAACGCCCGCAACTGCGCTAGGCCCGATGGTCCGGCTCCGATGACGGCAACGCGTTTGTGCATTCCAAGGCTCCCCACAGCTTTTCCGATACGAAAGAAATTTCACTGTGAGGACAATAATTTGTCCGGTATATCTGTCAATGCGCCATTGCCGATATCGGGCATTTGGCGCAAGTCTTGAGCTTCTATTCCTGCCAGTGTATCTGGCGCCCGATAAATTCACCGCAAGTGAAAACTCCGGTGCGGTTGGGGAAGAAAGGCTGGCCATGGCTGGACACAAGACGAATGGCGGAAGGGCGGCGGCCGCGACCGTGCCCCTGAAATCGCTGAAGGGGGCGATCGGCGACATCCACGCCATCCGCCCGCCGCTGACCCAGAACCCGCACGCCGTGCGCGACACGCGCGAGAAGGTGCTCGAAGTCGCCATCGGCCGCGAGGTGCGCGCCTTCCGCAAGAAGCTCGGCATCACGGTCGCCGACCTTGCCGCCGCCACCAGCCTGTCGCTCGGCATGCTGTCGAAGATCGAGAACGGCATCACCTCGCCGTCGCTCACCACGCTGCAGGCGCTTTCCCACGCGCTCGGCGTGCCGGTCACCGCCTTCTTCCGCCGCTTCGAGGAGGAGCGCAGCGCGGTCTTCGTCAAGTCCGGCGAGGGGCTGGAGATCGAGCGACGCGGCACGCGCGCCGGCCACCAGTACAACCTGCTCGGCCATGTCGGCTCCAACACCAGCGGCGTCGTCGTCGAGCCCTATCTGATCACGCTCTCGGAGCACTCCGACGTCTTCCCGACCTTCCAGCACGAGGGCATGGAGTTTCTCTACATGCTGGAGGGCGAGGTGGTGTACCGGCACGGCTCGAACCTGTTCCGCATGCTGCCCGGCGACAGCCTGTTCTTCGACGCCGACGCGCCGCATGGGCCCGAGGAACTGACCAAACTGCCGATCCGCTATCTGTCGATCATCTCCTACCCGCAGGGCAGCTCGGGGGATTGAGCCGCCTGCGCCAGCGCACGCCCACCTCCCCCTTGAGGGGAGGTCGCGCCGCAGGCGCGGGTGGGGGTACTCTCGTAAAGCTCGGCGCGAAAGCCACCCCCACCTCTAACCCCTCCCCACAAGGGGGAGGGGGACCGGTGTTCCTCGTTGGCGCACTCGCCCGGGATGACGGCGGTTGAACAGACGGGCAGCGACGGACAAGCACCCACCTCCCCCTTGTGGGGAGGTCGCGCCGCAGGCGCGGGTGGGGGTAATCGTAGGGCGCTGCGCCTCACCGCAGCCTGGCCGCCGCCGCTACTCCGCCAGATCCTCCATGGCGCTGGAGAGCGGGTGGATGGCGGGGTCGGCCGGTTCGGCGCCGACGGTCGCTTCCGCCGGCGGCGGCGCCGG